>NZ_QHJI01000008.1:0-587615 GCF_003947535.1 Amycolatopsis sp. WAC 04169 | reverse complement strand
AACTCAACGAACGCCCCCGCCAAACCCTCAACTGGCACACACCCACCGAAGCCCTCGAAGCACTACTGTTCAACCAACAAACAATGCGTGTTGCAACCACCACGTGAATCCGCCAGGCCTTCACGGAACGAGTCGGAAAAGTGGTAGCAAAGGTCCCTTGCTACTCGTCAGACCCCGGCCCAGGCCGCCAGCATCACGCGCGCGATCGACGAGTTCCCCGGCAGCACCAGCTGCCGCGTCCCGCCGGCGATCGGGGTCGGCACGGCGCCCGCGTTCCGCAGCTGACTGTTCGCGAAGGCGGCCCGCACCTCCTCGCGCGAAACCCAGAACGCCTCTTCGATCTCGCCCTCCGCGGGCACGATCGTCGCGGAGATGTCGGCCCGCGCGGTGAAGCCGAGCATGATCGACCGCGGGAACGGCCACGGCTGGCTGCCGAGATAACGCACGTCGCGCACCTCGACGCCGACCTCTTCGCGGATCTCCCGCTCGACACACCCTTCGAGCGACTCCCCCGCCTCGACGAAACCGGCGAGGATCGAGTACCGGTCCGGCGGCCAGATCGGCTGCCGCGCCAGCAGGACGTGCTCGCCGTTGACGCCGGCGTCGTCGTGCACGAGGCAGATCACCGCCGGGTCGGTACGCGGGTATTCCTCCCGGCCGCAGCCGGTGCACTTGCTCGCCCAGCCCAGCTGGATCAGTTCGGTCGGGCTGCCGCAGCGCGTGCAGAACTTCGCCTGCCGCCGCCAGGCCTGCAGCGCCTGCGCGGTGGTGAACAGCCCGGCCGACGTGTCGTCGAGCAGGTCGCCGTAGCCACGCAGGTCGACCCAGATCTCGCCTTCGTGGCGGGCGACCTGTTCGATGACGCCCCAGCTGCCCGCCATTTCGACGGTCTCGGTCTCCCCGGCGGGGCGGCCGGGCATCGACCAGTAGTCGGTGCCCTGCCACTCCCCCAGGAAGACCGCCTCGGCGGGCGGCTCGGTGCCGAACTCCTGCGACTTGCGGGTCGCGAGCGTGCCGGAACCCTCCACCACCGGGGTGCGCGCGTGCTCGTCGAGCAGCACGACCCGGGCGTTCGGCCAGCGCTCGGCGAGCCTGTCCGGGTTGGTGCGCAAGGATTCCTGACGGTCCGCCGTGGAGCGCGAAAGCGTCGGGAGCGCCCCTAACCCGAACGGCGTCTCCATCAGGCGGGCTCCCCGACGGTCACGTCGCCCAGCGCCGTCAGCTTCGGCGCGAGGACATCGGCGTCGCCGACGACGACCCCGGTGAACCGCTTGGGCGCGAAGAACTCCAGCGCCGCGTTCGCCACGTCCTCGGCGGTGACCGCGGCGAGACGCTCCGGATGCCCGGCCAGCCATTCGACACCCAGCCCCGTCGCGGCGAGCGCGGAGAGCTGCGCGGCCAGGCCGCCTTGCGACGACGCGGCCGTGACCAGCGAACCGATCGCGTACTGGCGCACCGACTCGACCTCTTCGGCGGTCGGCGGCACGAGACCGAGCCTGGCCAGCTCGTACCGCGTCTCCATGAGCGCGGCGGCGGTCGCGTCGGTCGCGGTGTCCGCGTCGACGTTCACCACGGCGGTCTGGTCGGTGAACTCGAATCCGGAGTGCGCGCTGTAGGTGTAACCCTTGTCCTCACGGATGTTCTCGACCAGCCGCGACGAGAAGTACCCGCCGTAGACCAGGTTCGCCAGCTGCAGCGCCGGGTAGCGCGGGTCCGTGCGCGACACGGTCTGCGCGGACAGCCGGATCTGCGACTGCACGGCACCGGCCCGCGGCACCAGCAGGACATTGCCGCCGGTGAGCTCGGGCAGCGCGGGCAGGCGGACGGCGGAGCGGTCCGAAGCCCAGCCTCCGAACGCCTTCTCCAGGTCGCCGATGACGGTCTCGGGGTCGATGTCGCCGACGATCACCAGCACGGATCCCCGCGGCAGCACCGAAGCCCGGTGCAGCGCGCGAACCTGTTCCGGCGTCACGACGGCGACGTCTTCGGCCTGCGGGACCTCGCGGACCGCGGGGTGGTCGCCGTAGCGGTGCTTCTGCAGCGCCTCACGGGCGATCGTCCTCGGCTGCGTGCGGGACACGGCGATCCGCTCGATGAGCCGCTCGCGTTCCCGCTCGACCTCGGCGTCCGCGTACGACGCGCCGGTGAGCGCGTCGGCGAGGACGTCGAGCATCGTCGGGAGGCCGTCGGCCAGCGAGGTCCCGGTGACGACCAGGCGCTCCGGATCGACGCCGGACGCGAGGTCGCCGCCGATCAGCGCCAGATCCGCGTCGATCTCGATGCGGTCGCGGCGGGCGGTGCCGGTCAGCAGGGTTTCGGCCAGCACCTCGGCGGTGGCCGGGTGCAGCTTGTCCTCACCGGCGAACGGGATCCAGACGCGCAGCTCGACCAGCGGCACGGTCGGCTTCCGGACGGCGAGCACGCGCAGCCCGTTGCCCAGCGTGGTGTCCACATGGGACAGATCCGCGGCGGCGCGCTGCGTCCCCAGCGACGGGACCGGACGCGGCCCGGCGGCCGTGCGGCCGATCTCCTCGGCGGTGCGGTGCGGTGCGCTCACTGCTCGGAACCTTCCTGATCGGAATCGGCACTACCGGGGCGGACGACGAGGACGGCCCGCGAGTCCGGCCGCAGCGCCTTCGCCGCCGCCGAAACGGCTTCCGCGGTGACCGCCGACATCTTCTCGGCGAGCCGGTACACCAGTGACGCGTCGCCGTAGAGCAGCTCGAACGAGCCGAGGGCCAGCGTGCGGGACACCAGCTTGTCGTGCTCGGAGTGCAGGCTCGCGGCCCAGCGCGCGGTGACCTTCTTGAGTTCCTGGTCCTCCGGCGGCGTGGCCGCCAGCTTCTCCAGCTCCTCGTCCAGCGCGGCGAGGACCTGGTCGGTGCTCACCTCGTGCGGGTGGATCGCGGTGATGGTGAAAGTGTCCGGGTCGCGCGCCTCGAACGGGCCGAACAGGCCGGCGCCCGCGCCGATGTCGACGACCAGCGGCTCACGGTGCACCAGCCGCTGCTGCAGGCGGGAGCCGTCGCCGTCGGTCAGCACGCCGGCGAGCACGAGGTTCGCCAGGTAACCGTCGAGGTCGTTGATCGGGTCCGGCATGCGGTAGCCGACGCCGACCGCGGGCAGCGGGGCGTGCGGGTCCACGTGCTCGCCGCGCAGTTCGCCCTCGGGGGCGGGCTCGGCGAACGACGGACGCTGCGGCGCGGGCCGGTGCGGCACGTCGCCGAAGTGCTTCTCGATCAGCTCGCGGGCCTCCTCGACGGTGAAGTCACCGGCGACGGTCAGCACCGCGTTCGCGGGCGAGTAGTAGGTGTCGAAGAAGGCCGCGCAGTCGTCCAAGGTGGCCTGTTCGAGATCCTCGAAACCGCCGTAACCGTTGTGCGCGTTGGGGAACGTGGAGTACAGCACCGGCGGGAGCAGGATCCACGGGAACCCGCCGTACGGCCGGTTCAGCACGTTGAGGCGGATCTCCTCCTTGACCACGTCGATCTGGTTGGCCAGGTTCTCCTGCGTCAGCTTCGGCGCCCGCATCCTGTCCGCTTCGAGGAACAGGGCGCGCTCAAGAGCCGCGGCGGGGAGGACCTCGAAGTAGTCCGTGTAGTCCGGATGGGTGGAGCCGTTGAAGCTGCCACCACTCGACTGGACGTACCGGAAGTGCGCGAGCTTCTCCAGGCTCTCGCTCCCCTGGAACATCAAATGCTCGAAGAGGTGCGCGAAACCGGTGCGCCCTTCGGGCTCGGAACGGAAGCCCACGTCGTAGTGGACGCTGACACCCACCACCGGAGCGGTCGCGTCGGGCGCGAGCACCACGCGCAGACCGTTGTCGAGGGTGAATCGGACAAGCTCGGGATCGGCCATGCGCACCACCCTACGGGCTACTCAGGCCTCCAGGCGACGACCCTGGCGGGTCGCGGCGAAGGTTCCCACTAGCGCGGCGGTGAAGTCGCCCACCCGCGCGATCGGGACCTCGCCGTCGTCTTCCTTGCCGTACCAGTAGATCTTGGGCGGACCCTTCAGTTCGGCGAATCCGGCGACCCACCGTTCTTGTTCGCCGAGAGCGAGCGCGTACGGCAGCGCCCGGGAAAGGAGCACCTCGCGTTCGAGCTTCGGGACGTCCGCCGCCTTGGTCGCCAGCAGCGCCTCGCGCACGCCCAGCAGCCGTCGGTGCAGCACGACACCGGCGCCGGTACGCACCGGCAGCCACCGGGCGGCGACGGCGAGTACCGCGCCCGCGGCGATGACGATCAGCCCGAGCTGGGCGTAGCCGACGGTCAACGCCAGCAGCACGGTGAGGAACAGGCCGTAGAGGCAGATCCGCAGGCCGGCGCGGGGCAGCCTGCCCGGCAGCCGCGAATACCAGCGGCGCTCGACAACGCTGTCGTCCAGCGCCTCCCGCACCGATTCGACGCCGATCCGCGCGGACTGGATCTCCGACAGCAGCACCGACTCGCTTCCGTCGGGTAGGAGGAGATCGAACACGGCGCGCTCGTAGGTGGTCAGCTGCTCGTCCGGCGGATTGCGGCGGACGAGCCGCCAGGTGGTCAGCTCGCCGGGCTCCTCGCTCACCCAGAGGTAGTTCCGGACGGCGAGGTCGACGACCGTCGCGGCCAGGTCGACGGCGTCGGCTCGGCCCGAGAGGACGGTCCCGACCTGTCCGGGGAGCACACCGTCGGGTGACGAGAACGCCTTCCCGGCGAGCAAGCGGACCGGGAGCGCGTCGCCCGGGTGCCTGTCCCGCCTCCGCAGGAGGGCCAGGCCGACGGCGGCCGCGATGAGCGCGAGCGCGAAGCCGCCCCACGCCCAGCCGACCGGGGTGGTGAGCACGAACGCTCCGGCGAAGGTCTTCGACGGCTCCAGGCGCGCGTTCGCCGGGACGGTGCCGCCGGGCAGTTCGACCGAGATCTCCATCCGCTGCCCCGGTGCGAGGTTCTGCTGGCTGAACCGGGTCAGCCCGGAATGCGCGATCTGGGCGGTCGCGCAGTGCGCGCGCGACGCCTCGGGCCCGGCGTAGCAGGTGACCGCGTTCGGGATCGACGGCGCGGCGAAGCTCGCCCGCACGAGTTCGAGCCGGGCGTCCCAGCCGCTCGCGAGCTGCCAGCTCACCCTGGTCAAGCCGTCGGCTTCGGTGACCGCACCGTCCACTGTGTACCGGACGACCGAGGTGCCGCCCTTGAGCTTGACGGTGAACTCGTCATCGGTCAGTTCGGAGTTGCCCGCGCCCTCGATGACGACGTCACGGATGCCGATGATCCGGTCGCGGTCGCGCGGGGCGGCCGTGCGGAGCGGGATCCGGCGGGTCATCGTCGCCTCGCTCGGCACGGACACGGCCTCGACGACCGTGAGCGCGCCGTCGCGTTCCACCTTGAGCGAGATCTCCGCGCTGTTCGGCAATGCGGGCAGTTGCGGTTCGCTCTGCGCCCCCGCCGGTGCCGCGCCCAGCACCAGCAGGAGACCGACCAGCAACAGCACGCGTTTAGTCCTCTGAATGCGGTACTTGCGTGTGCAACTACCGCATTCAGAGGACGAATTGCGAGTGTTCACGTCAGGCGGGGACCGGTTCCGGGCGCAGCGAACGCAGGTGACCGGATTCGGCGAGGAGACCGTCCAAAGCGGACAGGAACGACGGCAGATGCGCGGCGAACCGGCGCAGATCCCGATCGCCTTCGAGCCCGCCGAACCAGTACAGCCCGGCCGAACCGTCCGCCGACGGGTCGAGCGCCTCGAACGTCCGGAGCCAGTGCTCGGTGTCGCCGAGCACGATGGCGTACGGCAGCGACCGGGAGAACACCATTTCCCGGTCCCCCAACGGAATGTCGGCGACCTTGACGGTGTGCAGGTATTCGAGCAGCCCGCGCACCTGGCCGACCAGGCGCCTGCCGCGCGTAGTCCTCGGCGGCACCCAGGAGGCGCCCAGCAGCGTCGCGATCCCGGCGAGCGCGACCGCGACACCGAGCAGCGCGTGGCCTGCCGTGAAGGTCAGGACGACCGTCGCCACGAGTCCGAGCGCGATCAGGCCGATACCCGCCCACGTGAGTTTGCTCTTGCCCTTGTCCGGCCGCCGGGAGAACCAGCCCTTGCGCACGACGTCGGCGTACATCGCCTCGCCCGCGACACGGAGATCGACGGTGCCGCGGCCGCGGAGTTCCGACAGCAGGACGGAATCGGTGCCCTCGGGCAGGAGCGCGGTGTAGATCTCGCGCTCGAAGGCGGCGAGGTGCTCGTCCGGCGCGTTGCGGCGCGCGATCTGCCAATCGACCGTGCCGGCGCCGCGGACTTCGGCGATCCACAGGTAGTTGCGGACCGCGAGGTCGACCACCGTTCCGCTGACGTCCACGACGTCGACCGTCTCGTCGACGACCGTCCCGACCTGTCCGGGCAGGACACCGTCGGGCGAGGCGAACGAGACCCGGTCGCCTTCGCGCATGAGGACGTCGACCGGGCCGGTGCCCGCGGTGAGCGCGCCCCGGTCACGACGGCGCAGCAGCCAGACGGCGAGCACGCCGAGCACGAGGAACAGGGCCAGCGCCCCGAAACCGAGGCCGGCGAGGGTGGTGAGGGCGAAGGCGCCGCCGACCGAGGCGATCTGCTCGAACCGCGCGTTCGCGGGCACCGTGCCGGCCGGGAGCTGGACGGCGAGGTCGACTCGTTCGCCCGGCGCGAGCTTGTCCTGTTCGATGCGGACGACGCCGCTGTGGTCGGTCTCCGCGAGCGAACACTGCTTGTCCGAACCGAGCGGCCCGGCGAAACAGTCCACTGTGGGCATTTCGCGCGTCGGCGCGCTGAACGAAGCGGACACGCGGGACAGTTCGCCGTCCCAGCCGCTCGCGACCTGCCAGCGCACCTGCTGGGCGCCGTTGACGTCCGCGACCGCGCCGTCCACTTTGTACTTGAGGGTGGACGCGCCACCGTCGAAGGTGGCGACCAGCTGTTCGCCGTTCGGCTCGGTCTTGCCCGCGCCCTCGACCGAGACGTCACGGATCCCGTAGACGCGGTCCTGTTCCTCGCCCGCGGGAACCTTGAACGGGATCCGGCGCACCAGATGCTGTCCACCCGGGACGGTCACCTGCTCGGTGATCGACAGCGAGCCGTCGCGTTCCACCTTCACCGCGACGTTCGTGAACGCTCCGCTCGGTGGCTGGAGCAGCCCGAGCTGACCGCGCGCGCCCAGCGGTGGCGGCTTCGGCAGCTGTGGCGCATTGGTCAGCGAAGGGCCCGCTCCGGGCGCCTCCGGCACATTCGTATCCGACGGCGGGGCCATCAAGGCCGAGCTCGCCGCGACGGCCACGACCGCCGTCCCCCATTTCGTCAACACAGCCACACACTCTAGGGCAGCCGATCTATGCTGACCGCCGAAACGCCGAATCCGCCACCTGGGCGAACGGCGTTGCCGAACAGCATGGGGGATCCACTCGATGAACCAGCAGCCGCCCGGCCCGCCTGATCCGCGGCGCCGGCCGACTCCGCCACCACCCCGGCCGCCGCAGGGTGGCCGACAGCTCCCGCCGCAGGGCGGGCGTCCGCTCCCGCCGCCGGGGGCACGTCCGCTTCCGCCGCGCGGGGGCCCGCCGATGCCGCCGCCGAACCGGCCGGGCCCCGTCCCGCCCGGTCGTCCGCCGATTTCCCGGCCGACGCCGGTTCCGCCGCCGTTCCGGCCGGGTCCGCCGAGCGGTGGCCTGCCGCTGCCCCCGCCGGGCGCGGCACCGCTGCCGCCGCCGCAGATCGGCGCGCCGGTCCCGTTCCGGCCCGGTGCCGTCGGCCCGCCGCAGCTTCCGTACGGTCCGCGTTTCGCGCAGCCCGCTTTCGCGCCCTACGGCGGATATCAAGCCAAGAAGTCGAACGGCGGGGTGATCGCGGCGATCGCGATCGTGGCGGTGATGGCGGTCATGGGCGGGCTGCTCATGGTGGTCACCATCGCGAACGGCAAGTCGAAACACGTCGCGGACGTCGGCTACTCCAGCTATTCGGAAACCTCCACTTCGGACTACACGACGACCAGCGATACGACGACGTCGACGACGACCACCAGTTCGCGAGACTCGACCGGCACACGTGAGACGTCGACCGGCTCCACCCGGGAGACCTCTGCGAGCCGTGCGCCGTCCGGCCCGCAACCGCACCACAAGCTGGCGGACAATCCACTGTGGCTCGATTCCCAGGTCGGCCTGCCGAACCAGCCGTGCAACCTCTCGCGCTGGGCGAACAACCCGGACGCGGCGGCGGCCTTCTTCGAAAGCGCGCGGCCCTGTCTGGACAGCGCCTGGCAGCAGGTCATGAACTACACGAAACTGCCGTTCCGGGTCCCGACCGTGAAATACCCGTCCGGCAAGAACTGGTCGAGCCCGTGCGGTGACGCCAGCGGCGGCTCGGTGGCGGCGTTCTACTGTTCGCAGAACGAGACGCTGTACATGCCGTACGAAGGCCTTCAGGTGCCGCAGTACGGCAACCGGCCCGGGGTCTATCTGGCGGTCTTCGCCCACGAGTACGCGCATCACATTCAGGCGCTTTCGGGGATCTCGGAGGCCTATTGGGACGCACGGTACGAAGCGGGCACCGATTCGGCGGCGGGCCTGGAGATGTCGCGGCGCAACGAGCTTTCGGCGCAGTGTCTTTCCGGGACGTTCCTGGGTTCGACGGTGGGACGCGGCGGCTCGGTCGATCAGGCGATGTATCGCGACGCCTGGCAGACCCAGGACCGCGGCGACCACAACGGCGGCCCGCGCGACCACGGCTCCGACGCGCACGCGTCCTCGTGGTGGCAACACGGCGCGCAGAAGAACCGGATGTTCCAGTGCAACACGTGGGCGGCGAAGTCGGCCGACGTTTCCTGACGTCGCGTGAAGGCCCCCTTCCCTCGGCTGAGCCGAGGGAAGGGGGCCTTCACGCGCTTGGGGTCAGCCTGGCGGGGCGAAGGGGTTCTCCGGGGCGGGCTCCGACGGCGGCTGGGGCTGGGCGACGGGGGCGGGGGCGGGGGCAGTCGGCTGCGGGTAGGACTGCACGACCGGCGGCCCGTACTGGACCGCGGGCTGCAACTTCGCCTGATCCCGCTGCCGCCGCTCGGCCAGCACCGCCGACAGGTACGCCCACGACGGCACCCCCGGCGGCACCGGCGCCCCGATCGCCGTCGCGACCTGCTGCGCGAGCCCGTACCCGAGCGCTTCGGCCGCTTCGGGGCGAAGCTCGCTCGTGCGGCTCAAGTACTGACGGACGGCCAGCGCGAGATCGTTCGGCAGCCGGGTCAGGTCCAGCTGCGAAGCCCAGTACGCCAGCTGCGGCGGCATCCCGACATACGGCGTCCGCGCCGCGGGCATGCGTTCCCGGATCACCAGCGTGCCGGCCAGGTAGTCGCCGACGCGGCGGCCGTTGGGCGACAGCAGCGACGTGACCACCGCCACGACGCCGAGCATGCCCAGCGCCCAGAAGTCGATGAAGAACCCGGCGAGCCCGCGGACCAGCGCGTGCCGGAACCGCACGGGGCCGCCGTCGGTGCGGACCACTCGCAGGCCGAGCGCCATCTTCCCGAGCGTGCGGCCGCGGCTCAGCGTCTCGCAGATCACCGGGTAGCCGACCATGATCAGCACGAGGGTCACCAGGAACAGCGTCAGTGCCAGCGCCTCGTCACCGAAGGCGGCGACCTGGCTGAGCACCAGCATCGCGACGATCAGGGCGACCAACTGGAGGGCGACGTCGAGCATCATGGCGAGCCCGCGGCTGGCCAGTTTCGCCGCGCGCACGTCCAGGACGACGGCCTCGCCGGTGACGAGTTCGGACTCTTGTTCCACCTGGCAAGCGTAGTGACGAATAGGCTGGGCGACCAAGGACGATCGCCGGGAGGGCTCCGAGTTGGACGTGGACGTGTTCGTCGCCGCGCACCAGGCCGAATGGAACCGGCTGCGTGACCTCGTCGGCCGCGCCGGGAAACTCAGCGGCCCGGACGCCGACGAGCTGGTGACGCTGTACCAGCGCGTCGCGACGCATCTTTCGATCATCCGCTCGGTCGCGCCCGACCCGGTGCTCGTCGCGCAGCTGTCCGGTCTGGTCGCGAAGGCGCGCTCGGCCGTCACCGGTTCGCACAGCCCCGCGTGGCGCGAGGTCGGCCTCTTCTTCACCCACCGGTTCCCGGCCGCGCTGTACCTGAGCCGTCGCTGGTGGCTGGCGTCGGCGGCGGCGTCGATCGCGGTGATGGCGATCGCGGCGGTGTGGATCGCCGGAGACCCGCAGGTGCTCGCGTCGCTGGCCTCGCCCGAGGAGTTCAAGGACCTGACCGCGCCGGGCGGGAAATACGAGACGTACTACACGTCCGACCCCGCGGGTTCCTTCGCCGCGCGCGTCTGGACAAACAACGCGTGGGTGGCCGCGACCTGTCTGTTCCTCGGCGTGGTGCTGGGCGTCCCGGTGATCTACGCGCTCTGGGCGAACTCGCTGAACCTCGCGATCGGCGCGGCGCTGATGTCCTCCGCCGGACGGCTCGACGTGTTCTTCGGGTTGATCCTGCCCCACGGCCTGCTGGAGCTGACCGCGGTCTTCGTCGCGGCCGGGACGGGCCTCAAGCTCGGCTGGACGGTCATCGACCCGGGCCGCCGCTCCCGGACGGCGGCGCTCGGCGAACAGGGGCGCTCGGTCGTGGTGATGGCGCTGGGGCTGACCGTCGTACTGCTGATCTCCGGCGTGATCGAGGGTTTCGTGACCCCGTCGGGCCTGCCGACCTGGGCGAGGATAGGAATCGGAGTAATCGCCGAGGTCGCGTTCTTACTTTACGTGTTCGTCGTCGGGCGTCGCGCCGCGAAAGCGGGCGAAGTGGGTGATGTCGACTGGCGATACGCTGGAGATTCTCGACCGGAAGCGGGCTGACCTGGTTAGCTCCTTTCATGGGGAGAAAACGGTTACGCGCCTTCGCGATCGTCGTCCTGTCCGTACTCGCCTCGACGCTCCTCGTCGGCGCGTCCCAGGCTCGGACCGTGTCCGCGCCGTCGGGCAAACAGAACTGGGTGGTGAGCGTCGGCGGATTCCGGACCGACGCCGACCGCAATTACGTCCGTCTCGGCTATCTCGTGTTCAACTCGGCCGACAACACCGTCGCGCACAACTTCTGGACCTGGAGCCAGGCGGGCTTCCCGGCCCCGGTCGACAGCGGCGACGTCTATTACTGCGGTGACTGGGCGCCGGGTACCAATCCCCGCAACAACTGCCCGATCAAGACCGCGCCCGGCTTCACCGGCGCCCCGAACAGCCATTTCACCGGCACCTATACCGAGAACTCCGGACAGGTGGCCATCACCTGGACCAGCAGCACCGTCGACGGCACCACCACTCCCGTGAACCTCACGGAGACGTGGGCCGTTTCGGAGCCGAGGCCGGGTCTCGGACGCCTGCAACTGGTGAGCGACAACTACTCGATCACCAGCGGCATCGCCTACGGCAGCAACGCCTCCCTCGCGCAGACCAGCAAGGCTCCGATGAGCTCGGTCCGCGCGACCCAGCGGTCGTACCTGCTCGAAGGGCAGGGCGTGAACCGCCGCGCGATCACGAACTGGACCCGCGGCAGCAGCGGTGCTTTGGGCGTCGGCCCGGGGTGGAACAAGTGCGACGACGGCTCCTGTCTCGGGTACGTGCAGTACGACTCCGGATGCGCCCCGACCTCCTGTTGCCTCCCCGGCGCCGGATACGAGGCCTGCGCGAAGAAGATCATCGACACCGGCGACAGGCGGTTCTACTACCTGAGCGACGCTTTCGGCGGGCGGCGCAACAGCTACGAGTTCTGGTGCGAATGCCTGTCCTACAACGGTTGCTACCTCGGCAACAGCCACGTCCGCCCGCTGCTGCAGGTGATCGACGACGCGGGCGCGTTCCAGGGCTGGGTCGGCGCGGAGGTCAGCCCGGACCGGAGCGGTTCGCGGGATCCCTCAGGCGAGTACTACTCGAGTTTCGCGCTGGTGGCTTAGTTCCGCGTGGGCCGGGTTGGTCGTGAGCCGTCTCGGTGCCCCTTGGGCGGTGGCGTGTGGGGAGGATTTGGGACGTTGAACGTCCCAAATCCTCCCCACACGGCCGCCAACCGGGAGATTCTTGGGTCTTACGAGCTTGATCAACGGAGGATCGGGGACGTTGAGTGTCCCCGATTCTCCGTTGATCAAGATCCGAGACCCGCACAGCCGACCGTCGTACCGGTCAAGTGATTCGAGTGTGGAGGATCCGGGACGCTGAACGTCCCAAATCCTCCACACTCGACTATGCCTCAGCGAGTTCCGATGCCATCGAACTCCGCGACCGACCGCCCGTCGTTGCTTCACATTCGCTCTACTCGGACGTGGATAAGCACACCTACCCGCTCCCGAAACGCCACTCACGACCCACCCGGCCGAAGCTCAACAGGTGCAGCTGCCCTCGAAGGTGATGCTGTTCCCGTCCTCCAGACTCGCGCTGCCGGTGAACCGGATCTCGAACTCGCCCGGTTCGGTCAGCACGATCTTCGGGCTCGCCGCCGAACCGTCGGCGCCGGTCTTGGCCGTCGCCGTCTCGGCGCCGCCTTCGAAGACCAGCACGTTCTTCGGCCGTGCCGCGCGGACGAAGAAGTTCACCGGCACGTCGGCGGCGGGCTGGCCGTTCTCCCCGATCACGCGCACCACGAACGGCTGCCCGGGCGTCTTCGTGGACAGCCGCTGCCCGTTCCCCGACAGGATCGCGAGTGTCCGCACCCCGGCCGCCCAGGTGTTGGACAGTCCTGGCAGAGAGCAGACCTCCTGATACAGACGCGCTCCGACGGTCGGCGCCTCCGCGGTCAGGCAGCGCGCGGTCGCCACGTTCGCCAGCAGCACCAGCCCGGGCAGCCCGGCGTTGCGGCGCCACTGCTGGAGACGGTCTTTGCCGTCGCACGCCACGAGTTTGACGCCGACCCCGTCGACCGGGCTGATCGCCGCCAGGCACTGTCCACTCGCGACATGGGTGTACGACAGCGCCGCCTTGTCGTACACCCATTGCGCGTTGGCGTCCTTCGCGTCGGCGAGGGAGAGCTTGCCGTCGGCCGCGGCCAAGGAGACGGTCCCGCCGCCGTCGGCGAGGTGGACAGGCTTCCCGGCGGGCTGCGCGGAAGCGGGTGACACGAGCAGCATCGCCGGGAGTACCGCGAAGAACAGCACGAGCTTGCGCAAATCTGACCCCCATCGCGTCGGTCCGGACTTCCGAGCTAACCGTCCGCGCGCCCGCACGCCAACCGGCACCACTCCATCGGGTTCGGCGTCAAAGCCGTCCGGCCGCCTTCAGCGCGAGATACCGGTCCGCCAGCCGCGGCGGCAGATCCTCGGGCACGGCGTCGACGACCTCGACCCCGTGCCGCGCCAGCCGCGCGGTGACCTGGCGCCGTTCGGCCAGCACCCGCTCGGCCGCGGCCGCGTCGTAGACGGCTTCCGCGTCGCCACGACCCGCCGCCATCTCGGCGACCCGCGGGTCCGCGACCGAAGCGATCATCAGCTGGTGCCGCGAGGTCAGCTTCGACAGCACCGGGAACAGGCCTTCCTCCAGTGGCGCCGCGTCCAGTCCGGTCAGGAGGACGACCAGCGCGCGCCGCCGGGTGCGCCGCAGCACCTCCGCGACCATTCCCCGCGCGTCGGTCTCGACCAGCGACGGTTCGAGCGGCGCCATCGCGTTCACCAAGGCGGGCAACAGATTCGTCGATCCCTGGACCGCCGCGTGGACCTGCCGGTCGTACGCCAGGAGATCGACGCGGTCACCCGCGCGGGCGGCGAGTACGGCCAGCAGCAGGGCCGCGTCCATCGCCGCGTCGAGGCGCGGCGCGTCCCCGACCCGGCCCGCCGAAACGCGGCCGGTGTCGAGCACCAGCACCACGTGCCGGTCGCGTTCGGGACGCCAGGTGCGCACCATGACATCCGACGCGCGCGCCGAAGCCCGCCAGTCGATCGACCGGACGTCGTCGCCGATCACGTATTCGCGCAGCGAGTCGAATTCCGTGCCCTGGCCCCGGATCAGCACCGCGTTGCGGCCGTCGAGCTGCTGCAGCCGCGCCAGCCGCGACGGCAGATGTTTGCGGCTGTGGAACGGCGGCAGCACCCGCACGGTCCACGGCACGTCGTGCGAACCCTGCCGCGCGGCGAGCCCCAGCGGCCCGGTCGACCGGACGGTGACCCGGACCGCCGTCCGGTCGCCGCGACGGGTCGGCAGGAGCCGCGTGGTCACGACCCGGCGTTCGCCCGGGGGCAACGTCAGGCGGTGCCGGTCGTCCGCGCCGGCGCTGGGCGGCCAGGCGTCGCGAAGCCACGCGCGCACCGGGCGGCCGCCGGGATTGGCCACGGTGAGCGTGACCTCGCACTCCTCCCCCAGCCGCACGGACGTCGCGCCGGACCGCGCGAACTGAAGCCTTCGCACACTCCCGGCGAGCACGAGATCCAGCACCACCACCAGCAACAGCACCGCCGCGGCCAGCCCGATCCCGGCCCACGAGGGCAGCAGGAAACCGACCACCGGCGCCGCGAGGAGCGCCAGCAGCCCGAGCCGCCCGGTGACGGCCATCAGCGCGGAACGGGTACGGACGCGAGGACGCGGTCCAGCACGCCGTCGGCGGTCGCGCCTTCGAGTTCGGCCTCGGGCCGCAGGTCGAGGCGATGCCGCAAGGACGGCCGCGCCAAGGCCTTGACGTCGTCCGGGGTGGCGTAGTCGCGGCCCGCGAGCCACGCCCACGCCCGGGTCGCCGCCAGCAGCGCGGTCGCGCCACGCGGGGAGACGCCGAGCCGTACGGACGGCATCGACCGTGTCGCCCGGCAGACGTCGACGATGTAGGCGAGCACCTCGGGCCGCACGGTGACCCCGGCGACGGCGCGCCGCGCGGCGTCGAGCTGGGCGATCCCGGCGACCGGCGTGACCCCGGCGGCGCCGAGGTCACGCGGGTCGAAACCCTGCGCGTGCCGGGAAAGGATGCCGAATTCGTCCTCGCGGGACGGCATCGGCATGGTCAGCTTCAGCAGGAACCGGTCCAGCTGCGCCTCGGGCAGCGGGTACGTGCCTTCGTATTCGACCGGGTTCTGCGTCGCGATGACGATGAACGGGTCGGGCAGCGGCCGCGTCTTGCCGTCGCTGGAGACCTGACGCTCTTCCATCGCCTCCAGCAGCGAAGACTGCGTTTTCGGCGGCGTGCGGTTGATCTCGTCGGCCAGCAACAGGTTCGTGAACACCGGGCCCTCGCGGAAGGAGAACTCGCCGCTGTGCGCGTCGTAGACGATCGAACCGGTGATGTCGCCCGGCATGAGGTCCGGCGTGAACTGCACCCGGGTCGTCTCCAGGTCCAGCGCGGCCGCCAGCGCCCGCACCAGCAACGTCTTCGCCACCCCTGGCACGCCTTCGAGCAGTACGTGTCCCCGGCACAGCAACGCGATGATGAGCCCGGTGACGGCCGCGTCGTTGCCCACCACGGCCTTTCCGACCTCGGCGCGCAGGGCGATCAGCGCCGCCCTGGCATCGGCCGCACCGTCCATACTGGACTGATCGCTACTCAAGACCGCTCCACCTCTCGTTCCACGACATCGAGTCCGTCCGCCAGCCGCACCAGCGCGGCGTCGTCCGCCGGCGGGTCCCCGTACAACAGCGCGCCGACTTCGGCGGGCGCCCGGCCGGTCCGTACGGCGACGGACTCCACCAGAGCGGCCGGTTCGGCGTCGCGGGTGAGCCCCAGCAACGGCCGGAGCCGCGCGCGAGCCGCCTCACGCAGGGTTTCCCCGGCGTGCGCGGCGGCTTTCGCCTTGCGATACAACCTCGCCCTGCCCTCGGTGGCCTCGGCCGCGCGGACCACGACCGGGATCGGCTCGGTCACCACCGGGCCCAATCGCCGCGAACGCCACAGCGCCAGCAGTACCACCGCGACCCCGGCCTGCAGCGCCGCGTACGACCAGCCCGCCGGGATCAGTTCGGACAGCGGCTTCTTCTCGGGCTCCAGCGACGGGTCGGCCGGCGTCGGCAGGTACCAGACGAGCCGCTCGTGCTTGCCGAGCATCCGCATCGCCAGCGCCGCATTGCCTTCGTCGGCCAGCCAGTCGTTGGTCAGCGGGGTGGGGGTGCCGAGCACCGTCACCGTCCCTTGTGGACCGGGGACCTCGAGATACGTACCGCCGTAGCATTCCAGCGCCCGTGGTTGCGTGGCCGAATACGTCAGGCCGCCCATCGTCGCGCTCCCCGCCGCGACGGGATCCGCGGCCTGGCACTCCGGCGCGCGGGTCTCGGTCTCGACCTGGCCGTTCACCCGCACGCCGGGAAGGACTTCCTCGACCGTGCCGGAGCTCGGCTGCACCAGCACGACGTGCTCGGCGCTCTGGCGGATCTCCGCGAAGGTGCTCTTGGGCACGTAATCGGGTTTGGTGATCAGGACCGTCGCGTCCCTCGCGACCCCTTTGGCCTCGGCGGCGGTGCGCACGATCGGGATCTTGACGCCTTCCCGTTCCAGCAGGGTCGCCAGCGCGCGGCCGCCGGCGGGCTCGTAGGAACCCGGTTCGAGCGCGCCGGTGGTCCGCTCGCCCTGGAAGAGCACGAGCAGCGTGCCGGTCAGCACGATCAGGAGGACGACCGCGAGCGGGAGCCGTACCCCGCGCCAGATCCGGCGGGCGTCGGGCGAAACCGAGGTCATCCGGCCGCCAAGGCGACAGGCCGGGCACGACGGCAGCGTTCGTCCAAATCGGACAGTGACCGGTAGCCGTCCGCCGTGGCCGGGATACCGCCGTAGTGGACGTCGTCGAACAGCCGGGCGCCGGCGCGCAAGGGCTCGGCGACGTCGGGAAGCAGCCGTCCGGCTTCGATGGCGGCCTCGTCCGCGGTCCGCCCGGACTTCTCGTCCAGCAGCGCCCGCTCCTCCAAGGACCGCACCACGGCACGGAACCGTTCACGGACGGCGTCGTCGAAGTCGCCCCGCGACGCGGCCTCCTCGGCCGCCTTGCGGTGTTCACCGGATGCCTTGCGTTGCCCGGCGAACACGGCGCGCCCGCTCTTGGCCGACGTCGCCAACGGCCCGGACTTCAGCCGGATCACCACCACCAGCACGATCAGCACGACGGCCAGCAGCACCACGGCGAAGATCCCGCCGGGCACGGCTCCGTTGACCGTTTCGAGGAACCGCAGCAGTTTCTCGACCACCCAGTCGAACGCCTCGGCCAGCCAGCTCGGTCTCGCGGCCTGATAGGCCTGGCCCGAGAGCTCCTCGGCGGCGCGCAGCCGGGCGGTGTCCCGGTCGATGTCGACCGGGACCTCGGTGAGGAAGCGCGTCACCATGCCTGCGGCGGGGGCGGCGTCTGGATCCCGGCCGCGCGGGCCAGCTCGATGTCCATGCCCTCGCGGCGCATCCGCTGGTCGATGTAGAGGATCACGGTGACCAGCGCGCTGAACGGGCCGACGATCGTCTGCGCGATCACCGTGCCCACCGACTGGAGGATCAGGTCGCCGGTCGACGGGACGTAGATCTGGTTCAGGTCACCGAAGATCGACAGGAAGGCGCTGAAGCTGAACGGGATCGTGATGATCGACGCCAGGAACGACGAGATCACGTACGCCAGCAGCAGGATCCCGAAGACCCGCCAGAACATGCCCGAGACCAGCTTCACCGACCGGCGGAACGCCTCGAACACGGTGCCGCGTTCGAGGATGAACGCCGGGCTGGCCAGCGCCCAGAAGGTGTAGGGGATGATCGCGGGCAGCAGGCAGAAGACCGCCCCGACCAGGATCGCCAGCGTGTAGAGCACGGTCAGCCCGAGCAGCGGCAGCAGCCGGGGCGCCGCCTCTTTCGCGGCCTCCTTGAAGGTGACCGGCTTGCCGAGGACGGCCTTGCCCATCAGGACGGTCAGGAATCCGGTCAGGACGGTGGTCCCGAGCAGGGTCGCGACGAGGGTGATGAACGACGTCGCCAGCGTCCCGCCGAGGATGCCGAGCATCTGGTTCATCAGTTCCTGATCGGTGGCCGCCGGGCCGAGATCGCGGATCTGTTCCAGGTCGGCGGTGGTGTCGACCAGCAGCAGCCCGACCAGGTTGATGGCCGCGGTGAGCACGGCGGTGACCGCGGCGGCCCCGAAGACCATCCGCCAGTACTTGCGCATGGCCGTGACCGCGCCGTCGAGGATGTCGGTGAGGTTCAGTGGGCGCAGCGGGATGACACCGGGCCTGCCGAGGCCGACCTTCCAGTTCGGGTACTGCTGCTGCGGCGGGGGCTGGTACGACGGCAGCGGAGGCGGTGGCGTCGCCCCGGAGGGTGACTGCCACTGCTGCGCCGCTTCCCCCCGCGGCGGCGTCGGCGAGTCCGCCTGCGGCTGTGCCGGTTGGTCCGCCTGCGGCTTCGGCGTCTCGGTGCCTTCCGGCCCGGACGGTCCGCCGGTCTCCGTCATGCGACAGCCCCTTACCCGTTCACGTTGCTTACGAACACTCTTCCAGAGGGTCCGACACCCAGCCAGAGCTGGGGGGACGACACTGATGGGTGACCGCTCGCCTCACGCTGGATACCCTCTGCAGCCGAGCTGTGGGTGGGGACGCCGTTAGCTCGTTATGCTGAACATCGGACCGGGTACCCCCGGTTCGCCCCTAGAACCACCGGGACCGACTTGATGACGCAACCGCCCCACGGCCAGTGGCCGCCACGCGGCGCCGTCCAGCCACCGCCGGTGCACGGCCAGCCCCCTGCCCAGTGGCACGGCGCGCCGCACCACTTCCCGCCTCCGCCGCCACGCCGGTCCGTTGGCGCGATCGTCGGTATCTGCCTCGGCGCGGTCGCCGTCCTGGTCCTCGGCCTGGTCGCGATCGTTTCACTCAATCGTGACGACTCCGATCACGTAGCGAATGCGGGCTACAGCACGCTGCCGAACACGCCTTCGCAGGCCGGACTGCCGCCGAGCGGGTCTTCGTCGCCCTCGTCGTCGACGAACCCGTTCCCGTCTTCACCGACCAAGGCGCCGTCCTCGTCGAGCGGGCCGCAGAAGATCCTCAAACTCGGTGACCACCCGATCCTCCAGGACCCGAACGCCGGCCTGCAGAACCGGGTCTGCACGCTGCCGCAGTGGCAGAGCAGCCAGCAGGCCGCCGAGGCGTTCTTCACCGCGGCGGGCAAATGCCTCGACAACGCCTGGGGCCCGTTCCTCGACGCCTACGACCTGCCGTTCACCCCGCCCGCACTGCACTTCCCGACCGGGGCCAGCTTCGAAACCGAATGCGGCACCATCCAGGTGGGCATCGCGACGGCGGCGTACTACTGCGAGAACAACCTCTACGTGCCGTTCCGCGGTCTCCAGACCGACCAGTACGGCAACAACCCCGGCGTCTACCTGGCCCTTTTCGCGCACGAGTACGGACATCACGTGCAGGAGGTCGCCGGGCTGATGGACGCGGCCTGGCAGAAGATCTACGACGCCGGCCAGAACAGCCCCGCCGGGCTGGAGATGTCGCGGCGCAAGGAACTGCAGGCGCAGTGCTTCTCCGGGATGTTCCTCGGCGCGCACGTCGACCAGGGCGGCACGGTCAGCCGGGACATGTACAACAAGGCCTGGAACGACCAGGAGACCCGCGGCGACAACACCTCGCGCAGCCAGGACCACGGGACGAACGCGCACTACGCGTCGTGGTGGCGGGCGGGGGCGAGCAACAACCGGATCGCCGACTGCAACACCTTCTCGGCTCCCTCGAGCGCCGTTTCCTGAGTCTCGGAAGTACGTGAAGTGCCGCTCGTCGATGGATGCGGTGCCGTGGGCGATTCCGGCTTGCCCGGTGCGGCTGGTCGCGCCAGGACGCCGACTGTGTGGCTTTCGGGGCGTTGGATGACCAGAAATCCACACAGTCCCGTCGTGACCGGTCCGGTCATGGTGGGCAGTAGCCAGCGGCCGATGCCCTTGAGAGGGCTCAGGCCGTCACCGGCACCCGAGGCCCCCGCAACACCAGGAACACGTACATCCCGCCCGCGAAGCAGCTGAACACCAGCAGCGCCAGCCCGAGCGGCCGCCGGGCGTCGCTCGCTCCGGCCGTCGCGTCGGCCGCGTGCACCGCGATGGCGTCCCCCGAAGCCCCGTCCGGGACGACGACCTCGAGGCGCTCACCCTTGCCGTGGCCGCAGCCGTTGAGCGAGCCCTCCGTCGGCTTGCCGCCGAACTCGAACTTGACCTTCTCGGTGGCGCCGCCGCCGGTACAGGGCGCGGGCTCGACGACCTCCGCCCGCACGGTCGTCCCCTTGGTCTCGTTCGAGATGCCGAACAGCCCCGGCCCGGCGAACCAGGCCAGGAAGATCACCAGCAGGCCGACCGCGGCCGCCACGGCCAGGGAGTTCCACCCCGGGGTGAGCCCTCTGGCGGGGTCCGATCGCTTGCGCACGAACGCCATGCTCCCAGAACCTCGCGGCAAAACACAGGAGCCCGGGGAGGTGGTAGCAAAGGTCCCCTGCTACCGCTCGATCGTCTCCGCGGAGGTCACCTTCCGGATGTACAGCAGCTTGTCCCCCGGCTCGATCGCGTCCGCCTGCGGCGCGTCCACCCGGTACAGCACGCCGTCGCGGACGACACCCAGCACGATGTCCGGCAGATGCCGCGGCGACCCGCCCTCTTCGGACGGTTCCACCGGGCGTTCGGCGATCGCGAGGCCGGACTCGGGGGTGAGCAGGTCCTCGACCATGTCGACCACCAGCGGCGTCGACGTCGCCATGCCGAGCAGACGCCCGGCGGTCTCGCTCGACACCACGACCTGGTTCGCGCCCGACTGCTTGAGCAGGTGGACGTTCTCCGCCTCCCGCACCGACGCCACGATGTGCGACTTCGGCGCCAGCTCACGGGCGGTCAGCGTGACCAGCACGGCGGTGTCGTCCCGGTTCGGGGCGACGACGACGGCCCGCGCCCGCTGCACCCCGGCGACGCGCAGCACGTCGGCGCGGGTGGCCGAGCCGTGCACGGTCACCAGCCCGAGTGCCGTGGCCGCTTCGAGGGCCTGCTGGTCGGTGTCGACGACGACGATGTGGTCGGGTTCGACGTTCTCGTCCCCGAGCAGCGCGTTGACCGCCGACCGGCCCTTCGTGCCGAATCCGACGACGACCGTGTGGTCCCGCACCTTCGTCCTCCACTTTTGGATCTTGAAAGCCTGTCGCGAGCGCTCGGTGAGCACTTCGAGTGTGGTACCGACCAGGACGATGAGGAAGAGCACCCGCAGCGGGGTGATCACCAGGACGTTCACCAGCCGTGCGGACGGCGTCGCGGGCGCGATGTCACCGTAGCCCGTGGTCGACAGCGACACCGTCGCGTAATAGAGGCTGTCGAGGAAGGTGAGCCCGTCGCCGTTGGCGTCGCGGTAGCCGTCCCGGTCGAGGTAGACGATCAGCACGGTCGCGAGCAGGGCGAGCATCGCGCCGATGATCCGTTTGAGGATCGACCGCAACGGGCTGACCGTCAGTTCCGGCATCCGGATCACACCGACGAGCTCGTGGTCCGGGCGGTCGCTCAGCCTGACCGGGAAACGCTTGAGAACCCTCATGCACAGGCTCCGGCCTGGTCCGCGTCACTCACGGTCGGGAGGATAGCCGAAGAACGTTCCGTTCAGCGCGGTATGCGAAGCTCAGGGCATGTCTTCGGAGTCCCGACCGTCTCAGCGGCCCGCCCATTTCCTCGCCGGCCTGCTCGGCGCGGCCGGTGTCCTGCACTTCGTCCAGCCGAAACCGTTCGACGCCATCATCCCGAAGCAGCTTCCCGGCTCCCCTCGCGCCTGGACCTATGGCTCCGGTGTCGCCGAGCTGGGCGTGGCCGCCGCGGTCGCGAACCCGAAGACCAGGCGGCTCGGCGGGCTCGCGGCCGCGCTGCTGTTCGTCGTGGTCCTGCCGGGGAACGTGAAGATGGCCGTCGACGCCGACCGCCGGAAGGCCCCGAAGCACTGGCGAGCGGCCTTCTGGGCCCGCGTCCCGCTTCAGATCCCGCTGGTGGCCTGGGCGCTCAAGGTCCGCGACCGCGCCTGACCCCCGCATTTCGTCCTCTGAATGCGGTAGTTGCACACGCAAGGACCGCATTCAGAGGACGAAATGCTAGATCGTCGGGACGCTTCGCAGGAGCTGCCGTAGTCCTTCGGCGTCCAGCAGATCCGCCGGGCGGACGGTCTTGTCGTGTTTCACATAGTGGAACGCCGCCCGCACCTTCTCCACGGGGATGTTCTTCAAGGCCGCCCACGCCAGCCGGTACGCCGCCAGCTGCACGGCCAGCGATTCGAGCCGGTCGGCTTCCGGGACGGCGCCGGTCTTCCAGTCGACGACGGTCCAGCCGCCGTCCGCGTCGGCGAACACGGCGTCCATGCGCCCGCGCACCGTCACGCCCACGACGTCCGCCGAGAACGGCACCTCGACCGCGTGCGGCACCCGATGCGCCCACTCGCTCTTCTCGAACGCGGCCTGCAACGCCTCCAGCTCGGTGTCGGGCGCCTCGTCGACGTCCGCCGCCCCCGGCAGGTCGTGGATCTCCAGCAGCTGCTCGCCGCCGAACCGCTGCTCCAGCCAGCCGTGGAACGCCGTGCCCCGCCGCGCGTAGGTGTTGGGGCGTACGGGAAGCGGCCGTCGCAGCCGTTTGGCCAGCTCGGCGGGGTCGGCCGACAGCTCGACCAGCTGACTCACCGAGAGATGCGGCGGCAGGACGACCTGCTGCACCCGGTCCCGCGCCCGTGCCCGCTCCTCCAGCAGCACCTTGGTATCGGAGATCCAGCCGTCCGGATCGTCCTCTTCCTCCTCCTCGGCGTGTTCGGCGTCCTCCATCGCCCCGAGCACCATGTCGACGCCGTTCGTGACGCCCTCGCGCCGCGGCCACAGCGGATCGACCGGCCATCGCGACCGGCGCGAGTCGGCGACCAGCGGGTTCTCGCCGTCGGTCTCGGGCTCGTCGGCCCAGTGCTCGATCCGGCCGACCGAGTTCGCCCGCATCACCTCGCCGATTTCCAGCAAGAATTCCGACGGGCCCTTCGGCCGCGCACTGCTCTCGTTCCACCAATGGCCGGAGATCAGCATGGTGTGCTCGGAACGGGTCAGCGCGACATAGCAAAGCCGCCGCTCCTCGTCCGCCTCACGCGCGACGAATCCCTCTTCGTGCAGTTCCAGCGCTTCCTGGACTTCCTTGCGGTCCGCGCCTTCGGGGATCCTCAGCTCCGGCAGGTCCTCCGAGTCGCCGCGCAGCGCGGCGGGCAACGAGGTCGACGTCCGCAGCCACGACGAAGAACGCCGCCGCCCCGGGAAGACCTCCTTGACCAGATGCGGGATCGCGACGATGCGCCATTCCAGCCCCTTGGCCGAGTGCACCGTCAGCACCTGGACCCGATCCGGGACCACCTCCACCTCACCGGGGGTGAGCCCGTCTTCCGCGTGCGCGGCCGTGTTCAGATAGTCCACAAAGGACAGCAGGGTGGCCGTCGGCGACGTCTCGGCGAAATCCGTGACGACGTCGGAGAAGGCGTCCAGGTGCGCGCGTCCGGCGGGGCCGGGACGGGCCAGGGACTCGACGTCGAGCAGCATCGTGCGTTCCACGTCGGCGACCAGTTCGGGCAGCGACTGGTCCAGCCGCCGTCGCAACGCCGAGAGCTCGGCGCCGATCCGCCGGATCCGCCGGTATCCCTCGGGCGAATAGCGTTCCGGCGTCCCGGGATCGTCGATGGCGTCGGCGAGCCCCGCCTGCTCGACCCGTTCGGTCACCAGGACCGGTTCGTCCACATCGGACTTCCCCGACGGCGGCACCGGCGACGAGAGCTCACCTGCCCGGCGCCACAAAGCCGCGAGGTCGGCCGCCGCGATCCGCCAGCGCGCCCCGGTCAGCAACCGGGCGGCCGCGCTGCCCGCGAGCGGGTCGGCGAGCACCCGCAACGTGCTCACCAGATCCGCGACCTCGGGTTCGTTGAGCAACCCTCCGAGACCGACGACCTCCACCGGGAGCCCGCGCGCCCGCATCTCCGCGGCGATCGGTGCCATGTCGGCACGACGGCGCACCAGCACCGCCGCGGTCGGCGGTTTTCCGGTCTCCTCCATGGTTTCGAACCAGCGTTTCGCCACCGCGTCGGCCACCCACTCGCGTTCGGCGCGGATGTCCGGCAGCAACGCGGCGGCGATGTCGGCGGTGCCCGCGCCTTCCAGCGCACGCAGCCGCGCGACACCGAGACCGCGTTCCCGCAGCGGTTCCGAAATCGCGTTCGCGAGTTCGAGCACCTCGGGCGGGTTGCGGAAACTGGTGAGCAGCCCGAAATCCAGGGCCGGGACGAGCCGTTCGCCGTTGTCACGCGGGAAGTCCGTGGTGAACCGGGGCAGGTTCGCCGCGCTCGCCCCGCGCCAGCCGTAGATGGCCTGCGCCGGGTCGCCCACCGCGGTCACCGGCATCGGCGGATGCTCGACCCCGCCGAACAACGAACGCAGCAGAATCCGCTGGGCGTGCCCGGTGTCCTGGTACTCGTCGAGCAGGACTGCGCCGTAACGCTCGCGTTCCCCCGCGACCACCGCCGGATAGCTGCTGGCGAGCTGCGCGGCCAGCGACATCTGGTCGGCGAAGTCGAGCGCGCCTTCCGCCCGTTTCCGCGCGTGGTACGCCTCGACCAGCGGCAGGAGCGCGAGACGGAACCGTTGCGCCGTCATGACTTCGGCCAGCTTCTGCGGCAGCGACGCGCGCTGCCCCTTCGCCCGCGGCGCGTTCTCGATGACCTCGCACAGCCAAGACGTGTACTGTGCCAGCCTTTCGGTCTCGACCAGATGCTCGCCGAGCTCCCCCGCGAGCGCCAGCAACTGCGCGGTCACCGTGGAGGGCACGCGATCGGTGTCGAGGTCGTTGTCCCAAGTGGACACGACCCGATGCGAGAACTGCCAGGAAGACGTCTCCGACAGCAGCCGAACGCCGGGCTGGACGGGCAGCCGCAGGCCGTGTTCGGACAGCAGCCGTCCGGCATACGCGTGATAGGTGAGCACCGTCGGTTCGCCCGCGGTCACCGTCGCGCGCAGGTCACCGGTCGGGTCGATCTTGTCGAGCAGGCCCGAGCCGACCAGGCGGCGCAACCGGGTGCGGACGCGATCGGCGAGCTGGCGGGCGGCCTTGCGGGTGAAGGTCAGGCCGAGCACGCGTTCCGGCGGGACGACACTGTTGGCCACCAGCCAGACGACGCGCGCGGCCATCGTCTCGGTCTTGCCCGCGCCCGCGCCGGCGACGACCAGCGACGGCTCGATGGGCGCGGCGATGACCTCGGCCTGCTCGTCGGTCGGGCTGTGCAGGCCGAGCGCGCGGGCGATCTCACCCGGTTCGACCTGGCGGCGCTGGAGTTCGGAGATCAAGGACCGGTCACCTGCCTGCCCTCGGGGCGCAGCGGACAGCAACCCCTTGCCGGGCAACGATCACAGTCCGGGTTCTCGGTGACGCCGTACTCCGGGCCCGCGGCCGAGCCCGCCGCCGAGCGCACCAGTTCAAGCCACTGTTTGCCGCCGTCCTCGTCCAACGGCGCCTGCTCGCGCTGAGTGGATCCGGTCTTGTTGTTGGACTTCGCGACGTAGACCAGCCGCGCGCCACCGGGTTTCGAACCGCCCTCGACCGCGCCGAGCAGCACGGCGAGCTGATACGCGGCCAGCTGCGGATGCTGTTCGGCGTCGGCGGCGGAGATCGGCACCTTGCCGGTCTTGATGTCGATGACGACCGGACGGCCGTCCTTGTCCATCTCCACGCGGTCGACGCGGCCGCGCAGAAGCACACGGACGTCGCTGGTGTCACTGTCGCCGACGGGCAGCTCGACCTCGATGTCCTGCTCCACACCGGCTTCGATGAGCTCCTTGCGGCTGGATTCCAGCCAGGAGATGAAGTTCCGCAGCATCTGTTCGACCCGCGACCGCTCGCGGCGCGAGAACCAGGGCGCCCCGGCGTCGACCCGCACCCAGGCCTCGTCGAGGGCCGCGCGGATCTGCTCGTCGCTGCTGCCGCCGGCGACCGCCTGCGCGAGCCCGTGCACCAGCGTCCCGGTGACCGCCGCGAGCTGTGCCGGGTCACTGCCGCCGTGGCGTTCGATCAGCCACCGCAGCGGGCATTTGACCAGAACCTCCACAGTGGACGGTGAGATGCGGATCAGGTCGCCCGGCCCGTGCACGGGTTCACCGGTCGAGGGTTCCAGCAGGCCGTACCAGGTGCCCGGATGCGCGCCCGGCACCCCGGCGGCGGCCAGTTTCGCGAGCTGACGAGCCGCCCGCTGCCGCCTTTCCGGATCGCTCGACTCGTCACAGACGACCTCGCGCAGCTCACCGACGAGTTCGGCCAGCACCAGCGAACGTCCCGCCGGTTTCATCCGCGAGTCGAGGCCGCCGTCGTCGGCGCCGTTCTCCTCCAGGTCGTCGATGAAGCGTGAGGGCTGCTCGTCCTCCCCCGCGACCGCGCTGACCAGCAGCGTTTTCCGCGCACGGCTCGCGGCGAGATAGAACAGCCGCCGCTCTTCGGCGAGGATCGGCGCGGTGGCGGACACCTTTTCGTCGTCGACGCCGGACATGAGGTCGACCAGCCGCTCGACACCGAGCACGGAACCGCGCAACCGCAGATCCGGCCAGCTGCCTTCCTGGACACCGGCGATCGACACGACCGTCCACTCGCGACCGGCGGACGCGTGCGCCGTGAGCAGCGAAACGCCCTCGCTCTTCATGGCTGCGGGGGCCAGCGTGTCACCCGCGATGTTCTGCGAGGACAGGTAGTCCGCGAACGAGGCGACACTCGCCTTCGGCAATCTGTCGACATAGCGACCGGCCGCGTCGAAGAGTGCGACGATCGCGTCGAGATCGCGGTCCGCTTGGGAGCCCAGCGATCCGCCACGATCGACCAACCGCAGCAAACGCTGTTCCAGACCGCTGGCCTGCCACAGATCCCACAGCACCTGCTCGACGCCGTCACCACGCACCACGGCCTGGTGCGCCGCGTGCAGCAGGCCGCCGATCCGGCGCATCGGCAACGCCTCGGCTTCGGCGAGACCGGTGAGGACATCGTTGGTACGCAAGGCTTCCACCAGCAGCTCGTCGCTCGACCGCTGCCCGCCGCCCGCGAGCTCCAGCCTGCGCAAACCGCGCCGCAGCCGCCGCAGGGCGAGCGGATCCGCGCCGCCCAAGGGCGAGGAGAGCAGCATCTCGGCGAGGTCGACGTCCAACAGTTCCGGATCCGCGGCGAGCCGCAGCATCGCCAGCAGAGGACGAACTGCGGGCTGCTTCGCGAGCGGCAGCTCCTCGGTGGCCGAACCGATGGGCACACCTGCCGCGCGCAGAGCACGTTGCAGAACAAGGAAAGTACGGGCGGGCGACCGGACGAGCACCGCCATCTCCGACCACGGCACGCCGTCGACGAGATGCGCGCGGCGCAGCTGATCGGCGATCCAGCTCGCCTCGGCGGCCGGGGTCGGCATCAGGCGGACACGGACGACACCGCCCGCGGCGTCCGGCGCGTCGACGAGCTTGCGCTGCGGTGACGAACCGGGCAGCACGGAACCGAGTTTCGTGACGGCCGTGCGGATCACCGGCGCGTGCCGATGCGCCGTGGTCAGCAGGACCGTGCGTTCGCCGTCCTCGTCCGCGTCGGCGAACAGGCGGGGATCCGCGCCGCGGAAGGAGAACACGGACTGGTCGGGGTCGCCCGCGACGACGAACTCGTCGGCCGCGTGCCCGATGAGCCGGACGAGCTGGGTCTGCAGCGGGTCGAGATGCTGTGCGTCGTCGACGAACAGGTGCCGGACGCGGCGCTGCTCGCGTTCACGCAGTTCGGGATCGTCCTCCAGCGCGAGCAGGGCGGAAGTGACGAGCTCCGCCGCGTCCAGCGCGGGCGCGCTCGCCACGCCGAGCGCGTTGCCGCCCGCGCCTTGCAGCAGGGTGACCTCTTCGTACTGGCTCCAGAAGCGCCCGGCCGCGATCCACTCCTCGCGGCCGCGGCGCCTGCCGAGCTCGACCAGATCCTCCGGGCCGAGCCCGCGTTCGGCGGCGCGGAGGAGGAGGTCTCGCAGCTCCTCGGCGAAACCGGGGACGCTCAGCGCGGGGCGCAGCTGCTCCGGCCAGTCGAGCGCGCCCTCCTCGAGGTCACCGGCGAGCAGATCGCGGACGACGACGTCCTGCTCCGCCCCGGCCAGCAGGCGGGGCGGCGGGAGGTCGTCGGCCTGCGCCTCCATCCGCAACAGCGCGTACGCGTACGAATGCACCGTGCGCACGAGCGGCTCGCGGATCGTGCGCGGCAGCGGGTCCTCTTCCGGATCGGTGGTGAGCCGATGCGTGATGTCGGCGCGCAGGACCTCGGCCGCCTTGCGCGAGGTGGTCAGGATGAGCACGCTCTCCGGGTTCGCGCCCTCCGCGATGCGCCGCGACGCCGCCGACGCCAGCAAGGCCGTCTTGCCCGTGCCGGGGCCGCCGAGGACCCTGCGGAACCCGTCCGGGGCGGCCAGCAGGCGGCGGGCGCCGGAATCCCACTGGAAGGACGGCGTGCCGGTGACCGGCGTGCGGACCAGCCGCGCGTCGGTTCCTGCCGCTGTTCGCCGCCCGTTCACGCCCACGATGGAACCACGCCCCGCCGACACAACCTCGCAGCGGCACGGCAAAGTGGTCCCATGGATGACGAACTGCACGAGCGGGTGCGCGAGGTCATCGCGAGCGTGCCCGCCGGCTCGGTCGCGACTTATGGGGATATAGCGTCGGTTTCGGGCGCGCCGTCGCCGCGGCTGGTCGGCCGGATCCTCGGCGAGGACGGCCAGGACCTGCCTTGGCACCGCATTCTGCGGGCCGACGGGACACCGGCTCCGCACCTGGTCGACGAACAACTGCAACGGCTACGGGCTGAGGGCGTCATGTCCGACGGACAGCGCGTCGACCTGCGGAAATACCGGTGGCAACGTGATCCCGCCGACGACGCTGGTTCTGGCGGCCTCTTTTAGGTTAGCCTCGCCTAATGAGTTACATCGAGGCGAAGGTGACCGGCGTCAGGCGGCTCACCCCGCATATGAGCAGGGTGACCTTCTCGGGGGCGTCGCTGGTGGACCAGGCGCCCGACCAGTACCTGAAGGTGTTCTTCCCGCAGCCCGGCCAGGCGGAACCCGTGCTGCCCGCGCCGCTGACCGGCGACGAAGTGCTTTCCTGGTACCGGACCTACCTCGCGATGCCCGACGACGTCCGCCCGCCGATGCGCACGTACACCGTGCGCGCGCTGCGGCCGTCCGTGCAGGAGGTCGACATCGACTTCGTGCTGCACGGCGACGAAGGCCCCGCCTCCGCGTGGGCTTCGCGCGCCTCCGAGGGTGACAGGGTCGCTTTCCTCGGGCCGCACGGGCTCTACGACGTGCCTTCGGAGACGAACTGGCAGCTGCTGATCGGCGACGAGACCGCGATCCCGGCGATCGGCGCGATCGTCGAGGCGCTGCCCGCCGGAACGCGAGCGCTGGTCTACATCGAGATCAGTGATCGCGAAGACCGGCAGGTCTTCGAAACCCAGGGAACCGTGGAGCTGCACTGGGTGGTGCGGGGTTCCGGCGACGTCGGCTCGGCGGTTCTGGAGGCCGTGCGGAAGGCGGAGTTGCCGGGTGGGACGGCCTACGCGTGGATCTCCGGCGAGGCGAACATGGTGAAGCTGGTGCGGCGGCACCTCGTGCGGGAGCGCGGGATCGACAAGCGGGCGATCTGCTTCACGGGGTACTGGCGGCAGGGGGTCAGCGAAGAGGCTGCTGGGCGTGAGGCGATGCGGCAGGCGGAGGCTGGAGAGGCTCCTGCCGAGGAGGACTGAGCGCTTCTCGCGTTGTGTCATGAAAGGGTCGTTCAGGACGTTTTGTGTCCTGAACGACCCTTTCATGACATGGGCATGCCCTGAAGGCCACCTTTGGGACGTTGAACGTCGTGAAGGGCCCCTTTGAGACATCAGCACCCGCGCCAGCAGGGTGCTGACCTGCAAAAAGGGAGCAAGGGACCTTTGCTACCACTTACGTAGCCATGCTAACCAAGCGATAGCAAAGGTCCCTTGCTCCCTCCGCGGAAGTCCGTGAAAGCCTCCTTACCTACCCTCAAGGTAGTGAAGGAGGCCTTCACGGATCTCTGATTCCATCGAGGGCCACCCGACGGGCCGCAAGACCTCAGTGCGGCACCCAAAGCGTCACCCGAGTCCCCCGCCCCGGCTGCGAATCGATCGTCCCCCGCCCGCCGACCTCCGCCAGCCTCGCCATGATCGACTGGCTGATCCCGAAGCCCGGCGGCCGGTCCAGCATGCTGAAACCGGTCCCCTGATCCCGCGCGATGACCGCGACGCCGCCTTCGCACTCCTCGACGCGAAGCACGACCTGTTTCGTCCCGGCGTGCTTCACGGTGTTTCGGAGCGCTTCGCGGACGGCGTCACGGATGGCGGTCCGGCGCGCGTGCGAGAGGCGGTAGTCCTCTTCGGTCTCGGCGGCGACCAGCTGGGTGCGGAGGCCGTCGCGCGCCATTTCGGTGGCGACCTCGGCGAGGTCCGCCGCGAGGCCCCGGGCCGAGGGCGCATCGGGGCCGGTCAGTTCGCGCCGGAGTTCGGCCGCTTGCGCCCGCGCCGTCGCGCGCATCTCCGCGAGCCGTTCCGCGGCCGCGGAATCGTCGTCCGGCGCTTCGAGCCCCATCGCTTCCAGCGTCTGCAACACGGAATCGTGCATCACCCGCTGGGTCCGCAGACGTTCGGCGCGCTGCCCCCGGCGCATCCCGATGCCCAGCGCGAACCGGGTCCCGACACCGAGCAGGATCAGGATCCCGGCCGTGGTCACCATCGCCACGACGAGCGCGACCATGCACCCCACCGACCGGCTCATCGCGAGCGGATGGTCGAGCGGCAGCCCGCCGACCCACGTCAGGAAGGCCCGGAACGGCACGGCCGCGATCAGCAGCAGACAAGCGGCGGGCAAGCCGAACGACAGCGTCCACAACGCCACCGTCCCGACCATCCACGTCCACGCGACATCGATGGCGAACGGCTGGATCTCAGTGGGCGCCGCGGCGGCCACGATCGTCGTGAGCACCACGCCCACGGCGAGATCCGCGTACATCAACCGCCCGGATGTCTTCGCCCGGATCCCGCGGCCGCGCACCACCCACCACACCGCGAAGACGTTGAGCAGCATCCCGATGATCGTCGTGCTCAGCACCGGCACGATCCCCGCCGAGCCGTTCGCGACCAGGAAACCGATGTACACCTTCGGAAACGCGGCCACGCGGTAGAAGATCGGGCCGAGCGCGGAATAGCGGATCGCGCGCGTCAGCAGCGTGTCCGCGGAGTCCTCGCGATAGCGCCAGTCCGGCACCGAATCCGGGTCGGGTGCTTCGTCGGCCGGGCTGGCCGACAGGACCGAAGAGCCCTTTCGCAACATCGCGCGCACGAACGTGACCGATTGAGACTCGGACATCCGCCGCCCTCCCCGCGTCCGATGTGTCGAGCCTGGCAAAGCGGACTTCCCGCGTCAAGACGGCCGAATGCGCAGTTCCGCGACGAGAAGTTTGACCAGCGCGCCGAGCCGCTGACGTTCGGGCTGCACGGTCGGCACCCCGGCGGCTTCCAACGGCGCCGCGGTCACCGGCCCGACGCACGCGCACAGCACCGGACCTCGCAGTGCGGCAAGGAGTTCTTCGCGACGCGGGCCCGCCAGGGTGAGCAGGTTCGCCGCCGCCGGCGCGGAAGTGAAGGCCAGAGCGTGCACACGTCCGGCGATCACGCTTTCGACGAGTTCGTGCACAGGTGCGACGTCCGCGGGCGAAAGCCAGCGATAGGGCTGCGCCTGGACGACGTCCGCGCCCGCGTCCCGCAGCGACGCGGTGAGTTCGGGGAGCAGGGTGCCGTGCAACTGGACCGCGACCCGTTCGCCGTGAACCCCGGCGTCACGCAATCCTTCGAACAGTTCGGCGTTGCTCTCCTCGGGCGCGGAAAACTCCTCCCGGAGGCCGAACCCACGCACCGCGCCCACCGCCTTCGGCCCGCGCGCGAAGACCCGCGACGCCGCCAGCCGTTCCAACAACGGCTCGCGCAGTCCCCAGCCTTCGGCCGCCGAAAGCCAGCCGCGGAATCCGGCGCCGGTGGTGACGGCGGTGAACCCGACCGGCCCGGCCAGCACGGCGTCCGTCGCCGCGCGCAGTTCGGTGTCGTCGGGCAGCGGGACGATCCGGATGGTGGGCGCGTGCAGCACCGTCGCGCCCTGCCGGGTCAGCGCGCCGATGAAGTCGTCGGCCCGCCGCTCCGCGGTGATCCCGATCGTGATGCCGTCCAGGTCAGCCATAAACCGCGCCCATCTTCCTGATCTCCTCCGCCAGCCGCTCGCGCAGCTCCGGCGGTTCGAGCACTTCGAGGTTCCCGCCGAACCGCAGTAGTTCGCCGACGGCCGATTCTCCCGGTTCCACGGGCAGTTCCATCGTCAGCCAGCCGTTTTCGTCGGGCACCGCGGGTGTTTCCCGCAACGCCCGGGAACCGACGGCCCCGAGGTAGAACGGCAGCAGTATGCGGGCGAACTCGTTCAGCCGCACCACCGCCGTCCGTGAGTACATCCGCTTTTCGAACTGCTCCGACCATTCGTGCCAGTAGTGCGCCAGGTCGAAGTCCGACGGCCGCTCGAAGGTCTCGCCCAGATCTTCGAGCTCTTCGATGCGGGAGATCCGGTACGTCCGGTCGGTCCCGTCGCACCGCGCCGCGAGATACCAGTTGCCCGCCTTGAGGATCAGGCCCAGCGGGTCGAGCACGCGATCGACCTTCCGCTGCCCCCAGCGTTCGTACCGGACCTTGATCCGCCGCCCGTGCCAGACGGCGTCGGCCAATTCGGACAGTCGCGGCAGGCTTCGATCCCGCGATGCCAGCCGGGGACGTCCAGGTGGAACCGCTCGGAGATCTTGCCCGCCCCGGCACGCAGCTCCGACGGCATGGCCGCGTGCAGTTTGAGCTGCGCGGCGGCGAGGACCGCGCCGAGCCCGAGTTCGGTGGCCGCGCCGGGCAGCCCCGCCAGCGAAAGCGATTGCGCCTCCTCCTCGGTCAGCCCGGTCAGCCGCGTGCGATAGCCGTCGACCAGCTGATAGCCGCCCGTGCGCCCGCGATCGGCGTACACCGGCACGCCGGCCGCGGACAGCGCCTCGACGTCGCGGTACACCGTCCGGACCGACACCTCCAGCTCGGTCGCCAGCTCCTCGGCCGTCATCCGGCCGCGGTTCTGCAGCAGGAGGAGGACCGACAGGAGTCTGCTCGCGCGCATGAATCCAGTATCCCCGAAAACCTGACACATCCTGACAGGTATGGCTGACAGGGTGAACCCATGAACACGTTCGCCATGAAGAACTGGGAAGAATCCGTCGTCAGCGGCACGGAGGGCGCGCCGCGAGTCGCCTACGCGCACGCAACGCTCACCTACAGCGGGCAGATCGAAGGCGAGTCGGTCCTCGACTACCTGCTGTACTACGCGGGCGAAGGCTACGACGGCGGCGACACGACCTCTCCCGGCCTCGAACGGATCGAAGGCAGCGTGGACGGACGTAAGGGAAGCTTCGTGATCAAGCACGACACCGGGTTCGACGCGCAGGGCATCTCGTCGGCGTTCGAGATCGTCAAGGGCTCCGGAACGGGTGAACTCGCCGGGATCACCGGCAGCGGCACCACGACGGGCGCCCTCGGCGAGCCGACGATGTCGTACACGCTCGAATACGCGCTTTAGGGAGAAAAAGTGCTCGACGTCGATCGCAAACAGGTGCTGGCATACCGGATCGCCGCGCACGGTCTGCACCGCGAGGAGACGGATCCGGCCGCGGCGGCCGTATTCGACCTCGGGCTGCAGGATTCCGTGCGGGACACCGCCCTGCTGGGCCTCGCCGCCCGGATCGACGGAGATATCACGCCCGGCGTCTGGGACGACGACCGTTTCGTGCTCGCGTGGACGCATCGCGGCGCGCCGCACTTCCACCGCCGCGCGGAACTGGACGCGATCCGGGCCGCCCTCGTGCCTCTCGACGAGAAGGACGCGATGGCCCGGATCCTCTGGCAGCGCAAGCAGGTCGACGACGCGGGCATGTCCGCGACGGACGCGTTGTTCACCGCGGCGAAGGCGATCCGCGAGGTCGTCACCGGCGTCCAGACCAAGGGCGCGGTGAGCGGCGCGGTCACGAAACTGATCCCCGAGGGCCTCTCGTACGCCTGCCGCGGCTGCGGTGTCGTGCACGTCTACGAGCAGTTGATGCGGGTCGCGTCGATCCACGCCGGGGTCCGGCTGGAGCCGGGCGCGACCCCGGCGACGTTGGCACCACTGGAAAAGCGAGGCAGGCTCAAGACGTCGCCCGACGCCAAGGCGGCCACCCGCGTCGTCGAGGGTTACCTGCGGATCAACGGTCCCGCCGCTCCCGGGGACGCCGCCGCCTACGTCGGGACCACCCGCACCGGAGTCGACGCGATGTGGCCGGACGGCCTGGCCGAGATCCGCGTCGACGGCAAGAAGGCATTCCTGCCGGAAGACCGGCTGGCACTGCTGGAGAACCCGCCGGAGCCGGACGTGGTGCGCCTGCTGCCGCCGCTCGACCCGTTCGTCCAGGCGCGCGACCGCGCCGTGCTGGTACCGGACAAAGCCCGGCAGAAGGAGGTCTGGAAGATCCTCGGCAGCCCCGGCGCGCTGCTGGCCGACGGCGAGATCTCCGGTGTGTGGCGGGCCAAGGCGAGCGGGAAGAAGCGGCTCGACTTCACCGTCACCGCGTTCGACGCCCTCCGCCCGGCCGTCCGGAAGGCGGCCGAAGAGGAGGCGGCCCGCGTCGCCGCCGCCAGGGAGTTCCCCGGCTTCCGCGTCGCCTGGGCTTGAAGGCGGTCCGATCGGTCCCGTTCCGGGTGCCCAAGAGGTAGGCCATCGCGCAACCGCTTGCCGCGGGAGGACACGGCGGCGACCGTCGAGGACATGAGCACACAGACGGAACCCCGGACGACGGCGAGCGGCTGGGCGGCCACCGGCGACCTGCCCTGGGCACGCCAATGGGACGGCATGAACGAAGGTCCGGTCCTGCTGCCGGACGGCCGTGTCCTCGCCGCGGGCGGTGGCAACAACCGCGGTGCGGTGACATACGCCGACGCCGCGCTCTATGACCCGGGCAGTGGCCAGTGGACGGTCACCGGCTCGCTCGCGACCAGCCGCCGCCTGCATTCGCTGACCGTCCTGCCGGACGGCAAGGTGCTGGCGGCGGGCGGTTTCCACGGTCATCCGTCCACTTCGCCCAACATCCTCACCTCCGCGGAGGTCTTCGACCCGGCGACCGGGACCTGGAGCCCGACCGGCTCGATGCACACCGCCCGCTGCAACCATCACGCGATCGCGCTGGCCGACGGCCGGGTGCTCGTGATGGGCGGCGGGAGCGAACGGCCGCCGATCGACTCTCTGGTGATCGCGGCGGCGGAGATCTACGACCCGGCGACGGGCACCTGGACCGAGACCGCGCCGATGATCCACGCCAGGGCGGCGTTCCCCGCGGTGCTGCTGCCGGACGGCAAGGTGCTCGTCGCGGCGGGCCTCGTCGAAACCGGCGGCGACCTCGTCGGCCTGACCTTCTGCGAGATCTACGATCCGGTCGCGGGAACGTGGAGCCCCACCACGCCGATCGGCACCCCGGTCCCGCTCGAAACGGGACGGCCGCGCGTCGGCGCGCAGATGGTCATGCTCGCCGACGGGACCGTGCTGCTCACCGGCGGTCACACCGGCGGGCCGCAGAACTGGAACTACCCGCCATTCAGCCTCGGCGAATCCGAACGCTACGACCCGGCCACCGGGAAATGGACCGACGCGGCGGCGATGAGGATCCCGCGCGACGAATTCCGCCTGATCCGCTTGGACTCCGGCAAGGTGCTGGCCATCGGCGGCCTCGAATACGGCGGGTACGACGCCGGCTACCAGAACTCCGAGATCTTCGACCCCGCGACCGGGCAATGGGGTCCCCTGCTCGGACTCACCATCGGCAGGGCGAAGTTCGGCGCGGTCAAACTCGCCGACGGCCGCGTCCTCATCGCGGGCGGCGCCGTCGTGCTGGCCAACGCCGGTCCGGACGGCAACCACGTCCTCATCACCAAAACCGACCTCTTCACCCCGTGACCCACCCCCCGCATTTCGTCCTCTGAATGCGGTCTTCGCATTCAGAGGACGAAATGCGGGGGTCAGGGGTCGACGGCCAGCCGGTAGCCGCGTTTCACCACCGTCTGGACCAGTTTCGGCGTGCCCAAAGAGCTCCGCAGGCGGCCGATGGCGGTCTCGACGGCGTGTTCCTCGCCGCCGTCGGGGAGCGCGGAGACCAGTTCCCGCCGCGAGAACACCCGCCCCGGCGATTCCGCCAGCACCCGCAGCATGGCCATCGGCGCGGGCGCGATGTCGCACCACTGCCCGTCGACCAGCGCCGCCTGGCCCCGCAGTTCGATACTCCGCCCGCCCGCGGTCAGCCGCGGAGACCGGGCTTCGAGCGCGTCGGACACCGTCCGCGCCAGCGCCCCGATCCGCGACCGGGTGGGCTGCACCGTCGGGATCCCGAGCGCGGCCAGCGGCGCCGCGGTGATCGGCCCGACGCAGGCCGCCACGACCCGCTTCTCCAGTGCTCCCACCACTCCCGGCAGCCGCCCGGTCCGCTTCGCCACCGCCAGCAGGGACGCCACCGCGGGCGCGCTGGTGAACGGCAATGCGTCCACCGAACCGTCGAGGACACCGTCCAGCAGCCGGTCCAGCGGGCCGGGATCGGACGGCCCGACCCACCGGTACACCGGCACCTCGATCACTTCGGCACCCGCCGCCCGCAGACTGTCCACAAAGTACGGAAGCGGCTCGCCGTGCAGCTGCACCGCGATCCGCTGACCGTCCACACCGGAATCGAGCAGATGTCTCAGTACTTCTGCGTTGCTCTCCGAAGCGGGCGAGTAATCCTCCGAAAGCCCGGCCGCCCGGATCGCGCCCTTGGCCTTCGGGCCGCGTGCGAGCAGCGAAGCCTTCCCCAGTCTGGCCAGCAGCTCCTCCCCCAGGCCCCAGCCTTCGGCCGCCTCGACCCAGCCGCGGAAGCCGATCCCGGTCGTCGCGACGACGGCGTCGACCCGCTCTTCCAGCAGGCGCGTGGTGGCCGACCGCAGTTCGGTGTCGTCGGCGAGCGGCACGATCCGGATCGCCGGGCCGTAGCGCACGGTCGCACCTTTACGCACGAACAGCGCGCCGAGCTCCTCAGCCCGTCGCGCCGCCGTGATCCCGATGACGAATCCCGCCAGGGGAAGGACTTCTGTCACGGCGAGAATTCCACCTCCACCACACCACCGGTGACCCGGACCCGATACGCGGCGACCGAGACCCCTTCCGCGTCGAGACAGGATCCCGTCCGCAGATCGAAGCGTTCCTTGTACACCGGCGAGGCCACCACGGGAACGCCGCCCGCGTCGCCGACGATGCCTCGCGAAAGCACCGCCGCACCGCTGATCGGGTCCAGATTGGACAGCGCGTACCACCGGTCGCCGGGGAGGCGGAAGATGGCCACCTGCGTCCCACCGTCGAGCAGGGCCGCGACACCGGACCATTCGGCGACGGCGCCCGCCGCGCAGACGGCGGTCCAGGTGCGTTCGATCGACGTCGTCACTGTTTCACCTCCGGGATGCCCAGCAGCACGGGCACCTTCTGGTCGCGTTCGGTGCGGAACGAGATCGTCGGGTCCGGGGTGCCCGGCGCGTTGACGAACGAGCTGAACTTCGCCAGCTTCTCCGGGTCCTCCAGCACACCACGCCACTCGTCGGCGTAGTCGCCGACGTGTTTGGCCATCGCCGCGTCGAGGTCCTCGCAGATGCCGAGCTTGTCGTCGACGATCACCGCGCGCAGGTGGTCGAGCCCGCCGTCCATCTCCTCGACCCACGGCGCGGTGCGCTGCAGGCGGTCGGCCGTGCGGACGTAGAACATCAGGAACCGGTCGATCGTGCGGATCAGCGTCTCGGTGTCCACTTCGGACACCAGCAGATCGGCGTGCCGAGGGGTCGCGCCGCCGTTCCCGCCGACGTAGAGGTTCCAGCCCTTGTCGGTGGCGATGATGCCGAAGTCCTTGCTCCGCGCCTCCGCGCATTCCCGCGCACAGCCCGAAACGGCGGACTTCAGCTTGTGCGGCGAGCGCAGGCCGCGATAACGCAGCTCCAGCTCGATCGCGAGCCCGACGCTGTCCTGCACGCCGTAGCGGCACCACGTCGAACCGACGCACGACTTCACAGTGCGCAACGACTTCCCGTACGCGTGGCCTGACTCGAACCCGGCGTCGACGAGCCGCCGCCAGATCAGCGGCAGCTGGTCGACGGTGGCGCCGAAGAGGTCGATCCGCTGCCCGCCGGTGATCTTGGTGTACAGCCCGAAGTCCATCGCGACCTGCGCGATCACCATGAGCTTCTCCGGCGTGACCTCGCCGCCGGGAATCCGCGGCACCACCGAGTAGGTGCCGTTGCGCTGCAGGTTCGCGAGGAACTTGTCGTTGGTGTCCTGCAGGGTCGCCTGCTCGCCGGCGAGGATGTGCCCGTTGCCCAGCGTGGCCAGGATGGACGCGATCGCCGGTTTGCAGATCGCGCAGCCGGTGCCGGTGCCGTAGCGGTCGATCATCTCGCTGAACGTGGTGATCCGGGTGGCCTGCAGGATCTGGAACAGCTCCGCGCGCGACTGCGTGAAGTGCTCGCACAGCGCCTTCGACTGCTCGACACCGCATGCCGTCAGCAGCTTGCCCAGCAGCGGGACACAGGAGCCGCAGGCGGTTCCGGCCCGGGTGCAGCCCTTGATCTTGGCGACCGAATCGCAGCCCTCTTCGGTGATCGCGTGCGTGATCGCGCCCTTGGAGACCGCGTTGCACGAACAGATCTGCGCCGCGTCCGGCAGCGCGTCGACACCGACCGCCGCTCCGCCACCGGCCGGGGCGAGGATCGCGCCCGGTTCGGCGGGCAGCGGCCTGCCGACCATCGCGCGCAGCGTGTTGAACTCGCTCGCGTCGCCGACCAGGACACCGCCGAGCAACGTCTTCGAGTCGTCCGAGACGACGAGCTTCTTGTAGGTCCCGGCGACGGCGTCGTTGAACGCGACCTCCAGCGCGCCCTCGGTCGCCGCGTGCGCGTCACCGAAGCTGGCGACGTCGACGCCCATGAGCTTGAGCTTCGTCGACATGTCCGGCTCGGGGAACGTGCCCTCGCCGCCGGTCAGCCGCGCCGCGACGATCTCCGCCATCGCGTAGCCGGGCGCCACGATGCCGTACACCTTGCCGTCCACGGCCGCGCATTCCCCGATCGCGTACACCGCGGGGTCGGACGTGCGGCAGGTGTCGTCGACCAGGATCCCGCCCCGCGCACCGACTTCCAGGCCGGACGAGCGGGCCAGATCGTCGCGCGGCCGGATACCGGCGGAGAAGACGACCAGATCGACGTCGAGTTCCGTGCCGTTGCCCAGCCGCGCGAGGTAGCGTTCGCCGTCCGGCTCGATGGCGTCGGTCGACGTTCCCGTGTGGACGGTCACGTCGAGGTCGGTGATCAGCCGCCGGAGCAGCCCGCCGCCGCCCTCGTCGACCTGCAGCGGCATCAGGCGCGGCGCCATCTCGACCACGTGCGGCGAGAGACCCATGTCCCGCAAGGCCTTCGCCGCTTCCAGCCCGAGGAGCCCGCCACCGATGACGACCGCCGAACGACGTCCCCGGCCGGGCCGCTGCGCGGCTTCCCGGATGGCGTCGAGATCCTCGATCGTCCGGTAGACGAAGCAGCCGGGAAGGTCGTGACCCGGCACCGGCGGGACGAACGGCCGCGAACCGGTCGCCAGCACGAGCGAGTCGTACGGCTGCTCGTAGCCGGCCTCGGTGACGACGACCTTGCGCTCGCGGTCCACCGTGGCGACGGCGTCACCGAGCCGCAGCTCGACCAGCGGATCGCCCGCGTAGTCCGCACCTTCCAAGGCGAGGGAAGCGGGATCCCAAGTGTCCACATAGGACGTCAGGGCGACCCGGTCGTACGCGGGACGCGCCTCCTCGGCGAGCACCACGACCTGCCACTGGCCTGCCTTGTCCTCCGCGCGCACGGCTTCCACGAGCCGGTGCGCGACCATGCCATGTCCGACGACGACGAGTTTCCGCATCAGACCTCCGCTCCGGCGAGCGCCAGACCCCGGGTGCTCGCCACCTCCGACTGCTGTTTGCGCAGATACACCGCCCACGTGACGGCGAAGCACAGGCCGTAGAAGACCAGGAAGGCGACGAACGCCGGCACCCCGCTCTTCGTGTCCGCGAACGACTGGCGGAAGGCCAGGTTGATGAACAGCCCGCCGAGCGCGCCGATCGCCCCGGCCAGCCCGATCAACGCGCCGGACAGCTTGCGCGCCTTGAGCATCTCCAGCGTCTCGTCCGCGCCCTCGCTGATCGCGACCTTCGCCTTGGCGCGGAAGATCGCCGGGATCATCTTGTACGTCGAGCCGTTGCCGATCCCGGTGAGCACGAACAGCACGATGAACGCGACGGTGAACAGCGCCAGCGAATTCGACGTCGAGGCCAGGATCAGCACCACGGTCGCCGCGGCCATGCCGACGAACGTCACGAAGGTGATCTTGCCGCCGCCGATCCGGTCGGCCAGCCAGCCGCCCGTCGGCCGCGAGAACGAGCCGAGCAGCGGGCCGAGGAACGTCACCGCCGCCGCCTGCAGCGGCGTCCGGCCGAACTGGTTCTGCAGCACCAGGCCGAAGGCGAAGCTGTAGCCGATGAACGAACCGAACGTGCCGACGTAGAGGAACGACATCACCCAGGTGTGCGGGTCCTTGACGACCTCGCGCATCGCCTTGGTGTCACCCTTCATCGAGGAGAGGTTGTCCATGTAGAAGTACGCGCAGACCGCCGCGACGACGATCAGCGGGATGTAGATCGCGAGCACCACCCGCGGCGCCGTGGCGCCGACGGTGCCGATGACCAGCAGGCCGATCAGCTGGATCGCCGCCACGCCGAGGTTCCCGCCGCCCGCGTTGAGCCCGAGCGCCCAGCCCTTGTGCTTCTCGGGGTAGAACGCGTTGATGTTGGTCATCGACGACGCGAAGTTCCCGCCGCCGACCCCGCCGAGCGCGGCGATCAGCAGGAACGTGCCGAGCGAGGTGCCCGGCTCCATCGCGATCGCCGCCAGGATCGTGGGCGCCAGCAACAACAACGCACTGACGATCGTCCAGTTCCGGCCGCCGAACTTCGCCACCGCGAAGGTGTAGAGCGGCCGCATCAGCGCGCCGATCAGCGTCGGGGTGGAGACCAGCAGGAACTTGTCGGCGGCCGAGAAGCCGTACTGCGGGCCCATGAACAGGACCATGACCGACCACAGTGTCCAGACGGAGAAGCCGATGTGCTCGGCGAGGATGGAGAACCAGAGGTTCCGCCGGGCGATCTTCTTCCCGGTCTCCTCCCAGAACTGCTCGTTCTCGGGATCCCAGTGCTCGATCCAGCGCTTTCCACGAGCTGCCATGAGGTCCTCCTTGGTGGATGCGTTCGGGTTCACTGGGCGGCCAGCCATTTCGCGACCCCGCCGACGGCGTCCTTGCAGCCGCCGCAGCCGGTCGTCGCGCGGGTCGCCCCGGCGAGGGCGGCGACGTCGGTGGCGCCGCCGCGCCACGCTTCGACGAGCCGTCCCTTGGTCACCGCGTTGCAGCGGCAGATGACCGCCGACGCGGGCAGATCGGCCGGGCTCGACGCCGACGGCGCGCCCGGCGGCAGCGAGCGTCCTAAAAGGACCGCCAGCCGGTCTTCCGGCACCGGGGTGCCCCGGTCGTAGAGCTGGGTGATCGTCGCGGCCGCGTCGGGCAGGCCGAGCAGGATGGCGCCGGCCACCCGGTTCTCGCGCACGACGAGCTTTCCGTAACGGCAGCCCGCCGGGTCGCTGAAGGTGAGCACTTCGGCGGTCGGGTCGTCCGCGCCGGTCATCGTCTCGCCGAGCGCGGTGAGGTCGATGCCGCGCGCCTTGAGCCGGGTCACCGCCTGGGTGCCGCGGTAGCGCGACGCGGACTTGGTACCGGTGACCAGATCCGCGAGGACGGCGGCCTGTTCCCACGCGGGCTGCACGAGCCCGCCGAACGCGCCGGGATGCTTGGCGCAGTCGCCGATCGCGTGGATCCGGCCGTCGCTGGTGCGCAGCAGATCGTCGACGACGATGCCGCCCTCGACGGTCAGCCCCGCGTCCACGGCCAGTTTCGTCTCGGGCCGGACGCCGGTGGAGACGACGATCAGATCGGCGGGCACGTGCGTGCCGTCGTCGAGTTTGAGCCCGTCGCCGCTGACGTAGCGCGCGGCGCCGACACCGAGCCGGAAGGCGACGCCGAGTTCTTCGAGCTTCCTGGTCAGCACCCGGGCCGATTCCGCGTCCAGCTGACGTTCCATGATGTGCGGCATCGGATGCACGACGGTGACGAGATTCCCGCGTCCGGCGAGGCCTCGCGCGGCTTCCAGCCCGAGCAGCCCGCCGCCGAGGACGGCGACCGGCGCGCCCAGTTTGGCGGCGTCGAGAATGCGCGCGCAGTCGTCGAGGGTGCGGAACGCGACGACGTCCGGACCGGGTTCGAGCCCTTCGACCGGCGGCATCCACGGGTTGGCGCCGGTGGCGAGCACGAGCGCGTCGTAGTCCACAGTGGACCCGTCGTCGAGGTGGACCCGTCGCGCGTCGCGGTCGATCGACGTCGCGGAGACCCCCCGGCGCAGATCCGCGCGGGTGCGGGACGGCCACTCGTCGTCGTGCAGCCGGACGGCCTCGGGCCGCATGGTGCCGGCGACCACCGACGAGAGCAGCACCCGGTTGTACGCGGTGTGTTCCTCCGCGCCGACGACCGTGAGCCGCACGCGCTCGCCCTCGGGATCGCGGCGCTGGATCTCGTCCGCGAGCCGCGCGCCCGCCATCCCGTATCCGGCGATGACCACCGACCGGGGGCTCACGCGACGGCCCAGGCCGGGGTGAGCGCGACCGCGCACACCTTGAACTCGGGCATCCGGCTCGTCGGGTCGAGCGCCGGGTTGGTCAGCAGGTTCGCCCGGCCCTCACCGGGGAAATGGAACGGCAGGAACACCAGATCGGGGCGCAGCGACGCCACACAGCGGACACGTGCGACGGTCTCCCCGCGGCGGGAACGCACGAGCGCGAGGTCGCCCTCGGCCAGCCCCGCGCGGGCAGCGGTGTCGGGATGAACTTCCACGAAGGCCTCCGCCACGACGTCGTTGAGTTCCTTGACCAGCCGGGTCTGCGCGCCGGACTGGTAGTGCTGCAGGACCCGCCCGGTGGTGGCCTGCAAGGGGAATTCGGCGTCCGGCGGCTCGGCCGGGCCGACGTGGTCCACCGGGACGAACCGCGCGCGGCCGTCCGGGTGCGCGAAGGAGTCGAGGAACATCCGCGGCGTGCCGGGATGCGACTCCGCCGGGACCGGCCAGTAAAGGGCTTCGCCGTCACGGAGCCGGTCGTAAGTGATGCCCGAGTAGTCGGCGACGCCGCCTTTGGACGCGCGGCGGAGCTCGGTGAAGACGGTTTCGGCGTCCGTCGGGAAACGTCCTTCGGGCTGACCGAAGCGTCGGGCCAGTTCGGAAAGCACGTAGAGATCGGTCTTCGCGCCGGACGGCGGATCGATCGCCTTGCGCCGCAGGAGGATCCGGCCTTCGAGGTTGGTCATCGTGCCGTCCTCCTCGGCCCACTGGGTGACCGGCAGGACGACGTCGGCCATCGCCGCCGTCTCCGAGAGGACGAGATCCGAGACCACCAGGAAGTCCAAAGAGGACACTTTGTCCTGGATGTTCCCGGCGCGGGGCGCGGAAACGACGAGGTTGCTGCCGAACACCATCAACGCGCTCGGCCCGTCTTCGGTACCGAGCGCTTCCAGCAGCTCGACGGCCGACCGGCCCGGCCCCGGCAGCGATTCCGGCGGCACGCCCCACACCCCGGCGACGTACTCGCGCGCGGCCGGGTCGTCGATCTTGCGGTAGCCGGGCAGCTGATCGGCCTTCTGCCCGTGCTCACGTCCGCCTTGGCCGTTGCCCTGACCGGTCAGGCAGCCGAAGCCGGAACCCTCGCGCCCCGGCAGGCCGAGGGCGAGCGCGAGGTTGATCCAGGCGTTGACCATCGCGGTGCCGTTGGCGTGCTGCTCGGTACCGCGCGCGGTGAGGACGTAGGCGTTGCGGGCCGCGGCGAGCTTGGCGGCGACGCGGCGCTGGTCCGCGGCGGAGACGCCGGTGATCTGCTCGACGCGTTCCGGCCACCAGGCCGCGACCGACCGCCACAGCTCTTCGAAGCCGTTCGTCCTCGAGACCACATAGGACTTGTCGAGCAGGCCGTCGGCCACGACGGCGTGCAGGATGCCTTGCGCGAGCGCGAGGTCGGTACCCGGCGCGGGTTGCAGGTGCAGTCCGGCCAGTTCGGCGGTCGGCGTGCGGCGCGGGTCGACGACGATCAGGTCCGCGCCCCGCAGATGCTGGGTGAACGGCGGCATCGTCTCGGCCGGGTTCGCGCCGATCAGCAAGACCGCGTCGGCGTCGGCGAGATCCGTGACCGGAAACGGCATCCCGCGGTCGGCGCCGAACGCCTTGATCCCGGCGGCGGCCGCCGAAGACATGCAGAACCGGCCGTTGTAGTCGATCTGCGAGGTGCCCAGCGCGATCCGCGCGAACTTCCCCAGCAGATAGGCCTTCTCGTTGGTCAGCCCGCCGCCGCCGAAGACGGCGACCGAGTCAGCCCCCTTGGCCGCGCGGATCTCGGTGAGGCGCTTCGCGACGAGGTCGAGGGCCTGGTCCCAAGTCGCGGGCCGGAGTTCTCCGCCGACCCTGATCAGCGGCGTGGTCAGACGGGACGGCGAGGTGAGCAGTTCCCCCGACGTCCAGCCCTTCTGGCACAGGCCGCCGGCGTTGACCGGGAAGTCGCGCGGGGCGACCCGGGCGCCGTCGAGGCTCATCCCGCACTGCAGGGCGCAGTACGGGCAGTGCGTGTCCACCGCGGTCACGGTGGGGGCGGCGAGCGGCACGGGGCACCTCCTCCAGGCGTCGATAGCGCTTGAAGGTAGGTAGGCCGTGTTACCTGAAAACTCCTGAATGTTTCAGGCGTTTGACATTGCCCGCCGCCGATCGACGTCACACCGTGAGGTCGGGAGGGCGCCCCTCGGAACTATTCACTCGATGTATAGACCGTGCGTATACACACTGTGTATAGTCGCCCGCATGTCCATCGGGAACACCCTGCTCGGCCTGCTCGAAGCCGGTCCGAAGCACGGCTACGACCTCAAACAGCTCTACGACAAGCAGTTCCGCCAAGACCGCCCACTGCACTACGGGCAGGTCTACTCGACACTGAACCGGCTTCTGAAGAACGGTCTCGTCGAGGAGAACGGCGTCGAAGCGGGCGGCGGTCCGGACCGGAAGCGGTACGCGATCACCGACGCCGGCGTCACCAACGTCGAAGAATGGCTGAAGAGCCCGGAAAACCCCTCCGTCTACCTGCAGAACACGCTGTACACCAAGGTCGTGCTCGCGCTCCTGTCCGGCCGCGGCGCCCAGGATCTGCTCGACGCGCAGCGGAGCTCCCACCTGCGCGCCATGCGCGAGCTCACCGCCCGCAAAACCGACGGCGACCTCGCCGACCAGCTGATCTGCGATCACGCGCTGTTCCATCTGGAGGCGGATCTGCGGTGGCTGGAGCTCACCGCCGCCCGCCTCGACGACCTCGCGCGCCAGCTGACGCGCTGATCTGGGGACCACACAGTGGAAACACCGTTGTTACACGGGCTGGGCCTGCACAAGGCCTTCGGCCCGAACCAGGCGCTGGCCGGGGCCGGGTTGACGCTCGAACCCGGCGAGATCGTCGCGGTCATGGGCCCGTCGGGGTCCGGGAAGTCGACCCTGCTGCACTGCCTGTCCGGGATCATCCGGCCCGATGAAGGCCGGGTGCGCTTCCGCGGGCGTGACCTCGCGAGCATGTCCGACGCCGAACGCAGTGCCCTGCGGCGCACCGAATTCGGCTTCGTCTTCCAGTTCGGGCAGCTCGTGCCGGAGCTGACCTGCCTGGAGAACGTCGCGCTGCCGCTGCGGCTGAGCGGGATGAGGCGCCGCCCCGCCGAGCGGATCGCGCGCGGCTGGCTCGACCGGCTGACGGTCGGCGACGTCGGCGACAGCACACCCGGCCAGGTTTCCGGCGGGCAGAGCCAGCGCGTCGCGATGGCCAGGGCACTGGTCACCGAACCGTCGGTGATCTTCGCCGACGAACCGACCGGCGCGCTGGACACGCTCAGCGGAGAACTGGTCATGCGCCTGCTGTCCGAGGCGGCGAAACAGACCGACGCCGCCGTCGTCCTGGTCACCCACGAACCGCGGGTGGCCGCCTACTCCGACCGGGAGGTCATCGTGCGAGACGGCCGGACACGCGAACCGGCGGTGACCCGATGACCGGGCGCGAAGACCTGATGCTCGGGTTCCGGCTGGCCGTCGGGGGCGGCCGGGGCTCGATCGTCAGGCTCGCCCTGAGCACGGCCGGCATCGGCCTCGCGGTGGCGATCCTGCTTCTCGGCGCCTCCGCGGGCACCATCAAGGAGAACCGCGACCAGCGCACGTTCGCCGCTTCCGTGCGGAGCGAACCGGTCCCGGGCGTCGCGCCATTGGACTACAGCGCGACGACGACCGACTTCCGCGGTCAGGCGATCTCGCTCGTCCACTTACGGCCGACGGGCCCGAATCCGCCGATCCCGCCGGGAGTGGACCGACTGCCCGCGCCGGGCGAGGTCTTCCTTTCGCCGAAGCTGGCAGAGCTCGTCGCGTCCGACACCAGCGGCCTGCTGCGGCCTCGTCTGCCAGGCAAGCCGGCGGGGCTCATCGCCGAAGAGACCACGCTCAATCCGAACGATCTGGTCGCCTACGTCGGCACGGACGCGATGCGGGACGCACGCACGATCTACGGCTTCGGCGCCGAGCCCGGTTACCACGACCTGATCGAAAACGGGATCCTGGCCCTCCTGCTGCTCGGGCTCTTCGTCCTGCTCACGCCGGTGTTCATCTTCGTCGGGACGGTCTCCCGGCTCGGCGGTGCCGCTCGGGACCGGCGGCTCGCCGCGTTACGGCTGGCGGGCTCGTCCCTCGCGCAACTACGCCGGATCACCGCGGCGGAATCCCTCACGGGCGCCGCGGCAGGCCTGGTCTTCGGTAGCGCGCTGTTCCTGCTCTTCCGCGGCGCGGCGGCGGGCTTCCAGGTGTTCCGGTTCGGGGTGTATCCCCATGACCTGACGCCGTCGTGGCCGCTGGTGGTGCTGATCGTGCTCGCGGTCCCGGCATTGACCGTGGCGACGGCTTGGGCGTCCCAGCGGCATCTGGTCGTCGAACCGCTCGGTGTCGTCCGCGAGACCGCACCGCCGAAGCGCCGGTTGTGGTGGCGGCTGCTGCCGGTCGTCCTCGGCATCCTGTTGATCGCGCCGGATTTCGGTGTCGCGAGCGAACTCGGCCGCTGGGCGCTGATCGGCGGCGCCGCATTGCTGATGGTCGGGATTCCCGCACTGCTGCCGTGGCTGCTGGAACGTGCCGTTTCCCGGATCAAGGGCGGGCCGCCGTCGTTCCAGCTGGCGATCCGCCGTCTGCAGAGCGACAGCGGGACCCCGTCACGGGTGGTCGCGGGTCTGTGCGTGGTTCTCGCCGGGGCGATCGCGCTGCAGAGCCTCCTGGCGGGACAGGCCGCGATGGAGGCCGATCGTCAAGACAGCACGGGAGGCCGGATCACCGTCTACGCGGACGGTCCGGTGGCCGATCGGGTGATCGCCGCGGTCCGCGCTGTTCCCGGCGCGGCCGATTTCCAGGCGTTGCGCTCGCTGTTCGTCGACGGAAAGCGCCAGGACGGCGCGCTCGTGCTGTTCGCCGTCGCCGACTGCGCCACGATCGAGGTGACGACCACCGCGACCGGTTGCCGCGACGGCGACGTGTTCGCCGACCCCGCCTTCCTCCACAGAGGACAGTCGACGAAGGTCACGGGCAACGACAAACGGGAGCAGCCCTGGACCGTTCCGGTCACACCGCGACCGTTCGAGATGAAGCCGTCGAGCGTCGCCGACTCCCTGGGACCGCAAGTGCTCGCGACGCCCGCCGCGGTGGCGGGTGTCGACCTGGCGGCGGCCTCGGTCACGGCGAGCCTGCGCGGGACGACCGGGAATCCGGATTTCGTCGAGCTGGTGCGGAACTCGGTGGCGCCGTACAGCGGACAGGTCACCGTGGCGGCTTACAACGGGGAGCGGGCCTCCACCGAGGCCCGGATGTTCGACGACGCGCGGGACATCCTGCTCGGCGGCGCGCTGTTCGTCCTGCTGCTGGCCGGGGTCAGCCTGCTGGTGCTCGCCCAGGAGCAGGTCCGGGAACGGCGGCGGGCCCTCGGCGCGCTGTCCGCCACCGGTGTCCCGGTGCGGGTGATCGTCCGGTCCCTGCTGTGGCAGAACGGGATTCCGCTGCTGCTGGGCATCGTGCTCGCGACGGCGACCGGGATCGCCGTCGCCGCGCTGGGCAAGCGGCTGTTCTGGGACGGGCCGTACGTCGACTGGCCCGCGGTCGCGCTGCTGGCCGCGGCGGCCGTCGTGACGGTGCTGCTGGTGACGGCGTCGACGGTGCCGTCCGTGCGCTCGGCGGCGAAGACGGAGAACCTGCGCACCGAGTGACTACAGCACCGCGCTCACGTCCCGGGCGGCGGCACGAAGTCCGTCGTGCGCCGCCCGGGTCGACCGCGGGTCGAGGGCGTTGGCCGCCAGGCGGAAGAGGACGGCCCGCAGGAGAAGCTGCGGCCATTCGGGCAGATGTGCCCAGCGTTCGAGGAGATCGATGGTGGCGCCGCCCCAGGCCAGCGCGTCGACCGCGACGATCGCGGCGCCCCACTCACCGGGCCGGTAGTACGGCACGAAATCGACGATGCCGGGGGCCTCGTCACCGTCGAACAGCACGCCGGCGAGCAGCTCCCCGTGGACGACCTGGTCCGGCAGTTTGACCGGTCTTCGGGATCCCGCCAGTACCTCGAACCAGCGGCCGCCCTTGTTCTCGTCGAGCGGCATGTCCGCCTCGCCCCAGGCGAGTTTGTCGGCCAGCGCCTCGAGATCGGTGCGCCGTCCCAGGAAATCCGGCCGGGGCAGACCGGCCGTCGCGCGATGCAGCTTGACCGCCGCATGCACGACCTCGTCGTAGCGGTGTTCGGCCGTGCCGGACACGAACCGGTTCGCCGACCAGCCACCGACCACCCAACGGCCGTCACTGGACCGGACCGGCTTCGCGACCCGCAGCCCCGGCTCGTCGACGGCTTCCAGCGCCCGTGCCGTCCACAGCGTCCGCGACTTGTCCACGACCGGCTTGAGCACGAGATCGTTGTAACGCCAGGAATCGGTGCCCGGCATCGGTTCCGCGTCACCGGTACGTCCGCCGAACGCCGAACAGACGTGTTCCGGAGGGCTTTCAAGGGTGGCACGCACGGCTCGGGACGTTACCCCGTCTTCCGTGCCACGAACGAGAAGACGCGCTGGTCTTGAGTAGCGATACTCATGACACGATCGCTTCTGACCTGCCATTCTTCGACCGTGATCCCCCGAACGGCGCAGCGGCGCCTCACCGACGGGCAACTCACCGCCCTCGCGCTCGGTTCACTGTGGCTGCTCGGAACGCTGGGCGCGGTCACCGTGGGCCTGTTGCTCCCGCTGGCCGCGTTCCTGCACGTCCCGTGGATCGCGTTGCCGGTCCCGCTCGTGTCGATCGGGGTGGTCTACCTCGTCGGTTTCTTGGCGCCAGAGGCTTTTCCGGCCGTCGCGAAGCCTTGGCGCCGGCTGGCGTGGGCTTTCGTCGCCGGGACTTCCGGCGTCTTCGGTGCGATCTTCGTGCTGGAGGTGGCGGAGGCGTTCGATCCGTGGTTCGCGGTGCCGTTCCTCGGAGTGCCGGTGCTGCTCGTCGCGGGCGTGTTCGCGCGGGGAGTCGGCGTCCAGGTGGGCGCGGGTGTCCTCCTGATGGTGCTCGTGGCGGGCGGGATCGCCGTCCCCGCGTCGCTGCCTTTGGACACCCCCGCGCGACGCCTCGCCGCGACCGGCGTCCCCCGCGACCGCACCCTCGCCGCGGCCCTCGGCCCGCACCGGCTCCCGACCAAGACGACCGAAGACTCCGGGTCGCTGATCGTCGAGTACACGCCCCAGCTGTGGATCTCGCCCGTCTGGACCTTCGCGACCGACGTCGTCGAGAGCTGCGAGACAGCGGTGAAGACCTCTTGGCGCCTCGGAAACACGACTTGCACCCAAGTCGGGGACGGCGAATTCGTGCGGCGCGACGCCGAGCGGATCGAGTTCGTGCAACGGCGTGGCGCGCTGTCGGTGCACGTCGCGGGCAACCACAACTGGAAACCCGAGGAACTGCGGGAACTGGCCGGGAAGACCCACCCGCTGACCGACGCCGAGATCATCGCCGCCGTGCCGAAGTCGCGCGGTGGGAACCGGACCGATGTCGTGGCGGGGTTCACGACGTTCGTGCGGGCGATCTTCACCGGCCGCTCGCTCGGCTACTGACGCGCGAGGGAGCAAGGGACCTTTGCTACCACTTCGGGCACCAAGGCTCCGCGCGTGCAATGAAAGTGTCTTTCCTTGCAAAATTTGCAAGGAAAGACACTTTCATTGCAGCGGCCGCCGGAGGCGCCCACCCGCGCGTGAAGGCCCCCTTCCCTCGACTCAGCCGAGGGAAGGGGGCCTTCACGCGCAAAACGTCAGTAAGTCGGCAGGCTCTGGTCGATCTGCCGCGCCCAGGCCAGCACGCCGCCACCGAGGTGGGTCGCGTCCTTGAAGCCGGCCTTGTGCAGCGCCGCCAGCGCCTCCGCCGACCGCGCACCCGACTTGCAGTGCAGCACGATCGGCTTGTCCTGCGGCAGTTCCGAAAGCGCCTCGCCCGAAAGGATCTTGTCCTTCGGGATGAGCGTCGCGCCCTTGATGTTCACGATCTCGTACTCGTGCGGCTCGCGGACGTCGATGAGGGCGAAGTTGTCGCCGTTGTCGAACTTGGCCTTGAGCTCCGCCGGAGTGATCGTGCTTCCCGAAGCGGCCGAAGCGGCTTCGTCCGACACGACGCCACAGAACGCTTCGTAGTCGATGAGCTCGGTGATCTTCGGGGTCTCCGGATCCTTGCGGATCTTGACCTCGCGGTACTTCATCTCGAGCGCGTCGTAGCTGACGAGCCTGCCCAGCAGCGGCTCACCGATGCCGGTGATCAGCTTGATCGCCTCGTTGACCATGATCGAGCCGATCGACGCGCACAGCACGCCCAGCACACCACCCTCGGCGCACGACGGCACCATGCCGGGCGGCGGCGGCTCGGGGTAGAGGTCGCGGTAGTTGAGGCCCTTGCCGTTCGGCGCGTCCTCCCAGAACACGCTCGCCTGTCCCTCGAACCGGTAGATCGAGCCCCACACGTAGGGCTTGCCGGTGAGCACGGCGGCGTCGTTGACCAGGTACCGCGTCGCGAAGTTGTCGGTGCCGTCGAGGATCAGGTCGTACTGCTCGAACAGTTCGAGCGCGTTCGACGATTCGAGCCGGTCGGTGTGCAGGTGCACCTTCACGAACGGATTGATCTCGGCGATCGTCTCCTGCGCCGACGCGGCCTTGAGCTTGCCGATGTCGGACTGTCCGTGGATGACCTGACGGTGCAGATTCGATTCGTCGACCTCGTCGAAGTCGACGATGCCGAGCGTGCCGACCCCGGCCGCGGCGAGGTACAGCAGCGCCGGGCTGCCGAGGCCACCGGCGCCGATGACCAGCACCTTGGCGTTCTTCAGCCGCTTCTGCCCGGTCACCCCGACGTCCGGGATGATCAGGTGACGGCTGTACCGGGCCACCTCTTCCTTGGTGAGCTCGGCGGCCGGCTCGACGAGCGGCGGCAGCGTGCCTGACATCGGGTCCTCCATCTCGCGTGGATCGCGGGTCGCATCCCAGTATCTACAACACCGACAGGCGGAAACGACTTCCCCTGTTTCATATCCTGGGATGTTCCAGCAGGTGAGACGGCTTGGACTAGGGTGTCTGGTTCGGCCAGGAGCCCGGCTTGCACACCTTGCCGTCCGCGGGCACCTTGCCGCGGTCGCCGCCGGGGAGATTGTTCAGCTGCGCCACGAAGTCGTTCGAGACGCCGAAGGTCTGCTGCATCATGACGGGCGCGACCGCGCCGTTCTCCGGGCAGCCCACGTGCTTTCCGCCCAAGGCGTGCCCGACCTCGTGATTGATGGCGTACTGGCGGTACCCCGTCATGTCGCTCTCGAAGGCCATCGCCCCCCGCACCCAGCGGGCGAGGTTGATCACCACGCGCTTGTCGAAACTCGAGCGGTAGCAAGACGTCTCATAGGTGATCTGGAACATGCAGACGTCCGCGCGATGCGTGGTGTTCGGTGTGGTGAGACTCACCCGGAAGCTCGGATTCGGGAAGCTCGCGTCGACGCGCTGGAGCGCCTTCTTGCCGTCCCACGTCCAGCTCTTGGGATTGGACAGGGTGCCCTCCACCATCGCGGCGAAGCTGTCGTCACCGCCGTAGCTGGCCTGATCGATGCCGTCCTCGACCTCGATGGTGTACGTGAACAGCTGGCCCGTGCCCACCTTTTCGCCCTTGCCCGGCACCACGTGATAGGTGCCCTTGCCGGACTCGGTGAAGGGGCCGCCCTTGGGCAGGTCCGCGGTCGGGATCTTGAGGTCGACCGGTTTGGCGGGGTTCTCCGGGAGGACATCGCCGCCACCGTCGACCCCCGCGCCCGGTTCGCCGCCGTTGCCGGCGGATCCATCGGCCGTGGCCTGGGTCTGGCCGTCGGAGGCGATCGGCTCGGCCGGGCCGGTGGCGGTGTTGAACACGACCAGCGCGGTGATCACCACGAGGATCGGCAGCGCGTACACGCGCCAGCCGTAGGTCTTGGCGAACTGACCGATGCCGCCCTTGCGTTTGGCGGCCTTGGCCTTGGCGGCGCCGGTCTCGTGCGGCTTCCAGGACGCGCTGAGCGGCTGGGCGCTGGTCCGGCGGCCGCCGGGACGGTAACGGTCCTCGTCGAGCCGCTGCGACGGCGGCGGCGTCGGCCGGTACTGGCCGGTGCGCGGGGCGTCGGCGGTCCGGGGCTGGGCGCGCGGCGGACGACGGGTGGAGGCGGAGTACTGAGACCGCCGACCTTCGCCCTGCGCGCCTTGCTTTACCCGATCCACGCGCACCAGGGTGCCATAACCGAACTGTGATGTTGTGAGCGACCGGCGCTTCACCCGGCGTGTCCCGGCCACCCGAATGGGCTACCAGGTGCCCGATTCGACCGATTCCCACATCCCCAAAACGGCCTTCGCTACGACATTCGGGCGTTCCATCTGCGCCACGTGGCCGGTTCGGGGCAGAACGAGCAACCGCGCGTGCGGAAGTAGCCGGGCGGTGCGCTCGGCGCGCCGGACGGAGATCACCCGGTCGTGCTGCCCCCACACGACGAGCGTGGGCGCGTCGACGGCCGGCGCGACCGCCCACAGCGACGCCGGGCCGCGCGCGGACCACGTGCGGAAGATGCCGAACGTGCTGCGGGCCAGCGCGGGGGCGGCCCAGGCGAATCCGGCGCGGGCGCTGTGTTCCTCTTCGAGCTCGTCCAGCCTGCTCTGCGCGAACCGGCTCGGGTCGGCGAAGCACAGCTTGATGACCTGCATGGCGCGTTCACGCGGGCCGAGCGCGGCGAGCCGCCGGCGCACCCCCGGGCCGATCAGCGGCAGGTACGCGAACGCCATCCGCGGGTCGGACAGCCGCTTCATGCTGGGGCGGAGATCCGGCATCGCGGGCGAGATCAGCGTCAGCGTCTTCACCAGTTCCGGGCGGCGGGCCGCGACGAGCAGCGCGACGGCCCCGCCCATCGAGTTGCCGAACAGGTGCACGGGCCCCGCGTCGAGGCTCTCGATGTGGCTCGCCACGACCTCGGCGTGCGCGTCGAGGCTGAAGTCGAAGCCGTCGGGCGGCTCCGAGTAGCCGAAACCCGGCAAATCGACCGACGTGCCCGCGGCCTGGGGCGCCAGGAGGGCGGCGAGGTCGGTCCAGTTCGTGGACGAACCGCCGAGGCCGTGGACGTAGACGGCCGCCTCGGGACCGCCCGGTGTCCGGCGGATGTGCAATTTCACCCCGCCGACACCTATTGTTTCCCCGGGCCAAGGGGGCGGCGCCGGGTCCAGCGAGGGCAATGACCTGCGCGACAACGGCACATGGGTCAGCGGAGGGCGGCCCCTGGCGGCACGGGAAACTGGAGAAGACACAGCATCAAGGATGCCTGACCCTTGGCGGTCCGGCTGTACCGGCGAGTAATCTCGAGCTCACTTCACGCGGCGGTGACCCCGCCCCGCGGAGCCCGCGGCTACTGGAGGAACGATGACAGAAATGGCGCGACTGCAGGCCCGAGGTGTCCGCCTGCCCAGAACGGAACGCCGCGCCCAGCTGCTGGCCGCCGCGCAGCGGGTGTTCGCCGCGAACGGATACCACGCCGCCGCGATGGACGAGATCGCCGAAGAGGCCGGCGTCAGCAAGCCGGTCCTCTACCAGCACTTCCCCGGCAAGCTCGACCTCTACATCGCGCTGCTGGAGAGCCACGTCGACGAACTGGTGCGGCGGGTCAAGGACGCGCTCGACTCCACGTCGGACAACAAGCAACGCGTGCCGGCCACCGTCGGCGCGTTCTTCGACTTCGTGAACAACGACGCCGGTGCCTTCCGCATGGTCTTCGAGTCCGACCTGCGCGGCGAGCCTGCCGTCCAGGAGGCGGTGGACCGGGCGACGTCGGCCAGCGTCGACGCGATCACCGAGACCATCACCGCCGACGCGGGCCTCGACGAGGACAAGGCCCGGCTGCTCGCCGTCGGCCTCGTGGGCCTCTCGCAGGTCAGCGCGCGGTTCTGGCTGGCGCACCACAAGTCGATGAGCCGCGAAGAGGCCGTGGCGCTCACCGCCAACCTCGCCTGGCGAGGCATCGGCGGTGGCTTCCCCCTCCAGCACTGACCCCCGCGTTTCGTCCTCTGAATGCGGTCCTTGCGCGGGCGACTACCGCATTCAGAGGACGAATTGCGTCAGGTCACTGCGGCAGGAGCTTCTTCAGGCGGTCCGCGGCGGCCTGGGCGTCGGCGACCACCTTCGCGGTGTCGATACCGACAACGCGTCCTTCGCGCTTGAGGGCGCGGCCGTCGACGAACACCCACGAGACATTCGCGGGCTGGGTGTTGAAGACCAGCTGATTCACCCAGTCCACCTTCGGCGCGAAGTTGACCGCCTGCGCGTCGACCACCTGGAGATCCGCCCGCTTGCCCGGCGTCAGCGACCCGATCTCCTTGTCCATCCCGAGCGCCTCCGCGCCGCCGAGGGTCGCCATGCGCAGGACGTCCGCCGTGGTCGGGTAGACCGCCGGATCCGTCGTGGTCGCCCGCTGGAGACCGACGGCCGCGCGCATCACGTTGAACATGTCGCTCGTGTCGTTGGTGCCGCCGTCGAGGCCGAGGCCGACCTTCATGTTCCGCTTCTTCATCTCCGGCAGCCGGATGACACCCGACGCGAGCCGCATATTCGAAAGCGGGTTGTGCGCCACACCGACCCCGGCCGCCGCGAGCTCGTCGAGATCGGCGTCGGTGGTCTGGATGACGTGGTTCGTCACCAGCCCGGGGTGCAGCGCGTTCGCGCGCCGGAGCGCGTCCATCTGCCCCGCTGTCAGATCGGCCTTCGATTCGAGCAGGTGCACGTTCAACGAGACGCCGAGTTCGCGCGCGAGCTTCTCCGAGGCTTCGACGCTCGGGAAGTTCCCCGTGGACGGATGCGTGCCGATCTGCAGGCGCGCCAACGGGTTCGGATCGATGACCTCGCGCTTCACGCGGCGGATCTCGTTCTGCAGCGCGGGATCGGTGGTGCCGTTGTAGGAGTAGAGGAACCGCAGCTTCGACTCGCCGAGCGCGCGGAGACCGCCCTTGGCGAAGTCGGTGTTGAACGCGTGCGACCAGTCGGTGACCGTGGTGATCCCGGTCGAGACGACGTCGGCCGCCGCGAGTTTCGTGCCCGCGTACGCGTCCGCGTCGGTCACCGGGGCGCGATACAGCGGGATGACGCATTTGCCGAGCCAGCCGATGAGTTCCTTGTCGGCCGCGCAGCCGCGGATGAGCGACTGCCACAGGTGGTTGTGCAGGTCGACGAAGCCGGGCAGCACGATCTTGCCGCGGCCGTCGACGACTCGCGCGGTGCCCGCGTCGAGGTCCTTGCCGACCTGCTTGATCTTGGCGCCTTCCAGCACGACGTCGGCGTCGGCGAGGGCGCCGAGCGGCCCTTCGCCGAGGCCGGGATCCATGGTGAGCACCATCGAAGCGTCGCGGATGACGACCCGGCCGGTGCCGGTGAATTCCGCGTCACTCCCGGCTTCGGTGGTCCCGCCGCCCAGGTCGGTGAGCAGGACCGCGCCGAGGACGACGGCGATGGTGAGGCTGAAAACGGACAGGATCGATCTGTTTCGTTTCATTCTTCCAACTCCCCAGTCGAAAAGATCACGTTAGCTCACCTGACGCGAACACCCCGGAGAATTACCGCGATGGGATGTTCGAGCCGTTCCAGGTCCTCACGCGGATCTTCCGCGTAGACGACGGCGTCGGCGGGCGCGCCCGGAACCAGCCCGGGCAACCCCAGGTATTCGCGCGCGGCCCACGAGCCCGCGGCGAGGGCGTCGTGGGGTCGCAGCCCCGCCTCCGCGAGGGCGCGGATTTCGGCGCCCACCCGGCCATGCGGCCGGGAGTCGGTCCCGGCGAGGATCTTCACCCCCGCCTCCGCCGCCGCCACGACCAGCGCGGGATGTGCCTCCGCCCCGCCCGCGAACCAGCGTTTTTGAGGATTGTCCTCACGGTTCCGCACCCTCCCCAGCGCCGCCTGGAACACCGAGAGCGTCGGCGTGAGCGCGGTTCCGCGGGCCGCCATGTCCGGCAGGTGAGCGGGATCGAGCCACATCCCGTGTTCGACGGAGTCGACCCCCGCGGCCACCGCCGCTTCGCCTCCGGCGGCGTGTTGCGAGTGCACCGCGACCCGGCCGCCGACCGCGTGCACCGCCTCGACGACCGCGGTCATGACGTCGGACGGCACGGCGTCGTCCCCCACCCGCCAGTCGGCGATGATCTTGGCCCAACCGGTGCGTTTCGCTTGTGCCGCGGCCAATCCCGGGAGCTCCGCGTGCGAGGCGCGGCGGCCCCAGCCGTCGAAGAACTGGCCGTGCTGGGCGATCCACGGCCCGGCGTGCACCGCGCGGGGCAGTCCGGGTTCGGCGCCGAACCACTCGGGCGGCTCACCGGGCAGCCCCGGCGAGCGGATCATCGTGACCCCGGCGTCGACGTGCCGGTGCAGATCGGCGCGCAGGATCTCTTCGTCCATCGGGTCGCCGGGCTCCTCGGCCCCGGGATGGGTGTGGGCGTCGACGAGGCCCGGCAAGAGCCAGCCTTCGGCGACCAGTTCCGCGCCCGGGACCGGGTCTGTGGTCCATCGGTCGCCGTCGGCGTAGAGATCGACGTACTCGCCGTCGGGAAGCGCACGCCCCCGGATTCTGATGATCACACCCGCCCCCTCGTGTCGAGCAATCCAGCGGCATCGCGACGAGCCCGGTTTCGGCTATTAATCGAGTGACCGCGTTGCCGATCCGCGAGGAGTCACCATGCCGCATATCGCGCTCGACGAGAACCTTCCCGGCATCACCGGCTTGTTCGCCTACCGGCCGGAGACGGCGGCGCCGCTCGGGCAGCTCGCCGAGGTCCTGCTTCGCGGCCCGAGCAGCCTCAGCGTGGGCGAACGCGAACTGATCGGCGCGGTCGTCTCGCGCGGCAACGACTGCACGTTCTGCTCACGCAGCCATGCCGCCGTCGCCGCCGAAGCGCTCGAAGGCGGCATGCCGGTCGTGGAGGCGGCGTGGAAGGACGTCGACGGCGCCCCCGTGTCGGCGAAGGTGAGGGCGCTCCTGCACGTCGCGCTCGCCGTGGGCGAAAGCGGGAAGTCGGTGGGCGAGGACCTGATCGAGACCGCCCGCGCGGAGGGCGCGACGGACGTCGAAATCCACGACACGGTCCTGATCGCGGCCGCGTTCTGCATGTTCAACCGCTACGTCGACGGGCTGGCCACGCTCGCCGTCGACGACCAGGACGCCTATCGGGAGGCGGGCGTCCGTCTGCTGGCGAACGGCTACACGTCCCTCTGAAAGTAGGGGACCTTTGCTACCACCCGCGCCGACCGCACGTCGCGAAAACCACTTGGCCCCTGTCTGGGCGTTTATTCGCTGTCGTGCGTGTGCTGAAGGCTCCCTTCACTGCGTCCGATGCGGCGAAAGGAGCCTTCGGCCCCGGCGACACGCGTGTCGTCCACCCAGTCACGCGTGTCGTCCACCTGATCACACGCGCCGTCCTCTCAGACACGCACAACCACCTCGCCGAGACCCTGACCTGCGGAAAGAGAGCAAGGGACCTTTGCTACCACCTGTCTTAATGTCGAGATAAGTGGTAGCAAAGGTCCCTTGCTCCCTTTTCAGACCCTCGCGGCGCGGCGGACGAGTGCCGCGATGCGGTCCGAAACCTCCTGAGCCCGCTCCTGCGGAAGCATGTGCCCCGCCCCCGGATAGCGCACGAATTCGGCTTCCGGCAGCTCGTCGGCGATGACCTTGGCGTGCGGCGGCGGACAGAGCCGATCCCGCTCCCCCGCCAGCACGATCACCGGCTTGCCCTGCAGCGCGGCCAGCGTGACCCGGCAGTCGTGCCGCGAGATCGCGTCCTGGAATCCCGCGACGCTCGCCGGATGCGCGCACAGCAACTGCTCGGCGACCGAGTCCACGTCGGCCCGCTGAGGCCGCCGCCCGAAGACGAGCAGCCGCGCACCGGGCCGCACCACCGACAGCGGCAGCGGCAAGGCGTCCCGGCGGTTCTTCGCGAGCAGCTTCGCGAGCCTCCGTTCGAACCTCGCCGCGCCGCTGCCCGCGATCCCCGGCAGGCCGAGGGTGATCCGGTCCATCTCACCGGACGATGTGGCGACGAACGCGACCCCTGCGACGCGCCGGGCCACGAGATCGGGGTGCCTGCGCGAAAGTTCCATGATCGTCATGCCGCCCATGGAGTGCCCGGCGAGCACGATCGGCCCGTTCGGGACGCGGTCTTCGATCAGCTCGGCGAGGTCGTCGGCGAGGGTCGCGATCGTGGCCGTGCCCGGTTTCGCCGGCGCGGAACCACCGTGGCCGCGCAGGTCGTAGCGCAGGGTCCGGACGGAGTCGCCGAGCCGCGACACCACGCCGTCCCAGGTCCGGTGGTCCTGGGTCCAGCCGTGCACGAGCACCAGCGTGAGCTCGGAGTCGGCGGGCCCGCTCGTCTCGACGTGCAGGGCGGTGCCGTCACCGGTCACGAACCGATGTTGCCGCGACGGGTCCCACGAGACGGCGTCGCGCTGCTTGACGCTCTTCATCGCTTCCCCGGCAGCAGGAAGGACTTGCGCCAGAAGTACATGCCCGGTTTGCCGACCAGCCCGGACTCCTGCAGGAACGGCATGATCTTCTCGCCTGCCCACTGGATGCTTTCGCGCCAGTTCGGGTTGTTCAGCGCGGCCTCGACGCCGTCACGCGGACGGATGCCGACGGCCTTGTAGACGTTCGGGTTGATGAAGGCCCGCGTCACGAAGTACGAGATCAGGGCGATGATGAACTGCTGATAGAGGATTTCCTTCTTCGACAGTTTCGCCATCCCGCGAGTCACCTCTTCGCGGGCGAAGGTGACATGTCGGGCTTCTTCGAGCACGTGGATCCGGTTGACCATGCGCACCAGCGGCTGGATGTCCGGGTCGTTCATCTGCTCGCGCTGAAGCCGGTCGAGGACCTCTTCGGCGACGAGGATCGCGCCGTAGCGCGCGGGGCCGTAGCTGATGGTCGGCATCAGTTTCGCCAGCCGCCGCAACCACGGCACCGGCCCGTAGGACGGGCAGCCGATCCGCGAAGCCATCCGCGCGAACATCGTCGAGTGACGGCATTCGTCCGCGATTTCGGTCAACGCGTACTGGGCGTGCGAACTGGTCGGGTCTTCGTCGTAGACCTCCTTGAGCAGCATCTGCATCAGGAGGATTTCGAACCACAGCCCGGTCGTGGCGACGCTGGCGACCTCGTGCTTGCCGAGTTCGATGCGCTGCTCTTCGGACAGCGAGTCCCACAGTTTCGTGCCGTAGAGCGAAGAACGGTGCGCCGGGATGTACCGCTTCCCGTCGACGAGCGGGGCGGTCCAGTCGATGTCGACGTCGGGATCGTAGAACTTGTTCGCGGAGGACTTGAGCAGCCGCTCGGCCGTCTTCTCCCGGTCTGTTTCCTTCAGCGCCCGCGTCATTGCCGACACACCCCTATCTGTAACTCGTGGTAACAGTTACCTCTGGTAGCATGACTGGGGTGATCGAACGTGTCAAGCGCAACAGCAAGCAGTCGAGCAAGCACCCCACGGCGGGTGAGGCCGACACGGGCGACGCCCGCCGCGACCGCTGGCGCAAGCACCGGATCGCGCGCCGCGCGGAGTTCGTCGAAGCCGCCCTGCGCGCGCTCGATACGCACGGCCCCGACCTCGGCATGGAAGACGTCGCCGCCGAAGCGGGTGTCACGAAACCCGTGCTGTACCGGCACTTCGACGACAAGGCGGATCTGTACGTCGCGCTCGGGCAGCGCGGCACGGAGATCCTCTTCCAGCGGCTGATCCCGGCGATCAACTCCGAGCTCGCCCCGGTCCCCCGGATCCGGATGGCGCTCGACTCCTTCTTCAGCGTCATCGAGGAGCACCCGAACCTGTACCGCCTGCTCGCGCGCGGCGGCCTCCAGGAGAAGGTGGTCGTCAAGTCCGACGTCGTCGCCGAGGACAAGGAACTGATCGCCACCGCGCTGACCGCGCTGCTCGGCGACTACATGCGGATGTTCAACATGGACTCCGGCGCCGCCGAACCGTGGGCGCACGGCATCGTCGGGATGGTGCAGAGCACCGGCGAATGGTGGCTGGACCGACGCTCGATGGGCCGCGACAGCGTCGTCGAGTACCTGACGCAGATCATCTGGGCCGCGATCGACGGCCTCTCCCGGCAGCAGGGCATCGTCATCGACCCGAACCTGCCGCTCGAAGAGAACAAGGTCGTCCAGATGCGGAAGGAATCGGAGGCGCAATGAGCGAGCACGACGAAGACGGTTACGCCGGCGAAGCGGTCCTCGTGATCGACGGGACCGAGATCGCCACCACGGTGGACCTGCGGGGCTACTTCCAGCCCATCGACGGGTACTACCGCTGGTACGGCCGCGTCGCCACCAACGAGCAGGTGTCGGCGGCCGCCGGCGGTAAGAAGACCGCCGTCGAGATCCGCGCGGGCGAGTACAGCGCGAAGGGCGAGCTCTCCGACCCGGACCCGTGGGACCGCTACCGCATCATGGGCACCAGCACGCCGCCCTTCCATGTGCCGACCAGCCTGGAAGAACTGAACGAACTCAACGCCTGACCTCTTAGCGCGTGAAGGCCCCCTTCCCTCGGCTCAGTCGAGGGAAGGGGGCCTTCACGCGCTATCGGGAAATTCAGCCCCGCCGTTGAGCGGGCACCCGAGCACTGGGCAGCAGGTACTTCGGCCAGCTCGACAGCTTGTTCATCGCCCATTCCAGCGGCCCGCGCCCGACGAACTTCCGCCACAGCACCGCCGCGGTCAGCGCCACCACCGAGAACTCGACGAAGTGCAGCACGCTGAAGATCGAGTCGCCGTCGGTCTCGTCCCACAGCAGCGCGATCGCCACGAAATGCAGCACGTACGCGCTCAGCACCCGCCCGCCCAGATCCGAAAGCGGCCGCAGCACGCGCTCGAACTTCGGCATCAGCAGCTGACAGCCGCCGATCACCGCTGCCGCGATCCCGATCGAGATCAGCAGGTCGAACGGTGTGTACGAGGTACCCGTCGGCAGCAGTTCCCAGGCCCAGCTGGTGGTCGGCGGTGTGCCGTGGATCCAGGTCTGGTGCAGCCGCAGGAATTCCGGCGACGTCATCCCCATCTGCGCGGCGGCCGGTTCGAGCGACCGGTAGATCGCCTGCATACCGCCGAGCGGCCCGGTCGCGAGCCAGGAAACGAAATACCCGCCCACCGCGAGCGCCGAGCCGCCGAAGAACAGCCGTCGGCACACGCTGCGCGAGGTCAGGTCCATCCGCCCGATCGCCATTCCGGCGAACACGTACGCCATCAGCGTCAACGCGGGGAACGTGCCGGTCAGCACGAGGACGGTCGCGGCCTTCAGCAGCCCGGTCGACGTGACGTCGTCCGCGGTCAGGTCCGGCGCGAAGAAGAGCAGGTCACGGGGCAGCAGTTGCGCCCTGATCAGATGGGAGAGCAGCGGGCCCGCCACGGCGACGGTGATCGCCGCGATCGCGAGCGTCTTCGCGCCCGCGCGCAGCCACGGGATCGCGAAGAGGAAACAGGCCCCGTAGTAGGCCAGGATCACCATGTAGCCGGTCTCGAGGCTGGTCAGCCACAGCCCCAGCGCCACCAGGAGCGGGGCGCGGGTCGCCAGTTTCAGCGCGACACGGGTCCGGTCGCGGCCCTCTTTGGGACGGCGGCCGCCGGACATCAGCGCGATCGAGACCCCGGCCAGCACCGCGAACAGCGCGGCGGAATGGCCTTCGAACGGTTTGAACAGCACCCCGAAGCCGCCTTTGGCCGGATCGGGGCCGACATGCACTGCGTACATGCCGAGGACGGCCAGGCCGCGGGCGACATCGATGCCGGTCAGCCGCCCTACGGCCCGTTTGCCTTGGTCGGGAACAGTGCGCACGCCGTCGACCAGCGCGCGGTCCATCACAGTGACGCCGTCCACCTCATTTCTCGGCTAGCCCCCTGCCGTCCCCGCCTTAGCGTGACGATCAAATCTGAGAGCTGGCTGAGACGCGGCGGTGACGCCACTGTGACATCCGACTACAACCCGATCGGGTTAGTCACCAACGGCGAAGCCGACCTTGCGAACATCCGACGGCGCGATCTCGACGTAGGCGATCCGGTCGGTGGGCACGATGTACTTGCGGCCCTTTTCGTCGTCGAGGCGGAAGATCCCGTCGCCGGCCCTCAAGGCGTTCGCGACCAGTTCCTCGACCTCGTCGGGTGACTGGCTGCTGGACACCACGAGCTCCCGCGGCGTGTCCTTGATGCCGATCTTGACCTCCACGTGGGACCTCCGCTTGAAAGTTCGAAATTCACTGGTGCGCCAAGGCTAGCCGAAGTGACCTCAGCCGAGCCCCAGCACCTGCATGCGCTTGGTGTGCCCCTGCTGCAACCGGCGGAACAGCGCCGCGATTCCCGACAGGTCGCCCGAGCCTTCGACGATCAGCTCGGCGAGCCCGTCCCGCTCGGCGACGACGTACTGGGCCTGCGTCAACGCCTCGCCCAGCAGGCGGCGGCCCCACAGCGCGAGCTTGTCGCGCGCCTTCGGGTCGGCCTCGATACCGGCCGCGACTTCGCGCTCTGCGAACGCGGAATGCCCCGTGTCGGCGAGCACGGTGAGCACGAGGTCCTTGGTCTCGGGGTCGAGCCAGCTGGCCATCTCGCGGTAGAGGTCCGCAGCGAGCCCGTCGCCGACGTAGGCCTTCACCAGGGACTCGAGCCAGGAGCGCGGCGCCGTGGAGGCGTGCCAGGCGTCGATGTGCCCGACGAAGGGCCGCATCGCGTCCTCGATCGCGACGCCGTGCCCCTTCAGATGCTTGGCGAGCAGGTCGTAGTGCCCGATCTCGGCCGCCGCCATCGACGCCAGCGCGGCCCGGCCGGACAGCGTCGGCGCGGTGCGCGCGTCCTCGGCCATGCGATCGAATGCGGACAATTCCCCATAGGCGAGTACGCCGAGCAAATCGACTACGCCTTCACTGATCTGCTTTGCCTCGGTCACGGCGGAAAGGGTATCGCCGAACACACCCGCCCGGACCGGAAGAGACCGATCCCACGCCGCCGACACGCCGGGGGACTATCGAAAAACCGCAGACCAGGTACACTGGCGGCCGGATACGACGGATCTTCCGTCCCGGATCGGGACGCCGCTGCGGCTGAAGGACAGCCGATGTGGCCCCGGTCAGCACAAGAATGATGTGCGTGCACGCCATCCTGCGGCATTCCCACGAAGGGCCGCTCCAGCGCCAGTAGCGCGGAGCCCGAGCGAAATTTCGTGGTCGAGTGTCGATCTGGTGACCAGGGCAGTGCGCGCTGGTCACGAGAGAGGCGAGCACCCTGACCACGAACGAAACCACAACCGAAGAGAACACCACCACCGGCGTCCCGGCCGCCGTCGCGCTGGAGCACAGCGAGACCGGTCCGGCCGCGCTGGACACGTCGCACCCGCTACAGGCGGGCGCCCCGGTGGAGCCCGAATCGCCCACCTTCGCCTCCTTCGGCGTCAAGCCGGAGATCGTGAAGGCCCTCGGCGAGGCCGGTATCGAGCGCACCTTCGCCATCCAGGCGCTGACGCTGCCGCTGGCCATGGCCGGCGACGACCTGATCGGCCAGGCCCGCACCGGGATGGGCAAGACGCTGGGCTTCGGCGTCCCGCTGCTGCACCGCGTCGAGGTCCCCGGCGACGGCACCCCGCAGGTGCTGGTCGTCGTGCCGACCCGTGAGCTGTGCATCCAGGTCGCGAACGACCTCAAGGGCGCGGGCAAGCACCTCGGCATCCGCACGCTGGCCATCTACGGCGGCCGCCCGTACGAGCCGCAGATCGAGGCGCTCCGCAAGGGCGTCGACGTCGTCATCGGCACGCCCGGCCGCCTGCTGGACCTGGCCGAGCAGCAGCACCTGGTGCTCGGCAAGATCCGCGGCCTGGTGCTGGACGAGGCCGACGAAATGCTCGACCTGGGCTTCCTGCCCGACATCGAGCGCATCCTGCGGATGGTCCCGGACGCCCGGCAGACGATGCTGTTCTCGGCGACCATGCCGGGTCCGATCATCACGCTGGCCCGCACGTTCCTGAACCAGCCGACGCATATCCGCGCCGAGGAGAACGACGCCGGCGCCATCCACGAGCGCACCACCCAGTTCGTCTACCGGGCGCACTCGATGGACAAGCCCGAGCTGATCGCCCGCGCGCTGCAGGCCGAGGGCCGCGGCCTGACGATGATCTTCACCCGCACCAAGCGCACCGCGCAGAAGGTCGCCGACGATCTGGTCGAGCGCGGCTTCGCGGCCGCCGCCGTGCACGGTGACCTGGGCCAGGGCGCCCGCGAGCAGGCGCTGCGCGCGTTCCGTTCCGGCAAGGTCGACGTGCTGGTCGCCACCGATGTCGCCGCCCGCGGGATCGACATCGACGACGTCACGCACGTGATCAACTACCAGACGCCGGAGGACGAGAAGACCTACGTCCACCGCATCGGCCGCACCGGCCGCGCGGGCCGCACCGGTGTCGCGATCACCCTCGTCGACTGGGACGAGGAGCCGCGCTGGAAGATGATCTCCGACATCCTCGGGCTCGACAAGCCCGAGCCGGTCGAGACGTACTCGTCGTCGAAGCACCTGTTCAGCGACCTCGGCATCCCGGAGGGCACCACCGGGCGCCTGCCGCTGTCGAAGCGGACCCGCGCCGGTCTTTCGGCCGAGGCCGAAGAAGACCTGGGCGGCAAGCGCCGTGGCCGTGGCCGCGGGGCGAGCGAAGAAGAGGCTCCCCGCAAGCGCAACCGCGCGCCGCGCAAGCGGACCCGCGGCGGCGCGAACGCGGCCGCCAAGATCGAAGCGGCGGACGCCGCCGCGGCGGCTTCGGCGGAGGGCACCGAGGGCGCGGCCGCCGAGACCGCTTCGGAGGGCCGCACGCGGACCCGCCGCCGCAGCCGCGGTGGCGCGAAGCCGAGTCCCGAGGTCAGTGGCCCCGCGGTCGAGAAGGAGGCAGGCGACAGCGCCGAGCGTCCGGCTCGCCGACGCCGCCGTCGCCGTCCGTCGGCGACTTCTGATACACCTGCGTCGGCAGACTGAGCTTTCTTACTGCGGACATGGGGAGCTAGGGGCACGTGAGCGAACGCTGGGACGCCGCGCCGGACGACGAACCGGCGCGGCCCGTGCCCGCCGATCCCGAGCAGTCGAACGGCAGCACGCCGGAGACGGCCGAAAACGCGATCGGCACCGAGGACGTGCTGGACGCCGAACCCGCTCAGCCGGTGGCCACCGAGCCGCCGCTGGGCGGGAAACGCGCCCGGCCCTCGCCGTGGAACCGCAAACGGGATCGCGTGATCGCCGCCGCGATCGTGGTGGTCGTCGCGGTCACCGGTGTCGTCATCGGCGTGACCAGCGACAACTCGGCCACGGTCGCACAGGTCGCCACCACCCTGCCGCCCGGGCTCCCGCCCGCGCCGGCGCAGGTCCCCGGTTCGCTGAGCGAACTGTGGCAGGCGCCGAGCGCGTCGACCCCCGTCCCGATCGGCGAGGCCAACAGCGTCGTCACCGGCGACAAGGGCGAAGTTCTCGGCCGGGACCCGTACACCGGCGAAGTCCGCTGGCGCTACTCGCGCGATCTCGAACTGTGCACCGTCGCGCTCGCCGGGATCAAGGTGGACGCGGTGTACCGCAAGGACACCGGCTGCAGTGAGGTCACCCAGCTCGACGCGGGCACCGGGCGCCGCACGGCGCAACGCAACGGCGACGCCGAGCTCGGGACGCGGCTGGTCGTCGACGGATCGCACGTCACCACCACCGGCAAGAAACTCCTGAACACCTGGCGCGACGACCTGGTCAAGAGCATGGAGTACGGCCAGGTCCCCGCCATCGTGAACCCGAACAAGCAGCCGAGGACAGGCTGCACCTACGGCACGGTGGCCGCCGCGGCGGGCAAGATCGGCGTGATCGAGCGCTGCCCCGGCGACCCCGCCGACCGCTTCACCGTCTACCGCGCGACCAACGACGAGGCCGACGACCCGAAGGTCGACTACAGCACCGTGCTCGCCGGGAAGAACGCGAAGGTCGTCGCGATGTCCGGCGATCTCGCGCTGATCGTGCTGCCCGAACAGAAACTGCTGGTCATCTACGGTGGCGACGGCCTGCAGAAGTCGGCGTATCCGCTCGACGTGCCCGAGGCCGAGATCACGCAGGATCCGGTGGGCGGCGTCATGACGACCTCGTGGACGGCGCAGGGCGTCTACTGGTTCACCGGGTCGAAGACCATGGCGTTCTCGCGGGACGACCTGACGCCGCGCTGGACGCTGAACAACTCGACCGGCCCGGGCGTGACCTTCGGAGAGCAGCTGGTCGTGCCCATCCAGGGCGGGCTGGCCGTACTCGACGAGACGACCGGCGCCACCATCCGCACCGTCGGCGTCGACAGGCGCGGCTACACCGGCCCGGTGCTGCTTTCCTCGGTCGGGCCGGTGCTGCTGGAGCAACGCGGCCCCACCGTCGTCGCCCTCAAGTGACCGGCGGGTGGTAGCAAAGGTCCCTTGCTACCGGCCCGCGGTCAGCGCGTCGTCGAAGTCCGGGAAGTACGCAGCCGGCTGACTTCCTTCCAGCACCACTTGCCACCTTCGCTGACGAGCGTGCCGGTGGCGGTGCCGGGCCGCCCCGCGACGGTCAGCGTGACGGCGACCGTGGCCTTGGTCTCGGAGACCTTCGTGACCGGGCCGAGCGAGGCGTCCGACGCTTCGCTGACCCGCTCGATGATCTGGTCGATGTCCTTCTCGGCACTCGCGCACTTCAGCTCCGTCAACGCGGCCCTGTCATGGGCGTTGATGCCGTCGATGATCGCCTGCGCGGTTCCTTCCGGGCCGGACGCCTTCTCGGCCTTGTCGTCACCGAGGAAGAACCCGGGAGCGACGAACCCGGTGATGCCCAGCGTGAGCACCACCACGGCCGCGGCGGCGATGCCCACGATCAGGCCGGTCTTGTTGTTCTTCGGCGGCGCGGGCGGCCCGCCGAAGCCCTGTCCGTACTGCTGCTGGCCGTAGCCGGGGTATTGCTGCTGGGGGTACTGCTGCTGCGGGTACGCGCCGCTCTGGTCGTAACCACCCTGCTGGTACTGAGGCTGCCCCGGCTGCTGCTGCTGCCCTGGATACTGCTGCCCGCCATGACCCTGGTCGGGCTGTCCTGGCTGGGGTGGGTAGGTCATTTCAACGGTGCCCTTCGTCCTCGCTGCGGGGCAGCGTGCTCATCTACGACCTGCCCAGTGAGCCATATTTTCGCAGGGGCGGGGCACCTTTTCCGGTCGATGACACCTTCCTGCCGTGTCAGCTCCACCAAAACAGACTCAGCGCGGCCGTCACGCTCACGACGACACCGAGACCCGCGAAGCCCGCGACGCGGCCATGACGTGTGTCGGCGACCCGTTGCGCCAGCAAGGCGACGACCGCCGCGACCGGATGACCGATCAGCATTAACGGCCCCGGCCCGGGCGCACCGGCGAACAGGCAGACCCCGGCGACCACGAGAACGAACACCGCGAGCACGACCATCCCGGCGGCCAGCGATCCGGTCAGCCCTCGCCAGAACCGGCCGCTTCGGGGCGTCTCGGGCTCGCCCGCGGGCGGTGGGGTGGTCGCGAGCTCTTCGGTGTCCGGTGACGACACGTCCTCGCCTGTCCTATCGTCGGGTCTGGAGAATCTAGGGCGCCAGCAACTCCCACGGCTGAGCCGCGGGCCCGGCCTCCTGGCCTGCCGCGCAACTGGGCCGGAAGTCGCACCATGAGCAACGGCGGCCCGGACGCGCCGGGAACAGGACGTCCTCGTCGCCGCCGGCGTCCAGGGTATCCGTTGCCAGCCGCAGATCTCCGGCGGTCTCGTCGGCGCGCTGGAGATGCCGTTTGAGGCTCTGCTCGGTGTGCTCGGCGGCCGCGACGGTCCCGGTGGGCACGTGGTGCAGCTCGACCTGGTAGCACGGCGTCCGCAGGGTCCTGGCGGCCGCGACCGCGTACAGCGCCAAGGCCTGCGACGAGCGCGCCTCGTACTCGTCCGGCTCACGACGGCCGGTCTTGTAGTCGATGATCACCAATTCCCGGCCACGCTGGTCGATGCGGTCGGCGCGGCCCTCGATGATGAGGCTGGGCCCGCTGCCCGGCTCGAGCGTGACCGGCGCCGACACCCAGCGCTCCAGCCCGACCGGATCGACGCTGACGTCGTTGTGCTCGACGTACTCCGCGACCCAGGCCTTCGCCCTGGCGCGATACCGGGCGGCCTGGTCTGCGTCTTCGAACCCGGCGTCCTTCCAGTGTTCGGCGACGAGCGCCATCGCCCGCTGCGGCACGCGCTTGACCACCGGCAGGTCGAACAACGCCCGCAAAGCGTTGTGCACCACCGCACCCAGCGTGCTGTGCGCCCACGCGCCGGTGCGTGCCGGGGACGGACGGTCCAGATACGACATGCGGTAGCGGCGCGGGCAGTCTTCGAACGTCGCGAGGCGGGCAGGCGAGACCTTCGTCAGCTTGCGCGGCGCCTCGACGCCGAAGTCGAAACCAATCTGCTCCATCGGATCACCCCGCCCGCAACGCTACGCACCCCCACCGACACTTTTCGAGGGGATCCCCGCCGAAGGGAGCAAGGGACCTTTGCTACCACTCCCGGCCGGGCGGCGGTCCGTGAAGGTCGCCTTGAGGGACCCAGGGTCCGTGAAGGCCTCCTTCACTACCTTCAGGGTAGGCAAGGAGGCCTTCACGGCACCCGCCAGGCGCCGGTCACGTGCCCGAGATGAAACCCTTCACCGAGTTCGCCACCAGCTCGACCGCGATCGCGGCCAGCAGCAGACCGGCGATCTTCGCCAGCAGCGTGATCCCGCTTTCCTTGATCAGCCGGATGACCACGCCCGAGTACCGCATGCACAGGTACAGCACGAAGTGCACCGTCACGATCGAAAGCGCGAGAGCCACGTACGCGCCGACGTGGCCATCGGCCTGCCGCACGAAGACGATGGTCGCGGCGATCGCACCCGGGCCGGCGAGCAGCGGCGTCCCGAGCGGGACGAGGGCGACGTTGACGTCGTCGCCCGCCGCCTCGGCCTCGCCGCCGGTCTTGCCGGTCAGCAGCTGCAGCGCGATGAGCAGCAGCAACAGCCCGCCCGCGCCCTGCAGCGCCGGGATCCCGATGCCGAGGTAGGACAGGATCGCCTGTCCCGCCACGGCGAACAGCGAGATCACCAGCAACGACACCAGCACCGCCTGCCGCGCGGCCTTGGCGCGGAACGCCACCGACTTGCGGCCGGTCAGGCTCAGGAACACCGGCACCGTACCCGGCGGGTCCATGATGACGATCAGCGTGATCGTCGCACTCATGAACAGGCGCGCGTCGAAGAAGTCCGTGATCGTCACCGGGTCACGACCTGATAGCCGGTGGACCGCGCGACGAGTTCTTCGAGCGCGAGCGGATCGGTGGTCTCGTCGCCGAGGTCGATCGTCTTGTTCGTGCCGTGGTAGTCGCTCGACCCGGTGCGCACGAGCCCCAGCTCCCCCGCCAGCCCGTGCAGCCGGACGCGGGTCTCCTCGTCGTGGTTCGGGTGGTCGACCTCGACCCCGGTGAGCCCGTGCTCGGCCAGCCCGGCGAGCACGTCCACGCTGATGGTCGCCCCGCGCGTGTAGGCGAAGGGATGCGCGATGACGGTGACCCCGCCCGCCGCCGCGATCATGTCGATCGCGTCCTCCACGAGCGTGTCCTGCCGCGCCACGAAATATCCGCTGCCGTTGCCGAGATAGCTGCCGAACGCCTCGTTCACCGAAGCGACGACACCGGCCCGCACCAGAGCCTGCGCGAGATGCGGCCGTCCGGCGGAACCGTCCTCGGGAAGCAGCGACATGACCTCGTCGGGATCCACCGGGAGACCGTCGGCGGCCATCCGTTCGGCCATCACCCGCAGGCGCCAGCGCCGCTCCGACCGCAGCCGGGTCTGCTCGGCGACGACCGCCGTCGACTCCGGGTCGAAGAGGTACGCGAGCAGGTGGACGCTGATGTGCCGCCCGGTCACCGGGTCGACGGAGATCGTGGACAGCTCGGCGCCGGGCACCAGGGTGAGCCCCGGCGGAAGTGCCTCGGCGGCCGGGGCCCAGCCGGCCGTGGTGTCGTGATCGGTGATCGCGACGACGTCGAGGCCCGCCTTCGCGGCGGCGGCGACCAGCCCGGCAGGGCTGTCGGTGCCGTCGGAGGCGGTGGAGTGGGCGTGCAGGTCGATGCGCATCGCCGCTCAGTATCGACGATGCTCCAGGTCACAGCGACTCCGGGACCTGCGCTAACCGACCTTCTTCTTGCCGCGGGCCGCACGCTGCGCCTTGATCATCGAAAAGCGCTCGGCCTGCTTCTGCTTGTCGCCGAAGACGAGCTCGGAAATGGTGTCGTAGAACTCTTCCGGCTTCGGCAGGTAGTCGATGCGGTTCAGCGCCTGGATCTGACCGGCGGACTCGACCACCATGGTCCCGTACCCCATCATCCGGCCCCACGCCGAACGTTCGTAGGTGAGGTCGGTGACCTTGGTGATCGGCATCATCAGCACCTTGGTGGTGTAGACGCCGGTCGTCATCACGAACCGTTTGTCCGTGACGACCAGTCGCTCGACCCACCACTCCATCACCACGTACGCGAAGCGCAGGATGACGAGCAACGCGGCATACCAGAGGATGTTCTGGATGACCCACGCGGCGGGCGGCAGCAGGTAGGACACCAGGACGCAGATGGCCAGCAAGGCCACCGCCTCGAAGGTGTCCCACAGCAGCACCGCCCAGTGACGGCGGATCCTGATGACCCGCCGCTCGGTGTCGAGGAGATACTCGTCTGGATCGCGTGGGGCGAACATACCGATAGAGTATCCGCCGTCCGCTAGCTGAAGACGTTGCTGACGAAGGTGATCACCGATTCGGCCGAGTCACGCAGGAAGCCGATGATGTTTCCCACGAGGCCCGCGGCCTGACCTGGCTGCGCGATCACGAAGAACAGCACCAACGCGATTCCTGCGAAAGTGAGGAGCTTTTTCGCGTTCACAGCGATCAATCCTGTCTCTTACGGTGACTGACTGCGGATACTGACCATTCATTTTGTACCGCACCTTCCACCGGCGCGGGAGAGAAGTCCCGCGCTTGGGTCAGCCGGCAAGGGGAAGTGTACCGCACGGCTACTCTCCGTGTACAGGACAGCCATTGTCAGGAAGCCCGCGTCTACCATTCGGGAATGAACACCGTTTCGGACAGCACCGTCCGCTGTGTCGGCGGCATCGTCCACGACGAACTCGGCCGGATTCTGCTGATCCGGCGCGCGAATGAACCCGGACGTGGACTCTGGTCGGTCCCCGGCGGGCGCGTCGAACCAGGCGAAACGGACGAAGCGGCCGTCATTCGCGAGATGCGCGAAGAGACCGGGCTCGACGTGATACCGGGCACACCTGTCGGCAACGTCCGCCGCGGCCCCTACGACATCCACGACTACGCCTGCACGGTCACCGGCGGCACTCTCCGTGCCGGGGACGACGCCGACGACGCCCGGTGGATCGACGCCGAAACCTTGATCGAACTCGACAAAGGCGGCCGCCTGGCCGAACTCCTGTTCGTCACTCTCCGCGACTGGGGAGTGCTGCCGACCGGGTAGGCCCGAAAGACGCGGGATAAAGCGGCGCGGGAGGTGAAAATTATCCTCGCCGATGCTTTGCCTCGTGAGTGGTAAGGACGGTTAGAACCGGAATCGCCACTCACGACCACCCTGGACCGGCGCCCGCCGTCAGCGACCCGGCGGAAGCGCTAAACCGGCAGCCAGGTCATCCGTTGCCCGTGCGGGGCCGTTCTGGCCAGCGCCCGCACGTCCGGGACGCCGGAATCCCAGCGGACGAGCCCGAGCACGGCCTGGTCCACCGGTTCGGCCAGATCGGTCCTGCCGGGCACCAGGAATTCCAGCGCGGCGGCATAGAACTCCTCGCTGACCCACCACAGCGGCCGGTCCGCGGCGAGCTCGCGGAGCGCCTCGATGAAGTCGGCCCGCCGCTCCCCCAGGTACGCCAGCACGTGACTGGTCAAGACCACGAGCGGGGCGTCGGCGGGCAGGGTGGCGGCCGCCGAGGCGAGATCGTCGACGGCGGCGCCGGCGATCAGCTCGGGCCGCTGCTTGCCCTGCGCCGCCGCGGCCGTGCGCAGCAGCCGGATCCGGTCCGGCTGGTCGGCCCAGACACAGGCTTCGAGCCAGGCCAGTTCGTCTTCGTCGGTCAGGTCCACCGGGGCGCGGTCGAGGCCGGCGCGAGCGGTGATCGTCAGCTTCTTCGGCACCTTCGGCGTGACGGCGCCGGGCGCGAGGTCCAGCGCGCAGTGCAGGCCGACCGCGGTCTTCGCGGGCCCGGCGGTGAGCTGTTCGCCGCCGTCGCACTGGTAGCGGTAGGCGTATTTGTCCAGGCCGAGGAGCAGGCCCGCGCTACAGCCGACTTCGAGCAGCGCGATCTTGCCGCCCGCCTCCTTCGCCGCCGCCGTCATCGCGGGGTAGAGCAGCGCGGCCCGGCGGACCTCGTTGGTCTGCGTGTACCGCGAGGAGATGATCGCGCGCGCCTTGTCCGCCCGCTCCAGCAGGAACGAACGGAACAAGGGCCACGTCTCCGAGTCCACGCCGTCGAAACCGCCGACGGACGGGTAGTACCGCGAGAGCGGGTGGATGGGGTCGGCCTGGATGAGGCGGTGCGCGGTCGCCATGAGCAGCGTTCCGCGTGCTTCACCACCGCGGGCGTCCGTCAGCAGCCCGGCGACGTCGTCGTCCTCGGCCGCCTTCGCCGCCAGGTGCTCGTACAGCGGCGAAACACCGGCCGCCTCGACCGTCGCGAACTTCCGCAGGCGGCTCTTGATCTCATCCAGCCCGATGGGCATCGACGCGCTCCCTCTTCCCGTTCGTGACACCCGTTATTCGTGCGGCACAGGACGGCCGGGCTGTTCACCGCCCCTGGTGTCACCGTAAGACCGCTTCGGCACCATGACCTTGCGACGGAACACACAGACGATCGTGCCGTCCTGCTTGTAGCCGCGGGTCTCGACGTACACGACGCCCCGGTCGTCCTTCGACTTCGACGGCGTCTTGTCCAGCACTTCGGTCTCGCCGTAGATGGTGTCACCGTGGAAGGTCGGCTTCACGTGTTTCAGCGATTCGACCTCGAGATTCGCGATCGCCTTGCCGGACACGTCCGGCACAGACATCCCCAGCAGCAGCGAGTAGATGTAGTTGCCCACCACGACGTTCTTCCCGAAGTCGGTGGTCTCCTCGGCGTAGTGCGCGTCGAGGTGCAGCGGGTGGTGGTTCATCGTGATGAGGCAGAACAGGTGGTCGTCGTACTCGGTGACCGTTTTGCCCGGCCAGTGCTTGTAGACCGCACCGACCTCGAACTCTTCGTAATAGCGACCGAACTGCACCCATTCCTCCTGCACGAGTAACGCGGCGTGAGCCTGGAACGACAGGCCTTCGTGTTGAGGAGTACCCTCGACCATTGGTGTCGGGTCGTCAACGCGACCCACACCACTGCGTAACCGTCCGCCGAGCCGAAGGAGGTGAGGAACCCGATGTCCAGTGGCGATAGTCCGCTTCCTAGTAGTCGCAGCGTTTCCGCCTTCACATCTCGCCGGATCCCCACCTGGCAGGGCTGACGAAACCGGGAACGCTGGCCTAGCCGAGCGGCCCCCCGACCGCTTGGCCCGTCGTCTTCGCGCACCAACGCACGACGTCTGCCCAGGAGATCCCATGCCTGCCATTCCCTCGCTCGGCGGCCTTCGCGGCCGGAGCAACGGCCGCGCCAAGAGCGTCCCCGAACGCCCGCTGCCCGTCCCCCTTTCGGCGTACGTCGTCGATTGCGCGGTGTACGTGGACGGCAAGCGCCTGCCCGGCCGCTGGACGCACGCCGAGGCCATCAAAGAGGTGCGCAAACGGCACACCGGGTTCGTCTGGATCGGCCTGCACGAGCCCGACGCGGTCCAGATCCAGGGCATCGCGGACACCTTCGGCCTGCACGAGCTGGCCGTCGAGGACGCGCTCGAAGCACACCAGCGGCCCAAGCTGGAGCGCTACGACGACACGCTCTTCATGGTGCTGAAGACCGTCCGGTACGTCGAGCACGAGTCGCCCGCGACGGCGAACGAGATCGTCGAGACCGGCGAGCTGATGGCCTTCCTCGGCCGCGACTTCGTGATCACCGTGCGGCACGGGAACCACTCGGGGCTCGCGCGGCTGCGCCGCGAACTCGACCAGGATCCGGAGCGGCTCGCCCTCGGGCCGTCCGCGGTGCTGCACGCGATCGCGGACCACGTCGTCGACCACTACCTCGACGTCACCACCGCCATCGAGTCGGACATCGACGAGATGGAGACGCACGTCTTCGCGCCGCGTTCCAAGGTGAGCGCCGAGCAGATCTACTTCATGAAGCGCGAGGTGCTGGAACTGCGCCGCGCGGTCATGCCGCTCGGCACTCCGCTGCAGCGGCTCGCGGAGGGGTACACGCGGCTGATCCCGGACGAGGTCCGCTCCTACTTCCGCGACGTCTCCGACCACTTGACGACCGTTTCGGAGCGGGTCTCGAACTTCGACGAGCTGCTGACCACCCTGGTGGACGCCACGCTGGCGAAGATCACGCTCCAGCAGAACACCGACATGCGCAAGATCACCGCGTGGGCGGCGATCATCGCGGTCCCGACGGCGCTCGCCGGGATCTACGGGATGAACTTCGACTACATGCCGGAACTGCATTGGCGCTTCGGCTACCCGGTGGCGATGACGGTCATCTTCGGCGTCTGCATCCTGCTCTACCGAATATTCAGGAAGAACCGCTGGCTCTGACCTTCCTTCCCCTTTCGGTAGTTCTGGAGTTCCCTCATGCCAAGGATCCTGACCAACCTCAAGTTCTGGGCGCTGGCCTTCTGCGTCGTCTGGCTCGGCATCGTCGTCGCGATCATCGCCAAGGACCCCGCGTTCGCGCACGGCACGAAGTAGCGCCGCCGGGCTTACCCTGGAGCGCATGAAAGCGCTGGTGGTCGCGGACGAGGTCGAAGAGCGGCTGTGGACGTCCGCCGTCCGCAACCACCGGGCCGACCTCGTGATCGGTGCCGGTGACCTGCCGTACGACTACCTCGAGTTCCTGGCGGGCGCGCTCGACGTGCCGTGCGTGTTCGTCCCGGGTAACCACGACCCCGACCTGTCCGGCTACACCCGCTACGGCGGACTGTCCATGAAGGACGGTTTCCCGACGGTGTGGCCGGGGCCGGCGGGCGGGGTGAACGCGGACGGCCGGGTCGTCGACGTCGGCGGGCTCCGGTTCGCCGGGCTCGGCGGCTCGGTCCGCTACAACGACGGCCCCAACCAATGGACGCAACGCCAGCAGGCGCGGCGCGCCCGGAGGCTGGTGCGCCGGGCCCGGCTCCGCCGCTGGCGGGACGGGCGGGACGTCGACGTCCTGCTCACGCACGCGCCGCCGCGGCACTGCGGTGACCGCGAGGATCCGCCGCACCGCGGGTTCGACTGTCTCCATCGCACGATCGAGTTGCTGCGGCCGAAATGGTTGCTGCACGGGCACATCCACCCGCACGGCGAACCCGTGCCGGACCGGGTGGTCGGCGGGACCACGGTACGCAACGTGGTCGGGCACCGGATCATGGAGTTCGTATGAAGGACACCGGTTTTCCCCGTGCGGACGCGGAACACGACTTCCTCCGCGCGCGACGACGTCAGGTGCTGTCACGGCTGGCGAACTGGCTGCGCGGCGAGCCCGACGACGTCAACATCATGCTGCCGTTCCACGAGGTGGTCGACGCGCTCGGCTATCTCGGCGAGCGGAAGATCGGGGCGCAGGTGATCCGGCTCGACTCGATCGTCGGCAGCGTCGACCGGGGCCGCGATTTCGATCGGCGCTTCCGCCCCACGTCCGGACGGGTGCGCGAACGGTGGGAACGGCTGGCGCTCGCCACCCGGCGCGGTGAGTCGATCCCGCCGATCGAGGTGTACCGCGTCGGCGAACTGCATTTCATCATCGACGGGCACCATCGCGTCTCGGTGGCGCACGCGATGCGACTGTCCACAATAGAGGCGATGGTCACCGAGGTGCGGACCAAACTGGACCCGAGCGGGATCCGGTACCGCGGCGACCTGATCGTCAAGGACTACCGGCGGCTGTTCCTGGAACGCGTCCCGCTTTCGGGGCACGCGCGGGCTTCGGTGGTGTTCACCGATCCGTGGGACTACGCACGGCTCGGCGAGCACGTGGAGGCGTGGGGTTTCCGGCTGATGCAGGACGAAGGCACGTACTCGGACCGGGCGACGCTGGCGCAGCGGTGGTTCGACGAGGAGTTCGTGCCGGTGGTGGCGATGCTGCGGCAGGCGGAGCTGATCGGCGCGCGGACGGACGCCGAGGCGTATCTGTGGGTGGCGTGTGAACGGTACCGGCTGATCCGGACTCACCGGTGGGACGACGAGGTCTTCGAGGCGGTGCGGTCACAGTCCCGCTGACACCCCCTCCCCCGTGCTAGGAAAGGACCGTTCCTTGCAAATTTTGCAAGGAACGGTCCTTTCCTAGCATTCGAGGGACCTACATGTGCACGGCGACCGGCGTAGCGTCCGAAGCGCCTTCAGGAGCCTTCGCCGGAGCACCCGACCGCAGCAGCAGCCCGCAGATCACCGCACCGATGACGAAGATCCACCCGCCCCACACGAAAGCGGTCGTGTAGCTGTGCACTGCCGCTTCGGCCGCCAGCTGCGCCGAAGGCACCTTCCCGGCCGTGAAAGACGTCGCCGCGTTACCGGCCAGCGTGCTCAGCAGCGCGGTCCCGATCGAGCCGCCGACCTGCTGCGCGGTGTTGACCGCCGCCGACGCGACACCGGCGTCGTGCGTGTCGACGCCGAAGGTCGCGACGCTCATCGCGGGCGCCATCGCGAGGCCGATGCCGACGCCCATGACCATCAGCGGGAACAGCACCCCGCCGGCGTACGTGCTGGTGGTGTCGATGGCCGAGAGCCAGAACAACCCCGCCCCCGCGATCAGCATTCCCAGCGACACCAACGGTTTCGCGCCGAATCTAGGCAGCAGCACGGCCGTCGCCGACGTCGCGCTGGCCATCAGGGTGGCCACCATCGGCAGGAACGCGACCCCGCTCTGCACCGGCGTGAACTGCAGGTTCAGCTGGATGTAGAAGGTGAGGAACAGGAAGATCGAGAACATCCCGATGGCAAGCAGGAACATCGCGAGGTACGAGCCGCCGCGGTCGCGGTCGAGCAGCACGCGCAGCGGCAGGAGCGGATGCGAGACCCGCTGCTGGATCGCCACGAAAGCGGCGAGCAGTACGACACCGGCGGCGAGGAAACCCCACACCGACACCGAGGACCACGAGTCGCGCTCGGCGTTCGCGAAGCCGTAGACGAGCGCGAAGAGACCGGCCGACGCGGTGATCGTGCCGGGGATGTCGAGCTTCGGGCGCGGGCCGTCGGTCTCGGAGTTCTTCAGCAGCACGGCCGAACCGGCGAACGCGATCACCGCGAAGATGATGTTGACGTACATCGACCAGCGCCAGTCGAGGTACTCGGTCAGCACGCCGCCGAGCAGCAGGCCGATCGCCGCGCCGCCGCCACCGATGGCGCCGAAGACACCGAACGCCTTGCCGCGCTCCTTCGGATCGGTGAACGTCGTGGTCAGCAGCGAAAGGGCCGCCGGAGCGAGAAGCGCGCCGAAGACACCCTGTGCCGCGCGGGCGACGAGCAGCATTTCGATGCTGGTGGCGGCGCCGCCGATCGCGGACACGATGGCGAAGCCGGCGAGCCCGACGAGGAACGCGCGTTTGCGGCCGAAAAGGTCCGCGAGCCGCCCGCCCAGCAGGAGCAGGCTGCCGAACGCGAGCGCGTAGGCGGTGACGACCCATTGGCGGGCGTCGTTCGAGAATCCGAGGTCCTGCTGCGCCGACGGGAGCGCGATGTTCACGACGGTGGCGTCGAGCACCACCATCAGCTGGGCGAGACCGATCATCACCAGGATCAGCCATCTCCTGGCGTGGTGCGGGTTGGAGTGCTGCGCGGCCGCGTCCCCCGGCGGCGTGGCGACAGCGGTGGATGAGTCAGACATACGGGCGGTTTCCTCACCGATAGTGACGAAGAAGCTACGTGGAGTAGGTATCTCCCCTTTCCGCGCCAAGGTACACAAGAAGTGGAGAAGTGTCCTCTACTTCGTTTGTTAAGCTGGACGAATGGCTCGGGACCTTGCTCCCGCCGCACCGGCGCGGCCGTTGCGGCGCGACGCTGAACTCAATCGGCAACGCATCATCGCGGCGGCACGCGATGTCTTCGGCGAGCGCGGGCTCGAAGCGACGCTCGACGACGTCGCGCATCACGCCGGCGTCGGCGTCGGCACCGTCTATCGCCGCTTTCCCAGCAAGGAACACCTGGTCGAGGCGATGTTCGTCGACCAGTTCGAGACGATCCGCGAGTTCGCCGAAGAAGCGCTTCGCGCCGAAGGCCCGTGGGAGGGCTTCGCGGACTTCACCTGGCGCGCGGCCGAGCTGCACGCCGGTGACCGCGGGTTACGGGAAGTCATGCTGTCGAACGTCTTCGGCCAGGAGCGCGTCGCCGAGGCGAAATCGCGCATGGTGCCGTTGATCACACAGCTCGTCGAACGCGCTCAGGCGGCGGGGGTCCTGCGTGCGGACATCGTGCCGACGGACATGCCGCTGCTGCACCAGATGATCGGCTCCGTCATCGAGTTCACGCACGGTATCCAGCCGGACCTGTGGCGCCGGTGCCTCGCGATGCTGCTGGACGGCCTGCGCGCCGAACCGGGCCGCGCGACCCCGCTGCCGCATCCGCCGCTGGACGTCGAAGCACTGGAAGAAGTCATGTGCTCCTTCCGGCTGCCCAAGCTGCGCTGCTGACCCCGCATTTAGTCCTCTAAATGCGGTAGTTGCGCGTGCAAGGACCGCATCCAGAGGACGAAACGCGTCAGGGGAGCCTCGGGAAGACGGCGGCGGCGACCTCACGTGCCGCGGCGCAGGTGGCGTCCTCCGCCGCCCCGTCGACACCGACCACGGAAAGCGCCGCCTGCTCGACCCGGTCCGGAGTACCCGGGATCGGCCGGTGCGTGGTCACCTGGCAGAACGCGCCGGAAGTGGCGACCTGGGCCTGCCGCCCGCCCAGCGCCTCCGTCGCACCCGGCGTGGTGTCCGCGCCGACGGACAGCGAGAAGCTGACCTTGCCGCGGATGCAGTTGTGCCCGGACAGCGCCGGGGCCGGTTTGGTCTCCGCTCCGGCGGCGGCGTCGAGTTCGTGCTGGTCGAGCAGGGCGCACGGGGCGACGCGGCCCCACGAGCGCTGGTCCAGGTTCAGCCGCCCGACCTTGCGCTCGGTGATCACCGCGGCCGCACTGCCGACGGTCGCGTCGGCGATCCGGCAGCGGTCGGCCTGGTCGGCCGGGGCCTTGTCGTCGGAGGTCACGGCGATGGACAGCCGGATCCCGTCGGCGAAGGTGAGCAGCCGCGTGCAGGTGGTGTCCTCGTTGAACGTCGATCGCTGGACGCTGAGCCCTTCCGGCAGCGGCCCGGCGTATTCGTACGGCTGATTGTTCGGATCCTGACCGGAGGTGATCGGGCCGGTGGTCACGGTGTAGCGATTGGCACCCTCGACGAATTCGAGGCGGCAGAACTCGAAAGAGGTCAACGGCGGTTTGACCGCGTTTCCGCCGCCGATCACCTTCCGCTGGTCGACAAGGCTGCAGTAATCGAGCGACGAGTATTCGCCGAGCGCCTCGGAAGCGGTCAAGGCCTCGTCGCCCGCGGTGGTCGGCGAAGGCGTCACCGCCGGTTCCGGCGTGGCACAGGCCGCGGCGAGGAACAGGCCGCAGAGTACTGCGCTGAGTCTCTTCGGGGGCACCGGAGCAGTATCGTCAAAAGATCCGGGAACACCACCCCCTACGGGCGAAGAACACAGGGTCCGCCTCGTTTTCCCAGGTGGCTCCTTTACCTCGATTTCACGCCCTTAGGGGTGCGTTTCGTTCCGCGGTGGGATGCGGCCGGGCCGCCGCGCGACGAAAATGGGTTTCACACGCAGTGATGACAGAGAGGGAAGACCCGTGACGAACCCCGTAGCCGCCCGCCTGACCCGACCGCGCCAGGGCCGCATGATCGGCGGCGTCTGCGCCGGTCTCGCCAAACGTTTCGGCACCACGCCGGGCAAGGTCCGCCTGCTCGCCGTGCTGTCCTGCCTGCTGCCCGGCCCGCAGTTCATCGTCTACCTCGTGCTGTGGCTCGCCCTGCCCGAGAGCGAGTACTGAGCCTCAGCCGTTGGGGTCGAAGGGGATGCCCGCTGGCTTGGCCTTGCCGAGGTTGTACTCGAACGAGCCGTCCTTGATCGCGAGGCTCGCGCTGCCGAAGTCGGCGCGGACGAGCGTGTCGCGGATACCGGGCGGGAACCGGTCCCAGCTGACGAGATCCGGGTACTGCCAGGCGTTGTAGTGGTTCTCCGGCGGCTCGGTCGCGCTCGCGATGCGGAAGCAGTGGGTGCTCGCGCCGTCCTTGTGATAGACGATCTTCGGGTGGGTTCCCTCCCAGGAGACCTTCGAGCGGTCGTAAGTCGAGTAGTTGCCGTGCGCGGACGTCGAGACGTACCGGGCCTGGCCCTCGTTGACCCAGACGACGACGTGTTCGATGTCGTGCCGGTGCCCGCAGCAGTCGATGCCCGGGACGGCCTGGTCCTTCTCGAAGTACAGGTCGTACAGGTGGGCGCACCAGCCGTTGTTGCACTTCGACCGGGCGTAGGAGTTGGTGTTGTCCAGGTCGGACCGGTCCCGGCACTGACCGTTGAGGGCTCCGGAGTTCTTGAGTCCGGTGGCCACCGCGCCGGTGGGCGAGATCGCGGGGGTCGGGTAGCAGCCGTCGGTGTCGTAGTCGAACGCGGGCTGCCAGGTGCGGTCGGCGTCGGTCGCGTTCGACGGCAGTGCCTGTGGGGGTTCGGCCCAGGCGACGGCCGGGGCGAGCGTGGTGACGAGGACCGCTCCGATCAGGCCCTGCAGGAGACGGCGTGTCAGCTTCTTCGGCAAGGCAGGCGCCCTTCTCTCGGTACCCGGAGGATTCCCGATCACCTCAGGTGACGTAAACCGCCGAAGGTGGGGAAGCGCGTGAAGGCCCCCTTCCCGCGGCTGAGCCGAGGGAAGGGGGCCTTCACGCGCTACAGGACTAGTCGGTGTAGGTCAGGTTCTTGCCGCTGGCCCCGTCGAACAGCTTGATCTTGTCCGCGTCGAACCACAGCTCGACGTTCTGGTTCTCCGCCGCGGAAGACGCCGCCGAGAGGCGGGCGACGATCTGCGACTCGGCGCCCGGAACGTCCGAGGATCCGCTGTCGGCGGCGAGGTCCGCGAGGTCGGACGACGACGCGACCTCACCTTCGACCGAGAAGTGCGCGAACTTCTCCGAACCCATCGACTCGAGGACGTCGACGTGGGCGGTGAACGTCGCCCCCTGACGGGCGTTGGCGTCCACCAGCGCCGCGTCCTCGAAATGCTCCGGCCGGATACCGACGATGACCTCACGCGGCGCGTCGGCGGCTTCGACCAGTTGCCGCACCCGGTCGGTGAGCGGGATGTCGCCCAGCGCGCTGCGCGCCGTCCCGTTCTCCAGTGTGGCGGGCACGAAGTTCATCGACGGGCTGCCGATGAACCCGGCCACGAACAGGTTCGCCGGGTTGTCGTAGAGGAACTGCGGCGACCCGATCTGCTGCACGTGGCCCGCCCGGAGCACGACGACCCGGTCGCCGAGGGTCATCGCCTCGGTCTGGTCGTGCGTGACGTAGAGCGTCGTCGTGCCCAGCTGTTTCTGGATCTTCGACACCGAGGTCCGCATCTGCCCGCGCAGCTTGGCGTCCAAGTTGGACAGTGGCTCGTCCATCAGGAACGCCTTGGGGTTGCGGACGATCGCGCGGCCCATCGCCACGCGCTGCCGCTGCCCGCCGGAGAGGTTCGCCGGCTTGCGGTCGAGATGCCCGGTCAGATCCAGGATCTGCGCCGCCTCTTCGACCTTCGCCCGCACCGTTCGGTCGTCGACCTTGGCCAGCCGCAACGGGAACGCCATGTTCTCCCGCACGCTCATGTGCGGGTACAGCGCGTAGGACTGGAACACCATCGCGATGTCGCGGTCCTTGGGCGCCTTCTCGTTGACGCGCTGGCCGTCGATGCGCAGTTCGCCCGAGGAGATGTCCTCCAGGCCCGCGACCATGTTCAAGGTCGTGGACTTGCCGCAGCCGGACGGGCCGACCAGGATGATGAACTCACCGTCGGCGATCGTGATGTCCACTTCGGACACCGCGAGGGCGCCGTCGGGGTACTTCTTGGACACTTTTTCGAGAACGATTTCAGCCATGGGTCAGCCCTTCACCGCACCGGACGTCAGCCCCGCCACGATGCGACGCTGGAAGAACAACACGAACAGGATGATCGGGACGGTGATCACCACGGCGGCCGCGGAGATCGTCCCGGTCGGGTCTTCGAACTGCGAGGACCCGGTGAAGAACGACAACGCCGCCGGGACCGTGCGCGAGGCCTCGGTCGAGGTCAGCGAGATCGCGAACAGGAAGTCGTTCCAGCAGAAGATGAACACCAGGATCGCGGTGGTGAACACCCCCGGAGCCGCCAGCGGCGCGATCACCTTCCGGAACGCCTGCGCCGGGGTCGCGCCGTCCATCTTCGCCGCCTTTTCCAGCTCCCACGGGATTTCCCGGAAGAACGCGGAAAGCGTGTAGATCGACAGCGGCAGCGCGAACGTGATGTAGGGCAGGATCAGCCCCGGCCAGGTGTCGAACAACCCCAGCTCACGTTCGATGTTGAACAGCGGCGTCACCAGCGAGACCTGCGGGAACATCGCGATCAGCAGCGACATCCCGACCAGCACCTGCTTGCCGGGGAAGTCCAGCCGCGCGATCGCGTACGCCGCCATCGTGCCGAGGACGACCGCGATCACCGTCGCGATGATCGCGATGCCGATCGAGTTCACCAGCGCCCTGATGAACTCCGTGGTCTCGAAGATGTCCGCGTAGTTCTGCCACGTCCATTCCGACGGGATGAAGTTCCCGTCGTCCAAGGTCTCCTTGGTCTTGAACGAAAGCGAGACCACCCAGAGCACCGGGAACAGCGCGAACACCAGGACCAGGATGTCGACGAGGCCCCACTTGAGTTTGCGGCCGGGCGTGGCCGCTCCACCGATGGCCATCAGCGCTTACCCCCATTGTCACTGCCGGGTGCGGCCGTGCCGAACACCTTGATGAAGATGAACGCGATGATCGCCACCGTGATGAAGATCAGCACCGCCATCGTCGACCCGATCCCGAGGTTCAACCCCTTGACCAGGTTGTTGTAGGTCTGCATCGACACCGACGACGTGTCCTGCGCGCCGTTGGTGAGCACGAAGATGTTGTCGAAGATGCGGAACGCGTCCAGGGTGCGGAACAGCAGCGCCACCAGGATCGCCGGCTTCATCACCGGCAGCATCACCTTCGTGAACCGCTGCCACGCCGTCGCACCGTCCATCGACGCGGCCTTCAGCAGGTCGTCCGGCACCAGTGCCAGCCCCGCCATCAGCAGCAGCGCCATGAACGGCGTCGTCTTCCACACCTCGGCCAGCACGATGATCGCCAGCGAAGGCCAGTATTCGGTCAGCGGCGCGCTGTCCGGGAAGAACAGGTTGGCCAGATAGCCCGTGTCCGGCGTCCAGGCGTAGTACCAGGAGAACGCGGCGACCACGGTCACGATGCCGTACGGGATCAGGGCGACCGTCCGCACGAGGCCCCGGCCGACGAGCGTCCGGTGCATGATCAGCGCCAGGCCCATGCCCAGCACGAACTCGATCACCACCGAAACGATGGTCAACCCCATCGTCGTCCCGAACGCCGTCCACCAGTAACCGTTGGACAGCACCGCGATGTAGTTGTCGAGGCCGACGAATTCCTGCTGCGCCGGGAACCTGAGGTCGTAGCGCTGCAGGGAGAGCCAGATCGAGTAGATGATCGGGTACCCGGTGACCGCGATCATCACGATCGCCGCCGGGGCGCACAGCCACAAGCCGAGCCTGCGCTCGGCCTTCTTTCCTTCGCTGAGAACCGGTTTCGCCTTCTTGCCCGGTTTGCTCGCGGTCGCCGAACCGGCGGTCTCCTGCACGGTCACGGGATCACTCCCTTCGACTGGAGCGCGTCGGCGAGCTGTTCCTTCAGCTTCTCCGCCGTCTTCTGCGGATCGATTCCAGAAGGCGGGGAAAGCACCTTCGACAACACCGTCGAAGCGTTCTGGTACGCCGGGGTCAGCGGACGGACCGCCGCGTCCTTGAGCGCGTCCAGGATCGTCTCCCGCATCGGGTACTTCGTTTCCATACTCGGGTTGTCGTCGCTCTGCGGCGCCGTCGCGTCGAGTGGCAGCGTGTCCGTGTAGAGCGATTCGAGCGTCGGCGGGACACCGTCCTTGAGCGCGGAGAACTTCTGGTTCTTCGCGCTGCGCAGGCACAGCGCGACCTCGTAGGCCTCGGCCTTGTGCTTCGAGGTCGAGCTGACCGCCAGGTTGTAGCCACCGATCGTGGTCTTGGCGGGCTTGCCCGCTTCGAACTGCGGATAGGTGGTCCACTTGAAGTGTTTCAGCTCGTCCTTCTTCTCCTTGGCGTAGGAGGCGTAGACGAACGGCCAGTTCAGTTCGAAGGCGGCGTTGCCGCGCTGGAAGGACTGGCGGACCTCGTCCTCCTTCGAGTTGGTCAGCGACGGGTCGGTGATCCCGGCCGTGGTGACCTTCTTGAGCATCTCCAGCGCCTTGACCGCGCCCGCGTCCATCACGACCGACTTACCGTCGTCGGAAAGGATCTTCCCGCCCGCGGACTCGACGAGCGTGTTGTAGATGACGACGAGGCCTTCGTACTGCGCCCCGGTGAACACGACGTTCGCCGGTTTGCCCTGTGCCTTGAGCGCCTGCGCCTGCTGGATCATCTCGTCCCAGGTCTTCGGCGGCGTCGGCGTCAGCCGGTCGTCGTACCAGAGCAACTGGACGTTGGTGTTCTTGGTCGCCGCGTAGAGTTTTCCGTTCCACGTGGCGGTTTCGAGCGGTCCCGGCAGGACGCCCTCGGTCGCCTCGGCCTTCACCTCGCCCGTCCATTCGTCGACCCAGCCCGCCTCAGCGAACTCCGAGACCCACGTGACGTCCAGCCCCAGTACGTCGAGCGAATCGTCACCGGCGGCCAGCCGGCGCACCATCTGTTCCCGCTGGCCGTCGGCCGGTCGCGGGAGCTTGTTGTAGACGACCTCGTACCGCCCGCCCGAGGCCTTCGTGCAATCGTCCACAACGGACTGGAAATTGTCTTCGGGCGCGTAGTAGACGTTGATCTTCAGCCCGGCGTCCGAACCGCAACCCGCCAGCAAGCCGGCCGTCAGCGCCACCGCGCCGAGTAGCGAGCCGGTGCGGCCTGGTGAGCGGCCCCTCCGGCTCGCGCTCATCCTCTTCCCCATGAGGCCTCCTCACCCGCGCACGCCTGGGGAACGGCGGCACTAGGACGCGTTGAAGAAGCCCGCGCGCCAGCACCCCGACGTGCTAGTGCTCGGGCGGACACGCTGGAGTACATGACCGCCCGACTGGTGTTGTGCAACCTATTCCGGGCGATCACCGCCCGCAAGCAGTATCGGTAACGATTCAGCGGACCGCACGACGAACAGGTGAACGAGTACCGCCGAATGTCATCCGGTGGGGCGGCCGCCCAACGCCAGCTGGGCGAGGAGCTCGCGGCCCTGCTCGGCCGAACGCGGCTGGCAGAGCACGTCGTAGCGGCCGGCGACCAGCTGGCTCGCGGAGGAGAAGTCGCGGCGGGACATGCTGTAGCTGATCGCGGCGAAGACCGTCCACGCCAGGATGCCGAGCACGAGCCCGCCGATCATGGGCTGCCAGGCGAAACCCTGGTTGTTGAACATGCCCAGCAACAGCCCGATGATCAGGCCGAACCACGCGCCGGACACCGCGCCGGTGCCCAGCACCCGGCCCCAGCTCAGCCTGCCGACGACGCGCTCGACGAGCATCAGGTCGACACCGACGATGGTCACGTCGGAGACCCCGAACTCCTTCTCCGCGAGGAAGCCGACGGCTTGCTGGGCTTCGCCGTACGTCGCGTAGGAACCGATCGGCCAGCCGGTAGGCGGTGTCGGCAGCCTGGGCAGCCCGCCCGCGGCCCGGCCGCTTCCGCCAAAGGGAGCACTCACGTAATCACCTCTCGCCCGTCCTGGTCCATCTTCTCAAGGACGGGCGAAAGGCGCGAACGTTCAGGAGCGGGACTTGTACTCGCGGAGCAGGCCGCGGCTGATGATGGTCTTCTGGATCTCGCTGGTGCCCTCGCCGATGAGCAGGAACGGCGCCTCGCGCATGAGGCGCTCGATCTCGTACTCCTTGGAGTAGCCGTAGCCGCCGTGGATGCGGAACGAGTCCTGGGTGACCTCGGCGCAGTACTCGCTCGCGATCAGCTTCGCCATGCCGGCCTCGACGTCGTTGCGCGCGCCGGAGTCCTTGAGGCGGGCGGCGTTGACCATCATCAGGTGCGCGGCCTCGACCTTGGTGGCCATCTCGGCGAGCTTGAACGCGATCGCCTGGTGCTCGGCGATCGCCTTGCCGAAGGTCTTGCGCTGCTGGGCGTATTCCACCGCGAGTTCGAACGCGCGGATCGCGATGCCGCAGGCGCGGGCGGCGACGTTGACCCGGCCGACCTCGACACCGTCCATCATGTACGCGAAGCCCTTGCCCGGCGCTTCGCCGAGGACCTTGTCGGCACCGATCTTGTAGCCGTCGAACACGGCTTCGGTGGTGTCGACGCCCTTGTAGCCCATCTTGTCGATCTTGCCGGGGATGGTGAGGCCGGGCGCGACCTCGCCGAAGCCCTCGGGCTTCTCGATCAGGAACGTGGTGAGGTTCTGGTGGGCCTTCTCCGCGCCTTCGTCGGTCTTGACGAGCAGCGCGATCAGGTTGGAGCTGCCGCCGTTGGTCAGCCACATCTTCGATCCGTCGATGACGTAACCGTCGTCGGTCTTGCGGGCGCGGGTCTTGATCGCGGCGACGTCGGAGCCGAGATCCGGCTCGGACATCGAGAACGAGCCGCGAACCTCGCCGGTCGCCATCCGCGGCAGGAAGTGCTGCTTCTGCTCCGGCGTCCCGTGCTGCTTGATCATGTGCGCCACGATGAAATGCGTGTTGATGACCCCGGAGACGCTCATCCAGCCGCGGGCGATCTCCTCGACCACGAGCGCGTAGGTCAGCAGCGATTCGCCGAGGCCGCCGTACTCCTCCGGGATGGTGAGCCCGAACAGGCCCATCTCCTTCATCCCCTCGACGATGTCGGCGGGATAGGTGTCGGCGTGCTCGAGTTCCTGCGCGCGCGGGATGACCTCCTTGTCCACGAACTGGCGGACCGTGGCCAGGATTTCGGACTGCACGTCGGTCAAGCCGGCGGTCTGGGCGAGGCGAGCCATCGCTGCTCCTAAATTCGCGCGCACCGGGCTCCCGGCGCTGGGTTACCGGTGAGTATGACGCCTGACGTGGGACCTCGCTATGAGCGCAGTCACGCGTACGCCATCCGTGGCCGATCCCGGTCCTGCTCAACGTCGCCGCGAAACACGGTGCCTTCCGGTAGCGATACGGTCCTCGTCTACGAGGGGACCCAGCATGACGAATCCGCACGACCCGTACGGGCACCAGCCGTCCGGGCAGTTCGAGCAGCCCTACGGACTCCAGCCGTACCAACCGCCGCCGCAGCAGTACTACGTCCAGCAGACCTATGTGCGGCCGCCGGATCAGGGCATGGCGGTGGCGTCGCTGGTGTGCTTCCCGGCGATCCTGGGGATCATCTTCGGGCACATCGCGCTCTCGAAGGCCAAACGCGGCGAAGCCGGCGGCCAGGGCATGGCGCAGGCGGGCATGATCATCGGCTACGTCGTCACCGCGCTGTGGCTGATCCCGGTCATCCTGTGGTTCGTCTTCGTGGTGCTCGCGATCGGTGCCGCGGGCGTCTCGTGACCCCTTCCCGGATACGGTGGAGTCCCGCACGAACCAGGGGGCCAGCAGGATGAGCAGTTCGGACTCGCAGGACACACCGTCGACGTCGTCCTACACCGACTCGAACACCTTCTCGGATCCGACTTCCGCGTCGTCCGAAACGGTTTCGAGCCCGGCGGAACCGCAGCAGTTCCAGCCGCCCGCGCCGTTCACGCCGCCTCCGCCGTTCGAGCCGCCCGCTCCGTTCGAGGTGCCGTCGGCTTCTGCCCCGGAGCCCGCTCCCGAGCCGGCTTCCGTTCCGGTTCCGGACGAGACGTACGGGCAGGCCATCGACCCGCTGACCGCCGAACCCGTGCCGCCGCCCTACGCGGCCCCGGTTCCGCCGGTGTACACGCCCGTGCCGTTGCCCGCCGCTTATCCGCCGCCGCAGCCCTACAACCCGTACGCGATGGCGGCACCCCCGCGGTCGCAGGACAACGGGATGGCGATCGCCGGGCTGGTGTGCTCGCTCGTCGGGATCTGCTCGTGCGTCACCGTGATCGTCGGGCTGATCCTGGGGCACATCGGGCTGGCGAAGGCGAACCGCGGCGAAGCGGGGGGACGCGGCATCGCGCTCGCGGCGGTGGTCATCGCCTACATCGTCATCGCGCTGTACGTCGGGTTCATCGGGACGATGATCATCCTCGGGGTGAACGGCGAGCTCGACTAACGGCGTCGGCCGGGCTGTCTAGAGGTCGGCCGTCGTCACCGCGTTCTCCAAGGAGTGCAGGGAGACATATCGCTGCCGCTGCACGAAAGCCGAGCCTCGTCCAGCGCCGAGATGCGGCAGTGCCTGCCGTAGCTGCCGGTGGTCGGGATGTCCTGGAGCGGTCAGCAGGAAGACCTGATAGCGGCCATCCGTCCAGGTATCGTCCGACGTCTCGATGACCTTCGCGATCTTGCGGTCGAAGCGATCCTCCGAAGCACCGAGCCGCGATGCCTCTTCCGGAGACCACTCGACGTTGTCCCGGCGGTGAAGCACGGCGGGTACTTCAAGCTTGACCTCACGGTCCGCGTAGAACGCCACACGCTCGATCGGCCGAAACGCCCGCCCGGATTGGCACACGTAAGCGGAGCAAGTCTCGTACAACGGCCAAGCGTGCTTCGCCGAAACGACGACGGTGTCGTCGACCGTGACCGGCCGCTGCGCGTAGACGGTCATCAGTCCGCTGCACCGCTTCAGCCAGCGCGCGGCATCCTTGTCGATGTACGCGGCCAGGTCGAAGATCTGGCGAAGCTCGAAGGGTATGTCGACGTTGATCGTCGAGTCGTGGTGCGCGAGCCGGTTCCGGAACTTGCGGACCCGCTCGACAGCGACGGCGACCTCCCTTTCGCTGGGGGCGCAGCCGCTCCCGCACGGTGGCCACGGCCTCCGCCACATTGTCCCCGCCGGGAGTCGGCAGCAAGAACCACGGGATGCCGCACTGGTCCTCTCGGAAATGCTCGCGAAGACACCGATCCAGAGCGTTACGAAGGAGCACCTCGAGATGGCCGACGACCTCGAAAGCGGCGGAGGATGTTCGCGCGCTCCATTCGTACAGCCGCAGGGCCGCGACCTTGTCCCCCGACGCTGCCTCGAGGTGGGGAGCCATCCGGGGTTCGGACAGCAGATTCCAGACCATAGGCTCTTCGGTCTCGACGGACGGCACCCGAAGATGCTACCGTCAGTGACGAACGCCCCAGTGTCGCCTCTGATGCAAGCGCCTGGGGCTTCTTCCTTCGCTCAGCTGCCTTCCCTGGGCGCCGGCGCCACCTGACCGTTGGCCGCCGTGTCCTCCGAAGGCTCCTCCCGCTTCGGCGTGTTCGCGTCGAGGAAGCGCAGCAGCTCCACCGGGAACGGCAAAACCAGCGTCGAGTTCTTCTCCGCCGAGACCTGCACGACCGTCTCCAGCAGCCGCAACTGCAGCGCCGCCGGGGTGTCGGCCATGGTCGCCGCCGCCTGCGAGAGCTTGTGCGACGCCTGCAGTTCGCCGTCGGCCGAGATGACCCGCGCCCGCCGTTCGCGTTCGGCTTCGGCCTGGCGTGACATCGAGCGCTTCATCGACTCCGGCAGCGCGACGTCCTTGATCTCGACCCGGTCGATATGGATGCCCCAGTCCAGCGCCGGACTGTCGATCATCAGCTCCAGGCCCTCGTTCAGCCGCTCACGATTGGACAGCAGGTCGTCCAGGTCGCTCTTGCCGATGATGGACCGCAGCGAGGTCTGCGCGACCTGGCCGACGGCCGAGCGGTAGTCCTGCACGTTGACCGCGGCCAGCACCGGGTCGATCACCTTGAAGTACACGACCGCGTCCACCCGCACGGTGACGTTGTCGCGGGTGATGCCGTCCTGCGCGGGGATCGGCATCGTGACGATCTGCATGTTGACCTTCTGCAGTCTGTCCGCGATCGGCACCAGCAGCGCGAGCCCCGGCTCCCGGATCGCCGGGCGCACCCGCCCGAACCGGAACACGAGCCCGCGTTCGTACTGTTTCACCACGCGAAGGCTGGTCGCGAGCCACGCTCCGCCCGCGACGGCGACCGCACTGAGAATCTCCACCACCATGGCTGCTCCCGGGGTTGTTCTCGCTGTTCACGGTACGCCCGGCGAGTCACGGGGGAAACACGGTGGACAAGCCTGCCAAGGTGGGTTCGTGACCGGTTTCAAGATCCCGCCCAAATTCCTCGACCGCGCCGCCGACCTCGGCCCCGGAGCCGCCGAGTGGCTCGATTCCCTCCCGTTCCTCGCCGAGAAGTACACCGCCAAGTGGCAGCTCGAATACGACGGCGAGGCCATGCACGGCTTCGTCGGGGTCGCGCAGCCCGTGCGCCGCGCGGACGGCTCCCCCGCGATCCTCAAACTCGGCTGGCCGCACGAGGAATCCGACGACGAACCGCTCGCACTGTCCACTTGGGCCGGTCAGGGCGCGGTCCTGATGTACGACAACGTGCCCGAGGACGGCGTGCTGCTCTTGGAGCGGCTCGACGCCACCAGGTCGCTGGAAACGGAGCCGATCCAGGAGGCCGTCGAGACCGTCGGCGCGCTGGCGCGGCGGCTGGCCGTCCCCGCTCCCGAAGCACTGCGGCGATCCCTGCGCGAAGAGGCCGCGGAGCTGGTCACCGAACTTCCGGAGACCTGGAGCGAACTGGGCGAACCGTTCGATCGCAAGTACGTCGACGCGGCGGTGGAGATCTGCGTGAACCTCGGGCCGGAAGCCGGTGAGCTGATGGTGAACGAGGATCTGCACTTCGAGAACGTCCTCGCCGGGGCGCGCGAACCGTGGCTGGTGATCGACCCGAAGCCGCTTTCGGGTGACCTGGAGTTCGGCGCGATCTCGATCCTCTGGAACCGGGCGAACGAGTCCACAATGGACGAAAAGATCAAGTGGTTCACCGCGGCCGCCGGGGTGGACGCCGAACGCACGCGGGCGTGGACGCTGGTCCGCGCGGTGCAGAACTGGACCTGGCTGTACGAAGACCTCGCCGAGGGCGCCTCGCCCGAGACGATCGCCGAAGACCCGGCCTACACCGCCGTCCCCGGAATCGCCGCCTGGGCATTGCGGTAATCACAGGAATCGTCGCGGGCCCCGGGAGCGGATAACCTTCGGGCATGGCAGCCGTGAACAGGGTATTCGCAGCTCAGCTGGCCGGTTTGCCGGTTTTCGGCCCCGATGGTGAATCGATAGGCAAGGTGCGGGACCTGGTCGCGGGCCTGCGCCTGGACCAGCAACCGCCGCGAATCCTGGGCATCGTGGTCGAGCTGACGACGAGGCGCCGCGTGTTCGTGCCGATGTTGCGCGTGACCTCGATCGAGCCCAGCGCGGTCACGCTCGCCACCGGATCGGTGAACATGCGGCGCTTCCATCAGCGGCCCAACGAGGTGCTGGTGGTCGGGCAGCTCTTCGACGCGTACGCCACGCTCGCGGGCTCCGACACCAGGATCACCGTCGTCGACGCCGCCATGGAACCGACGCGGACACGGGACTGGGTGCTCGCGAAGCTCGCGATCCGCGAACGATCGAGCAGACTCGGCCTCGGCAGGCGGCGTTCGGCGATGCAGGTGCTGCCGTGGTCGGAGGTGTCCGGGCTCGGGCTGACCGATCTGACCGGCCAGACCCAGGGCGCGGCGCAGCTGCTGATGCTGTTCGACACCATGCGCCCGGCCGACGTCGCCGCCACGGTCCGCGATCTGCCGCTCAAGCGACGGCACGAGGTCGCCGACGCGATGGACGACGAGCACCTCGCCGACGTCATCGAGGAGCTTCCCGAAGACGACCAGAAGGAACTGCTGTCCTACCTCGCCGAGGAACGGGCCGCCGACATCCTCGAAGCGATGGACCCCGACGACGCCGCCGACCTGCTGGCCGAACTGGCGCCCGCCGAGCAGAACCGGTTCCTGGAGCTGATGGAGCCCGAGGAGTCGGCGCCGGTGAAGCGGCTGCTGGAGTACTCCTCCGACACCGCGGGCGGTCTGATGACACCCGAGCCGGTGGTGCTGACGCCGGACGCGACGGTCGCCGAGGCGCTCGCGCACATCCGCAACGCGGACCTCCCGGTGGCACTGGCGAGCATGGTGTTCGTCTGCCGTCCGCCGACCGAGACGCCGACCGGGCGGTTCGTCGGCGTCGTCCACTTCCAGCGACTGCTGCGCGAACCACCCGCCGAGATGGTGGCGAGCGCCGTCGACACGCAGCTGCCCGCACTGAAGCCGAACGCTTCGCTGTCCGAGGTCACGCGGTATTTCGCCGCCTACAACCTCACCTGCGGGCCGGTGGTGGACGCCGAAGACCACCTGCTCGGCGCGGTCACCGTCGACGACGTCCTCGACCATCTGCTCCCAGAGGACTGGCGCGAAACCGGGCTGCACGACATCACCGGCGAGATCACCGAGGAGGCCGAACGTGCCTGAACTTCTGCCCGGCCGGCGGCTGGACCAGCCCCGCGGCCAAAGCCGGTTCAGGCTGAACATCGACCCCGACTCGTTCGGCCGGTTCACCGAACGGGTCGCGCGGTTCCTCGGCACCGGCAAGTACCTGTTCTGGCAGACGCTGATCGTCATCGTGTGGATCGTGCTGAACCTGGTCGCGGTCTCGCTGCAATGGGACCCGTACCCGTTCATCCTGCTGAACCTGGCGTTCTCGACGCAGGCCGCGTACGCCGCGCCGCTGATCCTGCTGGCGCAGAACCGGCAGGACGACCGCGACCGCGTCTCGCTGGAGGAGGACCGGAACCGCGCCGCGCAGACCAAGGCCGACACCGAATACCTCGCGCGGGAGCTCGCGTCGCTGCGGATCGCGCTCGGCGAGGTCGCCACCCGGGACTTCCTGCGAGGCGAGCTCGACCGGCTCCGTGAGGATCTCGACGCCAAGCCGCGCAAGGCCAAACCCGACCGCACGCCTACCGGTACTTGATTTTTGCGGATGAGCCCCCGGCCGCGATCCCGTCGCCAGGGCGCACGCTGGCCGAACAGGTCACTTCTTGCTCGTCAGGGCGCCCTGCCGCCGTGATCCCGGAGCCTTCGGCCAGGCGGGTTCGTCCAGCTCCGCCTACCGGTACGTAACATGGAGGGGTGACCAGTACGCAGCAACTCCCCAGCGTCGACGATGTCCGCACCGCGCTGAAGGCCGTGTACGACCCGGAGATCAAGAAACCGATCACCGAACTCGGCATGGTCAAGGACGTGGAGGTCGGCTCGGACGGTGTGGTCACCGTCGGGATCTACCTGACGGTCGCCGGCTGCCCGCTGAAGGCGACGCTGACCAACGACACCACCGAAGCCGTCAAGAAGCTCCCCGGCGTCAGCGACGTCAGGGTCGAGCTCGACGTGATGAGCGACGAGCAACGCACTGAGCTGCGGAAATCGCTGCGCGGCGACGCCGCGGAACCGGTGATCCCGTTCGCGCAGCCGGGCTCGCTGACCCGCGTCTACTGCGTCGCGTCCGGCAAGGGCGGCGTCGGCAAGTCCTCGGTGACGGTGAACCTCGCGGCCGCGATGGCCGAACGCGGGCTGTCCGTCGGCGTGGTGGACGCGGACATCTACGGGCACTCGGTGCCGCGGATGCTCGGCGCGCGGGAGAAGCCGACCAAGGTCGACACCATGATCATGCCGCCGCAGGCGCACGGCGTGAAGGTCATCTCGATCGGTATGTTCACCCCGGGCAACACCCCCGTGGTGTGGCGCGGGCCGATGCTGCACCGCGCGCTGCAGCAGTTCCTCGCCGACGTGTTCTGGGGCGACCTGGACATCCTGCTGCTGGACCTGCCGCCGGGCACCGGCGACATCGCGATCTCGGTGGCGCAGCTCATCCCGAACGCGGAGATCCTGGTCGTCACCACCCCGCAGCAGGCCGCCGCCGAGGTGGCCGAGCGCGCGGGCGCGATCGCGCTCCAGACGCGGCAGCGGGTGGCCGGGGTCATCGAGAACATGTCGTGGCTGGAGACGCCCGACGGCCAGAAGATGGAGATCTTCGGCTCCGGCGGCGGGCAGTCGGTGGCCGACTCGCTGTCGAAGTCGGTCGGGTCGACGGTGCCGCTGCTCGGGCAGGTCCCGATGGACCCGCGCGTGGTCTCCAACGGCGACGCGGGCACGCCGATCGTACTGGCCGAGCCGGAAGCCCCGGCGTCGCTCGTGCTCAAGGAGGCGGCGAAGAAGCTGACCGTCCGGGCACGCGGGCTGGCCGGGATGATGCTGAACGTCACCCCCGCCGGCCGCTGACCGTCCCCTTCTCATGCATTTAGTCCTCTGAATGCGGTACTTGCACACGCAAGGACCGCATTCAGAGGACTAAATGCGTGTTGGGGGGGGGGTTCAGGTGGCGTCGGGGTCGACCGGAGGGCGCTCGCCGGGCTTCAGCGGCTCAGGCTGCGAAGCCGGCGCCGGGTGGCCGTTGGGCTTGGCTGCGCCGTTGGAACCGTTGGTGCCGTTGACGTTGTTGAGCCCCAGCGGATCCGTGTCACCGTCGAACAGGTGCTGGGTGACGACCCGCTTCGGGTCGAAGTTCCGCAGGCCTCGCAGGTCCTCCAGCGGCTTGCGCAGCTGATCGAACTCCGGGCCCATCTCCTCGCGCAGCTGCGTCTTGGCCCCGGTCGCGAAGTCACGGACCTTGCGGACGCTCTTCGCCACCCACGACGCCGCTTCGGGCAGCCGTTCCGGACCGAGGATGAAAAGACCCGCGACGACGATGATGAGGATCTCTCCCCAGCCGACACTCTCGAACACCCGTGTGAACCTCCGCCTCGGCGTCTTCCCCGTTCAGGGTACCCGGCCGAACTCGCTAGTCCGAGGCCAGTTTCACGTCCACGACAAGTGAAGACCCATCCCGGACAAGCCGGACAGGGACCACTTCGCCGACTTCGCGGGCGCGGACCGCGACGAGCAGTTCCGCCGAGTCGCGCACGAGCCGACCGCCGACTTCCGTGATGACGTCGCCTTCTTTGATCCCCGCCGAGGCCGCGGGGCCTCCCGGAGCGACGTTGCGGACCTGTGCGCCCATGGTGCTGGAGCCCGCGACGGTCGACGAAGCGTTGATGCCGATGTCGGGGTGGACGACCTTGCCGTCCTTGATGAGTGTTTTCGCGATCTTCACCGCGTAGTCGCTCGGGATGGCGAATCCGATGCCGATGCTGCCGCCTTCGGCGCTGGACGAGCGGATCGCGGAGTTGATCCCGACCAGCGCGCCGGTCGCGTCGACGAGCGCGCCACCCGAGTTGCCGTGGTTGATCGCGGCGTCGGTCTGGATGGCTTCGTAGATCACCGGCGCGCTGCCGCCGTCGCCGCCCGCGGTCACCGGGCGGTTGAGCGCGCTCACGATGCCGGCGGTGACCGAGTTCTGCAGCGCCAGCGGCGAACCGACGGCGATCACCGAGTCGCCGACCGCCAGCTCGGACGATTTCCCGACCTGCAGCGCGGTGAGGTTCTTGACGTCGACCTTGACCACGGCCAGGTCGGTCTTGGGGTCGGCGCCGACGACCTTCGCCTCGACGCGTTTGCCGTCGAAGAAGACGGCGGTGACCTTGGTGGCCGAATCGGCCGTCGCGGCGGAGATCACGTGCTCGTTGGTGAGCACGTAGCCCTGGTTGTCGATGACGACCCCGGAGCCCTGCTGGCCGGCGTCGGCGCCGGGTTTGAACACCTCGAGCGAGACGACGGCGGGCGCCACCCGGTGGGCGATGTCCGCGATCGAGCCCGCCGGGCGTTCCTTGGCCGCATCGGCCTCGGAAATGCTGGCCTGGCCGGTCAGTTCGGTGCCGGTGTCGGCGAACCACCAGCCGATCAGCCCGCCGACCGCGCCGATGACCAGCGCGACCGCGGCGAGCATCGCCAGCGCCTTCGTCTGCACACGCCGCCCGAAGAGGACCTCAGGAAGGCTCAGCAGCGCACCCTGCGGGCGCTTCGCGTCCTTCTCTTCCTTCGCGTCCTGCTGCACGGCGGGGCCGGCGAGCACCGCGCCGGAACCGGGATCACGCCACGGGTCCGATGTCTGGGTCCAAAGCGGGTCTTCCGGGCCGTCCGTGGACGACCCGGAGCCGTTGCTCCCATGCGGCCGCTCCAGCACGACACCTTCGGCGCCCGGCGGGCGGCGGAAGGCTTCGGCGAGCGATTCCGGCGTCGGCGGCGCCAGGTTCAGGCCCGGTGCGGACTGCCCGTTCCTCCCGGGCTGGTACAGCTTGTCGAAGGCGCCATCGACGCCATGCGGCCTCCCGAACGTGGCCGCCTGCGCCGGATCGACGGCGGGCCGGGCCAGCGGGCGCGGTGCCAGCCGATCCCCCGCCGGGTCACCAGGCTGCTGCGGATTCGCGTTCGGCTGCTCGGTCATCATTCCCCGGGGCTGAGATCAGGTTGGCCGGACGCGAGAGTACGCCAAGCCTCACCGTGGATTCTGCCGTGACCACGGTGAAGTGCGCGTTGATTCGCCGAAGCGGACAGAAATGTGACACTCGCAGCGAACATGTCTCACCTTGTGGCACTCTGACGGCCATGTCGCAGAATCCGGGGGCTCCTTTCCCTCCTCAGAACGTCCCTCCTCAGCAATGGCCTCAGCACCAGCAGCAGTGGCCTCAGCAGCAAGGCTGGCCACAGCAGCCGCCCAAGAAGAAGGGCCTGACCACCAAGGTGAAGGTGCTGCTGCTCGTCGCCGCGCTCGTCGTGGTCGGCGGCGGGATCGGCCTCGTCCTCGTGATGAAGTCGGCCGCCGGACCGGAGAAGCAGGCCACCAAGGTGGAGACCGGCGACTGCGTCCAGCTGACCGGCGCCGGGAAAGAGGCGGACGCGGTGAAGGCCGCCTGCGACAACCCGCAGACGCCGTACGTAGTGAGCGTCAAGGGCACGGTCAAGGGCGACTGCCCGGAGGGCTTCTACAGCTACTCGGTGGCGACCCCGCTGCGCGGTGAAGGCGTCGGACTCTGCCTGGGGATCAACGCCCAGGTCGGCCTGTGTTTCGACGACATCAAGACCAAGACCCCGCCGCCGCTGGTGAACTGCTCGGGAGCGCGGCTGAAGATCAGCGAGGTGTTCGACAAAGCCAGCTACGTGAACAGTCCGTGCAAAGAGGGCACAGAAGAGGTGATCTCCTACACGGCGTACGGCGCGACGCAGAAGTTCAAGAGCGCGACGATCTGCTTCGTCAAACCCTGACGAAGCGGATCAGCGGGCCGAGACGGGCACGGGCACGCTGGACGTGCTCGGGCTCGGCGTGGTGCTGCGCGGCGGTTCCGGCTGGGCGCCGCCGCCCAGCTGCGCGGGCAGCAGACCGGCGTTGACACCTTGTGGCGGGGTGAGGCCGGTGTTCGGCTGCTCTTCGCTGCCGTCACCCGAGGTCGCGACCAGGGCCAGGGCACTCAGGACCAGGCCCGAAACGACGACTCCGGCGCCTTGCGCGTACTTCCGCCGGGCGAGACCGAACCGCCCGCCGCCGAGGACGTTCGGCGACTGGCCCAGCGGCGCCGATGATCCCAACGGCGCGGTACCGCCCAAGACCCCGGTGTCGCGGAGGCCGGCGACCCGGTCGGGCCGCTGGATGGCCACGAGCTGGCCGTCCGCGGTCATCGCCAGGTTGTCCGGCGTGCCGGGGAGTTCGGTGTTCTGCGGGATGGAGCAAAGGCTGGCCAGGAAACCCGCCGACATCGACGGGGCTCCCGCCTGCTTCACGGCCGCGACGGCCTGGCGCTGGGCGGTCACCTCGGCGGCACAGGACTGGCAACGGGCGATATGCGCCGAAGCCCTGTCCTGGGCGCCGAGGGTCAGCTCGCCGTCGACGAAGGCGACGATGGCGTCCGGAAGCAGATGCGACTCGGGGAGTCCCCAACCTCGCGGTGCGGTCATACCCCCACCTTCGCAGACTCCTGCGCCGCGGCGCGACGACGCTCCAAAGAAGCACGAAGCGCCTGGCGGCCGCGGTGGATCCGGCTGCGCACGGTGCCGAGCTTGACACCGAGGGTGGCGCCGATCTCCTCGTACGAGAGGCCTTCGACGTCGCACAGCACGACCGCGGCACGGAACTCGGGCGGCAACTCGTCGAGCGCGGCCTGCAGATCCGGGTCGAGGTGCGTGTCCGAGTAGACCTGCTCGGGGCTCGGGTCGTCACCGACGATGCGGTCGGTGTCCTCGGGGAGGCCTTCCATCCGCACGCGCGAGCGGCGGCGGGCCATGTCGAGGAAGAGGTTCGTGGTGATGCGGTGCAGCCAGCCTTCGAACGTGCCCGGCTTGTAGGACGCGAGCGAGCGGAAGACCCGGATGAAGGTCTCCTGCGTCAGGTCCTCGGCGTCGTGGGCGTTACCGGTCAGGCGGTATGCCAGCCGGTACACGCGGTCGGCGTGCTCACGCACGACCTCGTCCCACGAGGGCGGCGTCCATGCGGCCTCGTCCACCGTCACCGGCGTGACCTGGTCCGCGTGCTGGTCCTGCATCGTCTCCTGCATCGGGGAAGTAGGCACCTCCATCAGCGTCTTCTCCCAACTACTCCACCCAACGCGGGCGATGAGCACGGTGTTCCCGTTGTCGAGGACCAGTCTGTCCGGCCTGCTTATGTTTCTAGTGAGACTGGACTGAGAGGAGGCTGAGAAGTCGTTACCAGGAGTCTTCTGCTCTTTTGGCGATAGGCAGCGCTAACCTCCGCGTGTGAATTCCGGGACGCATGCGGGCTCGCCTGCCGAGGCCGCCGACGCCGATCTCGTCGACGGCTACGTCCCCGACGACGAGGTACTGGCCGCCGCGCGGGCGCGGTCGGCCGATCTGGGCTGCGGTCCGCTGAGCGCGGGCGCGGGTGCGACTCTCCGTTTTCTGGCCACGACGCTGCGGGCGAAGGCCGTCGTCGAGGTCGGGACCGGGGCCGGGGTGAGCGGGTTGTGCCTGCTCGGCGGCATGGTCGACGACGGGATCCTCACCTCGATCGACATCGAGCCGGAGTACCACCGGGCGGCGCGGGCGGCGTTCCGCGAGGCCGGCTACCCGCCGGGGCGGACCCGGCTGATCATGGGGCGCGCGCTCGACGTCCTCCCCCGGCTCACCCCCGGCGGCTACGACCTGGTGTTCGTCGATTCGGCGCCGGTCGAGTACCCGAGTTGCTACGAGAAGGCCGTCGCGCTGCTGCGGCCCGGCGGGATACTGGCGTTCCACAACGTCTCGGGCACCAGGGTGACCGACCCCTCACGGCGTGATCCGGACACCCTCGCGCTCCGGGAGGTCGCGCGGGCCTTCCGGGAGGACGAGCGGCTGGTCCCGGCGCTGTTGCCGGTGGGCGGCGGGCTGCTGGTCGCCGCGATCGCGTAGCAAGGGACCTTTGCTACCACTTCCCGGCGCGTCCCGGACCACCGCGACCACGGCCACCGCGGCGAGGGCCAGCCAGGCGGCGGTGAGCACGATCAGCCACGTCCAGCCCGCGTGCCCGTACACGGTCGCGCCGACGGCGCCGCCGACGCTGCTGCCGAGGTAATACGAGAGCGTGTAGAGCCCGCCCACCTGGCCGCGGGCGTTCTCGGGCGCCTCCGCCGCGGCCCAGCCGTTGGCGACGGCGTGCGCGGCGAAGAACGCGCCGGTCAGCACCACGAACCCGGCGACGACCATGGGCAGCGAGTCGGACAGCGTCAGCGCGGCGCCCGCGATCGTGAGCAGCAGGGCACCGGCGAGCGACCGGCGACGCCCGAACCGGCCGACGAGTTTGCCCGCCGTCGCCGAGGAGACCGAGCCGATCGCGTACGCGAGGAAGACGAGGGACGCGATCGCGGGCGAGAGGTTCAGCGGCTCGCCGGTCAGGCGGAAGCCGGCGGCGTTGTACAACGCGACGAACGAGCCCATCGCCAGCAGCGCGACCGCGTACTGGACCAGCAGGACCGGCTTCCGGACGGCGGCGCCGAGCCCGGCGAGCACCGCCTTGCCCTGCGCGCGGAACCGCTCTGACCTGCGCCGATCCGCGAAAGTGGTAGCAAAGGTCCCTTGCTCCCCCGGCGGCAGGGCCAGCACCGTGACCACCGTGCAGACCAGCCCGACCACCGCGACGACGAGCAGCGCGCCCTGATAGCCGAACGGTCCGGCGGTGAATCCGGCCGCGAGCCGTCCGACCATGCCGCCGACGGTGTTCCCGGCGATCATCGCGCCCACCGCCGCCGCCAGCCCGGCCTTGCCGAGCCGTTCCGCGAGGTAGGCCGCGGCCACGCCGGGGAACCCCGCGATCGCGACCCCCTGCAGCGCCCGCAGCACGAGCAGCGCCGGATAGCTGGGCGCCAGTGGCAGCAGGAAACCGAACACGACCGACGCGACCACCGAAGCGATGATCACCGGACGCCGTCCGACGACCTCCGAGAGCGCCGCGATCGGCAGCACGGCGATGGCGAGCGCGCCGGTCGCGACGCTCACCGCGAGCGAAGCGCCACCGGGATCGAGGTGGTACTGCTCGGCCAGTTGCGGCAGCACCGGCTGGGGCGCGTAGAGCAGCGCGAACGACGAGATCCCGGCCGCGGCGACGGCGATCGTCACGCGGCGGGTGGTTCCGGTGGCAGGCACGATCTCGAAGCTAAGCCTGGCTAAACGATACGTCTAATACGTTCATCTGCCACAATCGATACCGTGCTGAATGAAAGGATGACCGCCCAGCTAGCCCCCCAGCTCGCTCTGCTCACCGCACTCCGCCGCACGACGAACGTCACACGCGCGGCCGAGCTGCTCGGTGTCCCGCAGCCCACGGTAAGCCGCCGGATCGCGGCGCTCGGCGAGGCCCTCGGCGCACCGCTGACCGTCCCCGACGGCCGCGGCATCCGGCTCACCCGGGCCGCCGAACTGCTCGCCGACGCCGCGGAACGCGCTCTCGCCACCGTCCACGCCGGGGTCCGCCAAGCCCGCGAGGAGGTCGACCCCGAATCCGGGCACATCGTCCTCGGTTTCCTGCATCTGCTCGGGCGATCACTGGTCCCCACGCTGCTCCGCGGCTATCGCGCGGACCATCCGGGTGTCCGGTTCACACTGGTCCAGGGCTCGCGCCAGGACATGGTCGACAGGCTGACCAGCGGCGAACTCGACCTCGCGCTGCTCGCGCCCGCCCCCGTCGACGACCCGCTGCTCGACACCGCCGTGCTGTCCGAGCAGGAGATCTTCCTGTCCGTGCCGACGTCGCATCGCCTCGCCGACCGGCCCAGCGCCGCCATCGAGGACCTCAAGGACGAGGAATTCGTACTCCTCGAAACCGGCTACGGCCTCCGCACCATCACCGACGAACTGTGTGCCGCGGCCGGCTTCGAGCCGAAGATCGCCTTCGAGGGGCAGGAGTCCGACACGGTTCGCGGGCTTGTCGCGGCCGGGCTCGGTGTCGCACTCCTCCCCCGCTTCGAGCCGGGAAGTCCGGCAGGTGTCGCCGAAGTCCCGCTGGTGCCGCCGGTCGGGCGGACCATCGGGCTGGCTTGGCGCAAGGACGTCGTCCTGCCGCCCGCCGTCCTGCGGTTCCGGGAGCGGGTCCGCGCGCAACCCCGTTGACGATCGTCAGGGTCGGTTCCTGTCGTTCGTCCACCACGCGGGCACGTCGTTTTCGCTAACTTCGGGTGAATGTACGACGACATCGTGGAGTTGGCGGGCGAGAGCCCGAACTGGCTTCAGGCGACGGCAATCCTGTTCACCGAAGCAGGACTGCTCGCCTTCGCGGCACTCTTCGCCTGGATGATGTGGCGGGCACGCACCTCGCCCGTCCGGATCGCCGTGGCACTGCTGCCGCCCGCCGCGACCGCGATCGCGTACTTGATCAGCGAAGGCCTGAAGAGCGTGATCCAGGAGGACCGGCCGTGCCGGAACCTCGTCACACTCGTCGACTGCCCGCCGATCGGCGACTGGTCCTTCCCGAGCAACCACTCCACCATCGGGGCGGCGGCCGCCGTCGGGCTGGCTCTCGCTTGGCGGCGACTCGCGCCGTGGGTGCTCCCGGGTGCGGTGCTGATGGGCTTCTCGCGGGTCTTCGTCGGCGCGCACTACCCGCACGACGTGCTCGCCGGGCTCGTGCTCGGCTCCGTGACGGCGTGGCTCGTGTTCCGGTACCTGACCGGCCCCGCGACCGGGATCGCCCGGCGGCTCACCGCCCACGCCGGCGACGCGCCGACCCAGCCCATGCCCAGGGTCGACCTGCGGAGTGGTAGCAAAGGTCCCTTGCTCCCACCCCGCAGGTAATCGCAGGTCAGGCGTAGGAAGCGACCAGTTCGACCAGCGTCCGCGCCGCGAACCCGGTGGCCCCGGGCACGACGTCCGCGTAGGTCTTGTCGGCCCGCGCGGGGCCGGCGATGTCGAGGTGCGCCCACGGCACGTCCCCGACGAACTCCCGCAGGAACAGCGCCGCGACGATGCCACCGGGACCGCCCGGCGCCTGCCGGACGTCGCCGAGCGAGCCCTGCACGGTCTCGGCGAGGTCCTCCAGCAGCGGCATCCGCCACCACGCCTCGCCGACCCGCTCGCCCGCCTTCGTGACCCGCTCCGCGAGCGCGTCGTCGGTGGCGAAGACGCCGCCGGTGCGGACGCCGAGCGAGACCTTCATGGCGCCGGTCAGGGTCGCCGCGTCGATCACCGCGTCCGGCTTGTGCTTCTTGATGCCGTAGACGAGGGCGTCGGCCAGGACCATGCGGCCCTCGGCGTCGGTGTTGCCCACCTCGGTGGTCTTGCCGCCGTAGTGCCGGACGATGTCGCCCGGCCGGTACGACGAACCGGACACGTGGTTCTCGGCGGCGGGCACCAGCGCGGTCACCTTGACCGGCAGGCGCAGCGCGGCGATCGCGCGGACCGCGGCGATGATCGCCGCGCCGCCCGCCATGTCGGTGCGCATGAGGTGCATGCCGTCGGCCGGTTTGATCGAAAGGCCGCCGGTGTCGAAGGTGATGCCCTTGCCGACCAGCAGCAGATGCGTTCTCGCCCCGCGCGGCCGGTACTCCAGCTCGATCAGCCGCGGCGGCGCGGCCGACCCGCCACCGACGGCGAGGACGCCGCCGAAGCCCTGCTCGGCCAGCCACTTCTCGTCCCTGGCCGTCACGGTCAGGTTCGGGATGCCGCCGGCGACGCGGACAGCCGTTTCGGCGAGCCAAGCGGGCGTCTTGACGTTCGACGGCGTGTTCGCCAGGTCGCGTGCGAACGCGGCGGCCGCGGCGAGTTCGCGAACCCGCTCCAAGGCGTCCGCGGCGTGCTCGTGCCGTGTGATCAAGCGCACGGTCCGCAGGCTCGGCTTCGGCTCCTCGGCCGTCACCGTGAACCGGTAGCCGCCCAGCAGCAGCCCGAACGCGAGTTCCTCGACGTGCTCGGCGCCCGCGTCCTCGGGCAGCTCGACGGCGAAGGCGCGGAACGCCTTCTGACACGCCTTGACGTCGTCTTCGAGCGCCGACGAAACGGCACGGACCAGCGCGGCACCGGCCTTGCGGTACTGCTTCGGCTCGCCGTCGCCGACGCCCGCCAGCCAGCGGACGGCGCCGGTCGGCACGGTCTGCACGTCACCGGCCTTGCCGGTGGGCCGCACGCCGCCGATCTCCGCGAGCCCGGCGTCACCGTCCTCTTCGGACGGCGCCGCGATCAACGTGGCCAGCGGCGTACCGCGCCTGAGGTCGTCCGAGACTTCGAGTTCGAGCAGCTTCCCCGGAACGGGGGGTAGCGGGTTACGCACAGTGAGCGACCTCCGGGCGCAGATGAACCGCGACCCCGGCCTCCGAAGGGAGACCGGGGTGCGGGTGGTTGAACGTTGGTGCGGTCCGGCTCAGCCGGTGACCTCCTGCAAGGCCGCGCCGAGATCCTTCGCTTCTTCCGCGGAGAGTTCGACGACGAGACGCCCACCACCTTCGAGTGGTACGCGCATCACGAGGCCCCGCCCCTCCTTAGTCACTTCGAGGGGACCATCTCCGGTCCGGGGCTTCATGGCCGCCATAGCGTGCTCCCTCCGTCTCAACCGGCGCGCCCGGGTCGCGCTCGTCAAAGCCAGCCGGGTCTACTGTCCATTGTCCCTCATCAGCGGCCGAGCGCGAACGCGGACCGATCTTTTGCCGCCGTATCGGTGCTGGTATGCGGCTCGCGAGGCTGAAAGACTCGTCTCAGACCGCAGTTTCGCCGACTAGGAGATCCCGTGACCACATCCGACGTTCTGCTGACCGCCGACGCCGATGGCGTGCGCACCTTCACGCTGAACCGGCCGCAGGCGTACAACTCGCTGACCGTCGAACTCAAGGAACTGCTGCTGGCGGGCCTGACCGAAGCCGCGGCCGACGACAGCGTCCGCGCGGTCGTGCTGACCGGTTCGGGCAAGGCCTTCTGCGCCGGGCAGGACCTGAAGGAGCACGTCGGGCTGCTGCAGGCGGGTGACCCCGCGCCGCTACACACGGTCAAGGAGCACTACAACCCGATCGTCAAGACGATCGTCGGGATGCCGAAGCCGGTCATCGCGGCGGTGAACGGCCCGGCGGCCGGCGCGGGCGCGGCCTTCGCGTACGCGAGCGACCTCCGGATCGCGGCGACGTCGGCGAACTTCCTGATGGCGTTCGCGAACGTCGGCCTCGGCCCGGACTCGGGTGCGTCGTGGACCTTGCAGCGGCTGATCGGCCTCGGCCGCGCGGCCGAGCTGATGCTGATGGCGCGCACGGTCGACTCCGCCGAGGCACTGACGCTGGGACTGGTCAGCGAAGTCGTTCCGGACGAGGAACTGGCCAGCCGCGCGCAGAAGGTCGCCGCGAAGCTCGCGTCCGGCCCGACGGTCGCTTACGCGAAGATCAAGAACGTCCTCGCGGTCGCCGCCGAGTCGTCCCTCGAAGAGGCGCTCGACGCCGAAGACGCGGCGCAGTCCGCGCTGGGCGCGACGGCCGACCACACCGAGGCCGTCGAGGCCTTCGTGGGCAAGCGCAAGCCGAACTTCCAGGGCAAGTAGCGCTTTGGGCCTCGTGAGTGGCGTTTCGGGTTCTAACCCGAAACGCCACTCACGACCGCCGGTTTGGGTCCCTGAAGTACGTGAAGGTATGAAGGTCGAGTTTCCTCGGCTGAGCCGAGGGAAGGGGGCCTTCACGCGCCGCCGTGGTGATCGCTGTGGTTGCTGGTGCAGGTGAGCTGCAGGTGGCGATCCCTGAAGGTAGTGAAGGCCTCCTTCACTACCTTCAGGGTAGGCAAGGAGCCCTTCACGGACCCGACCCGCGATCAGCCACGGCCAAAGTCCAGTAGGTACTCAAAGGAACCCTTCGTCCTAACCCGAAACGCCACTCACGAGCCGGCCCGGAAGCAGTCCTTCACGTGGTCGTCGACCATCCCCGTCGCCTGCATCAGCGCGTAACAGGTCGTCGGCCCGAGGAACACGAAGCCGCGCTTCTTGAGTTCCTTCGCCATCGCCTTGGACTCGTCGGTGATCGCCGGGACGTCCGCCATCCGCCGCGGCCGGGCGTGCGAAGCGGGCGCGAACGACCACAGCAGGTCGTCCAGCGAAACGTCCAGCTCCGAGATCGCCCGCGCGTTGTTGATCGCCGCCAGGATCTTCGCCCGGTTCCGCACGATCGACGCGTCCGCCATGAGCCGGGCGACGTCGTCGTCGGTGAACACGGCGACCTTCTCCGGCACGAATCCGGCGAACGCCTTCCGGAACGACTCCCGTTTCCGCAGGATCGTGATCCACGAAAGCCCGGACTGGAACGACTCCAGGCACAGTCGCTCGTACAACTCTTCGTCGCCGTGGAGCGGGACGCCCCATTCGGAGTCGTGGTACTCGGCGTAGTCCGGCGCCGAATTGCCCCACGAGCACCGCTTGATCCCGTCCGCCCCCAGCAGACCCGCCTCAGCCAACCCTGTACCCCTCCGCGTACTTCACGAATCTCTGCAGGCTCAACCGCAGTCCCAGTTCGAAGCCCGGTTTCGCGACCGGCCAGCCGAGCCGTCCGACGACGCCGAACGGCGGCCGCAGATGCTCCGCCCAGACGAACGTCGAGGCATGCGGCCCCTTCTCGATCACCTGGAAGACCCCGGTGCCCTGCACGATCTTGCCGAGATGCCGCACGACGCAGCGCAGCGGCGGCTCCCAGCTGGTGATCTCCATGGTGTCGGTGAAGCCGATCCCGGCGACACCGGTGAACGCCGACAGCTTCGAACCCACGCTGCGCCCGTTGCCCTCGACGACCTTGACCTGGGTGCCGAGCATCCATTCGCCCTGGCGTTCCCAGTCGGTCAGGGCGAGCCAAGCCGTCCCGGCGGGTACCGCGACGTCGACGGAGACGACGACATCGGTCACCTGGCGCCCTCGCGCTCGGCCTCCAGTTCGGCCACCTTGGCCCGCAGGTCCTCGATCTCGACGCCGAGCCGCCGCATCACCCAGTCCACTTCGGACATCTTGTAGCCGCGCAGCACCATCTGATAGCGGACGGCGTGGACGTCCTCGGCGGTGATGTCCTCGGCGGGCAGCCTGGTCGGCGAGCCGCCGGGCGGCAGCGGGGCCAGCTCCTCACCCCGGCCGAACACCACGGCGGCCAGCAAAAACACCACGGCGGCCACCAGCAGCATGACTACGAGATAGATCAGGGCGGTCGTCACGCCACGATCGTGGCACACGAACGCCACGATCGTCGCGCCAGCAACGCGAGTCGCACGCTGATGACCACCCAGAGCACCATGAGGATCCCGCACGGCACCGACAGGAACAGTCTCGACGCGTCGATGAACCCGGTGGCGATCACCAGCAGCGCCACCGAAAGCAGGTTCAGCCCGACGGCCTCGCCGATCAGCACGCCCGCGGTCCTGACCAGCCGGGTGCCGTCCATCCGCCGGGAAAGCCAGCGCATGCTGAGCAACGCGAGCACCCCCAGCATCGGCACGATGAACACCGAGCCGTGGGTGAACTGGGCGACGTACTTGTACCAGCCAGGGGTCGGCGTCGCGAGCTGCGACCAGTCGCCGAAGGTCCATTTGCGGGCGAACTCCCAGGCGAGCTGCATCATCGGCACGCCGAGGATCAGCTTCCACAGGGTGCGGGTGCCGCTGTGCATCCCCAGTTCGGCCTGATAGTCCCGGGCGATCAGATGCACCGGCCCGAAATCGTCGACGGCGCGCCGCTGCGCGTCGTGATCGCTCCAGCCGCCGTCGCGATACGCGTCCGCGGCGTCGTTGAGCCCGTCCCGCGCCTCGCGCAGCAGGTCCCGCTTCGCCGACGCCGGCCCCTCCAACCGGGCGCGCAACTCGCCCAGATAGGCCTCGATCACCGTCATGCCGTGGCTCTCCGACTCCGCGCGGCGACCGCGAGCCGCATGCTGAACAAGATCCAGGCTCCGGACATGACCGCGCACGGCACGCTGACGAGCATGCGGGCGGGCTCCAGCAGCCCGGTCGCGCCGCCGTACGTCATGACCGCGAGCAGGTTCAGTCCCACCGCGCCCGCCAGCGACCACGAGACCGTGCGGGCGACGGGCGGACCGGCGGCCCGCCGGGAAAGGAGCCGGGCCGCGATCAGCCCGGCGACCGCGACGGCCGGCGACAGCGCGGCCAGCGTGTCGGCCGCGCCGATCGCGCGGTGATACCAGGACGGCGCGTCGCCGAACCGCGACCAGTCACCGAAGCCCCGCGCGAGATCCCAGCCGAGGATGAGCAGCGGGACACCGGCGATCAGCTCCCACAGCACGCGGATGTCGCGCCGGAGTCCCAGTTCCGCCTGGTAGTCACGGGCGATCAGCTCCGCCGGGCCGAAGTCGGCGACGGCACGGCGTTCCGCTTCCGCTTCGTCGGCTCCGCCCGCGCGGTAGGCGTCGGCCGCGTCGGTCAGACCGTCCCTGGCCTCGGTCAGCAGATCGGTCTTCGCCGACGCCGGACCGCGCAAGCGGGCGTCCAGCTCGCCGATGTAGGCCTCGATCGCGTTCATGCGGCGAGCGCGGGCCGGGGCCGGAAAGCCGGTGAGAGCAGCCAGAAACTGAAGGCGACCCAGCCGAGCGCCACCAGGTTGCACACGAGGCTCACGTTCATCCTCGACGGATCGAGGACCGTGGTGCTCACGGTGAGCAGCAGCAGCGCCAGCAGGTTCGTGCCCGCCGCGGCACCCACCGTCCACCGCGTCACCTTTCCCAGCCTCACGCTGTCGAGCCTGCGCCCCAGCCGCCGCGCCCCGAAAAGCGAAACCGCTCCGATCACGGCCGGCACGAGGACCAGGACGCCGAAGAGTTCGATGACGGCCATGTACCACTCCGGGTTCGGCTTGCCCGAGCGGCTCCAGTCGCCATAGGTCCAGATCCGCGCCAGCTCCCAGGTCACCTGGATCAGCGGCACACCGACGATGACCTTCCACAGGGTGCCGATGTCGCCGCGTAAGGCCAGCTCGGCCTGATAGTCACGCGCGATCACCGCGACCGGGCCGAAGTCGGCGACGGCACGGCGTTCGGCTTCCGCCTCGTCGACACCGCCCTCGCGGTACGCCTCGGCCGCGTCGACCAGGCCGTCCCTGGCCTCGGTGAGCAGATCGGCCTTCGCCCCCGCCGACCCGCGCAATCTGGCGTCCAGATCACCGATGTAGGCCTCGATCGTGCTCATGCGGTGCTCCCCCCGAGGACACCACCGATCACGGTGGTGAACTCCTGCCACTCCGCCCGTTCCGCCGCCAAGGCCTTCTGCCCGGAGCGGGTGAGCTTGTACGTACGACGTTTGCGGCCGGACACGACGTCCCATTCGCTGGCGAGGTAGCCGGCGCGCTCCAACCGGCGAAGCGCCGGATAGACGGTGCCCGTCGGCAGGTCGAGCGCACCGTCGCTGCGGAGCTGGAGCGCCTCGATGATGGCGTATCCGTGCAGCTTCCGGCCGTCGAGGACGGCGAGGAGCAGCGCGTCGAGGTGCCCGCGCAGGCTGTCGGCCTTCATAAATAGACAGTCTACACATCGCCGCATGCCAGGGTAGCCGGGACTTTCCCGGACCGGCCTCAGGGAATGTCCCCGAGATCACCCCGATTTCATAGATTTAGTGGCTACATGTAGGCAGCCTACGTATACAGTGCTTCGACATGGACGCACTCCCGATCGCGAGACTCCAGTTCGCGACGACGACCTCGTTCCACTTCCTGTTCGTGCTGCTCACGCTGGGGCTCGTGACACTCGTCGCGGTGATGCAGACACGCTCCGCGTTCGGCGGCAAGCCGGAGCTCACGCGGATGACTCGCTTCTGGGGCAAGCTTTATGTGATCAATTACGCGCTGGGAATCGTCACCGGAATCGTGATGGAATTCCAGTTCGGGCTCACCTGGACCGGCCTGTCCGCGGTCGCGGGCGACGTCTTCGGTGCCCCGCTGGCCATCGAGACACTGGTGGCGTTCTTCGCCGAATCGACCTTCCTGGGGCTCTGGATCTTCGGCTGGGGGCGGCTGAACAAATGGGTCCACCTGGCGCTGATCTGGCTGGTCACGCTGACCGCGTACGCCTCGGCGCTGTTCATCATGGTGGCCAACTCGTTCCTGCAGAACCCGGTCGGCACGCACGCCGAGAACGGTGTGCTGAAACTCGACGACTTCGGCGCGCTGTTCACCAACCCGGCACTGACGAGCTCGCTGCCGCACGTGCTGAGCGCGGCGCTCATGACCGGCGGCTTCTTCGTGGTGGGCGTCAGCGCGTACCACTTCATCAAGCGCACCAAGGAGATCGAGTTCTTCCAGCGGTCGATGCGGATCGGCGTGCTCACCTCGCTGATCGGCAGCACGATGGTGATCGGCTTCGGCTTCGCCCAATTCGGCCCGCTCGGGGAGTACCACCCCGGCAAACTGGAAGGAGCGGATCCCGTCGTCGGCGCCTCCCTGGGCTTCATGATCCAGATCGGCTTCATCGCCTTCCTCGCGTCGATCCTCGGCACGCTGCTGCTGTTCCGGAACTGGATCACCAAGGTGCGGCCACTGCTGTACCTGATGGTGCTGGCCATCCCGCTGCCGTTCGTCGCGGCGATCTTCGGCTGGCTCGTGCGGGAGATCGGCCGTCAGCCGTGGCTGATCCGCGGGCAACTGACCACCGCGGACGCCGTCGCGGCGATCCCGGCGGGGCAGATCCTGTTCTCCTTCATCGCTTTCACGCTGTTGTTCCTGGTGCTCGCGATCGCCGACTGGGTGCTGATGTCGCGGGTCGCGAAACGCGGTCCCGACGCGAGCGAAGAGGCGCCCGCGCCCCGTGCCGAACTTCCCGTCCTGAGCGGAGTCTGACCGATGGTGATCCTCTGGTGGTGTGTGCTCGGTTTCCTGACCGCCGGCTATTTCGCGCTGGCGGGCTACGACTACGGCGTCGGGATGCTGCTCGGCAGACTCAGCCGTGACGAGGCCGGGCGGCGGCGCGTGCTCGGCGCCTTCGGCCCGTTCTTCCTGGCCAACGAGGTGTGGCTGGTGGCCGCGGTCGGTGTCCTGTTCGGCGCCTTCCCACATCTGGAAGGGAAAGTGTTCGCCGGGGCGTACCTCCCGGTGGTGACCCTGCTGCTCGGGCTGGTCACGTTCACCGCGGCGGTGCAGTTGCGCAGCAGGCGGCCGGACGCGCGCCGGGGCGCCTGGACGCTGGCGATCACCGTCGGCGCCTGGGTTACGGCGGTGTCCTGGGGTGTGTTCCTCGGCAACCTCGTGCTCGGGCTCCCGCTCGACGCGGCCGGGAAACCGAGCGGCGACGTCCTGGCGGTGTTCAGCCCGTACGCGCTGCTCTGGGGTGCCGGGTTCGTCGCACTGTTCGCCTTGCAGGGCGCGGCCTTCCTCGCCGTCCGGGCACCCGCGGAGTTCACCGCCCGCGCGAACCGGATCGCCAAGGCCCTGCTCGCCCCGGCGCTCGCGTTCCTGGTCGTGGCGGTCGTCTGGGGCGCCGTCGAGACCACCGCGTCGTGGTCGGTGCTGCCCGCGATCGTGCTGGCGTTCGGCGCGCTGGGCGTCGCGGCCGTGGCCTTGCGTGCGGGACGGCACAAGGCGGCACTGGTCGCCACGATGACGTTGTCCGCGTCGCCGGTGCTGGCGATCGGAACCCTGCGCCTGCCGGACGCCCTGGTGTCCTCTGTGGACGGAGGCTTCTCGTTGAGCCTGACCGAAGCGGCCACCAGCACCGAGATGCTCGGCCTGCTCACCTTCGTCCTGCCGCCCGCGCTGGTGGCGATCGCGGCCGTGCAGTGGGTGACCTGGCGCAGGCACGACACCCGCGTCGACCAGCGTTCGCTGCTGCACTTCTAGGAGCCCGAAATGCCTCCCCTTCCCGGATTGCGGCGCCACTTCGGCGTACTGGCCGTGCTCGGCACACTGACCGCCGCGGCGATCCTCGTCCAGGCCGACGGTCTCGCGACGCTGCTCACCGGCGGCGGCGTGACCTGGACACTCGTGGCCGCCATCGCGGTGCGGGCGCTGCTCGCGGGCGTCCAGGGTTCCGTCGGCGGCCGGTTCGCGGCGACGGTCAAGGCCGGGCTGCGCAAACGGCTACTCGGCGCGGACGCGGAAAATCCTGGCCAGGTCGCGACCCTGGTGACCAAGGGGATCGACGCGAGCGACGCCTACCTGACCGGGTATCTGCCGACGGTGGTGCTCTCGGCGATCATCCCGGTCGCGGTGCTCGTCCGGCTGTTCGCCGCGGATCTGTCGTCGGCGCTGATCATCACCGCGACACTGCCGCTGATCCCGGTGTTCGCGATCCTGGTCGGACAGCACACGAAGGCGAAGACCGCCAAGCAGTGGTCGCTGCTTTCCAAGCTGGGCGGGCATTTCCTCGACGTCGTGCGCGGGCTCGGCACACTCAAGGTGTTCGGCCGGGCGGAGGCGCAGGCGAAGACCGTGCGGACGATGGCGGACGCGCACACCGACGCGACCATGCGCACGCTGCGGGTCGCGTTCCTGTCCGCGCTGGTGCTGGAGCTGGTGGCGACGCTTTCGGTGGCGCTCGTGGCGGTGCCGATCGGTTTCCGGCTGATGGAAGGCGGCATGGTCGTGCACACCGCGGTGCTCGTTCTGCTGCTCGCCCCCGAGGCGTACCTGCCGCTGCGGGCCGCGGGGGCGAAGTTCCACGCCAGCGCGGAGGGACTCGCCACACTCCGGGAAGCGCTGGCCGTCCGTTCGGAAGACGTCGCCGAGGGTGCCAGGGTGGCCCGCCACGGTGCGCCGCGGATCGTGCTGGAGAAGGTGAGCGTCGCGTACGGCGAAGAAACCGTGCTGTCCGAAGTGGACATGACGATCGAGGCGGGTGAGCACGTCGCGCTCGTCGGGCCCAGCGGTTCCGGGAAGAGCACGCTTCTGGCGGTCTTGCTGGGGTTCGTGACGCCGACGGCCGGCCGGGTCCTCGTCGACGGCGGCGACCTGCGCGAACTGGATCCGGCCGCATGGCGGGCCGGGACGGCGTGGGTGCCGCAACGGCCGACGTTGTTCACCGGGACCGTCGAGGAGAACATCGCCATGGGCCAGGTGCCGGACGTCCAGGCCGCGGCCCGCGCGGCGGCGTTCGACGAGGTCGTGCGCGGCCTGCCCGACGGCTACCGGACCCGGATCGGTGAACTGGGCGCGCCGCTTTCGGCCGGTCAGCGGCAACGGCTCGGTCTCGCCAGGGCGCTGGCGCGCACGGAGGCGGGCCTGGCACTGCTCGACGAGCCGACCGCCCGGCTCGACGCGGGGACCGAAGCGGCCGTGCTCGGCGCGACCCGTGAACTGCTCACCGGCCGGACCGCGGTGCTCGTCGCCCACCGGCCCGCGATGGCCGCGCTGGCCACTCGCGTCCTCGAAGTCCACGATGGCGCCGTACGAGAACGGGAACTGGTGTGAACGTCTGGGGAGTGTCCACAAAGGACTTTGTACGGCTGGCCCGTGCCGGGCTGATCGCGGCCGGAGCCGAGCTGGCGGGACTGGCGCTGATGGCCACCGCCGCGTGGCTGCTGCTGAAGGCGGCCGAGCAGCCGCCGCTGGCGTCGCTCACCGTGGCGATCGTCGCCGTGCGGACACTGGCGTTGCTGCGCGGCGGGCTGCGGTACGCGGAACGGCTCGCCGGACACGAGGTCGTCCTGCGTTATCTCGGCGCCTTGCGGACCCGTGTGTACACGTCACTGCTGCCGCACCGGGTCTCGCGGCATTCGGGCGGCGATCTCGTCACCCGTCTGGTGTCCGATGTGGACGCCGTGCAGGACGCGATCCTCCGCTGCCTGCTGCCCGCCGGTGTCGCCGCCTTCGTCGGCGCGGTGGCGACGACGGTCGCACTGATCGCCAGCCCGGCCGCCGGGCTCGTGCTGGCACTCGGGCTCGCCATCGCCGGCATCGGCCTGCCGTGGCTGTGCGTGCGGATCACCCGCGCGGCGGCGAACGCGAGTGCTCCGGCCCGCGCCGACCTCGCCGAGCGGACGGTCGAGCTGATCACCGGACGCCGCGAGCTGATCGCCTACGGCGTCCATGAGTCCACTGTGGACGCCGCACATACCGCGGTCGACTCCCTTGCTTCGCGGGATCGGGCGACGGCGAACCGCACGAGCCTGCTGACCGCGGCCGGGATCCTCGTCCAGCTGCTGACCTGCGTCGCGATCGCGCTGACCGCCGGGGTTTCAGCGCCGCTGACCGCGGCACTGGCCTTGGGCGCGCTGGCCGTGTTCGAGCTGGTCCTCCCGCTGACCGCGGCCGCCCAGCGCTGGGTCGAGGTCCGCGCTTCGGCCGAGCGGGTGCGCTCGCTGCTGACCGAACCGCCGCCCGCACGAGGGACCGCGAGGCCCGAACCGGGACATCTGCGGCTCGAAGGCGTCGGCGTCCGGTTCGACGGCAGGGCCCCGGCGCTGGACGGCGTCGACCTCGACCTGCCGCCGGGCAAGCGGATCGGGATCGTGGGGCCGAGCGGGACCGGGAAGACGACGTTGCTGAACGTCCTGCTGGGTTCCGTGGCGCCGACGTCCGGACGCGCCCTGCTGAACGGGAAGCCGTTGGAGACCTACGACCCGGCGCTGCTGCCGTCGGTGATTTCGGGCGCGCTCGCGGACGCGCACGTCTTCCACACGACGGTCCGCGAGAACCTGCTGCTCGCGAAGCCCGGCTCTTCCGACGCCGAACTGCTCGACGCGTGTGCCACGGCCGGTTTCGATCTGCCGCTGGATCGCGAAGTCGGCTCCGACGGCGACGCGCTTTCCGGTGGGCAACGCCAGCGGCTCATCCTGGCGAGAGCGGTGCTCTCGGCGCCGCCGGTCCTCGTCCTGGACGAGCCGGTCGAAGGGTTGGATCCGGAGCACGGCGACGCCGTCCTGGCCGACGTACTCGCCGCCGCGCGCGGCACCGTCGTCCTCGTGACGCATCGCGAGTCGCAGGTGGCCGGGTTCGACGAGGTCCTACGCCTCTAGGCCGCGCACTTCCCGCATCGGCGGCCGGTCGCTGACCGACACCTCGGCCACCTCCGGCAGCCATTCGTCACCCACCTGCGCGAACTGGGTGAGCTGGGCCGGGTCGTCGGATTTGACCCCGCAGCGCGCGAGCGCCGTCCCGAGGATCTGGCGCGCCATCACACCCAGCTGCAGCAGCGAGCGGTTGCGATGCTTGCGTACGCCGAGATTGACCTGAGCGAGCCCTTCGAGCCCGTAGCGCGCTTCGGCGTCGAGGATGAGCCCGATCTCGACGCCGTACCCGGCCGCGAAGGGCACCGACTCGAGGAACTCGCGCGTCGCGGCGTACTCGCCGCCGAGGGGCTGGATGAGCCCCGAGAGTGACGGGCGCAGCGCCGAGAGGACTGGTCGCGCCAGCAGCTCGGTGACCCGGCCGCCGCCGCTGCTCTCCAGCCGCAGCGGCCGCCGGTAGAAGCCCTTGACCAGGTGGACGTCTTCCTCGCAGAGCAGGGGCCCGAGCAGGGTCGGCACGAACGCCGGATCCGGGTCGACGAGGTCGGAATCGAGGAACACGACGACGTCGCCGGTCGTCGCGGCCAGCGACCGCCACAGCACCTCGCCCTTGCCCGGCACCGGCGGCAGGCCGGGGAGCACGTCCTCGCGGTGCACCACACGCGCTCCGGCGCGGGCGGCGAGCTCGGCGGTGGCGTCGGTGGACCCCGAGTCCATCACGATCAGCTCGTCGACGACCGTGCCCAGCAACGGGCGGACCGTGCCGACGACTTCGGCGACGGTGTCCTCTTCGTCGAGCGCCGGTAGCACGACCGAAACCGTCCGGTCACCCTTCGCAGCGACGATGTCCTCGACCGTCCAGCCCGGGTTCTGCCAGGTGCGCCGCTCGAACCAACTCATGAGTAGTGATCGTGCCATGCTGGAGTCCGACACCCTGTCGATGGAGGAACCTTGCTACCGCTGCTCGTCCGCTTCGTGCTCGGCCCGCTGGTCAGAGCGCTGTACCGCCCCGAGATCCGCGGCGTGGAGAACATCCCCGCCACCGGGCCGGTGCTGCTGGCACCCAACCATCGGGCGGCGCTGGACACCGGCGTGATCACTTTCACGGCGATGCGGCAGGTCAAGTTCCTCGGCAAGGCGGAGTACTTCACCGGCCGCGGGCTCAGGGGCAAACTGATGGCCGGTTTCCTGGGCGGCCTCGGCTATGTCCCGGTCGAACGCGGCAACGCGCAGGCCGGTCTCGCCGCGCTCGAAGCGGCGCGGAAGGTGCTCGACGCTGGCGGCGCGTTTGCGATCTACCCCGAAGGCACCCGCTCGCTGGACGGGCGGCTGCACCGCGGGCACACCGGTGTCGCGGCGCTGGCGCTGGCGACCGGGGCGAAGGTGGTGCCCGTCGCGCTGACCGGGACCGAAAACCTGCAGCCCGGCGGTAAGCGGATCCCGCGGCGGGCGAAGATCACCGTCACCTACGGCGCGCCGCTGGACTTCTCGCGGTACGAGGGGCAGGACTCGTCGCCGGCGATCCGGCGTTCGGTGACCGACGAGATCATGTACGCGATCCTGGAGCTTTCGGGGCAGGAGTACGTCGACTCTTATCACAAACGGCCTGATCAGAGCGCTGCCTGACGGTCGCGTGGGGCGCGGGTGGTAGCAAAGGTCCCTTGCTCCCCCGCCGCTTGCGGCTCCGCACTTGCCGCTGCAATGAAAGTGTCTTTCCTTGCAAATTTTGCAAGGAAAGACACTTTCATTTGCACGCGCGAGTTGGACTAAAGGGACATTTGGCGCATTCCGGTGCGGCTGGTGCTGGGTGGAGTGCCGTGAAGGCCTCCTTCCCTACCCTCAAGGTAGTGAAGGAGGCCTTCACGGACTCTGAGTCCCTCAAGGGGGCCTTCATGTACCCGCGGAGCCCGCCAAAGCCCTACTTCGCCCACTTAGGCCGAGGCGGAGGCACGTAGTCCACGAAGCCGTCGAGAAGCACCGAAGCGTCCGAGTCGATCGAGAGCATGTCCCGGTACCCGGCCGACAGAAAACCCTCCGACACCATGTGGTCGGCGAACTTCAGCAGCGGCGCGTAGTACCCGCCGACGTCGACCAGCCCGATCGGCTTCTCGTGCAGCCCGAGCTGGGCCCACGTCCACACCTCGAACAGTTCCTCCAGCGTCCCCGCGCCGCCGGGCAGCGCGAGGAAGCCGTCGGACAGCGCCGCCATCTTCGCCTTCCGCTGGTGCATGTCGGCGACGACGTGCAGTTCGGTCAGGCCGGCGTGCGCGATCTCGACGCTTCCCAGCGCCTCCGGGATCACGCCGATCGCCTCGCCGCCCGCGGCGAGCGCGGCGTCCGCGACGACGCCCATGGTCCCGACCGACGCCCCGCCGTAGACCAGCCCGATCCCCCGCGAGGCCAGCAGCGTGCCCAGGGCACGAGCCTCGTCCGCATATCGCGGGTCGAAGCCCATCGACGAGCCGCAGAAGACGCAGATCCGGCGCGGCGCCGCCATCAGTGGGTGTCCTCCCACGCCTGGTACGACTCCTGCACGACGCGCACGGCGTCGTCGATGTCGTCGGTGACGTGCAGCAGGTCGAGGTCCTTCTCGCCGATCTTGCCCTCGGCGAGCAGCGTCTTGGCGATCCAGTCGTACAGGCCGCCCCAGTAGTCGCTGCCGAACAGCACGACCGGGAACTTCGTGACCTTCTTCGTCTGCACCAGGGTGAGCGCCTCGAACAGCTCGTCGAGCGTGCCGAAGCCGCCGGGCAGGCAGATGAACGCCTGCGAGTACTTGATGAACATGGTCTTGCGGGCGAAGAAGTACCGGAAGTTCACGCCGAGGTCGACCCACGGGTTCAGCCCCTGCTCGAACGGCAGCTCGATGCCGAGGCCGACGGAGAAGCCGCCCGCCTCGTTGGCGCCGCGGTTCACCGCTTCCATCGCGCCGGGGCCGCCGCCGGTCATCACCGCGAAGCCCGCGTTCGCGAGCGCGGCGCCGATCTTGCGGCCGAGTTCGTACTCCGGGTGCTCCCGCTTGGTCCGCGCGGAACCGAATACCGTCACCGCGCGCGGCACCTCGGCCAGCGCGCCGAAGCCCTCGACGAACTCGGCCTGGATCCGCAGCACCCGCCACGGGTCGGTGTGCACCCAGTCGCTCGGCCCCCGCGAGTCCAGCAGGCGCTGGTCGGTGGTGCTGCCCTGGTCACGGCGATCCCGCCGCAGCACGACCGGGCCCTTGTGGCGCTCGATCGGACGTTCCGGGTACTGGCCGTCGGGGAACTCGCTTGTCTCACTCACCCCGCCAAGACTACGACGTCGTCACCGTCCGGAGCGGCGGCATCGCCGCGAACAGGAGTTGTCGGGTACGCGAACGCGGGGCCCGCCGGTGAGCGGGCCCCGCGAGCACGCCTCAGGAACGTCCGGTCAGCGCGAACGCGAGCATGGCCGTCGAGGTGAAGTCGATGGCGGGCTCGTTGCTCGGCCACGACGCGAGGTCGTCGGCGTAGCGGGACTCGGGGGTGTCGAAGGCGTCGAAGGGCTTCTTGCAGTCCTTCGAACCCGGCGGGAGCTCCATGTGCTCGAAGTTCTCCGCCCCGTTGGGGCCGTTCACGACGGCGCCGTAGAGCAGCTTCTCCTCGCCGGCGAGGTTCGCCGCCTGGTGGTGCGGGCATCGCGGGTACGTGGTGCCGACGCCGACGACCAGCGAGATGCCCCACGCGTTCGCGCCGAGGGTGAAGTTCCGCTGCTGCGAGCCGAACGCCGCGTACCGGCGGTCACCGGTCAGGTCGGCGTACAGCCGCTCGGTCGCGGCGAACCCGAAGCTCTTGCTGGCCGCGTCGAATTCCTTCACCGAGACGGCGGTCCGGAAAGGACTCTGAGCGGCGCTCGCGACACCTTCGTCGAGCTGACGGCGAAGGTCACCGATCAGCTCCTTCGGGCCCAGCGCCGCACCCGGGACATCGTGCCGCAGGAGCTTCGCCAGTTCGGCGTGTGCCAGCGCGCTGGTGTCGTACAGGTTGAGCGTGCTCTTCTCTTCGACGTCGATGTAGGCCTTCGCCCAGTGCGCCGCCTGCCGCGTCCATTCGGCCGCCCGCGGGTCCCGCAGGGCCTTGGCCGCCAGGGCGAGCTGCGTCGCGCCGAGTTCCATGTCGTCCCGCCAGGACGATTCCGGGTAGTACGCGTGCGGGAACGCCGTGACCAGTTCGCCGACGTTCTCGGTCTTGGCCTGTGCGAACACCGAGGCAGCCTCGGCGAAGTACTTCTTTGCCAGCGAAGGGTTCCGCTTGGCCTCGACCTGCGCGCCGAGCGCGAACGCGGCGGCCACGCGGCCGGCGAGGTTCGGGCTGAGCGCGGAACCGCCGGGGTTCGCCGGGAAGACCGGCCGGTGCTTCACGAAGTACTTGGGGTCGCCCGGCTTCACGTCGAGCGGGTCGTCGTCGTGCGGGTTCCGCCAGACGTCGTGGTCGCCGAGGAAGCCGAACTTGTCACTGCCGGTCCCGATGCCGACCTGGGCGTAGAGCGTCTTGCTCTTCTCGTCCCACATCTTGTCGAGCCAGTCGAGACCGAGCTTGACCTCCGCGGCCAGCGCCCGGTCGTAGTCCTCGCGGAGGACGTATCCCAGCTCCGCCAGCGAGTACGCGGTGTTCGAGGTGAACTTGACGAAGTCACCCGCGTCGACCCAGCCGCCCTCGACATCGATCGGCCCGCCCGACGGCTTCAGCGGTTCGGTGATCTCGTCGCCGAATTCACCGCCGAACGCGGGCCATTCGTAGACCGTGGCCTGTTTGTCGGCCAGATGCGAGGGTTTGCGATCGAGCCTGCCGGGGATGATGTCGTCCCCGTCGCGCTGCGCCTGGAAGAACTCGTTGGTGGCGCGCACGAGCGGGGTGAAGAGCCGGTCCTTGGTGTCCACCCGGAACGTCGGCGACGTCGCCTTGGTCTCGCCGGTGACCTCGATCCGGTACTTGCCCGGCAGCCAGACCTTCGACAGGTCCAGCTGGTACACCGCCGGGTATTTCGCGTTCCACGCGCCGAGCGACTGCCCGGTCCGTCCACGATGGACGGTCCGGCCGCGTTCGTCGATCACCGAGAACGAACCCGGCGCGCTGGAAAGGAGATAAGCGTGCTTGGTCTCGGTGATGCCGTAGCCGACCTGGTCGACCCGGACCTCACCTTGCACCGCCGCCGCGGCCGAAACCGCCGGAACCGTCAAACCCCCGAGGACCAGTGCCGAAACCGCGGCCACCGTCCGGGACCAGGAACTCACCATCATCGGCGCCCCGCTCACGAATTAGTTAAGAAAGTTTCCTTTTTATGGCGCAAGACGCTAGCGCCCGGAACGCCACCAGTCAATATGTCCGTTTCAGCGGTCGAAAGTCACCGGATCCGGGCGTTGTTGGCGGGTATCTGTCCTGCTCAACCCGGATCCCCGCCGGGAAATCGTCTACCGTGGTCGAGGTGCCGTCCAGCGGGGCAGAACCACTCGGCGCGCGGATCCGGCGGTTGCGCCGGGCACGCGGGCTGACCCAGCGCGAGCTGGCCGAGCCCCGCTACGACCGCGGCTTCCTCGCCAAGGTCGAGTCGGGCGGCCGCCTGCCTTCGGACGACGTGCTCTCCCATCTCGCGCGGCGGCTCGGGCTCACCCCGGACGAGCTCCGCTTCGACCGGCCTCCGGGCGCCGCCGAAGAACTCACCGACGCGCTCGAGACCGCGTACCGCGAGTTGCAGAAGGGCGGACTCGAAGCCGCCGAGCGCGAATTCGCCCGCGTGGAGCGCCGGGCGGCCGGATACCGGCTGCCGGACGTCCAATGCCACGCCCGCTTCTATCTCGGCGAAGTCCAGTGGCAGCGCTACGACATCCCGTTGGCGGACAAGGGTTTCGCGCACGCCATGGAGCTCGCCGACGCCGCTTCGCCCCGGTTGCGCGCGATGATCGTCAACCGGTTGGCCGCCTGCCGTGCGTTGTCGGGTGACCTGGGGGCGTCGGTCGCGCTCGTCGAAGCGGCGCTCGCCGAGCTTCGCGCCACCGGTGCGACCGATCCGGATGCCGAACTGGCACTGCTGACCGCGTTGATCCATCCGCTCATCGAAATGGGCGCGCTGCGCCGAGCGCGCCGCGCCGCCGAGGAAGGCCGCCGCATCCTCTCTTCCGCTCACCGCAAGGACATCTCCGCGCGCTATCACCGGCAGGCGGCGCAACTGTGGCAGGAGATCGGCCTGGTCGACCGCGCGGAGAAGGACCTTTCGCGGGCACTGAGACTGTTCACTTCGATCGGCTACGACCGTGACGCCGCCCGCAGCCGCTGGGCCCGCGGCTTCCTGTGGCGACGGCTGGGAAAACTCGACGAGGCGCACGCCGAACTACGGCTCGCCCGCGATCTCCTCGCCAAGGCCGGATCGCAGGAGGGGGTGCTCGGCGCGACCATCGAGCTCGCCGACGTCCGCCGCCGGCAAGGGGAGCTCGACGAGGCGGCCGAACTCGCCGAGGGGATCCGGCCGCTTCTGGATCGATCCCCCGATATCGAGGCGAGGACCGAGGTTCTCCGGTTGCTGGGACTCATCGCCCGCGCCCGCGGCGATCTGCCCGAAGCGACCGCGTTGCTCGAAGAAGCCGCCACCGCACAGGAAAAGGCCGAGCTGCGCGGCGCGCTCGTCGCCACCGCACTGCATTTGGGCGACACGTTGCGGGCCCGCGGATTAATCGAAAAAGCGACGGAGGCCTATCGGCGCGGTGTGCGCGCGGCCGCTATGTCCGATTCCGGGCCGGCGGTCTGAAAACCATACGAAAGTCGCCATATATCGCACATGGCGGGAAAAACTCTTACTACACAGGGATTTTATTCCTTGCATGTGGATCTTCACCCGGCCCGCTAGGCCATCCGGCCCATTGACGGCCTTGTGAGCGGCTCCTTTACTCGAACGTGTCCATCGGGATAACTCCAGTTATCCGAATGGGCACGCTCCCCGTCCCCCGCCGTGCACCCGCCCCGGTCTGATTCCCCGCCGCGCCACTGGCCGTCCGGGTACGCGGTCCTGCCCATGGAAGGTTCACATGACCGTTCAGCGAGGGCTCAGAACAGGGTTGGCGGCCGTCGCCGGCCTTGCCCTGAGCATGACGTTCCCGGTGACCCCGGCGAACGCGACCACCGCCACCATCCAGCCCGCGAGCCCCGACGCCGGCGCCGGGAGCGCGGCCGACCGGGCCGCCGCGGCCGGGGTGGACCACCTGCGGAAGGGAGCCCAAGAGGACTTCCGCCGCGTCGGGCTGACCCAGGGTGGCGGAGGACTCTTCTACGCCGCTTACGAACGAACCTACCGTGGTCTGCCGGTCGTCGGCGGGGACGCGGTGGTGGTGGCCGACGGCGCCGGGCGCGTCCGCGGCACCAGCGCCGCGGAGACCGCGGCGATCTCGGTGGACACCAAGGCCAGGATCTCCGCGGCGAAGGCGACCGAGGTCGCCCGCGGCCAGCTGTCCAAAGTAGACAGCGTGGTCGCGCCGAAACTCGTCGTGCTGGCGGGGAACTCCCCCAAGCTCGCCTACGAGGTCGTCGTCGCGGGCACCAAGGCGACGGCGCCGAGCAACCTGCACGTCTTCGTGGACGGCGCCACCGGCGCGGTGCTCGAAACCCGTGACGACGTCAAGATGTCCAACTTCCCCGCCGCCGCACCGAAGGCGACGTCGAACGAGGTGGGCACGCTGGGCGCCGGGAACAGCTACTACGCCGGCAACGTCACCATCGACACGACGAACTCCGGCGGCACGTACACGATGCGCGACCCGCAGCGCACCAACATCAGCTGTGCCCGCCAGAACGGCTCGCCCTTCAGCGGCCCGGACGACAACTGGGGCAACGGTTCCGGCACCGACCTGGAAACCGCCTGTGTCGACGCGCTCTTCGGCGTGCAGACCGAGTGGAAGATGCTGGGCGAATGGCTCGGCCGCAACGGTATCAACGGCAACGGCGGCGGCTTCCCCGCCTACGTCGGCCTCAACCAGGCCAACGCCTACTGGAACGGCTCCTCGACCACCTACGGCCGCTCGCAGGACAGCCAGCGTCAGGCCACCCCGATGGACGTCGTCGCCCACGAATACGGCCACGCCATCTTCCAGACCACGCCGGGCGGCGCGGGCAGCGGCAACGAGAACGGCGGGCTCAACGAGTCCACCGGTGACATCTTCGGTGCCGTCACCGAGCACTACGCCAACAACGCCAAGGACGTCCCCGACTACGACGTCGGCGAGGGCGTGAACCTGGTCGGCCGCGGCCCGATCCGCTACATGAACCAGCCGAGCCGGATCTCGGGCAACCCCGACTGCTACTCCTCGTCCATCCCGAACACCGAGGTGCACGCCGCCGCGGGCCCGCAGAACCACTGGTTCTACCTGCTGGCCGAGGGCACCGCGCCGGTCGGCAAGCCGGCCAGCCCGACCTGCAACAACACCTCGATCACCGGGATCGGCATCCAGAAGGCCGCGAAGATCTTCTACAACGGCCTGCTGAAGAAGACCTCCAGCTGGAACCACAAGGCGGCCCGCAAGGCCACCCTGGAGGCGGCGCTCGCGCTGTACCCGGGTTCCTGCACCGAGTTCAACACCACCAAGGCGGCGTGGGACGCGATCAGCGTCACCCCGGCGACCGGTGAGCCCACCTCGTGCACCCCGCAGGGCAACGACTTCTCGGTCGGAGTCACCCCCGCGTCGGGCTCGGTCAAGGCAGGCGAGTCGGCCACCGTCACGGTGAACACCGCGACCGTCAACGGTACGGCGCAGACGGTTTCGCTGAGCGCGAGCGGCCTACCCGCCGGGGCGACCGCGACGTTCAACCCGGCCTCGGTGCAGTCCGGTGCCTCCTCGACGCTCACCATCGCGACGTCGGCGAGCACCCCTGACGGCACCAGCACCATCACGGTGACCGGCACCGCGGCGAGCGGCACGCACACCGCGCAGTACAAGCTCACCGTCGGTACCGGCGGCGACCTGCGGACGTACACCAACGACACCGACTACGCCCTGAACGACTACGGCACGGTGAACAGCCCGATCACCTCCACCGCCACCGGTAACGCGGTGTCCCCGGTGAAGGTGACGGTCACCGGGACGCACACCTGCTCCGAGGACCTCCGCATCAGCCTGAAGGCCCCCGACGGCAGCACGTACTCGGTCAAGCCCACTGGTTCCTTGCCCTGCACCGATCTGGGCACGCGGAACTACTCGGTGAACGTGACCAACGAGGTCGCGGCGGGCACCTGGACCCTCGTGGTCTACGACGCCTACGCGCAGGACACCGGCACGCTCTCCAGCTGGTCGATCACCGTCTGATCCCCGTTCCGTGAAGGCCTCCTTGAGGGACCCAGGGTCCCTCAAGGAGGCCTTCACGGACCATCACCCCAGAAAGGAACACCCCGGCATGAAGTGGGGAAAGCGACTAGGAGCGGCCGTCGTCGGCATGGCCGCCGTACTGGGTGTCGTCACCGCGCCCGCGCAGGCGACCACGGCCGCCGCACCGGACATCTCGCTCGCCAACGTCAAGGCGCATTTGAGCGCGTTGCAGACCATCGCCAACCAGAACGGCGGCAACCGCGCCGCCGGACGGCCGGGCTACCCGGCGTCGGTGTCCTATGTGGCCCAGAAACTGCGCGACGCCGGCTACAACGTCACGTTGCAGTCCTGCACGAGCTGCGCGGGTTCGAACCAGAACGTCATCGCGGAATGGCCGCAGGGTGACGCGAGCCAGGTCATCATGCTCGGCGCGCACCTCGACAGCGTCAGCGCCGGCCCCGGCATCAACGACAACGGCTCGGGTTCGGCCTCGATCCTCGAAGTCGCGCTGACGCTGGCCCGTGAGAACCCGGCGATGGCCAAACGCGTCCGCTTCGGCTGGTGGGCCGACGAGGAGTCCGGCCTGCGCGGCTCCAAGTTCTACGTCAACAGCCTCCCGCAGACCGAGCGCACGAAGATCAAGACGTACCTGAACTTCGACATGATCGGCTCCGACAACTGGGGCTACTTCGTCTACGACGACGTGGCTTCGGTCAAGGCGGTGTTCGACGAGTACTTCCGCACGATCGGTATCCAGACCGAGGGCGACACCGAGGGCGACGGCCGTTCGGACCACGCGTCGTTCAAGAGCGCGGGCATCCCGGTCGGCGGTCTCGCGACCGGTGCCGGCTACACGAAGAGCGCCGCGCAGCAACAGAAATGGGGCGGCACTGCGGGCAGGCCCTTCGACAGCTGCTACCACCGCGCCTGCGACACGCTGTCGAACATCCCGGACACCCCGCTGGAGAAGAACAGCGACGCGATCGCCTACGCGCTCTGGAAGCTCGCCGTCGGCACGTCGACGGGCCCGGACTTCTCGCTCGGCCTCTCGCCGTCCTCCGGCACCGTCCAAGCGGGACAGTCGACGACCGTCACGGTCAACACCGCGACCACTTCCGGTGCGGCGCAAGCGGTCTCGCTGAGCGCGAGCGGCCTTCCCGCCGGGGCGACCGCGACGTTCAACCCCGCTTCCGTGCAGTCGGGCGGTTCTTCGACGCTCACCATCGCGACGTCGGCGAGCACTCCCAACGGCACCAGCACGATCACGGTGACCGGTGACGGGACCTCGGTGGACCGCACGGCGCAGTACACGCTCACCGTCGGCGACGTCAGCGTGCGCACGTTCACCAACGGCACCGACTTCGCGCTCAACGACTACGCGACGGTCAACAGCCCGATCACGTCCACCGCGACGGGCACGGCGACCTCGCCGGTGAAGGTGTCGATCACCGGGACGCACACCTGCTCCGAGGACCTGCGGATCAGCCTGAAGGCGCCTGACGGCAGCACGTACTCGGTCAAGGCCACCGGCTCGCTGCCCTGCACGGATCTCGGCACGCGGACCTACTCGGTCCCCGTGACCAACGAGGCCGCTTCCGGCACTTGGACGCTCGTGCTCTACGACGCCTACGCGCAGGACACCGGCACGCTCGACAGCTGGACGATCACCGTCTGACCATCCGAATGGCGAAGGCCATCTCACAAGGACACCCGGCCTCGTGGGATGGCCTTCGTGCGTGGGGAAGAATTTCGGGCAACTCTTCGATATCTGGTCTAGACCACCCGATCGTCGGTAGCGGGGGCCGGGCACCGCGACCTATGTTGAGCCGAACGGCCGCTTCCTGTTCGTTCAAACCGCTTTCGAGATGGGAGCTGGGTATGTTCGGTCGCGTCTCACGGCTGCTCGCAATCACCGGCGCGGCGGTACTCGCCGTCACCACACTCGCCGTCCTGACCCCGGCGCAGGCCTCGCCCGACGCCGAGGTCTGCGCGGTCAAATCGAAGCCCGCGGGCAAGGTCCTGCAAGGCTATTGGGAGAACTGGGACGGCGCTTCGAACGGCGTCCATCCGCCGCTGGGCTGGATCCCGATCACCGACGCCCGGATCAAGGACAACGGGTACAACGTGATCAACGCGGCCTTTCCGGTCATCCTGTCCGACGGAACGGCCAAATGGGAGGATGGGATGGACGCGACTGTGAAGGTCGCGACCCCGTCCGAAATGTGCGCCGCGAAGGACGCGGGCGCGACGATCCTGATGTCCATCGGCGGCGCCACCGCGGGAATCGATCTGAATTCGGCCACCGTGGCGGACAAATTCGTCGCGACCATCGTGCCGATCCTGAAGAAGTACAACTTCGACGGGATCGACATCGACATCGAAACCGGCCTCACCGGCAGCGGGAACATCAACACGCTCTCCGCGTCGCAGAAGAACCTCATCCGGATCATCGACGGCGTCCTCGCCGCGATGCCGCCGAACTTCGGGCTCACCATGGCGCCCGAGACCGCGTACGTCACCGGCGGCAGCGTCGTCTACGGCTCGATCTGGGGCGCGTACCTGCCGATCATCAAGAAGTACGCGGACAACGGCCGCCTGTGGTGGCTGAACATGCAGTACTACAACGGAAGCATGTACGGCTGCTCCGGCGATTCGTACCAGGCCGGGACGGTTCAGGGCTTCGTCGCGCAGACCAACTGCCTCGACAAGGGACTGGTGATCCAGGGCCAGACGATCCGCGTCCCCTACGACAAGCAGGCCCCCGGCCTGCCGGCGCAGGCGGGCGCGGGTGGCGGGTACATGTCGCCGAGCCTGGTTTCCCAGGCGTACCGCAGCATCCCCGCGCTCAAGGGCCTGATGACCTGGTCGATCAACTGGGACGGTTCGCGGAGCTGGACCTTCGGCCGGAACGTGAAATCCCTGCAGGGCCGCTAAAGCCTCGTGAGTGGTAAGGACGGTTCTAGCCGTCCTTACCACTCACGAGTCGCCACGCGGGATCGGATCGTCGTACTCCCCCGAGGGACCCGTGTACTGCTTCCCGTCGGGATAGGGCCACGGATTCGGGGCGCAGCCGTGCAGGCCGAGCGTCTGCTGCTGCATCACCGGCGCGAGGGCGCCCGGCACCGGGCATCGCTCGTGCCCGCGCCCGAGCCGGTGCCCGACCTCGTGCGTGACCATGTACTGCCGGTAGACCTCCAGCGGGGCACCGTAGCCGGGCACGCCGTGCGCCCAGCGCGCGACGTTGAGCACGACGCTGTTCCCGTTGCGGCACGAGGTGTAGCCGTCCGGCCTGCCGCACAGCACGTCGCGCGTCTTCGGCGTCGCGAGGTAGATCGTGAAATCGGCGGGACCGTCCGGCCCGGCCCGCTGCAGGCGCCACCGTCCACCGCCGGTCCAGCCGCGCGGATCGGCCAAAGTGGACTCGACCGTCTTGACGAAAGCGTCCTGGCTCACCCCCACGATGTCGGCTTCGGCGGCGAGCCGGTACCGGAGCAACCTTCCGGCGAACCCGGCGACCTGGCCTTCGCCGGTCGGGAACACCCACTGGCCGGATCCCGCCTCCGGGAAGGTGATTTCGGCGGACGGTGGCGCCAGCACGGGCTTGGGCGCGGATGACGGCGTCGTCGAGGGGACGGTGACCGGCGCCGGTGTCACCGCGGGAGGGGCGACGGAATGGTCTTCGCAACCGGCCACCATCAAAGCGCAGACGACGAGGGCCAGCGCCCGGCGCGCGGTCATCGGTCCTCCCGGAGGTCTTCGGTCACGTCCGGGGATACGAGCAGGGGCCGGGAGAAGTTGTGGGACCGCGCGCGCAACCTTTCGGCGCGCTCGCCCGTATCGTTCTCGGTCATGGGCGAGGAGGTCGGCGGACGGCTGCGGCGGCTGCGCGCCGAACGCGGCCTCACCCAGCGCGAACTCGCCGAACCGCACTACACCGCCGCGTACGTCTCTTCCGTCGAGACGGGCGCGCGGACACCGTCCGGCGACGCGGTCCGCCATTTCGCCACCCGGCTCGGCGTGGACACCGGCGAGCTGCTCGGCGTGACTTCGCCGCGCGACGACGTCCGGCTCGACCTCGACATCGCGGCGACCGCGGCGGACTTCCTGGCCGGGAGCGGTTCGGCGGCGAAGATGCGACGGCTGGCGCGGCTGGCCGAGAAGAGCGGCCGCGACCGTCAGGCCGGGCTCGCCTGGCTGTGGCTCGCGCGCTTCGCCCGGGACGACACCCTGCCGCGGCTGGTGGCCGCCGCCGAAACCGCGCTCGCCGCCGACATCCCGTCGTACCGGGGACTGGCCGCCGCGCTGCGGGCGAACGTCCTGGTCGGCCGCGGCGAGCCGCACCACGCGATGCACCTGCTCCGGACGGCGCTCGACGCGAGCCTGGAGCGTCACCCCCATCCGGTGCTCCTGCTGACCCTGCACGCGTACCTCGCCGACGGGCAGCTCCGCCTCGGCGAGACCATCCAGGCCGCGCATCACGCGGGAGAAGCACTGCGGCTGGCTCGCGGCGACGAGGCGATCCTGACCGAACTCGCCGAGAACCAGCGTCGGCTGGCCGAGGCGTATCTCGCCGAAGGACGGGTGGCCGACGCCGTCGCCGCCGTGTCGGCGCTGCACGATCTGCTCCACGAACGAGCCCTGCGCCCGGTCCTGGCCCGGTGCCTGGTCGCGCGAGCGCTGGTCCGGCGGGCCGACGACCTCGAAGGCGCTCTCGCGGACCTTCGCGCGTCACGCGCGGCCGCGCCTGATCAGGCCGTCACGCTGGAACTCGCCGACGTCTGCCGCGAATTCGGTCGTCTCGACGACGCCGCCCGTCTACTCTCCGAAGCGGCTGAAGCCATCCCTGCGGACTCGCCGCTCTCCGCGTCCCTTGTGTTCCAGCAAGGATCGCTGGCGCTGGCCCGCGGAGACCTCGAAGCAGCCGAAGCGGGCTTCGCGCACGCCATCGACGTAGCGGCCCTCCGCGACGCTCGCGGCGTCTTGGCCGCTTCGATCGACAAGGCGGGAGAGCTGCTTCGCGATCAGGGGCGCTTTCAAGAGGCCGCGGACCTACTGCGGCGTGGACTGCTCCTTCTCGGAGCCGAGGAGGACGTTTCCCAGTGACCGATGTGGACTTGGACGACATCAGCACTCGTCTGGCCGACCGGTTCGGCGCCGAGGCCGAAGGGTGGCTCGCCGGTGTCCCCGCCCTCGCCGAACGCCTCGCTTCCCGATGGGACTTCGCGCTCGGTGGGTTGTTCGACAGCGGAGCCTCGTCCGTCGTCTTTCGCTGCCGGTGGTCCGACGGGACACCGGCGGTGCTCAAACTCAGCCCGGATGGGCCGCTGCTGACCAAACAGCTCGAAATGCTGCGGGTGTTCGCCCCGTCGGGCCAGGTGCCCGGCGTCCTCGCCGCCGACGCGGACGCCGGCGCGATGGTGCTGGAGGAGATCCAGCCGGGCACCGAAGCCGAGAACCTGCCGCCGTCGACCTTGCCGGGGCGATGGGGAGAGCTGCTCGCCGCCCTGCACGCGGTCGCCCCGCCCGAGGGCTGGCCGTGGACCCTGCGCGGCCGGTTCGAGGAGTCGTTCGACCGGATCGGCCGTCGCGTCACCGAACCGGCCATCGCCGCCCGGATCGGTCCGGCCACCTGGCAGCGCGCGATCGATCGCTGCGAAAGGCTGCTGGACACACAGGCCGGCGTCGTGCTGCTCCACGGCGATCTGCACCTCGGCAACGTCCTGGACGGCGGCCCGCGCGGCCTGATCGCGATCGATCCGAAGGCGTGCGTGGGTGATCCGTGCTTCGACGCCGTCGACTACGTAGTGAGCGGCGCCGGACACGAGGGAGTCGAAGCCCGGTGCCAGGCGGTGGCGACCGCGTGCGGGCTCGACGGCGACCGGCTGTACGCCTGGAGCCGCGTCGTCGCCCCCATGTTCGCCATCTCGCACCTCACCTACGGCGGCGCGGAGCAGGCTATCGACGAATACCTCGCCCTGGCTAGCTGAGGAACGCGCGCAGCACCGAAGCGACCTGCCGGATCTCGCCCGCCCGCACGTTCTCCTGGCGGGTGTGCGCGAGCGTCGGGTCGCCAGGCCCGAAGTTCACCGCAGGAATCCCGAGAGCCGCGAAGCGCGCGACGTCGGTCCAGCCCAGCTTCGCGACCGCCTTGCCACCGGCCGCGGCGACCAGCTCGGCCGCCGCGGGAGCGCTCAGCCCGGGCAACGCACCTGGCGACAAGTCGACAATCTTGACGTCGTAGCCCTCGAAGACCTCGCGAAGGTGCGCCTCGGCCTGCTCGGCGCTCCTGTCCGGAGCGAAGCGGTGGTTGATCGTGAGCACGGCCTCGTCCGGCACGACGTTGCCCGCCACACCGCCGCCGATCTTCGTGGCCTGGAGCCCTTCGCGGTAAGTCAGGCCGTCGATGTCGACCACACGCGGCGTGTACTCGGCCAGCCTGCGCAGAGGTTCGGCGAGACCGTGGATCGCGTTGACGCCCATCCAGCCGCGCGCGGTGTGCGCCCGGGCGCCCTCGACGCGGATCTCGATCCGCATGGTGCCCTGGCAACCGCCCTCGATCCCGCCGTTCGACGGCTCACCGAGGATCGCGAGGTCGGCCTTCAGCCACTCGGGCAGCTCGCGCTCGATGCGGCCGAGACCGTTCTTCGTCGCTTCGATCTCTTCGCAGTCGTAGAACACGAAGGTGACGTCGTGCTTCGGCTCCCGGAGGGCGGCGGCGAGGTGCAGGAAGACGGCGTCGCCGCTCTTCATGTCGACGGTGCCCAGCCCGTGCAGGATCTCGTCGTCACCGGTCCCCTCGCGGCGCACGGGCATGTTCTCGTTGACCGGAACGGTGTCGAGATGCCCGGCCAGCAGCACCCGCGACGGACGGCCGAGGTTCGTACGGGCGAGGACCGCGTCACCGTTGCGGATCACCTCGAGATGCGGTGCCTGCGCCTGGAGCGCGGCCTGCACGGTGTCCGCGATGACCTTCTCCTCTTCGGAGACGCTGAAGATGTCCACCAGCGCGGCGGTGAGGTCGACGGGATCGGCGTGCAGATCGAGCGAAGGCATGCCCGCACCGTACCGCCGGGCGCCCGGGGCTACCGTGAAGGAGTGCGCATGCGAACGATCTTGGTCGCCCTCCTCCTGGTACTCAGCGGCTGCGGATCGGGCGAAGTCCCGGTGAAGGTCCGTCCGACCCAGGGCACCGGGCCGGACGTGCTGCCGATCAAGCTCAAAGCGCTGACGACCGACCAGTGCTACCTGGCGCCGGGGACCGAATCGCCCAAGAGCTGCCAGAAGTACGTCACCGAACTCTCCAGCGCCGCGGGCACCGTCCGCAAGCGCCGCCCGGACCTGTCGTCGCACGCCGACGTCCTCGACCGCCCGATCGCCGCCTTCCGCGCCGCGAACTGCCAGGACATGGCGGCTCCCGGCGGCCCGTGCGGCCAGGCGCTCGGCGACATGGCGACGGCGCTGACCAGTGTGAAGAGCCTCGTCGGCGGCTGAGGAGGGTCACTGGGTTACCGTTCAGGACGTGAGCGAGCAGACCCCTGACCCCGAAACGACCGGCGCCACCGGCGTCGGACTGGCCACCGTCACGACCGACGGCACGGTGCTGGACACCTGGTTCCCGCTGCCCAAGCTGATCGACGGCGCCGAAGGCACCGCCGGCACGGTGCGGCTGACCGCCGAGGAGGCCTCCGAGGCCCTCGGCGAGGCCGCGGCGGCGCAGCTCGGCCCGGACACCGACCGCGGTGTCGAGGTCGTCGCGGTCCGCACGACCATCGCCCGTCTCGCCGACGCGCCCGGCGACACGCACGACGTCTACCTGCGCCTCCACCTGCTGTCGCACCGCCTGGTCCGGCCGCACGGCGCGAACCTCGACGGCGTCTTCGGGCTGCTGGCGAACGTCGTGTGGACCAACCACGGGCCGTGCCCCGTCGAGGGCTTCGAGGCGACCCGGCTACGGCTGCGGGCGCGCGGCAACGTCACCGTCTACGGCGTGGACAAGTTCCCGCGGATGGTGGACTACGTCGTGCCGACCGGCGTCCGCATCGCCGACGCCGACCGCGCCCGACTCGGCGCGCACCTGGCCAACGGCACCACGGTCATGCACGAAGGCTTCGTCAACTTCAACGCCGGCACGCTCGGCGCCTCGATGGTCGAAGGCCGGATCTCGGCGGGCGTCGTGGTCGGCGACGGCTCCGACGTCGGCGGTGGCGCGTCGATCATGGGCACGCTGTCCGGCGGCGGCAAGGAGACCATCTCGATCGGCGAGCGCTGCCTGATCGGCGCGAACGGCGGCGTCGGCATCTCGCTCGGCGACGACTCGGTCGTCGAGGCTGGCCTGTACGTCACGGCCGGCACGAAGGTGACCTTCGAGGGCAAGGTCGTGAAGGCGCTGGAGCTGTCCGGCATCTCGGGCGCGGTGTTCCGGCGGAACTCCGGGACCGGCGCCGTCGAGGTCGTCGCGCGCACCGGGGTCGGCATCGAGCTGAACGCGGCCCTGCACGCCAACTGACCTGCGAAAAGAGAGCAAGGGACCTTTGCTACCACTCTCCCCCGGAGGGTGGTAGCAAAGGTCCCTTGCTGTTCTCACGGCCTGGACCACCTTGCCGGTTCACTTAGAATTCATCTTGTGACAGCCGAGACCCTGCCGCGCAAGCACGTCCCTTCGACCACTCCGGCCGCGCTCGGGCTCGGCGACCGTCCCGCGAAAGCGGGGCCGGACGATCCGGCGGCCACCCACGTCCGGGTCAAACTCGACGTCGAGATCCGCGCCCTCCTCGCGCACGAACCGGGCACCAAATCCGGTGCCGACCCCGAAGACCTCCACCAGATGCGGGTCGCGCTGCGCCGCATGCGGAGCGTCCTCAAGCTCTCGGGCCGCCTCGTCGGCCCGGACGCCGAGCCCGTGCGCGCCGAACTCGGCTGGCTCGGCCAGTCCCTCGGCGACGTCCGCGACTACGACGTCCTGATCGGACACCTCCGCGAGGTCGTCGCCGAATTCGAGGTGCGCGACCAGCCCGCCGCGCGCCGTCTGGTCTCGAAGTTCGTCACCGAACGCGGCGTCGCGAAGCGGCGGCTTACCCGCGCCCTCGCCAGCCCCAGGTACGCCTCGATGCTGCAGGACATCGGCCGCCTCGCCCGGCAGCCCGCCACCGAAGAAGCCGACGAAAGCCCCCAGACCTCGGCCGACCTCGTCGCCGGTCTCGCGAAGCCGCATCGAAAGCTCGCGAAGGCTGTGAAGGCGCTTCCCGCCGATCCTCCGGACGACGACCTTCACGCGCTTCGCATCTACGGCAAGAAACTCCGCTACGCCGCCGAGATGGCCAAGCCCGCGGCGAAGAAGAAGCAAGCGGAACGGATCCAGCGGCTGATCAAGGCCACGAAGAACTTCCAGACCGTCCTCGGAGATCACCAGGACGCCTGCGTCGCCGCCGATCGGATGCGGGGCGTGGTCGCCTCCGTCGACGCCGAAGTCGCGTTCATCGCGGGCCGGATCGCGGAGAAGGAACTCCTGCGCCGCGCCGAGGTCCGTGCCGTCTGGCGCGACGTCTGGGCGGAGGTCGACGCGGCCGCTCAGGCGGTAAGCGCGCGGATATAGCCGTCCGGGCGGATCAGCACCTGCCTTCCGTTGCCGGCTTCGTACGCGGCGAAGGCATGCCCGCCGACGTCCTCGAAGTCCACATCGGACAGTGCGCTGCCCGCGGGCAGGATCCGCCGCGCGCCTTCGGGCGCCGGACCGTCGCCGAACACCAGCACCGTCGCCTGCGGCCCGCGCAGCAGCTCGAACAGCCGGACGGATTTGCCGTTCGCGTCCTTCAGCGGCGCGTCCGGGGCGCGGTCGCCGGGCCGGATCCGGCCGGCCGCCGCGGGCGCGAGCGGGCCACCGCGGTAGCCGATGTCCAGCTGACGCGTGTTCTCGCCGCGTTCGTGCGCGTCTTCCGCGCCCTCCTTGTACTTCTCGAGGATCTGAGTGCTGATCTTCAGCACCCGCGCGGCGACCCCGCGGCGCTCGGGCTCGTAACTGTCGAGCAGTTCCGGTGAGCCGTCGGCGAGTTTCCAGCCCAGGTTGTACGCGTCCTGGACGCCGGTGTTGAGCCCTTGCCCACCGGTCGGCGGGTGGACGTGCGCCGCGTCGCCGGCGAGGAACACACGGCCGTCACGGAACCGCTCGGCGAGCCGGATGTTGGGCCGCCACACCGTCGACCAGGCGAGGTCGTGCAGCCGGACCCCGCCGCCGGACAGCTCGTCGAGCCGGGACTGCAACGTGCCGAGCGACGCCTCGACCTCCTCCTCGCCCAGCGGCGCGCCGAACTGGAAATGCGGCACCCCGGGCAGCGGCGTGAGCACGATCCCCGACATCGGATCCTCGGGCTTCGCGAACCAATGCCCGTACGCGCGATCGAGCCCCTCGGCCTGGACGTCGCCCAGCAGCATGCGGACCGACTCGTCGGTGGTGCCCTCGAACGCGATCCCGAGCGCCTTGCGCACGAAGCTCTTCCCCCCGTCCGCGCCGACGAGGTAATCGACCCGGACGCGCTCGCCCGGCAGCTCGGCGGTCACCCCTTCGGCGTCCTGCTCGAAACCGAGCAGCGGGGTGCCGAGCTCGACCTGGACGCCGAATTCGGCGAGCCGCTCACGAAGGATCCCCTCGGTCCGCGACTGGCCGAGGAAGTGGCCGTTCGGGTACGGGACGTCCGGCGTCGGCTCGGCGAGCTCGGCCATCCACCGCTCGCCGACGACCTCGCCGCCCAAATGGATCTTCACCGCCACGGGCTGCTGCCCGGCGGCCAGCACCGCGTCCAGGACGCCGAGGTCTTCGAAGACCTCCAGCGTGCGCGGTTGCAGACCGTCGCCGCGCGAACCCTCGAAGAACGTCTCGGCCTTCTCCACGATCCGCACCCCGACGCCGCGGCGCGCGAGGTCGATGGCCAGCGTGAGCCCGGTCGGCCCGGCTCCCGCGATCAGCACGTCGGTCATTCCACTCCTCCAGTGAATTGAAATTCAGTGAATCTGAATTCACTATGCTCGTTGCTAGCCTTCCGTGTCAAGGAGGTGCCGATGACGGCGATGAGCCGCAAGGAGAAGGCGGCGGAGACCGAGGCCGCGCTCAAAGAGGCGGCGAAGCGCGTTTTCGCGGCGAAGGGGTACCTGAACACCAAGATCACCGACATCACGGCGGAGGCCGGACGCGCAGCGGGTTCGTTCTACAACCACTTCGCGAGCAAGGAAGAACTGCTCGAAGCGCTTCTCGAAGATCTCGCGGCGGCGAGCGACGTCGACGCGGCCTCGCCGGAGCACATACCCGACTTCACCGACCCGCAGGCCGTGCGCTGGCACGTCTGCGCGTACTGGGATTTCCACCGCGACAACGCCGCGACGATGCTCGCGCTACGCCAAGCCGCGATGGTCAGCGACGAGTTCGCACGCACCTATGCGCGCTTCGGCGCCGCCCAGGCGGCAGATCTCCTGGACCACCTCGGGTACATCACCGCGGCGGGGATGGAACTCCCGGCGTCGGAGCGGGTCACGCTCGCGATGATGGCCGAACTGGTCAACGGTTTCGCGCACACGTGGCTGCTCGACCCGTCGGCGATCTCCGAAGAAGAAGCCGTCGAGGCGCTGACGCGGTTCGTCTACCGGGGTTTCACCGGTCGCGACGTGCGCTGAATCAGGAAGCCAGCCGCTCCACGGCCGCGTCGATCCGCTCGTCGGTCGCCGTCAAGGCGATCCGGACATGGTTCCCGCCGGTCGGCCCGTAGAACGTGCCCGGCGCGGCGAGGATGCCTCGCCCGGCGAGCCAGTCGACCGTGTCGAGCGCGGATTCACCGCGCGTGGACCAGAGATACAGCCCTGCCTCGGAATGCGAGATCTCGAAACCGCTGTCCAGCAACGCCTTCCGCAGCACCAGCCGGCGGCGCGCGTAGCGTTCCCGTTGCACGGCAAGCGCTTCGTCGTCCTTCAGCGCGGCGACCATGGCCTCCTGCACCGGCCTCGGCACGATCAGCCCGGAGTGCTTGCGGATCTCCAGCAGACCGGCGACGAGCTTCGGGTCGCCGGTGACGAAACCGGCGCGGTAGCTCGCGAGGTTCGCGGACTTCGACAGCGAATGGACGGCCAGCAGGCCGTCGAGGGAGCCGCCGTGCACGTCCGGGTGCAGGATCGACACGGGCTCGCTTTCCCAGCCCAGCGCCAGATAACACTCGTCGGAGACCACGACGACGTCGCGCTCCCGCGCCCAGTCGACGACTTTGCGCAGGTGATCGACACCGAGCACGCGCCCGGTCGGGTTGGACGGCGAATTCAGCCACAGCATCGAAGGCCGCTGCGGGCCGAGCGCGAACGTGCTGTCCGCGCGCAGCAGCGAAGCACCCGCCAGCAGCACACCGACCTCGTAGGTCGGGTACGCCACCTCGGGAATGACGACGAGATCACCGGGACCGAAGCCCAGCTGCCGCGGCAGCGAAGCGACCAGCTCCTTCGAGCCGATCGTCGGCAGCACCGCGGCCTCGGGAACACCCTCGATGCCGTGCCGCCGCGAAAGCGCGTCGATCGCGGCGGCCCTGAGCTCCGGGATCCCGTGCGTGGTCGGGTACCCCGGGATCTCCGACACGGACGCGAGTGCCGCGCGGATGCTCTCGGGGACCGGGTCCACCGGCGTGCCGATCGACAGGTCGACGATGCCGCCGGGATGTGCCTGGGCCTTCGCCTTGGCCTCGGCGAGGGAATCCCAGGGAAAATCGGGAAGAGCGACCCGGCTCATTCGCCCTGCGGGGGAAGAGCCTTGATGAAGGCGGGGTCGTGACTGGTCTTGCCGACCTTGGAGGCGCCACCGGGCGAGCCGAGCTCGTCGAAGAAGTCGACGTTGGCCTTGGTGTAGTCGTTCCACTCGTCGGGGACGTCGTCCTCGTAGTAGATCGCCTCGACGGGGCAGACCGGCTCGCAGGCACCGCAGTCGACGCATTCGTCCGGGTGGATGTACAGCATGCGGTCACCCTCGTAGATGCAATCCACGGGGCACTCGTCGATACACGCCTTGTCGAGCACGTCGACGCAGGGCTCGGCGATCACGTAGGTCACTGCGTACTCCTGCTTTATCTCTGCTTCACCAGTCTGCAACGGACATTACGCGCCCACGGGCGCGACCGGCCCGCTTAGGCCACCCTTATCCGTACCTCGGGTATGGGCTTTCAGCGGTCTTTCCGGCGCGGCGGCGGAGTGGCCCTGCTGTCCCCAGTGATGACGAACTGCGGCGCGGCGGGCTTCGCCGCCGCTGCGTCCTTGTCGACGGCCTTTTCCGCGCCCAACGCCCGGTTGAAGCCGTCGGAAATCTCGCGAACCAGGTCTTCGTTGTGCCTGTCGTCCTTGCGCGCGATGCTCATCGGGGTCCCTCCACTGCCTTCCTTGGCACAATCTAACCGTGAACAGTGCGGAAATGCTCGAGCTCACCTGTAGCCGGGCTTGGACGCCCCTGCTGGAGGGCCGGATCGGCGACTGGAGGCTCCGCTGGGCGGACGGGTTCACCGCCCGGGCCAACAGTGCCCTGGCGATCGGTGACCCGGGAAAACCGCTGCCAGACGCCCTGCGGGCGGTCTGTGACTTCGCCCACGATCATGCCATCCCAGCGGTCGTTCAGGTGATCCAGAACACGTCTCTCGAGGACGAACTCGCCGCCTCCGGCTGGGTCCACCATGTGGAACACAAGCCCGCGCACGAGGTTCGCCTGCTCACCGGGCCGCTCTCGCGCGGGACCTCGGCGGGAGCGGTGATCCTCGACGAGCCGACGTCCGGATGGTGGGAGATGACGGCGGGCAGCGCCGACCCGCCGGAGGCGCCGCGCCACGTCCTCGGCACCGGCAAGGTCGGCTTCGGGATCGTGGAGCTGGACGGCGTCACGGCCGGCGCGGTGCGCGGAGCGGTCGTCGGCGAGTGGCTGCACATCGCCCGTTTGGAGGTACGGCCGGAGTTCCGGCGGCGAGGGCTGGCGCGCGGGCTGATGAACGCCGTGGGCGCCTGGGGCGCCGGTCAGGGCGCGAACGGGATGCTCCTGCAGGTCGCGATGGCGAACTCCGGCGCGCTGAAGCTGTACGAGAGCCTGGGCTGTACGGAGCACCACAGGTACCGCTACTGGGCCCCGGGACCCGGCGCGTGCGAGGATCGCCCGTCGTGAAGGTCGTCATTTTGGTCGGCGGAGTGGGCGGGGCCCGCTTCCTGCTGGGGGTCAAGCAAGCACTGGGTCTGCCCGCGACCGGTTCCGCACCGGAATCGCCGCACGAGGTGACCGCGCTGGTGAACACCGGGGACGACGTGTGGATGCACGGTCTGCGCATCTGCCCGGACCTGGACACCTGCATGTACACCCTCGGCGGGGGGATCGACACCGAACGCGGCTGGGGCCACGCCGGCGAGACCTGGACGGTCAAGGAGGAGCTCGCCGCCTATGGCGCCGAGCCGACCTGGTTCGGCTTGGGCGACAAGGACATCGCGACGCATCTCATCCGTTCGCGGATGCTGCGCGCGGGCTATCCGCTGTCCCAGGTCACCGAGGCGCTGTGCGATCGCTGGCAGCCGGGCGTGCGCCTGCTGCCGATGTCGGACGACCGCGTCGAAACGCATGTCGTGATCGACGGCCCCGAAGATCCGGACCAGCGCAAGGCGATCCACTTCCAGGAATGGTGGGTGCGCTACCGCTCCGAGCCGAAGGCGCATTCGATCATCGCCGTCGGCGCCGACGAGGCCAAGCCGGCGCCGGGTGTGCTCGACGCGATCGCGGCCGCCGACGTCGTGCTGTTCGCGCCGTCCAATCCGGTGGTCTCGGTGGGCACGACGCTCGGCGTCCCCGGCATCCGCGACGCGCTGCGGAAGACGCGCGCCAAGGTCGTCGGTGTCTCGCCGATCATCGGCGGGAAGGCGTTGCGCGGCATGGCCGACGCGTGCCTGAGCGCGATCGGCGTGGAGACCTCCGCCGAAGCCGTCGGGCGGCATTACGGCTCCCGCAAGGAATCCCCGGACGGCGTGCTCGACGGCTGGCTGGTCGCCGAGGGTGAGACCGTCGACGTGCCGGGAGTCGCGGTCCGCGACGTGCCCCTGCTGATGTCCGATGTGGACGCCACGGCCGCCATGGTGCGCGCCGCTTTCGATCTGGCGGGAGTTTCCGTTGACTGACCATGCTTCGGCGAAGATCGAGATCCTGCCCGTCGAAGGCCTGCCGGAGTTCCGGCCCGGCGACGATCTGACCGGCGCCATCGTCACCGCGGCCCCGTGGCTGCGTTCAGGCGACGTCCTGGTCGTGACGAGCAAGATCGTCTCCAAGACCGAGGGCATGCTGATCCGCGTCCCGTCCGACCCCGAGGAGCGTGACGCCGCCCGGCGCAGGCTCGTCGAGGAGGAGTCCGTCCGCGTGATCGCGCGGATCAACCGGACGGTGATCACCGAGAACAAACTCGGCATCGTGCAGGCGGCGTCCGGGGTGGACGCGTCGAACGTGGCCGCGGGCGAGGTCGCGCTGCTGCCGTCGGATCCGGACGCGTCCGCGCTCGCGCTGCGGAACGGGCTGCGCGAACGGCTCGGCGTCGAGGTCGCGGTCGTGGTCACCGACACGATGGGCCGCGCGTGGCGGGTCGGGCAGACCGACGCCGCGATCGGCGCGTCCGGCCTGCGGGTGCTGCATTCGTACGCGGGCGAGGTCGACGGCCAGGGCAACGAACTCGCCGTCACCGAGGTGGCGATCGCCGACGAACTCGCCGCCGCGGCGGATCTGGTGAAGGGCAAGCTCGGCGGGACGCCGGTCGCCGTCGTACGCGGCCTCCAGCTCACCGACGACGGTTCGACCGCCCGGAAACTGCTCCGGCCGGTCGAGGAGGATCTGTTCCGCCTCGGCACCAACGAATCCATCGCGCAGGGCCGCCGGGAAGCCGTGCTCGCGCGGCGCTCGATCCGCTCCTTCACCGGCGAGCCGGTCGATCCCGAGGTGCTGCGCCGCGCGGTCGGCACCGCGCTGACGGCGCCCGCGCCGCATCATACGAAGCCGGTCCGGTTCGTGTGGCTGCGCGAGGAAGGCTTGCGCCGCAAGCTTCTCGACGCGATGAAGGCGTCGTGGCAGGCGGATCTCGAAGGCGACGGCTTCACGCCCGAGCAGGTCGCGAAGCGGCTCAGTCGCGGCGACATCCTGTACAACGCGCCCGAGGTCGTGGTGCCGTTCCTCGTCGCCGAGGGCGCGCACACCTACCGCGACGACCGCCGGAACGCTTGTGAGCACACGATGTTCACCGTCGCCGGCGGCGCGGCCGTGCAGGGCCTGCTGGTCGCGCTCGCCGCCGAAGACCTCGGCTCGTGCTGGATCGGGTCGACGATTTTCGCGTCCGACATCGTGCGCGACGTCCTCGGCCTGGACGAGCGCTGGGAACCGCTCGGCGCGGTCGCGATCGGCCATCCCGCCGCCCTCCCGCCCGCGCGGGGCCCTGTCGAACCCGGTGAAGGACTTCTCGAACTGTGACCCTGCACGACGACGTCGTGTCCACATTGTCCGGTTGGCGACCGGCGGACGCGGCCCAGGAATCCTTGCGCCAGGCCTATCTCGGCTTCCTCGCCGCGCGAGACGACGTCTGCCGCCGCGAATGCGCGGCCGGGCACATCACCGCGTCGGCCGTCCTTCTCGACGCCGACGCGGAGAACGTGCTTCTCACCCTGCATCCGCGGGTCGGACGCTGGTTGCAGCTCGGCGGGCATTGCGAACCCGGCGACGCGACGCTCGCGGATGCCGCGCTTCGTGAGGCGCGCGAAGAATCCGGCATCGACGACCTGCTGATCGACCCGGCTCCGGTGCATCTCGACGTGCACCCGATCACGTGCTCGCTCGGCGTGCCGACCCGGCATTTCGACGTGCGGTTCGTGGTGCGCGCACCCCGCGGGGCACAACCGGTCCAAAGCGACGAATCGGACGATCTTCGTTGGTGGCCGGTGGATTCCCTCCCGAAAGGTTCGGAAGATCTCGCCGAACTGATGGAAGCCGCCGTGCCCGCGGCGTCCGGCCGTTAGGGTGTCGGCTGACGTTCTTAAGGGGGAATGATGATGCTGACGACGCTGACGACGCTGACGCCATACCTGGACCGGGTCCGGGTCCACAGCAGCGGTGACGGTGACGGCTTCGGCTGGTTTCTGCTGATCTTGGCGATCATCGTCATCATCATCGTGATCGTGGTGATCATCGTGAAGGTCAACCAGGCGAAGAAGCCGCCGATGACCTTCCCGCAGAACCCGAACTTCGGTGGCGGCGGCCCGGCTCCGGGCTTCCCGCCGCCGCCCGCGCCGACCGGCGGCCCCGCGCCGCAGGGCAACTGGCAGCAGCCCGGTTTCCCGCCGCCCCCTCAGCCCGGCTTCGGCCAGGCGCCCGGCTTCCCGCCGCCTCCGGTCCCGACTCCGGCTCCGGCGGGTTTCGCGCCGCCGCCCGGCGCCCCGGCGCCCAGCCCGTTCGGGGCGCCCGGCATGCCCCAGCCCGGTTTCCCGCCGCCTCCTCCGCAGGCCGGGCCGCCGATCGACGCCAATGCGGACCGCACCCAGGTCGTGTCCCCGCAGCAGCAGGCGGCCGCGGACCGCACGCAGGTGGTCTCCCCCGCGAACGCCGACCGCACGCAGGTCGTTTCGCCCGCGAACGCCGACCGGACCCAGGTGGTGGCCGGTGGCACCGGTGACGCCACCCAGGTCGTGCCCGGTGGCGGCGGCGACCGGACCCAGGTGGTTCCGCCCGCTCGGTAGCCGCTTGCCTTTGTGTCAGTGATTGTGTCATCATGGCGATACGATCACTGACACAAGGGGGAGTGGCATGGTGGTGGCACTCAGTGAATCCCAGCAGTTTCAGCTGGCCAGGATGAAGCTGCGGAGCCGGATCAAAACGCAGACCGTCGTCGTGGCCGTCGTGTTGTTCGCGGCGACCTGGGGAACCTGGTTCCTGCTGAGTCAGGAGTTCTTCGTCCGGACTTCGGACGGCACGCCGGGGCTTTACTCGCGCCGGAAAGCCGACTGGCCGACGTTCTCCGCGTCAGCGGGCTTGATCGCGGTCTTGGTGAGCTTCGTCGTGCTGGCAGGGCTTGTCTCGTGGACCTTTCTGCGAGTGCGAAAGGCGGAACGGCGGCTGGCACGGTCGCTGCCGCGCCGGATCGCGCACGGGAAGAAGCTGGGCGTTCACGACGTGGCGGGCTTCGGGTCGTTCGGGCTGTGGCTGCTGAGCACGATCGGCGGGATCGTCATCGGGCTGGGCATCGGCCTGTCCGCCGACGCGGCCGCGACCCGGCTGCTCGGCTTCACCTACGCGGGGGGCGTGGTCGTGCTCGGCGGGCTGTCGCTCGTTCTCGTCCGCCAGGTGATCGAGCAGCCCGCCCTGGCCGACGACGAACGTTCCCTGCGCACGGACGACGCCCTCCGCCGGAAGGACGCGCAGCTGGCCCTGGTGCCCGCCGGAATCTACCTCGGACTCCCCATGACCTCCGCGGTTCCGGAGTTCGCCGAGTGGCTGTGGTGGTTTCTCGTGGGATACGCCGCGATCGTCCTCGTCGGCGCACTGGCGGCGTGGATCCGCAGGCCGGCACAGCGCCCGCCGAGCACGGTGCTCTAATCAAGCCCGCCGACAAGAGACCTGGAGCACGAAGTGATCGTCAGCGTCGACACGAACTCACCCGTCCCGCCGTACGAACAGGTACGGGCCGCCTTCGCCGCGCAGATCACGGACCGGACGCTTCCCGTCGGAACGAAACTCCCGACGGTCCGCAAACTGGCCGAGGATCTGGGCATCGCCCCCAACACCGTCGCCAAGGCGTACCGCGAGCTGGAAGAGGCCGGCCTGATCGAAACCCGCGGCCGGGCGGGCACCTTCGTCGGGGACTCGGGCGACCAGAACCGGAAACTGGCGCAGAACGCGGCCGCCGAGTACGCGGCGATCACCCGGAAGCTGGGGTTGAGCCAGGGTGAGGCGAGCGCCATCGTGAACGCCGCACTGACCGCGAACGTCACCGCCTACCGCACGCGGCTGCAGGAACGCCCCGCGCACTGAGCCCGGCCCTATAGCCGCCGCGCCGGTGGCCGCACCGCGGGTTAGTCTCTCGGCATGGTCTTCCTTCTGGTGCTGGTGGTCGGCGTCCTGATCCTGGCCGGTATCGGCGTCGGGATCTACTTCCTGGTGAAGTCGAACAGCAAGCCACAGCCGCCCGCTCTGCCGTACCACCAGTACCCGCAGCAGCAGCCGCAGTACCCGAGCCAGCAGCAGCCCTACCCGCCGCAGGGCTGGGGCAACTGACTCACATCGCCCGGTAGTCGCGAAGTTCGATCTTCGGCCCGAACCTCGGCCGCCGGAAACCGGCCGTCGACAGGTAGCGCACCGCGCGCTGCCGCTGTGGCGAATACGGCGCCAAGACTTCGGACATCCCGACGTCGTCGAGTTTCGTGCCGACGAGCGCGTGCCCGACCATCGACGGGATGTTGTAGTCGCCGAAGCTCACCGCGTCCGGGTCGCCCCAGGCGCGCTGCGCGATCTCCGCCGCCGTCCACACGCCGATGCCGGGCACCTTTCGCAGCCAGGCCCGGCCTTCGACACCCTTCAGTTCCACGGCCTTCTCCAGCCGCGGCGCGACACGGGCCGCCGCGATCAGCGTCGTCCGCCGTTTCAGATCCACCCCGGCGCGGTGCCACTTCCAGTCCACAATGGAGCGGATGGCGACGGGGGTCGGCGGCACGCGCAGCCGTGACGGTCCCGGCCCTGGCGCCGGTTCGCCGAACCAGCGGCACAGTTCACCCCACGACCGCAGCGCCTCCGTGCTGGTCACCTTCTGCTCCAGCACGGCGAGCACCAGCGCGTCCCACACCCGGCCGGTCGAGCCGAGGCGCAGTCCCGGGTTCCGGCGCCGCGCCGACGCGATGACGTCGTGGTGCGCGACGAATTCGGAGTCGTCGTCGTGTGCGCCGAGCATCGCCGGGACACCTTCGAGCAGCCTGTCCGCGCCGGGGCCCCATGCCTCCGCCTCGATCTCGCCGTCCGCGCGCCGCAGCAGGGCGAGCGTGCCCGCGCCGTCCGCGGTGTTGGCGGCCAGCCAGGTGACCCCGCTCTCGGTCCGGACGACGTTGGGCGAGCGCGACCCACGGCTCAGCGGGCCCAGAACCGTGTCCAGGTCCAGCTCGAAGGCAGGACGGAATCGCACACACGGAAACTACCCGGCACTCGGCTAGGGTGAGCGGGCCACCCGAAACCGTAAGCCTATGGAGGACACCGACGATGACCGAGCGACCGGCGAAGGCCTCGATCGTCAGCGGGTACTTCAACCCGCTCCACCAGGGCCACCTCGACCTGTTCGAAGCCGCTCAGGCCCGGTCCGGCTACCTGATCGTCATCGTCAACAACGATCACCAGCAGGTCCTCAAGAAGGGCAGGGTGATCCAGGTCGAGGACGTCCGGGCCCGGATCGTCCGCGCGCTGCGCATCGTCGACGACGTGTACATCGCCGTCGAGCAGGGGCCGGGCATCAACGAGTCGTTCGACCTGATCCGCGCGGCGTACCCGGACACGGAGCTCGAGTTCTGCAACGGCGGGGACCGGCGCAACGTCGACGAGCTCCCGGCCGACGAGGTCGAGGCAGGGGCCCGGAACAACATCTCGATGATCTACGGCATCGGCGGCACGGACAAGGCCGACTCCAGCACCCGGATCCTTTCGGACATGGAAGCCTGACACCGACATTTGTCGGATGACGTTCGCGGGTCTGCTGACGGCGGCCGCTCCTAGGGCCTACCCTAGACAACACACAGTCGGCCCTGAACCCAGAGGGCCCCAGGTCAGTCGGGAGGCCTAGGGGAATGGACCCCCGTGCTCGGGCGGACGCCTTGCTCGCACGCGCAAGCGCGCGTGGAGCCTTCGTCGTGACACCGGACAACGCGACGTCTCCGATGGACTCCGCGAATACTCAGCAGATCCCCCGGTCGGTGGTCGCCGAGATCGACCGTTCGTCGGACCCGGACACGACCACTCAGCTACCGGCTTCGCTGATCGCGGAGAACGACCACCCGCTCGCGGGACCCGAACCGACGACACGGCTGGACCTGCCGGCGGTGCGGGGCGAAGGCTCGACCCAGCCGCAGCCGTACCCCCGGCGTCCCGGCACCCCGCAGCAGACCAGACCGCTGCCGCAGGCGACGACCCCGCTCACCCGGCGGCCGCCCGCCGCGCCGGTGCAGAGCCCGCTGATCGAGCAGCCGGAGCAGGAGACCGTCGAGAACGAGGTCGGCGGCTTGGTGCCGACGGTGAAGCAGAACCCTTCGGGGCGTTCGAACCTCTCGCGCCGGCTGGACGGCATCTAGCCCCTCCACGCGCGCTATGAACGGTCCGTTCCTTGCAAAATTTGCAAGGAACGGACCGTTCATAGCATCCGGATAGCCCGATCGATCTCCTTGATCGCCGCTCCCCCGCCGTACGTGGCGTTGGACAGCATCGCGACATCCAGCCCTTCGGCGGGATAGTGCCGCATGAGCGAGCAAACGCCGACGTTCCCGCCGTCCTTGTAGTAGTGCCGCACCGAACCGTCCGGCGTCAGCACGAATTCGAGGCCGAAGCCGTACCAAACGCCGCTGCTGTGGAGCACCTGCGGGGTGAGGAACTCCTTCGTGCGCTCAGGGCTCAAGAGCCGCTCCTCGCGGATCGCCCGCAGAAGCCGGACGAGGTCACCGACGGTGCAGTACACCCCTCCGTCGGGTGAACCGATCGGCGGGTAGCTGAAGATGTTCTGCTTCCAGCCGGTGATCCGCTCGCCGTCGAGGATCGGGTCCCAGCCTTCGGCGACCCTCGGCTGCGGATCACGCCGGTCGAAGAACCCCGAATCGGTCATCCCCGCGCGGTCGAGCACGGTCTCCCGGACGTGGTCGCGATACGGCCTCCCGGTGATCTCCTCGATCACCAACCCCGCGAGGACATACCCCGAATTGCAGTACCGGCAGCCCTCACCGGGCGCGAAATTCGGTGCCCGGTAAGCGAAATTGGGCAGATGGTCGCGCGTCTCGACCACCGAGTACACCGGCTTGTCGACCCACAACGCCTCGTAACTCTCGCCCGCTTCCTCGTCCGCGTCGTCGGCGATCCCGGACGTGTGCGTGAGCAGATGCCGCGTCGTCGCCCCGGCCGAGATCACCGTGCCGTCGAGGTCGATGATCTCGCCGATCGGGCGGTCGAGGTCCAACCGTCCCTCGTCGGCCAACTGCACTGCGGCGATCGAAGTGAGGACCTTGGTGATCGACGCGGTGTCGTACCGGATGTCCGGCGCGTTCGGCACCGACCAGCGGCGGCTGGCCAGGCCGTAGCCATGTTCGAACAGCGTCTCGTCGCCTCGCCGGATCAGCACGACCCCGGAGAAGCGGTCCTCCCCGGCGCGTTCCGTCAGCCAGGCGTCCAGTGCGGCGAAGTCCATGCACCGACGGTAACGACGACGGAGAGCCCGGTCGCGTGAATTCCGGTGGCCGGAACGGCTACTTCCGGCGCGTTTCGAGTTTGAGGCGCAGCGCGAGACCGGCCTTCACCGCGAGCATGACCGGCTTCCACAGGAGACCGCGGTGACGGTCCGCGAGGTAGCGGTACGCGCTGTCGTGGTGCGCGCGCAGCATCTTCGCCGAAGCCTGCGAAGTCGAGTGCCCGCCGATGTGCATGACACTGGACGAAGGCGCGTACACGTTCAGCCAGCCGGCGCGGGCCAGCCGGTCGCCGAGGTCGACGTCCTCGAAGTACATGAAGTAGCGCGTGTCGAACCCGTCGACCGAGTCGAAGGCCTCGCGACGGAACAGCTGGCAGGACCCGGAAAGCCAGCCCGCCGTGCGCTCGACCGGGGTGCCGGTCTCCTGCCGGTACTGCCGCGTCCACGGATTGCCCGGCCAGATCTTGCCGAACACCGCGTGCCCGATCCCGCGGCCGAACGACGGCAGCAGCCGGGCCGACGGGTACACGGTGCCGTCGAGATCGTGGATGAGCGGGCCGAAGGCGCCACCGCGCGGCCAGCGCCCGGCCACCTCGAGCAACGCGTCGAGCGAACCGGGCTCCCATTCGAGGTCGGGGTTCACCACGACGACCCAGCCGTAGCTGTCGTCGAGCTCCGCGACGCCCCGGTTGGCGGCCGTGCCGTAACCGACGTTCTCGCCGATGCTGAGCAGCTTGACGTTGTCCCGGCGGGCGGCCTTCTCCGGCGCGCCGTCCGTGGAGGCGTTGTCGGCGACGACGACCTGGACGTCCCGGTCCGTCGCCTTCTCGAGGGTGTCGAGGAACTTCTCGAGGGTCTCGCCGGGGAAGTACGTCACGGTCACGACGGCGATCCCGTCGCCGTAGCTGGGGTGCTCAGTCACGCGGCCATTGTCCACCCGTCACCGAACGCGACTTCGGCCCCACCCCACCGGGGCGGTAGCAAAGGTCCCTTGCTCCCGCCCGGCCGCGTCGATCATGAAGCGAAAAGCTCGCGAGACGACCGTCCGGACGCGTCGCGAGCTCTCATACTCGGTCCCACCGGAACCTCGCGCTCAGAGAGTACCGCCGTTCTCGAACGCGGGCTGCCGTGCCGCGGTAGCAAAGGTCCCTTGCTCCCGCCCGCCGCCGAGCGCGGGAGTCCTGAAGGCCTCCTTTGAGACGTCGAATGTCTCAAAGGGGGCCTTCAGGACAGCGAACCTCAGCTCGCCCGTCGCTGCGAGTGCCGATACCAAGCCTTCGCGTAGGCCTCACGATGCCGCTCCGCGGTCGTCGCCCACGAGAACTCCTTCGCCCGCCGAAGCGCGGCTTCGGCCAGCTCGGCCCGGCGAGCAGGTGCGTCGAGCAGCTCCGAGATGGCCGCGGCGACGTCTCCGGCGCCGACACCGCAGTAGGCGACCGCGTCCCCGCCGACCTCCGGCAGCGAAAGCCGTCGCGTCGTGAGCACGCTCGCGCCGCACGCCATCGCCTCCAGCACCGGCAGCCCGAAGCCCTCGCCGAGGCTCGGATAGGCGACCAGCTCGGAGCCGCCGAGGAAACCGGCGAGCGTGTCGAACGGCAGATACCCGGCCCGGATCACCCGCAGCCGGTGCGGCACGGCGTCCAGCGCGCGTTCGACCTGCGAGTCCCAGCCCGGCTGTCCGGCCAGCACCAGGGCGGGCGGGTTCGGCCTGCCGATCACGGCGTGCGCGAAGCCGCGGATCAGCGCGGGCACGTTCTTGCGCGGTTCCAGCGCACCGAGGAAGGCGACGTACGGCGTCTTCCCGAGTCCGACGGCCTTGCGCGCGGCCTCGATCTCCGCGGGCGAAGGCGGATGGAACCGATCCGGTTCGACGCCGTGGTGGATGATTTCCAGCTCGGCTGTGCGGACCTGGCCGACGCGTTCCAGCTCGGCCGCCGTCGCGATGCTCGGTACGACGCACAGCGTCGCGCGGCGAAGCGCCGTCGCGGTCCAGGCGCGGAAGAAGCGCGCCTTCACCGAAGAGTGCAGGACCGCGTCGGTGAAGAAGGTCGCGTCGTGCAGCGTCACCACCGAAGCGGCCGGGCTGGCCAGCGGCATCGTGTAGTGCGGTGAATGGACGACGTCGGCGGCGAGCCGGCGGACCAGCCGGGGCAGGGTCGCCTGCTCCCAGGTCAGCCTGGCCGTCCTGGTCGATGTCGACGGCGAGGTGGGCACGATCCGCGCGCCGGGCGCGAGCCGGTCGTACAGCACCGCGTCCCGCGGCTGGCAGACGACGGTGATCCGCGCGCCGTCCTCGTCCAGCGCCGCGACCAGCGAATCCACGTAACGACCGACGCCACCCCGGTCCGCGGGAACGGCAGTCGCGTCGATAAGCACGCGAGGGTCATCGGTCACCCTAGGAGGGTACGGCCGTGCACCAGGTCCGCGGTGGGGAACCGACAAACTGCTAGCGCAGGTGGAGCCCCCACACCGCGGAAGCGGCTCGTTCCCAGGTGAACTCACTCGAACGACTGAGACCACTGTCACGCAGGGCTGCCGCACGCTCCGGCTGGTCGAGGACGTCGCGAAGGGCATCCGCAAGCGCTTGCGCATCGCCGACGGGGACGGTGATGCCCGCTCCCCCGGCCACCTCGACCAGGGCAGGGGCGTCCGAATGCACCACCGGCACCCCGGCCGCCATCGCCTCGATCAGCGGCAGGCCGAATCCCTCCGCCCGGCTCGGCATCGCCAGCACCGACGCGCCCCGCAGCACGAACGCCAGCTCCGCGTCGCTCACCTTCCCCAGCACCCGGACATCGGCGCCGTGCTCGCGCGCCAGCGCCAACGGGTCGATACCGCCCCAGCCCGGCTGACCGGCCAGCACCAGCGGGACGCCGAGCCGCCCGACGGCGTCGATCAGCACGTCGATGCCCTTGCGCGGCTCGATCGTCCCGATCGCGAGCACGTACCGCTCCGGCAGCGCGACCTCGGCGAATCCGGCGGGCGGGCGCACCCCGTGCGGGATCACGCGCACCGGCACCGAAACCGGCACCAGCCCGGCGAGCTCGTCCGCAATCGCTTGCGTGGGCACGGTCAGCGCCGTCGCCCGCGACGCGGCCCGCGCGATCACCGCCTTGTGCCAGGCGACGCCGCGCGGGGTCAGCGTCTCGGGATGTGTCCACGGCACGGTGTCGTGCACCGCGACCGACAGCGTCCGCCCCTTCGGCACCCGGGCGGGCGCGAGCGGGGTCGGCGCGTGGACCGCGTCGCCACCCGGCCACCACGGCAGGCCCAGCTGCCAAGCCGCGATCAGCCCCCGGGGCGGGATCGGCAGCACGCGCGGCCCCGCGACCCCCTCGACGACCGCGGCTTCGACGTCGGCGTGCCGCGCGACGACACTCGACACCGTCCAGCCCGGCGGCGCCGTCTCGGCGAGCGCGCGCAGCAGCTCACCGGTGTAGCGGCCGGTCCCGCCGGGGACCGGCGCCAGCAGCTGCTCGGCGAGCACGACCAGTTCGGGCATGGTCTCTATTCTCTCCACCATGACCAGCACCACCGTCGTCGTGGTCACCTGGCGCGGCGCCGCGCATATCACCGCCTGCCTCGACGCCCTCGCCGCGCAGTCCCGCGCGCACCGGACCCTGGTCGTCGACAACGCCTCCGACGACGGAACGGCCGCCCTGCTCGCCGCCCATCCCTCGAAGCCCGAAGTGCTCCGGCTGCGGCAGAACACCGGCTACGCGGGCGCCATGGCCGCCGCACTGGACAAAGTGGACACTCCGCTGATGGCCTGGCTCAACGACGACGCCGCTCCGGCCCCGGACTGGCTCGCGACCTGCGAAGACACGCTCGCGAAGGCGCCGCTCGCCGCTGCCGTGAGCGCCCGGCTGACGCTCGCCGACGGGACCGTCCAGTCCACCGGCGTCCGCCTGACCGCCGACGGCCACGGCGCCGACCTGCCGGAACCCGCCGGCGAGATCTTCGGCTTCTGCGGGGGCGCGGCCGTGCTCGACGTCGAGGCGCTCCGTTCCGTCGGCGGCGTCCCTGCCTCCTACTTCTGCTACTACGAGGACACCGACACCGCGTGGCGACTGCGGCTGGCGGGCTGGGACGTCGTCAGCGCCGAAGCCGACGTCACCCATCAGCATGGCGCGAGCACCCGGCCGGGTTCGGTCCGGTTCCACCTGTGGAATGAACGCAACCGCCTCCTCACCCTCCTGCGATGCGCTCCGCGCGCGGTGGCGATCCGCCAGCTGGTGAAGTTCGCCGTGCTCACCTTGGTCCTTCCCCTCCGAGGGAAACCGGCGGCACCGAACTTCCGTCTGAGCCTCCGGTGCCGCGTCCTGGGCGCCGTCGCCGCCCGCCTGCCGCGCACGCTGGTCGAGCGGCGGGCCGTCGGGCGACGGGCGACACTGGGCCGAGGCGCGGTCTGGGACGCATGGGCCGGGCTTTAAGCTTGGTCCAATCGAGTGCAGGGAGTACGGCTTTGGCGCAGGGGGAAACGCAACCGGTCGTCTCGGTGATCGTCGTGAACTACCGGGGGGCCGCCGACACCGTCACCTGCCTGCGCGCACTCGCTGAACACGATTACCCGAACCTCGAGGTCATCTGCGTCGACAACGCCTCCGGCGGCACCGACGTGGCCGAGATCAAGGCCGCCGCACCGGGCGTCAAGCTCGTCGAATCCCCGGTGAACTCCGGCTTCGCGGGCGGCTGCAACCTCGGCGCGCGGCACGCCACCGGCACCGTCCTCGCCTTCCTCAACAACGACGCCCGCCCGGCTCCCGGCTGGGTCGGCGCGGCCGTCGCCGAACTGCGCGCGCAGCCGGCCGTCGCCGCGGTGGCCAGCAAGGTCCTCGACTGGGACGGCACCGGCACCGACTTCGTCGACGCGGGCCTCACCTGGTTCGGCATGGGCTACAAACGCCACGCCGGCAGCCCGCTGGCCGACGTCCCCGCCGCCGAACACGAGATCGCCAAGGACGTCCTGTTCGCGACCGGTTCGGCGATGTTCGTCCGCGCCGGGGTGTTCGCCGAGCTCGGCGGCTTCGACGAGCGGTTCTTCATGTTCTACGAGGACGTCGACCTCGGCTGGCGGCTGAACCTGCGCGGCTGGCGCGTGCGCTACGTGCCGGAGTCGCTGACCTATCACAAGCATCACGCCACGATGTCCACAGTGGACGCTCCGGACTCCGGGCGTGAGACGTTCTTGCTGGAGCGCAACGCCTTGGCGGCGCTGTACAAGAACCTCTCCGACGAGACCCTCTCGCGTGCGCTGCCCGCCGCGCTGGCACTGGCCGTCCGCCGGGCGACGGCGCGCGGAGACCTCGACGCCACCCAGTTCGATCTCGCCAAGGGTGCAGGCCCGGCCGAAACCGGCCCGGTCGAGGTGCCGAGGACGACGTTGGCCGGGGTGCTGGCGATCGACCAGTTCGTCGAACTCCTGCCGTCGCTCGCCGAGGCGCGCGCCACCGAACAGGCGGCCCGCGTCCGCACCGACGCCGATCTGCTTCCCTTGCTGCGCAAGGCCTTGGAGCCCGCGTATCCGCTGCCGCGCTATCTCGCCGCGCACGACGTCCTGGTCGAAACGTTCGGCATCGACGCGCTCTTCGGGCAGCGCCGCAAGGTGCTGGTGATAACCGGCGACGCGATCACCGAGCGGATGGCGGGCCCGGCGATCCGCGCCTGGAACATGGCCGCCACGCTGGCCACCGAGCACGACGTCCACCTGGTGACGATCAACCCCCTCGCCGATCCGCCGCCCGCGCCGTTCCGGGTCAGCGCGGCGACCAGGCGCGATCTGGAGACACCGATCGCGTGGGCCGACATCATCATCCTGCAGGGGCACGTGCTGGAGCTCGCGCCCTCGCTCAAGAAGCAGTACGCGCACAAGATCGTGGTCGCGGACCTGTACGACCCGATGCATCTGGAGCTGCTCGAACAGGGCAAGGGCGTGCCCGACGACAAACGGGCACTGGACCTCATCGGGGTCACCAAGGTCCTCGACGCACAACTGGAACGCGGGGACTTCTTCCTGTGCGCGTCGGAGCGTCAGCGCCACTTCTGGCTGGGCCACCTCGCCGCGATGGGCAGGCTCTCGCCGCGGCTGTACGACGCCGACCCGACCACCCAGTCGCTGCTGTCGATCGTGCCGTTCGGCCTGTCGCCGCAGGCACCGGTCCGTACCGGCCCCGGCCTCCGGTCCACTTTGGACGGTATCGGCGAGACCGATCACGTCGTGCTGTGGGCGGGCGGGGTCTACAGCTGGTTCGACCCGTTGACCCTGGTCCGGGCGATCGAACGGCTGCGACAGCGCCGCGGTGACGTCCGCCTGGTGTTCCTCGGGATGAAGCATCCCAACCCCGAGGTCACCGAGATGGACATCGGCGCGCGCACGATGCTGCTCTCGGACACGCTCGGCCTCACCGGCAAGCACGTGTTCTTCAACCAGCAGTGGGTGCCGTACGAGGAACGCCAGAACTGGCTGCTCGACGCGAACTGCGGTGTCACGACGCATTACGAGCACGTCGAGACGACGTTCGCGTTCCGCACGCGGGTGCTGGACTACCTGTGGGCCGGGCTGCCGATCGTCACCACCGACGGCGACTCGTTCGCCGATCTGGTCCGTGAGGAACGGCTCGGCGTCGTCGTCCCGGCCGAGGACGTGGACGCGCTGGCCGACGCGCTGGAAAAGGCGTTGTACGACGAGGAGTTCGCCGCCGGCTGCGTCGAGCGGATGGCCGCCGTCGCCCAGCGCTACGCCTGGCCCGAGGCGCTGAAACCGCTGGTGGAGTTCTGCCGGAACCCGCGGCCCGCCGCCGACCGGCTGCCCGGATCGGAAGACCTCGTGGTCACGGCGCCGGTGCGGGGCAAGGAAATGCTGCGCCGCGACGTCGACCTGATCCGCGAGTATCTCGCCGACGGCGGGCCGAAGGAACTCGTGCGGCGCGTGGGCGGCCGGGTGGTCAAGGTCGCCAAGCAGAGGCTCGGCCGTGGCTGACCGCCCCTTGCGCGTCCTGCTCGACGGGACCCCGCTTCTCGGTGCCAGGACGGGTATCGGCCGGTACACCGTCGCCCTGTCCGAAGAACTCGCCTCGATGTCCGAAGTGGACACTCGCGCGGTCGCGTTCACGTTGCGCGGCTGGCGACGGCTGCGGCACGTGCTCCCGCACGGCGTCCGGGCCCGTGGCATGCCGGTGGCCGCGCGGCTGCTGCGGAAGGCGTGGCTGCGGTCGCAGCTGCCGCCGGTGGAGCTGTTCGCCGGGCCGACGGACGTCGTGCACGGCACCAACTTCGTGCTGCCGGGCCGGTTCCGCGCGGCGGGTGTGGTGACCATCCACGATCTGGCCTTTTTGGACGCTCCCGAGGAGCTCGCCCCTAGCGATCACGAGCTGCCGCGGCTGGTCCGGCGCGGCGCCCGGCTCGCCGACGCGATCTGCACGCCCACCAACGCCGTCGCCGACCAGGTCGCCGAACGGCTCGACGTGGACCGCGGCAAGATCATCGTCACGCCGCTCGGCGTGAACCCGGCTTGGTTCACCGCGCGCCCGCCGGATCCCGAGCGCCGCAAGGAACTCGACCTCCCGGACAAGTACCTGCTCTTCGCCGGCGCCCCCGGGCCCCGGAAGGGCCTGCACTGGCTCCAGCAGGCCCACGAGGCCGCGCCGGATCTGCCGGATCTGGTGTTCGTCGGCCCCGGTTCGTTCCCGGTGGGCTCGCGGTCGCGGCACGTCGGGTACCTGTCCGACGTGAACCTCCGGCGGGTCGTCGCCGGGGCCAGCGCGCTGGTGCTGCCGTCACGCGACGAAGGGTTCGGACTCCCGGTGCTGGAAGCGCTGGCGTCGGACGTTCCCGTGGTGTGCACGGACATCCCGGCGCTGCGCGAGGTCGCGGGCAACTGCGCGAGCCTGGTGCCCTACGAGGACGTCGACGGGCTCGTGGAGGCGCTGCGGATGGCCGTCAGCGACCCGCACGCCGTCGCCACTTCGGCCGCGCGCCGCGCCCACGTCGCGAACTTCACCTGGCGCGCATGCGCCGAACTCACCGTCGCCGCGTACCGCCAGGCGAGCACGAAGCACTGACCTCCCGCATTTCGTCCTCTGAATGCGATCGCATTCAGAGGACGAAATGCGGGCGGGGGTCAGGAAGCGAAGTAGGCCTTCAGGGCATCGGACCAGTCCCGGAGCGGCGTGAGACCCGCCTCGCGCCAGGAAGCGTTCGACAGCACGCCATACGCCGGACGCGCCGCCGGACGCGGGAATTCCGCCGTCGTACAAGGCTTCACGCGAGCCGGATCCGCGCCGAGCTCCGTGAAGATCGCCTTCGCGAACCCGCACCACGTCGTCGACCCGCCACCCGTGCAGTGCAGCACCCGCTGCGAAGGTCCTTCGCCCGCGGCGATCCGGCCCGCCAGCTCCAGCAGCCCGGCGGCGAGGTCGCGCGACCAGGTCGGCGAACCGGTCTGATCGTCCACTACGGACAGTTCCTCGCGCTCCTTTTCCAGGCGTGCCATGGTATTCACGAAGTTCGACCCGGTTTTGCCGTACACCCAGGACGTCCGCACGATCCAGGACCGGGCGCCGGACCCGAGCAGCGCGTCCTCGCCGGCCGCCTTCGTCCGGCCGTAGGCGTTCAGCGGGCCCAGCAGATCGCCGGGCTCGTACGGCGAAGTCGCGTCACCGGCGAACACGTAGTCCGTGGACACGTGGATGAGCGGCACCCCGCGCGACGAGCACGCCGCGGCGAGCACCCGGGGGCCGTCGGCGTTCACCGCGAACGCCCGCTCCTCGTCGGTTTCCGCCGCGTCCACCGCGGTGTAGGCCGCCGCGTTGATCACCACCGGCGACGTCCCCGTCGCCCGCGCCCGGTCCGCCAGCTCGGTCACCGCGGCGACGACCTGTCCGGTGTCGCGCACGTTCAGCTCCGAAGACGACGGTGCCGCGGCCTGCGGGGCCAGCGCCGCGAGGTCCTGTCCGAGCTGGCCGGATCCGCCCGGTACGAGAATGCTCAGCACCTGTTCACGCCCCCGCACGGTTCTTCAGCGGTTCCCACCACGATCGGTTTCCGCTGTACCAGGCGACCGTGTCGGCCAAACCGTCCTCAAAGGACTGACGCGGCGCGTAGCCGAGCTCCGTCGAGATCTTGGTGATGTCGACCGAGTACCGCCGGTCGTGCCCCTTGCGGTCCTCGACCGGCTCGACGCTTTCCCAGTCCGCGCCGACGGCGGTCAGCAGCCGCTCGGTCAGCTGGCGGTTGGTGAGTTCCGTGCCGCCGCCGATGTTGTAGACCTCGCCCGGCCTGCCGCCGTCGGCGACGAGCTGGATGCCGTGACAGTGATCGTCCACGTGCAGCCAGTCACGCACGTTGAGCCCGTCGCCGTAGAGCGGGACCTTCTTGCCGTCGAGCAGATTGGTCACGAAGAGCGGGATGACCTTCTCCGGGAATTGGTACGGACCGTAGTTGTTCGAGCACCTCGTGACACAGACGGGCAGCCCGTGCGTGCGGAAGAACGAACGGGCCAGCAGATCCGAGGACGCCTTCGACGCCGAGTACGGCGAATTCGGCTCCAGCGCGTGGTCTTCGGCCCAGGAACCCTCGGCGATCGAGCCGTAGACCTCGTCGGTGGACACGTGGACGAACTTCCCGACCTCGGCCTCGAGCGCGGCCTGCAACAGGGTCTGCGTGCCCAGCACGTTGGTCAGCACGAAGTCGGCCGCGCCGGCGATCGAACGGTCCACATGGGACTCGGCGGCGAAGTGGACCACCAGGTCGACGCCCCGCATGAGCTCGCTGACCAGGGCGGCGTCACAGATGTCGCCCTTTTCGAACCGGTAGCGCGGATTCCCGCGCACCGGCTCCAGGTTCGCCTCGTTGCCCGCGTAGGTCAGCTTGTCGAGCACGATCAGCTCGGCGTCGGCCAAGCTCGGGTACGCGCCCGTCAGCACCTGCCGGACGTAATGCGAACCGATGAACCCGGCACCCCCGGTGACCAGCACTCGCATCCCGCGATCCTCCCTCTACGACTTCACCGACCGGCCGAGTGTGTCACGACCGGGGCAACCTTTCACCAGCCTACGGACGTCTAACACGAGGGTCAGTAGAGTCGTCGGGTAGGCACGCGTGTGCCCTGGGGAGATTCGTGGAGGACCGCACGTGACCGAGTGGCCCGGGCCACCCATTCCGGCGCGCCGTGGCGGCGGCGTCGTGGTCTTCGCCCGCCGCGGTGTGAAGGTCGTGTTCAGCCTGGTCTCGATCACGATCCTGGCGCTGACCTGGTGGGGCTGGCAGTTCATCGGTGACCCGTCGCAGGGCTTTGCGACCACGAACATCTTCGAGGACAACGGCCATCCGCCGGCGAAACCGCTGGACGGCGCGATCGACATCCTGCTCGTCGGCCAGGACAGCCGCACCGACGCGCAGGGCAACCCGCTGCCGCGCGAGGTCCTCGACATGCTGCACGCCGGGGTTTCGGACGGCGAGCGCCAGACCGACACGATGATCCTGGTGCACATCCCCCAGAACGGTAAGAAGGCGGTCGCGATCTCCTTCCCCCGCGACTCGTGGGTCGAGATCACCGGCGGTTTCGGCAAGCACAAGCTCAACAGCGCGTACGTGTACGCCTACAACGACACGTCGAAGACGCTACAGCAGCAGGGCAACTCCGACCTCAAGGACGTCGACGCCAAGGCCAAGGACGCCGGCCGCAAGAACCTGATCGCGACGCTGGAGAAGTTCATCGGCAAGCCGAAGATGATCGACCGGTACGCCGAGGTGAACCTGTCGAGCTTCTACGAGATCACCAAGGCGATCGGCGGCGTCGAGGTCTGCCTCAACAACGCGGTCAAGGAGAAGAAATCCGGCGTGGACCTGCCCGCCGGCAAGTCGACCGTCGAGGGCGTGCAGGCGCTCGCGTTCGTCCGGCAGCGCTACGACCTGCAGAACGGCGATCTCGACCGGATCGCGCGGCAGCAGGCCTTCCTGTCGGGGCTGGCGAACAAGGTGCTCTCCTCCGACGTCCTGATGAACCCGGCGAAGATCTCCGACCTGATCGAGGCGGTGAAGAAGTCGGTCGTGCTGTCGGCGGGCTGGGATCTGCCCGAGTTCGCCGCCCAGATGCGCGGCCTGACCAGCGGAAACGTCGAGTTCCACACCATCCCGACCCAAGGTGACGCGAATATCGGCGGCGCCGCCGTGCTCCGGGTGGACCCGGCACAGGTGCAGGCCGAGGTCACCCGCCTGACCGCCGACGGCGAGACGGCACCGGCCGAGACCCCGGCCACCCTGCCGGGCGCGGAAGCGGTGACCGTCGAACTCTTCGACGGGTCCGGCTCGCCCACCGCGGCCACCGAGACCCGGAACCTGTTGCAGGGCAAGGGTTTCAAGCTCGCGGCCGACACCAAGCTCAGCACCCGCAATTCGACGGTCATCCGGTACGCGCCGGGCGACGACGACGCGCTGGCCCTGATCAAGCAGGTCTTCGGCACCGCGGTGCAGGCCGAGGCGGACCGTGACGTCGCCCCCGGCAAGGTGCGGGTGCTGCTCGGCAAGGACTACAAGGGCGCGAACGCGACCACGGCCCCGTCGAAGACTTCGATCCCCTCGAAGCCCGCTCAGCCGCCCTCCAGCGCTCCGGCGGCGCCCAGCACGACGCCGATCGTCGCGGGCAATGTGCCCTGCGTCAATTAATCCCGGGTACTCAGCGTGGCCGACCTCACGGTGGCCTAGCCTTCTCCTACGATCGGACGAGCGGCAGCACAAGGGGAGGTGATCAGGGATGAGCGACGAGGAAAAGAGCGTCAACGCACGTTCTGAGCAGTTGGACGAAGACGAGCCGAAGTCCGAAGAGGACACCAATTCGGACACCGAGAGTGACGAAGAGCCCCGGTTCGTCCCGACGCCGTACCCGCGGAATCCGCCGCTCCCCCAGCCGTCCACCCCGGCCGAGGACGAAGACGAAGCTGTCTCGGGCACGCTGGCCGTGCCCGAGCGCCCGCTGCGCCGCGCCGGCCGGATCACCCGCAGGATCGCGGTCGGCCTCGTGTCGCTGCTCGCCCTCGGCACGACGGGCTACGCGTACGTCACCAAGGACCAGTTGCAGAACAACGTCCCCACGACGAACGCCCTGAGCAAACCCGACGACCCCGCCGCCCCGCCCGCCGACGACGGCGCGAACGACATCCTCCTGGTCGGCAGCGACGCGCGCACCGACGCGCAGGGCAATCCGCTGCCGCCGCGCGTGCTGAAGGAACTGCGCACCGAGGAGAAGCCGGGCGTCAACACCGACACCATCATCATCCTGCGGATCCCGAAGAACGGCGGGAAGCCGTCGGGCGTCTCGATCCCACGCGACACCTGGACCGACATCCCCGGCCGCGGCCCGAACAAGATCAATTCGGCCTATGGCGCCGCGAAGACCAACTACGCGAACGCGCATCGCGGCGAATCCGATCAGGCGAAACTCGAACGCGATTCCGATCAGGAAGGCCGCAAGGCACTGGTCCAGACCGTTCAGGACCTGACACAGATCCGCATCGACCACTACGCCGAGGTCAACCTGCTCGGGTTCTATCTGCTGACCGAGGCGCTGGGCGGCGTCAAGGTCTGCCTGAACCACTCGACCGAGGACAAGGACTCCGGCGCGAACTTCCGGCGCGGCGAACAGACCGTGTCGGGCGGTGAGGCGCTTTCGTTCGTCCGGCAGCGCAAGAACCTGCCGCGCGGCGACCTCGACCGCATCGTGCGGCAGCAGACGTTCCTGTCGTCCGCGCTGAACCAGGTGCTCTCGGCGGGGACGCTGACCAGCCCGTCGACGATGGCGGGCCTGATGGACGTCGTGCGCCGGTCGATCGTCCTCGACGAAGGGCTGGACCTGCTGGAGTTCGCGCAGCAGGCGAAGGGGATCGCGTCGGGCGACCTGACGTTCACGACCATCCCGGTGGTGAACATCAACGGCCGCAGCGCCGACGGCCAGAGCATCGTCGAGATCGACCCCGCCGCCGTACGGTCGTTCGTCTCCGGGCTGGTGGGCCGGGGCGGTGGCGGTGGGGCGCCCGGGGCGGCTCCGCTGCTCGCCGCGTCGAGCGTTCCCTGCGTGAACTAGCGTTGGGGGCGTGAGCCTCACCGAACTGCTGCTGCGGCCCGTGCTCGGGTCGCCCGCGAAACCGCTGATCACGCACTACGACGACAAGCAGGGCAGCCGGGTCGAACTGTCCGTGGCGACCACGGTGAACTGGGCCGCCAAAACGGCGAACTGGCTGGTCGACGAGTTCGACGTCGAACCGGGCGACGAGGTGGCAGTGGTGCTGCCGTCGCATTGGCAGACCGCCGGTGTGCTGCTGGGCGCGTGGTGGTGCGGCGCCAGGGTGGTGACGGAGACCGCGGGCGCCCGGGTGGCGTTCGTCGCGCCGGGTGGCGCCTCCGACGCGGCCGCGACCGCCGTCGTCTCGCTGCACCCGATGGGTCTCGGGCTACCCGCAGGCTCCGTACCCGACGGAGCGATGGACTACCTGACCGAAGCCAGGCTTTCGGGTGACCAGTTCAGCCCGCTGTTCCCGGTGCCCGGCGACACTCCCGCACTGGGCCCGTCCACTGTGGACGAAGTGCTCGCCGAGGCGCGCTCTCGGGCTTCCGGGCTGGGACTGTCCGCCGACGACCGCGTTCTGTCCACTGTGGAATGGGTTGGCGCGGAAGGGATCTTGGCAGGTTTCCTGACGCCGCTGGCGGCGGGTGCGCATCTGGTCCAGGTCACCGACGCGGATCCGGCCAAACTCGCTTCTCGGCGCGAAGCGGAACGGACTACCGCGGATCTCCCCTCCTGAAATGCAATGAACGGTCCTTTCCTTGCAAATTTTGCGAGGAAAGGACCGTTCCTAGCGTTCGGGTCAGGCGTCCTGGAGCTGCTTCGCCTCACGCTTGCGTCCGAAGAGCGCGTGATCGAGCGACAGTTTGCCGGGGTTGAAACCGAGCGCGAGCCCGGCGACCGCCAGGACCAGGACAAGTTCGTAACCGCCCTGTCCGGTGAGGCCGTTGTCGAGGTGCACCGAGAGCAGCGCGCCGACGGAGACCACGACGAAGCCGAGGCCCACCAGCGGCGTCAGGAAACCGACGATGAACAAGATGGCTCCCACGATCTCCACCGCGATCGCGAAGATCGCCGCGAGCGTCGGGAGCGGGATTCCGGTCTGCTCGAAGAACTTCGCGGTGCCGTCGATCCCGTTTTCCCACTTCTGCAGGCCGTGTGCGAGGAAGACCACACCGACACCGATCCGGCCCAGCAGAAGGGCGACATCCTTGAAACGAGCGAACATCGGGTATCAGCTTTCTGGTCGGTGAATATTCAACTTACCCGGATCACGGTAGGGCACCGAACGCCTCCGACGGCACCTCCGGAGCGTGATCGACAGGTACCCGACAGGAACCCCGTACGGCAGACTCTCGTCCGTGGCGGACGAACGGCTGACCGGCCTTTGGTCGGATGAAATCCTGCATCCGGGCAGCGTCGAGTACGTCGACCTGGCGTTCCGCCGCGACTGCTCCGGATGGTTCTATTGGAAGAGCTGGAGCACCGGATTCTCGGTGTCACGCTTCACCTGGGCGACTCCGGACGCACTGATCGTGAAGTTCCATCGCACCCTCGATGGCAGGTGGGCGACCGACAACGGTGTCACCCGCCACGAAGTCGAATCCGACGAGGAGGACGAGTCCGTCATCGAGCTGGGGTACGAAATCGCGCCTGGCGAAGACCCGTTCGGGACCCCGGTGACCCTGCTCTCGCTGGACCGTCCGCTGATCGCGTATCTGGCGGGTTCGCAGTTCGCGTGGGCCGAGGAACCGGAGTCGCTCAGCGACCCGTCCGCCGATGCTCCGCGGCCAGACCCGTCCAGCCGCCGCTGACGGCCAGCAACTCGAGCACCCGCTCCGCCTGTTCCGCGAACCCGGCCAGATCGGCGTGCAGCAACGCTATCCGCTCGGCGTCGAGCGGGACCTCGTCGTCGGCCCACAGCTCGATGACCGTGCTGACGGTCCACACGAGGAACTGGATGATCCGGATGAACTCCTCGGACGGCTCCTCGACGGCACCGCGGTATCCCGCCTCGATCTCGTCGCAGGCCGCGACCAGCTCCCGCAGCGGCCTGACGACGTCGGCCGCCGTCCCGTCCCACGCGGCCGACGGCCAGGTGCGATCCCCGAGTTCGAGCCACAACCGCCAGCCGGCGATCAGCTCGGCCTCGTCGTGCGGTGTCCACGACACCGGAGCGAACCAGAACATCCTTCGAGAGTGACACCGGCGGCCCATGATCGCCGTACTTCCGTGAAGCATCTCACCGGCTCACACCCCCGCATTTAGTCCTCTAAATGCGGAGGGCGCCAAGCGCGTGAAGGCCCCCTTCCCTCGGCTGAGCCGAGGGAAGGGGGCCTTCACGCGGGAACGAATCAGCCCTTGAGCAGGGCGCGCGCCATGACCATGCGCTGGATCTGGTTGGTGCCTTCGTAGATCTGGGTGATCTTCGCGTCGCGCATCATGCGCTCCACCGGGAAGTCGCGCGTGTAGCCCGCACCGCCGAAGAGCTGGACGGCGTCGGTGGTCACCTGCATCGCGATGTCCGACGCGTACGCCTTCGCGGCCGCGGCCATGTAGCCGCCGCGCGAGTCGCCACGCTCGGTCGCCGCGGCGGAGGCGTAGACGAGGTTCCGGGCGGCTTCGATCTTGATGCCCATGTCGGCCAGCATGAACTGGACGCCCTGGAACTCCGAGATCGCCTTGCCGAACTGCTTACGCTCCTTGACGTACGCGATGGAGGCGTCGAGCGCGCCCTGCGCGATGCCCAGCGCCTGCGCGCCGATGGTCGGGCGGGTGTGGTCGAGGGTGCGCAGCGCGGTCTTCAGGCCGGTGCCGGGCTCGCCGATGATGCGGTCCGCCGGGATGGTGCAGTTCTCGAAGTGGATCTCGCGGGTCGGCGAGCCCTTGATGCCGAGCTTCCGCTCCTTCGAGCCGACGGTGAAGCCGGGGTCGTCCTTGTGCACGACGAACGCGGAGATGCCGTTGGCCTTCTTCTCGGCGTTGGGGTCGGTCACCGCCATCACGGTGTACCAGGACGATTCACCCGCGTTGGTGATCCAGCACTTGGTGCCGTTCAGCACCCAGTGGTCGCCGTCGAGCTTCGCGCGGGTGCGCATCGAGGCGGTGTCCGAGCCGGCTTCGCGCTCCGAAAGCGCGTAGGACGCCGAGGCCTCACCGGAGGCGATCGAGGGCAGCACGAGCTTCTTGAGGTCTTCCGACGCCGAAAGGATGATCGGCACCGTGCCCAGCTTGTTGACCGCCGGGATGAGCGACGCTGACGCGTCGACGCGCGCGACCTCTTCGATGACGATGCAGGCGGCGATGGCGTCCGCGCCCTGGCCGTCGTAGGCCTCTTCGATGTGGACGGCGTTGAAACCCGACTTGACCAGCGCGTTATACGCCTCGATGGGGTAGCGCTCGTTCTCGTCGACCTCGGCCGCGTACGGCTCGATCTCCTTCTCCGCGAGGGCACGCACCGCGGCCCGCAGCTCCTCGTGCTCTTCGGCAAGCTGGTACAGACCCGGGCCGTCAGACACCTTCGTCACCTCTTCTAACCGCGTTTGGGAGTTTGACCGATGTTAGCGCTCGTTCACATGGTGCGACATCGCGAGCGCTTGTGTCTTTGACCGCAAAGTCCGTACGTTCGAGTGATGGAGCTCACCCCGTTCCCCCGGTCGCTCGATTATCCCGAGGTCCCGGTCGGCTCGGTGCTCGCCGGCGCCGCCGCTCGCTGGGGCTCCCGTACGGCCTTCGCCCACGGAGACCAGAGCCTCACCTTCGCCGAGACGTACAGCGCGGCCTGCCGGTTCGCGAACGCCCTGCGCGCCGAGGGCATCGGACGGGGCGACGTCGTCGCGCTCCACCTGCCGAACTGCCTGGCGTACCCGGTCGCCTACTACGGAACGCTGCTCGCCGGGGCCACCTTCAGCCCGGCCAATCCCCTGCTCCCGCCCGAAGACCTCGCCCTCCAGCTGGCCGATGCCGGGGCGGTCGCCGCCGTCACCGTCGGCCCGGTCGCGCGCGTGCTCGCTTCGGTGCGTGATCGGACGTCGGTCCGGCTGACCATCGTCGTTCACCCACCGGAGGGGCTTGGGCAGGGCGAGGTGGAGTTCACGGAGTTCCACTCCGGTCACTCCGACGAGCGGCCCGACGTCGAGATCGACATCTACCGCGACCTCGCCCATCTGGCGTACACCGGCGGCACCACTGGCCGTTCGAAAGGTGTCCGCCTGCCGCATCGGAACGTCGTGGTCAACAGCCTGCAAAGCTCCTGCTGGCGGCTGGGCGCGGTCCCCGCCGTCGACGAGTCGGGAGAGGTGATCGTCGACCAGCTCGGCGGCCCGGAGGAGTGGCCGTCACGGATCGGCACCGGGATCGCCCTCAATCTGACGCCGTGGTTCCACGCCATGGGTACCATCGCCGCGCTCAACGTCCCGCTGCTCGACGGCGGCACCGTCGTCCTGCACGACCGCTTCGACCCGGCCGCGTACGTGGCCGACGCCGAACTGCTGCGGGTCACCACGATCGGCGGCGCGCCCGCGCTGTTCGCCGCGTTGCTCGCCTGCCCCGAGTTTCACACAGCCGACCTGTCTTCGGTACTGACCATCGGTTCCGGCGCCGCGCCGATGAACCACGAGATGATCCGCGCGCTGCAGAAACGCTTTCCCGGTGTGCTCATCATCGAGGGTTACGGCCTCACCGAGGTCACCATGGGAGCCGTCATCGCGCCGGCCTACCGCTCCGCGGTCCGGAAGGTGGGCTCGGTCGGCCTTCCACTGCCCGACACCGAGATCAAGATCGTCCCGGCCGAAGGCGGCGAAGATCCTTTGCCCGCCGGAGAAAGCGGCGAGGTCTGCCTGCGCGGCCCGCAGGTGATGATCGGCTATCGCGACCGCCCCGAGGAGACCTCGGCCGCGCTCGTCGACGGCTGGCTGCACACCGGCGACATCGGCATCATCGACGAGGACGGCTATCTGTCTATTGTGGATCGCAAGAAGGACATGCTGCTGTACAAGGGATACAACGTCTTCCCGCGCGAACTCGAAGAGCTGTTGATCACCCTGCCCGGCGTCTCGGCGGCAGCCGTCGTCGGCAAACCAGACGCCGAGGTCGGCGAACTGCCGGTCGCGTTCGTGGTGCGCAGCGACGAGAACGTCACCGCCGAACAACTCCTGGAAGCCGTCGGCGCACGCGTTCTGCCGTACAAACGGCTGCGGGCGATCCACTTCGTCGACCAGATCCCGGTCTCGGCGGCCGGGAAGGTGCTCAAACGGGAACTGCGGAAGCAACTCGCCGACTGACGCTCAGCGGCCGCGGAGGTTGCCGATCACGAACTCCGCGGCCTTGCGCGCCCCGGCGCACGAATCGTTTCCCCAGTACTGAGAACCACTCGGGCCGTTCACGGCATACTCGACAAGCATCATTTCCGTGTCGCTGATACCCAAGTACAGATCACAAGCCCCCGGAATGTACCGCGGCGTGTACTCGACCACGGGTATTCCATCGATGGACAACTCGCGCCAGCCTGGATACTGTTGCGGATTCTCGTCGTTGACCTCAACCAGTTCAGCCAGGTTGTTCGGCTTCACTATGGCGCGATAGATCCCCAGGCTCGGGCTTTTCGGAGCGCTCCACGCACATCCGAGCATTCCGTCCTTGCCACCGCCCCTGGTCACTTTCTCCGGCGGGTCGATGATGAACGCGGCAACCTGCTCGGGCTGCAATATCCCACACGGGAACCGAGAAAAGTCGGCACTGCGCAGCGGCTTTTCAACGGGGGTGATCGGGATCGCAGGTCCGGCTTGCGCTGCCGCCGGCGGCCCGCTCAGGATCGGCTTCGGCTCCCCGATCCCACAACCCGCGACGAATAGTAATCCCGCGAGAATGCCGGCGATGCGAGCAGGTGTTCGCTTTTCACCTTCACTCGGGAACAGCATCAGGCTCAATCTTCCACTGCTTCTGGTCATCCATCCCCGAACTCGGTGACATATCCGGCACTTCGAAGAAATTGGTCGCGATCTGCTGGAATCCGACGGCCGCCCCGTAGAATTTGCCCGTCTGCTCTACCGCCGCTCCGAGCAAAGCAAGGAAGTTCTCAACCAACGTGCCGAACGCCTCGACGATGGTGTCGATAACGTCACTCCACACGATTGCGTTAAGCCCCGGGACAACCGAGGCAGCGGCCGCCAGCAGCATCTTGATGTCGATCGTCGCAAGCCGTCCGGCACAGACACCGAGGAATTCGATCGCCTTCGCGTAAGTATCAATGACGACCTGGGCGACTCCCACCAGAAGGCCGGACAACGTGCCGACGGCCTCTTGCTCCTTTTCAAGTGCGCTCGTCACCCGGGACGCGTAGGCCGAGAACTGGTCCGCGGCACGCCCTGTCCAAGTACCCGCCAACGATTGGGTAGCACTTTCGAAATCACTTCGAGCGTCGTGAATCGTCTTGTTGTTCGCGAACTGGAGAGCCATCTCTTGAATCCGCACAGGATTGCCCAACAGTCGATCTCGAACATCATCCAAGAGGTGCAGGATATCCGGACGCCCGATGAAGGGAAGGTTGGCGAATTCGCGAATCTTCGCATCGGCGGCATGTGGATATTCCGGCGGAGCACCGATAGGGACACTCATGGTCAATTCGCCTCCTTTTCAATATCGCGAAGTCGCTTGTAGTACTCGTCGTCCTGGGCGTCGTAGTAGTCCGCAGCCTTGTCCAACGAGCCACCCAGCGCTATCAAGCGATCGAAGTTCCTCCTGCTTTTGTCCTGCAAGTCGACGATCATGTCGGCGAACGCCTGCACGACATTCACCCGGTCACCGAGCATGCCGACATCCTGTGGGCCCAGAACCAGCCCACCCAGATCATGGTCGGCGAAATCGCGGAGCAGACCAGCCGCGTGATAGACGTCCTCTGTTGTCTTGCGCAGTGATTCCGGGTAGACCTCGTAACCTGAATCGCTGGACCCGAGCGGGTCGGGGAAAGTCAACTCTCCACCCCCTTGGAAGCTTCCGCGATCATCTCTTCACGTCGGGCGGATGCCGCGTTTTCCGCATCGTTGATCGCCCGAAGGACATGGCCGGCAAGACTGGCACCGGTTTGCATCACTGCCGTGTCCCGATCGAGATCGACTGAAATCAGCGCTCCAGAGCCGTCTACGGTAACGGTGCCCAGCCCGGCTCCGATCTCCCTGCTCAACGGCATCGCCCGACCGCTTTCCGCAGCCCGTTCGACGGCAGTGACGTGTGCGTCGATCTCCTTGGCGAGGTTGTAGAGCCGATCGTAAGGGTTCACCAGCGACCATCCGCGTCTTCGTCGGAGAGGAAGTCGAGCTCCTCGTAGCTCTCCTCGTGAATGGCGTCATCGGCTGCTCGCCGCCGCGGACTCGACGTGGGCTCGGGCCGCACTGGCTCCGGCTCAAGCGGCGACCGGGATCGAGTTGACTCCCGAGGTGGCGGAGGCTGCAAACCGAACAGCGCACTGAGCTCAGGCACCGACGCCTCGTGCGCAACACCACGAGCCGCTCGGACCGCCTGCACAATGCTGACCCCGAGATTTCGTATATGTGCTCCGTCGAGTGCGGAATCGGCGATTCGCAGGTCGACCAGCGCGCCTCGACCGGTAACGGTGACCGTCACAGACCGATCGATGGATTGGCTGGTGTGCCTGGCGGCGGCCAGGCGGGCATCCAGCTCACCGGCTTGCGCGCGCATCGCTCGCAGATCTCGTGGCGCATTCACGCGCGCATCACGACGTATGGCATTGCGCTCCCCTCCCCCACTACGGCCATTAGACCGATAGTGCCCGGATCGCACCTTACCGTGACGATCTTCGAGCGCAAGTGCGGAAAACCCACGAGAGGACGAAAAGCGGGTATCAGCCTTCGACGCGTTTGCGCAGTGCCGCGTCCTTGTCCAGCACCAGCTGCTCCAGATCCGCCTGGAACCGCGCCATTTTCGCCTGAAGCTCCGCATCGGACGCGGCGAGGATGCGCACCGCGAGCAGCCCCGCGTTGCGCGCCCCGCCGACGGAGACCGTCGCGACCGGGACACCGGCGGGCATCTGCACGATCGAGAGCAGCGAGTCCATGCCGTCGAGGTACTTCAGCGGCACCGGCACCCCGATCACCGGCAGCACGGTCGCCGAAGCGACCATGCCCGGCAGGTGCGCGGCCCCGCCGGCGCCCGCGATGATCACGCGCACACCGCGCGAAGCGGCCGACGTCGCGTAGTCGAGCATCCGCTGCGGAGTGCGGTGCGCCGAGTAGACGCCGACTTCGTATTCGATGCCGAACTCGGCCAGCGCCTGCCCGGCCGCTTCCATCGTCGGCCAGTCCGAATCGCTGCCCATGATCAGGCCAACCTGCGGCGACATACTCAGTTACTCCTAGTGGATCTCGTAGCCGTCGAGCCAGACGGCGTGGGAAAGCCAGTGCGCGGCGAGCAGTGCGCGGTCGCGCAGCTCCTCCATACGTTCGCCGACGAGGTTGACGTGGCCGAGTTTGCGGCCCGGACGCTCTCCCTTGCCGTACAGGTGAACGCGGATGTCCGGATACCGCGCGAACAGGTGGTGCAGCCGCTCGTCCGGGCCCATCTCCGGCGCCTCGGGCGCGCCGAGGACGTTCGCCATCACGCAGGCGGGGGCGATCAGATCGGTCACGCCGAGCGGGTAGTCGAGCACGGCACGCAGGTGCTGCTCGAACTGCGAGGTCTTCGAACCGTCCTGAGTCCAGTGGCCCGAGTTGTGCGGGCGCATCGCGAGTTCGTTGACCAGCAGGCCTTCGTCGGTCTCGAACAGCTCGACGGCGAGCAGGCCGGTCACGTTCAGCGTCGCGGCGATCCGCAGCGCCAGGTCCTGCGCCTCCTGGGTGCGCTCGAGGCTCAGCCCCGGGGCCGGGGCGAGCACCTCGGTGTTGATCCCGCCGGACTGCACGGTCTCCACCACCGGCCACGCCGCACCCTGCCCGAACGGGGACCGGGCCACGAGCGCGGACAGTTCGCGCCGCATGACGACCTTTTCCTCGACCAGCAAGGGGGTTCCGGCGTCGAGCAGTTCGGGGACGGTCTCGCGGGCGTGCTGCGCGGTGTCGAGCATCCAGACACCGCGGCCGTCGTAGCCGCCCTGCGCCGCCTTCAGCACCACCGGCCAGGAGTGCTTGTCGCCAAAGGGGATCACGTCGTCCACAGAGGACACTTCGGCGAAGGCGGGGCCGGGGATCTCGAGCCCGGCCATCATCTCGCGCATGACGAGCTTGTTCTGCGCCATCGACAACGCGGCCGGATCCGGCCGGATGGTGACGCCTTCCATCGCGAGCGTCAGCAGGTGCTCGCCGGGAACGTGCTCGTGGTCGAAGGTCAGCACGTCGACCCCGGCGGCGAACGAGCGCAGCGCTTCGAGGTCGGTGTGGTGCCCCTGCACTACCTCGCCCGCGACGAGGCCGGCGGATTCGTTCTCCCCGGCGGCGAGCACGCGCAGGGACTGGCCGAGGGAGATCGCCGCCTGGTGGGTCATCCTGGCCAGCTGTCCGCCGCCCACCATGCCCACGATCGGAAGACCGGTTCGTTTGTCCATAACGTCGTGCAGATTACTTGGCCGCCACCGCCGCGACCTGGGCGGACCCGCGTCGCAGCTCCCGCACGGCCAGGCCTGTGATGGCGATCGCAGCGGTGAGGACGTAGACGTTGCCGAGCAGCGACCAGCCCAGCCCCCAGCCGAACTCGGTGTCCCCGCCGTTGGGCACGAACATGATCACGCCGCTCGCGAACAGCACCGCGACGCCCGCGGCCAGAACCCACGCCCGGCGGACGACGAGCAGGACGAGCAGCGGCACCGTCCACACCCAGTGGTGTGACCACGACACCGGCGAGAGCAACAGCCCGTAGAAGGCGGTCACCAGCAACGCGCCGACCGGGTCACCGCGGCGGTGCAGGCGCACGACCAGCCAGACGGCGGGAACGGCCAGGACGGCGGCGACGGCGATGGCCACCGCCAGTGACCACGACGCGAGTTCCGTAGCGCGGTTCACCAGCCCGTTGAGCGACTGGTTGAAGATCCAGTGCACGGAGCCGACCCGGCTCGGATCGGTCGCCGACTCGGTCCAGAACCGGACGGCGTCACCGGGGATCACCGCGAACATCACGGCTTCGAGCCCGGCGAACGTGCCGAGCGCCCGCAGCGCGTCCTTCCAGCGACCGGTGAACAGCAGATGCGGGACGAAGATCAGCGGCGTCAGCTTGATCGCGGCCGAGATCCCGATCAGCACCCCGGCCCAGCGCGAACCGCGTGCCGAAAGCACCAGGACGTCGAGGACGATCAGCACCATCAGGATGAGGTTGATCTGCCCGAGGAAGATCGTCTTCCAGACCGGCTCCAGCGCCAGCGCGCCCGCCGTGGCCAGCGGCAGCACCCACCATCGGGTGAGCGGGGCGCCGCAGGCGCGGGCGACCACGGAGATCACGACGCTGAGGCAGACCAGCGACAGGGCGCCGACGACGCCCCAGGTCAGCCCGGCCGGCACGATCGCGAGCGGCAGGAACAGCGGCGCCGCGGCCGGGGTGTAGGTGAACGGCAGCAGCACCCACGGCGGCAACGTCGTCAGCGCCTCGCGGGTGTAGAGCGGTTCGCCCTTCAGCAGCGTGAGGGCACCGGCGCGGTAGACGGCGCTGTCCGCGCCGAGATGCCATTCACCGAGCCAGGCGACGACACCCAGCGCGAGCATCGCCAGCGCGAGCACACCCGCCAGCGTGATCCCGACGAGCCGGGCCTCAGCCGCCGGACGTGACTTCAGCATGCTTTCCGGTGTCCCCCGTGCCCTGCTTCCGCCGCAGGTACCACCAGCGTCCGGCGAGCGCGAGCGCCAGCACCAACGGCATGAAGATGTACGCGCTGCCGAGGATGTTCTGCCACACCTTCCAGTGCAGCTCGACGTTGCGGCCGTTCGGCAGGATCAGCAGCACACAGCTGATGAAGACGAAGAACACCGCGAAGGTGCCGAGCCAGCGTTTCCACGCGGTGGCGGGAGTGGTCTTCGGCAGGCGCGAGACCAGCAGGACGACCAGCGGCGCCACCCACACCCAGTGGTGGGTCCAGGAGATCGGCGAGATCAGCAGGATCCAGAACGCGGTCACCAGCATCGCCGCGAGCGCCTGGCCCTTGCGGTGGAAGCGGAGCACCAGCCAGATCGCCGGGATCGCGAGCAGCGCGCCGATCCCCATCGCCGCCTTCGACGCCCAGGGCGCGAGCTCGGTGAAGCGGTTCATCAGCGCGTTCAGCGACTGGTTGCCAGCCCAGTGCACCGGGCCGATGCGGCCGGTGTCGGGCAGCGTGTAGGTCCAGTACCGGGCCGCGTCGTGCGGGATGATCAGGAACATCAGGCCCTGCATCACGACGAACGTGACGAGCCCGCGCACGGCGTCCATCCGGCGGCCGGTGATGAACAGATGCCCCAGGAACACGATCGGGGTGAGCTTGACCGCGGCCGCGACGCCGACCAGCACGCCGCCCCAGCGGCTGCCCCTGGCCCCGATGACCAGGATGTCGAGCATCACCAGCGCCATCAGGATGATGTTGATCTGGCCGAGGAAGATCGTGCGCCACACCGGCTCGAGGCCGAGGAAGACCAGGAAGAACGCGATCGTCGACCGGGCGGGCGAAGCCCACCAGCGGGGACCGTCGGTCGAGGGCTTCGGGAGCGCGCCGATGGCGATGCGGACGCACAGCGCCAGCGCGAGCAGCGAGACCGCGGTCAGGAGCCCCCAGGCGACCTGCGTCGGGACGATCGCGAGCGGGATGAACAGCAGCGCGGCGGTGGGCGGGTAGGTGAACGGCAGCAGCGCCCACCACGGCTCCACCGGAAGGGTGTTCGCGTCGTACAGCGGGTCGCCGTTCAGCAGCGTCTCGGCACCCGCGCGGTACACCGCGCTGTCCACGCCGAGCACCCAGTCGTGCTGCCATCCCCAGATGCCGAAACCGATCGCGACCAGCGGGATCACCGAGAGGATGAGGATCGATCTCGGCCGGACGGACAAGCGGGCGAGCGACTTCCGCAGCGACAGACGATGTTGCGGTCGGCTCGCCGAAACGTCGCCGTTGGCGTCGGCGGGAACAGTCCGGGTCACGCGAACAGGAAATCATGAACCGGGTAGTGCCTGGTCGACAGGGTCGGCCGTGACCTGGAGAACCTCTTACGCTACCCGGTGTCAGGAGCGCGCGAGACTGCCGAGCAGATCGCACGCCAGGTCGTAGGTCGCCGGGAGCCGGACCGCGGATATCTGCGGACGGCCGGTGTCACGCAATTGCGCGTCCACCGAAAGCCGCTCGTTGAGCGCCCTTCGCAGCGCGACGCCGGACGAAGCGAGCCTCACGTCCTTCGGCACGAGTGCGCCCGCGACGGACGGCCCGATCGAGGCGACGCTCTCCCCGCCGTCGAACACCTGCTTCAACGCGTCCGCGACCAGGATCATCCCGGTCAGCCGGGGCCAGCCCGCGACGGAACTGAAGTCCATCGAGACCACGAGCAGCGTGTGCGCCTCCGCGACCGGCCGCTGGTCGCGGCGGGCCTGGCGGTACAGCTCACTCAACCGGGTCCTCAAATAGGCGGCGGTGGGCAGGCCGGTGAGGGGTTCGGTGACCTCGGTGTTCACCAGCTGGTCGGTCGCGACGTCCGCCCAGGCCAGCGCCGTCACCCGCAGTAAGCGGGAGGGCGTGGAATCGACATCCGGAGCGAGGAAACCGTCCACCGCGTCCGGGTCGGCGAGCACGGCGTGCAACGCCGCGAGGTCGGCGAGCGTCTCGGCCAGGCCCGCACCCGCGGCGGCCCGTGCCCGGCCCAGCCCCGCGAGGGCGGTCTCCGCCACTTCCGCGGGAGCGACCCGGCCGTTCTTGATCACGGCCGCGCAGACGGCATCGACCTCGGGCAGACCCCAATCGCTGGGGAAACGCCAGCCCGCGGCCAAGCTGGCCGTCCGCCAGCGGGCCCGCAGTGCGCGGAGCGTGCGATCTCGTTCGAACCGGTTCCAGGCGGCTTGCCCGTCGGATCCCCCGGACGGCGCACCGGTGGCCGGTACGTCCACTGCCCACCGCCCCTTTCCGTTCCGATCTTTTCGATCTTGCGATCGCTTCACGGTGGGGACGCCCGTCCACGCCGCGCGTGACGGCGTTTTTCAAGGATCTTTCCGAACTCTTCGGTAACCCGTCCTGGGTGATGGCGTTGCGCCCTCCGGGTCATCGAAGGGACCGCGAGGTGACGTGCGTCGCCCGTTCCGTCACACTGAGCGGGTTCGGGCGTTTAAGACAGTAGACCCGCCGAACCAGCAGATGAAGGAGCCCCGTGTCCACCGTTCCCGCCGATCTCTCCGGTAAGAGTGACGCCGAGCTGATCGCCGAGGTGCGTGACGGGAAGATCGCGTCCTACGGAACCCTTTACGAGCGCCACGCCGGCGCGGCGCACAATCTCGCACGCCAGCTCGCCCGTTCCAGTTCCGAGGCCGACGACCTCGTTTCGGAAGCCTTCGCGAAGGTGCTGGACACGCTGCGCGGCGGCAAAGGCCCCGACGCCGCGTTCCGCGCGTACCTGCTGACCGCGCTCCGGCACACCGCCTACGACAAGACGCGCAAGGACAAACGCGTCGACCTGAACGAGGACATGTCCGACGTCGGCGGTGCCGTCGGCGAAGCGCTGACCGTCCCCTTCTCCGACACCGCCGTCGCCGGGCTCGAGCGCACGCTCGCCGCGAAGGCATTCGCCAGGCTGCCCGAGCGGTGGCAGGCGGTGCTGTGGCACACCGAGATCGAAGGGCAGACGCCCGCCGAGGTCGCGCCGCTGCTGGGGCTGACCGCGAACGGTGTCTCCGCGCTCGCCTACCGGGCGCGTGAAGGCCTGCGGCAGGCGTATCTGCAGGTCCACCTGGCCGAGAACTCCGCCGAACGCTGCCGCGCGAGCGCGGACAAGCTCGGCGCGTGGACCCGCGACGGATTGTCCAAACGCGAACGCGCCCAGGTGGAGAACCACCTGGACGAATGCGAGAAATGCCGCGCGCTGGCCGCGGAACTGGCCGACGTCAACACCGGTCTGCGCGGGATCATCGCGCCGATCGTGCTCGGTGGCGCGGCTCTCGGGTACCTGGCGACGACCGGGGCGGGCAAGGCGGGCGCGGTCACCGCGGCCGCGACGGCCGCCGCCGCGGGTTCGAGTTCGGGCGGCGCGGCCGGTGCCGCCGCGGCCGGACCGCGCCAATTCGCCGGCGTGGCCGGATCGAGTGTGGCCATCGTCGCCGCCGTCGCGGTGGCGCTCGCCGCCGGTGGCGGCACCCAGGAGATCCCGGCCGCCGCGGCGGTCCCTCCACCCGCCGTCGCGCCCCCGGCTCCTCCTGCTCCCCCCGCGCCGCCGGTCGCGCCGCCCCCGGCTCCGCCCGCCGCGCCGCCGGAGCAGCAGCCCGCGCCGCCCGCTCAGCAGGAGCCACCGCCGGCCCAGGCCCCGGCACCTGGCCCGACGCCCACCCCCGCCGAGCCGCCCGCGCCCACGCCGGTGATCCCGGCGCCTCCGGTGATGACGGCGTCGACCCCGCCCGGCGGTGTCCAGCTGAGGCCGGGCGAACCGGCCGACCTGCCGATCACCGTGCGCAACGACGGCGGAACGAAGTCCGAGCCCGTGGCGGTCTCGCTGAACCTGCCGAGGGGGGTGCGGGCCATTCCCGCCGCCGGCGGCGGTGGGGCGATGGGCGCCAACGGCTTCCGGCAGCAGGCAGCCGGCCCGATCACGGTGAACTGCCCCGGCGGCACCGGCACGGTCACTTGCCGGACCGGTACCGGTCTCGAACCCGGTCAGTCCGCGGTGCTGAAGTTCCGGCTGCGCGCGGACGGAACGGCCGTGGACGGCAGCGTGGTCACCGGTTCGGTGACGGCGGGCGCGCAGATCAAGGTGTCGATCGAGGTGAAGGTCAAGGTGCCTCCGCCGCCCGCGCCCGTGGACAACCTCACGCTGCGCGCCGACGCCGACTGGATGTCCTCGTTCCCCTGGAACCGCAACCCACGGGTGAACATCCACGTCAAGAACACCGGTGAGTCGACGAAGCCGGTGACGATCACTGTCGACCACCGCATTCTCTATTCGTGGAGCTTCTCCGGTATCCGATGCACTCCGACCGGCGAAGGTGCGTCGTGCACTTCGCGCGGCTCGCTGGCTCCGGGGCGTGAGGCGAACCTGACGGTCGTGCTGAAGGGCCGCCCGGCGGAGGGGATGCCGGTGACGGTGAACGCCACCCTCGGCGGCGCCAAGGCGAAGCCGGCCGCCGTCTACCTCGGCTGCTGGCACCACTGGTGTGACGACAACGCGCTGCTTCCGCCGACTACGGTGCCTTCGCTGCCTTCGGTCACTTCGAAGCCTTCGGCTCCTCCGGACACGACGAAGCCTGGGCGTCCTGGATGGCCTGTTCCGCCGAAGAAGCCTTCGCCGTCCGTGACGCCTTCGGAGCCTGTGCAGCAAGAGCCGGCCCAGCCGACGACGACCACGAGCGCGCCGCCGCAACCCGGCAAGTCCAAGCCGACCACGCGGCCCAACGGAGTGGTCGACCGCGTTTTCCAGTAGCGTCGCCCGCATGCCGGCGAAGCATCGCGAACTGCTGCGGTTCGTCCTGGTCGGGGGCGCGAGTTTCGTCATCACGATGACGATCACCTACGGGCTGAAGTTCACCGTGCTGACCGACAAGCCGGTGACCGCGCTGATCATCGGCGTGCTGGTGGCGACGGTTTTCTCGTACGTCGCGAACCGCGAATGGTCCTTTCGCACCCGCGGCGGCCGCGAGCGCGCGCACGAAGCGGCGCTGTTCTTCCTGCTCAGCGGGATCGCGCTCGGCCTCAACGCGCTGCCGCAGCTGGTTTCGCGGTACGTGTTCGAGCTGGAGCAACCGCATGTCTCGCTGCTGACCCAGGAGGTCGCCGACTTCGTCAGCGGGGTGCTCGTCGGGACCCTGCTCGGTACGGCGTTCCGGTGGTGGTCGTTCAAGAAGTGGGTCTTCCCGGAGGCCGGCGCGCGGCCGCGGCTGCTGCAGGGCGGCGGACGGGAGATTTCCGGCATTCCGGATGATCCGGCCGCCTGACCGCCAGGTGGTAGCAAAGGTCCCTTGCTCCCCCGGTCCCGTGGGTCGTGGCACCGCACTCGCGTGATTGAAGCCGCAACTCGCGTGATCAGAGGCGCAACACCGAGTGCGGCCTTCAATCACGCGAGTTACGCGCCTGATCACGCGAGTCACGCCTTCACCCACGCCGCGCGCGTATTCCGAGTCCGCCCCGGCCGACGTCGCCACTCACGACCTCCGCGCCGAAACGCCCAAAGCGTCATATACCGCGCTGTACATCCCCTGCCGACCCGTTCGACGGGCGACGCGAATTAGACTGATCTGGTGACCGTGGTCGAATCCGTCCTTTCCAGGACGCCCGAGCCGCTCCGATCGGTGCTGATCAAGCACCGCGAGCTGTTGAAGTTCGCGATCGTGGGCGGCACGACGTTCCTGGTCGACAACGGCGTCTGGTACCTGCTGAAACTCAGCGTCCTGGAGTCGAAGCCGACCACGGCGAAGGCCATCGCGATCATCGTCGCGACGATCGTGTCGTACATCCTCAACCGCGAGTGGTCCTTCCGCACCCGCGGCGGCCGCGAGCGGCATCACGAGGCGGCGCTCTTCTTCGTGATCAGCGGTATCGCCGTGGTGGTCAACCTGATCCCGCTCTACACGTCGCGCTACATCTTCGATCTCGAAGTGCCGCACGTGACGCGGTTCGTCCAGGAGTTCGCGGACTTCACGAGCGGGTCGATCATCGGCATGCTGCTGGCGATGTTCTTCCGGTTCTGGGGTTTCAAGAAGTGGGTCTTCCCGGATGAGCTGGGCAAACGCCGCCGGGACAGCGACGAGCCGGACGACGACGTCGTTCCCCTCCACTGAAACACTTGTCAAAAGACATGTGATTGCCTAAGGTCATCCATGTCAACGTTCCTTCACTGATGACGCCGGCCGGGTTCGTACGGTCGAGCGGGACGAATTCGAGGTGATCGCCAAGCGCGAAGAGGACCGCATCCGGTTCGGATGACGGTTGAGCCTTTTCCCGTCTTGGCGGGGATCCGGAGTGCTGCTCCGCGTCCCTCGCGTTTCCTCGTTTCTCCCAGTGAACGGATCTCTTTCTTGAGCACCACTCTCGGCGCGCCTCCGCGCGCCCGAAACACCCTTGCCCTCGTCGGGCTCTTCGCCGCTGTTTTCCTGGCGATGCTCGACGCCCAAGTCGTCGCGACGGCCCTGCCGCGCATGGTCGGCGAGCTCGGCGGAGCCACGTCATTCGCCTGGGTGACCACGTCCTACCTGCTGGCGGGCAGCGTCAGCGCGCCCGTCTACGGAAAGCTCGGCGATCTCTTCGGCCGCAAGCGTGTCGTCCTCGTCGCGATCGCGCTGTTCGTCCTCGGCTCCCTCGCCTGCACCCTCGCGCCGACGATGCCACTGCTGATCGCCGCCCGCGTCCTGCAGGGCATCGGCTCCGGCGGACTGTTCGTCTCTGTCGCCGCGATCATCGGCGAACTGTTCCCGGGCCGCGAAGGCGCCCGCTACTTCGCCTGGTTCTCGATCTGCTTCGCCGGGTCCTCGCTGGCGGGTCCCGTCGTCGGCGGCGTGCTGACCGATCTCGCGGGCTGGCGGTCGATCTTCGGCCTCAACGTGCCGATCGGCCTGGTCGCGTTCGGTGTCGTCGCCCGGTTCCTGCGGCTCGAACGACGCCGGACGGCCGCACCGTTCGACTTCGCGGGCATCGTCGTCCTGGCCGGCGCGATCGTCGGCCTGACCCTGGCGACTCCCCTGTCGGCGTCGATCGGCGCGGTGCTGCTCGTCGCCTTCCTGCTCATCGAGCGCCGCGCGGCCGAACCGGTCGTCCCGCTCCGGCTGTTCCGCTCCAGGATGTTCAGCCTGAGCGTGCTGGCCAGTGCCGCGGCCGGGTTCGTCTTCCTCGGTTCGGTCAACTACCTCGCGCTCTTCCTGCAGACGGCGGGTGGCACCGGACCCTCCGAAGCCGGGCTCCTGCTGCTGCCCATGACGCTCGCGGTCGCCGCGTCGTCGATGGTCGCGGGCCGGATCATCGCCAGGACCGGCGCCTACCGCTGGGCGCCGATCCTCAGCATGACCCTCGGCCTCGCCGCCGCGCTCGCTATGTCCACAATGGACGAAACTACGCCGTTGCCGCTCGTCGTCGCCTACCTCGTCGTGTTCGGCGCGGCCGCCGGGCTCAACATGCAGGTGCTTTCCATGGCGGCCCAGCAGAACGTCGCCAGGACCGATCTCGGCGCCGTTTCGGCGACCGTCGGCTTCCTTCGCTCCCTCGGCACCACTGCCGGGCTGACCGTTTTCGGCGCGGTGTTCACGAACGCCTTCACCGACGACAGTCCCGCCGGCTACTCGTCCGCACTCGGCGGCGTCTTCCTGGTGATGCTCCCCGCCCTCGCCGTCGGCCTCGCCGCTTCCCTCTTCCTGCCGCGCGTTTCGTTGCGGCGCAACCACTAAGGAGTCTTTCGATGATCCTCGTACTCGGTTCCACCGGCAAAATCGGCCGTGAACTCGTTCCCGCGCTGCTGGACAGGGGCGCTCGAGTCCGTGCCCTGACGCGCGATCCCTCCCGCGCCCGGATCGATCCGCGTGCCGAGGTCGCCGCCGGCGATCTCGACGCCTTCGACCCCGCGCTGCTCGACGGCGTCGAGCGCGTGTTCGTCCTGACCTCCGGCCACGGCTCGGACCCGCTCGCTCAGGAACAAGCCGTACTCAAGGCCGCAGGCGGCGTCTCGCACGTCGTCAAGCTCTCCACCACGGGCGTCCACTTCGGACAGACCGACCCGATCTCACTCGTGCACGCCGAGGCCGAGCGGGCCGTGCGTGAGGCCGGGCCGGACTGGACGATCCTGCGACCCGGCACGTTCATGGACAACCGGTTCGCCTGGTTGCACGCCGTTCGCGGCGACGGCGTCATCCGCGTTCCCGAAGGCGACCCGGCGTCCGCGCTGGTGCACGTCCGCGACATCGCCGAGGTCGCCGCGACCGTGCTGACCGGCGACGGGCACGCGGGCACGACCTACCCGATCACCGGCGGCGAAGCGCTCACGACGCGGCGGCAGGTGGAGATCCTCGGTGACGCGCTCGGGCGGCGGCTAACCTACGTCGAAGAGCCCGAAGCCGCTTCGCGCGCCCGGATGCTCGAGTACGGCTGGCCCGCTTCGGCCGTCGACGGCATCTTCGAGCTCAAACGGCAGTCCGCCGGGAAAGAGGAGATCGTGTTCGGCACCGTTCGCGAACTCCTTGGCCGGGCGCCGCTGACGTTCGCGGACTGGGCTCGCGAGCACGCGGCCACCTTCGCCTGATCCGTGAAGGCCTCCTTCACTACTTTCAGGGTAGGGAAGGAGGCCTTCACGGACTTGAGACCCGAACATGGGCCGAAAGGGTTAATGGGTTGGGCTGGCCTCCGGGATACGCGATACTCATCAGGCGTTTAATTATCGCCGGTCCGCTGTCCGGACCTCGCATTGTTCGTGACCGGCCCTCTCGCTTAACGTGCCGCGTCGGGGAGACAGGGGGAACCGTATGAACGAACGTCTTCGCGTGCTCGTGGTCGACGACCATCCGCTGTTCCGGTTCGGGGTCTGCACACTGCTCGACAACGAACCGCTGATCGACGTGGTCGGCGAGGCCGCGAGCGGCGCGCACGCGATCAGCGCGGCGAGCGCCCTCACGCCCGATGTCGTGGTCATGGACCTGCATTTACCCGATATCAGCGGCGCCGAAGCGACCCGGCACATCGTCGCCGAACGGCCCGGCGTCGGCGTGCTCATGCTGACGATGGCCGATGAAAGCGAATCCGTTTTCTCCGCGATGCGGGCCGGAGCCCGCGGATATCTGCTGAAAGACGCGGAACCCGACGAAATCATCCGTGCCGTGCACGCCGTCGCGAGGCGCGAAGCGATCTTCGGGCCCGACATCGCGACGCGGGTTCTCGGCTTCTTCAACCACACTCAACCGGCCACGGACACGGTGTTCCCGGAACTCACCGTGCGCGAACGAGAGGTCCTTTCGCTCATCGCGGGCGGGCACAGCAACACCGCCATCGCCAGCACTCTGTGTCTCAGCCCGAAGACGGTGCGGAACCACATTTCGAACGTCTTCAGCAAGCTTCACGTCGCGGATCGCGCCGAGGCGATCGTGCGCGCCCGCGAGGCGGGGCTGGGTCGCTGAAAAAGCGACCCCGATAAGGGCGGCTTTTCGGGCAATTCCGGGACCGGAGTCCCATGCGCTCGGGACACCTCACCCGGCAGGGTGAGTAGCGCGAGGGGTGGGGCCCTCGCACAGTTCGAGGGGAATGGGAATCACATGTTCGAACCGAACCGGACACCGGTGGTCGTCCGCGCGACCGATCCGATCCTGCACAACGGCGTCTGCATGACGCTCCGCTCCCGTGACGACGTCTGGCTGGTGGACGGGGAGACCGCCGACCCGACCATGGTGGCCCTCCTGGTCACCGATCGCCTCGACGAGGCGATGACGCAACTGCTGTCCGCCTTGCACCACCAGGGCTTCACCCGCATCGTGCTCATCGCGGGTGAAGTCGACGACAACGAGATCCTCAGCGCCATCGAACACGGCGTCTGCGCCGTCGCCCGCCGCTCCGAGGCGGGCGCCGACGTCCTGGTCCGGCTGATCAAGGCGGCCGCGGCCGGGGAGGGCGCGCTGCCGCCCGACCTGCTCGGCAGGCTGCTGCACCGGGTCTCACGGCTGCAGCGTCAGGTGCTGCAGCCGCGCGGCCTGCACCTCGGTGGCATGAGCAACCGGGAGACCGAGGTGCTCAAGCTGGTCGCGTCGGGGTTCTCGACGCAGGAGATCGCCGACCAGCTCTGCTATTCGCAGCGCACGGTGAAGAGCATCCTGCACGACGTGACCAACCGGTTCCAGCTCCGGAACCGCTCGCACGCGGTGGCTTACGCACTGCGTGAGGGATTGATCTGACCCCGTGATCAGCCAGGTCGACGAGGCGTTGTGCCGTCTCATCGCGCCTCATCTTCCGGAGGGGACGGTGGTCCGGCTCGATCCGCCGAAACCGACCTGGCAGACCGAGACGCGGGTGTCGAGCGTCGATCTGTTCCTCTTCGCCCTGCACGGCGCCGGCCCGGGAACCGGCGCCGTGCGGGCGAAGCGGTGCCGACTGTCCTATTTGGTCACGGCGCGGGCGGACAAGGTCCGCGACGAACACACGCTGCTCGACCGGTCGCTGGGGGTCCTGATCGGGACGGAGTTCCTCGTGGTCGGCGAGCAGCCGTTGCCGATCACCCTGGAGGAGACCGATCCGACCGGGCTGTGGGTCAGCCTCGGCATGCCGGCCCGTGCGGCGTTCGTCGTCACGATCACGGCGGAGTACCGAGACTGAGCACCGACGACCGGCGCAGGACCACCCCGCCGATGGACGCCAGCTCCCCGCCGAAGAGGTCGCACCACTCGGCGGCGTTCCCCGGCGGGCCGCAGTCACCCGCCCGTCTCGCCCACTCCGCGCGGACTTCGAGGCGATAGCCGAGGATGCCGGTCAGGGTCAGCCCGTTCCGGCTGACGCCGACCCCGCACATGCCCCGGTAGAGCCGGCCGTCCGGCGGCTCGAACTCGGCGCTCTGCTGGACGAACCGATGGCCCGCCGCCCCGGTGACGGTCGCGACCGGGGTGTCGATCCCGCTGACGAACAGGCCTTTGGAGAGCAGGTCGAGGGCTTCGGCCTCCATCCGCTCCACCACGCCGGGAGGACGGCGGCACGCGTACAGCGCGCCGTCGAAGGACAACCGCACGGTGATCGCCACCTTGCCGATCTCCAGGGTCGCCGCGGCCACCGGACTCACCGGTGGGCGGTACCGGAACGCCGACGCATGCACACCCCCGACGGTAAGTCGCCGCGCCGCCGCGACCTTGCCCGATCGGGACGTTCTAGGGGCGGCACTTAGCGAGGGACTCGCTCGGCGGGCCACCGCACTTCGGCCACGTCACCCGGCCGGGGCACCTTGAGGAACAGGCTGAACACCGCCGGCTGCTTGCTCGACAGCTCCAGCCTGCCACCGTCGGCCTCGATGAGCGCTCGCGCGAGCGCGAGACCGACACCGGTCGATCCGCCGCCGGAGAATCCGCGTTCGAAGATATGCGGCGCCAGCTCGTCGGGCACCCCCGAGCCGGTGTCGGCGACCTCGACGACGACGGTGCCTTCCGTGTCGCCGCGCCGGGCGGCGAGCGTGACCGTGCCCGCGCCGTGGCGCAGCGCGTTGTCGAGCAGGACGCCGACGACCTCGCGCAAGCGGCCGGGCGTCGCCCTCGCCCTCAGCCCGTCGGAGACACGGATCCGCAAATGCCTGCCCTCGGCGCGAAGCAGCTGCCGCCACTCTTCGGAGACCTCGGGGAGCACTTCGGCCAGATTCACCGGTTCCGCGCCGACCTCACGCGCCGCCCGCGCGGCGGCCAGCAACTCGTCGAGCGCTTCGGCGAGCCGGTCCGCCTGTTCCTGTGCGGCCTTCGCCTCGTCGACGACGTCCTTGTCGGAGTGGATGGTCAGCGGTTCGAGCCGCAGCTGCAACGCGGTCAACCGGCTCCGCAGCTGATGCGAGACGTCGCCGACGAGCTGACGTTCCCGCTGGACGAGCTGCGCGAGCGCCGAGCCGGACGCGTCGAGCGCTTCGGCGACCATGTCGAGCTCGCCGACGCCGTAGCGCTTCGGATCCGGCCGGAAATCCCCGCCGCCGAGTTTGACCGCGCGATCCGCGACGTGTCTCAGCGGTTTCGCGAGCCTTCGCGCGGTCACCGTCGCGACCACCGTGCCGGTGCCGACCGACAGCACGACCAGCAGCACCACCAGCAGGGTGACCTGGGTCTGGCGGGTGCGCATCGGCCCGGCGGGCACGGACAGCTCGACCTCGCCGTGCAACGCGATCGGCGCCCGCTCGGACACCACGTCCGAGCCGGGGTCGGAGCCGTAGCGCTTCTCGATCTGCCCTTGCGCGCGGACGGTCAGCAGACCGCCCTGCGGCACGGCGACCCGGACCAGGTCGAGATTGATCGGCTGGCCGACGGCGATCTCGTTGTCCAGCGTCGCCGCAATTCCGCGGGCCGAGGACGCGAGGTTCTCGCGGTTGAGGTTCTCGACCAGTTGCCACGCGGTGATCCCCAGCGGGATGCCCAGCACCGCGGCGGTGACCGCGACGGCGAGCAGGATCGCCAGGAGGATGCGGCGGCGCATGCTATTCCGCGTTGAAGCGGAAGCCGACGCCGCGGACCGTGGCGATCCGCCGTTCGCCGTCGCCGTTCCCGCCGGGTTTGCCCGCGCGGCCCGCGGCTTCGTCGGCCGCGATGGCGAGCTTCCGGCGGAGCCACGACATGTGCATGTCGAGGGTCTTCGAGGTCTTCGATTCCAGGTCGTTCCAGACCTCGGCGAGGATCTCGTCGCGGCTGACCACCTGGCCGGCGCGGCTCATCAGCACCCGGAGCAGCTCGAACTCCTTGTTCGCCAGCTGCACCTCGTGCAGGTCGACGGTGACCATCCGGGCGCCGAGGTCCATCCGCACTCCCCCGGCTTCGAGGACGTCGGGCGCCCGGCGGCGGAGCAGCGCCCGGATGCGGGCCAGCAGTTCGGCGAGCCGGAAGGGCTTGGCGACGTAGTCGTCGGCGCCCGCGTCGAGCCCGACCACGAAGTCGACCTCGTCCGTGCGCGCGGTGAGCATCAGCACCGGGACCTCGGTGCCGCTGGCGCGCAGGCGGCGGCACACCTCGAGCCCGTCCATGCCCGGGAGGCCGAGATCGAGGACCAGCAGATCCACTCGGTCGCTCTCGGTCGCGTCGAGGGCGGCGGGCCCGTCACCGACGACCCGCACCTCGTATCCCTCCCGCTGGAGTGCGCGGGAAAGCGGATCGGCGATGGCCGGGTCGTCCTCGGCGAGTAGCACCATGCTCACCTGGCCAACTCTACGACTGCCGGGCGTGAAACCATCGTGACCGTGCCCGGCTACGAGAATGATCTTGAACTCGCCACTCGGCTGGCCGACGCCGCCGACGCCATCACCACCGCCCGGTTCCGCGCGCTCGACCTGGCCGTGGAACGCAAACCCGACCGGACGCCGGTCACCGACGCGGACACCGCCGTCGAGGACGCCATCCGCGCGATCCTCGCCACGGACCGGCCGGACGACGCGGTGCTCGGCGAGGAACGCGGCGGCACCGCCGCGACCGGGCGGGCCTGGGTGCTCGACCCGATCGACGGGACCAAGAACTTCCTGCGCGGCGTCCCGGTGTGGGCGACGCTGATCGCGCTCGTCGAGGACGGCGACCCCGTGGTGGGCATGATCAGCGCACCGCTGCTCGGCCGCCGCTGGTGGGCCGCCGCCGGGGACGGCGCCTGGATGAGCGACTCCGCCGGGGAACGCCGCATCTCGGTGTCGAAGGTCTCGGCGCTCGAAGACGCGTATCTGTCCACAACGGACCTGAACTCGTGGGTGGAGTACCACTCACGCGAGAAGTACATCGACCTCGTCGACGCTTGCTGGGAAAGCCGCGCCTTCGGCGATTTCTGGCACCACTGCCTGGTCGCCGAGGGCGCGCTCGACGTCACCGCGGAATGCATCGTGAACCCGTGGGACGTCGCCGCGGCCCAGGTGCTGGTCACCGAGGCCGGTGGCCGCTTCAGCGACCTGAACGGCGAAGCGCGCTACGACAACGGGTCGGCGCTTTCGACGAACGGGCTGCTCCACGATGAGGTCTTGGCGATCCTGAAGCGCTGAACGCGCGTGAAGGCCCCCTTCCCTCGGCTGATGGAATTCAGGCTGCGCGCGCCAGCGCGTCCGTTGAGGGCGGTGGCGGGGGCATGGATGGAGGAAGGGGGCCTTCACGCGCAACGAGGTCAGTGCGCGCCGGGCAGCAGCCCGACGGCGCCGCGCGCGACCTGCGACCAGGCCAGACGGCCGAAGAGGTAGTGGCAGGCGACCTGTTCGCTGGTGAACCGCGCCCAGTCGTACCGGTTGCCCTGCTCCCGCCAGAAGACCTCCCAGGCGGGCTCGGCGCCCTCTTCCTCCGTGCGCATGAGGCACCAGGCGTTGTCCACCTCCGCGCCGACCGAGACCACTTCGGGCGGCACGCCCAGCGCGGCCAGCCACCGCAGGATCGTCCCCGTGTTCACCGAACCTCCCCCGTGACGTCCGCCAGGAAGCCCAGCGTGACGAGTTCATCGGCGCCCAGCACCGTGCGGAAACGCACCCCGCCGCCCGGCTGGCCGAACCATCCGGCGGTCACCGAGCGCCAGACCGGCAGCGGCCGGACGACGCGGTAACGCCGGTAGACACCGACCTGGTCGGGCGGCAGCGAGCGCATGGGGAACAGGGTCGCGTCCTCGGCGAACACCCGGCCGTGCTGATCCCCGAAGCGGTCGAGATGAGTGCCGGCTTCGAGCATCGTCGGCGTCGCCGGATCGCCGTCGGACGGCCACAGGTAGCCCGTTCCGGTCACGAAGCGCTCTTTCCAGTCCTCTTCGGACATTTCGCCCCACGGATGGTGTCCCCTGGTCAACTCCGGCGGCGGAACCGCGGCCGGAGTCGTCGGCGACCGCCGGAATCCGCTGCTGACATGGGACAACGCGTCCAGGTCGTCGAGCACGTCCGCCTCGGGATGGTCCTGCGGGCCGGAACCGCCGTCGGGCAGCGGCAGCTGACGCGCGGGTTTGCCCATCGCGACCGGAAGATGCCCGATCGGGAACATGTGCACGAGGAACAGCGCGATCACGCTTTCCCGTTCCGTCCGCAACGCCCCCATCGGCGGCGGGGCGGCGGGCTTCGGCGGGAAGGGCACCCGCAAGGGCGCCACCGCGGGCGGCCACGGCGAAGGCGCGTACGGCGCGCGAGCCCCGTGCGGCGGTGTCGGGGCGTCGTACTCGACGGGCAGCCGGATCGGGCCCGTTCCGGCCTCGCTCGGATCGGTCACCGCACCTCCCCCAAGGAATCGGTTCCCACCGGTGGACGGGGGAGGCAGCGGACAGGACGCGTTACGACCTTAGCGCCGGACGGCGTTCCCGTCGGCGGATACCCGAAAGCGCATCAAGGCTCGCGACGGCGCACGACGTTCGACGAGTTCGAAACCCGCCTTCGTGAAGGTGCTCACCGTGCCGTGGTACAGGTCCGCGCCCGGCCGCTTGCCCAGTACCTCGACGGGGTAACCCTCGACGACGCGCGCCCCACGCCCGGCCGCGAAATCGACCGCGGCCCGCAGCAAGGCGGCGGAAAGCCCCTGGCGACGGCTCTTCCTGCCGATGTAGAAGCACGTCACCGACCAGACCCCGGCGTGATCACCCGCCGACGCCGCGACCGGCGACCTCGCCAGCCGCGGGTTGTCGAGCCGGGGCGAGACGGCGACCCAGCCGACCGGCTCGTCGTCGACCAAGGCCAGCAGCCCCAACGGTTTCCCGGCCGCGGCCTCGTCGCGAACATGGGCCTTGCGGCCGTCCTTGCCCGCCTGCTTGAACTCGGGCCCGGTCAGCCGGAAGAAGGCGCACCAGCAGCCGCCCTGCACGCCTCCGGGCCCGAACAACCGCTCGAAAAGCGGCCAGGTCTCGCCGGTGAGTTCCGCGAACCTCATCCGGCGAGCGCGTTGACCACCCGCGACGGACTCGGCCTGCCCAGCTTCCCGGCCATCCACTTGCTCGTCGCCACCAGCGCGTCGAGATCGACGCCGGTTTCGACGCCGAGACCGTCGAGCATCCACACGAGATCCTCGGTCGCGAGGTTCCCGGTGGCCGATTCGGCGTACGGGCAGCCACCGAGGCCACCGGCCGACGAGTCCACAGTGGACACACCGCTCCGAAGGGCGGCCAGTGTGTTCGCGAGAGCCTGGCCGTACGTGTCGTGGAAATGGACGGCCAGCGCGTCGACGTCGGGGAACTCCCCGATCAGCGTCTCGACCTGGCCCGCGGTGGCGACGCCGATCGTGTCGCCGAGCGAGAGCTGCGAGCAGCCGAGGTCCAGGAGCCGTTTACCCACTCCGGCGACCTGCGCGGCCGGGACGGCGCCCTCCCACGGGTCGCCGAAGCACATCGACACGTACCCGCGGACGTCCAGCCCCGCGGCCCGCGCCCTGGTGACGACCGGCTCGAACATCGCGAACTGGTCGTCGACCGTCGAGTTGAGGTTCTTCTTGGCGAAGGTCTCGGTGGCGCTGGCGAAGATCGCGATATGCGAGACACCGGCCTCCAGCGCCCTGTCCAGCCCGCGCTCGTTCGGCACGAGCACCGGGTACCGGACGCCCTCGCGCCGGTCGAGCCCGGCCAGGAGCTGCTCGGCGTCGGCCAGCTGCGGCACCCATTTCGGGCTCACGAAACTGGTCGCCTCGAGCGTGGTCAGCCCGGAATCGGCGAGCCTGTCCAGGAATTCGAGTTTGACCTCGACCGGGACGATCGACTTCTCGTTCTGGAGACCGTCACGCGGGCCGACCTCCCAGATCGTCACCCGCTCCGGCAGGGAGTGGACGGACGCGACCTTCTCGGGCAGCCCCAGCTCTCGCGTGCCCATCAGCGGCGCCGGTTTCCGCGCGGCGGGTGCCCCTGCGGCGGCAGCGGCTCGGTCTGCTGCGGGCCCGGCGCGAAGTCGTCGTACGGGTTGTCGTTGACTTCGCGGTAGATGACCGTGTGCACGCGCTCGACCTTGGGGATGTCGTCGAACTTCAGCGGTTCGTCCGAAGCGGACTCGATCACCAGCGTGCCGCAACCGAACACGCGGTCCAGCAGCCCGTGCTCGAACTGGACGCTGTTGATACGCGACAGCGGGATGTCGATGCCGGTCCGCTTGAGCACACCCTCGCGGGCGATCAACCGGTCCGTGGTGACGATGAAATGCGTCGTGCGCCACCGGACGAACGGCGCCAGGAACAACCACACGACGAGACCGAGCCCGACCGCGGCGATCGCGATCTCGGAGATCAGGTCCCACGGGGCCGTCGCGTCCTTCGCGATGACGGCCAGCCAGATCCCCGCGCCGAGCGTGACGATCAGCGCGAGGAACGGGAAGATCAGCATCTTGAAATGCGGGTGACTGTGCACCACGACGTGCTCGTTCTCGCTGAGCAAATCGTCCGGATAGGCCACGACGGACGCTCCCAAAGTGTGTTCGGCGCTGGTGAGCTCACCGTACCGGCGAACGGTCCCGGCGGAAGAGGAGACGCCGGAAATCGAGACGCACGGATCAGGCCTTGGCGGGCCGCACGTGGACAACGTCTCCGGCGAACACCGTGTACCGCTCACCACCGGGAACGTCGACCTGGAGCTGGCCGGCGGGATCGATGTCGGCGGCGCGGCCGGTGAGCGCCGAGCCGTCGGGCAGCTGGACCTCGACGTCCTGTCCCAGCGTGGCGCAGTACCGCCGGTAATCCCCGAGCAGACCGGCCTCGGCCAGCGACCCGCCCCCGAGCCGCCAGCGGCGTTCGAGCTCGTCGAACGAGGTGAGCAGCCGGACGGCGATCTCGGCGCGGTCGGTCTCCGTCGCCCCCTGCTCGGCCAGCGAGGTCGCGGGCAGGCCGCCGGGCCCGGCCGGGACGTTCTCGCCGAGCGGCAGCACGTTCAGGCCGATACCGAGGATCACCGTGGTCTCGTCACCGGCGACGGCCTCGGCGAGGATGCCCGCGCATTTGGCGCGGTCCGGGCCGGCGAGAACGTCGTTCGGCCACTTGAGGACGGCGTCGACACCCAGTCCCTCAGCGATCTCCCGGACCGCGAGCCCGGCGACCACGGAAAGTGAACCCAAATTGGCGAACGGGACGCCGCCCGGGCGCAGCAGCACACTGACGTAGAGGCCCGATCCCTTCGGCGAAGACCAGTGCCGGGCGCGGCGGCCGACCCCGGCCGTCTGCTCTTCGGCGATCAGCACCGTGCGGTCTTCAGCCCCCTTCGCGGCGGCTTCCCGCAGGTCGGCGTTGGTGGACCCGGTGCTCGCCACGACCTCGATCGCGGCGTACCGGCCGGACAGCGCGGCACTCAGACGCCCGGCGTCGAGCGCTCCCGTCTCACTCATTTGTCCAGAATATGAGAGTCCCCCTAACGTGCAAGGCGTTCGCTCGTTACGCAGAGGTGGTCTCCAATAATCTGGACGGCGTGACCGAGCCCGAGCCCGCGCCGAGCGCGTCCGAAACCAGCCGGAAGAAGTCGTGGGCGCACGGCGTGGCGATGCGCGGCCTGGTCGCCCTCCCGCTGGTCGCGGGGCTCGCGACGGCGGGCTGGCTGCTCGCGGGCGGGAACGACCCCGCCCCGGCGGACGGACGTCAGCCAGTGCCGCTTCCCGCCGCGAAGCAGGATCCGGCCACCGTCGGCGGCGGCGCGGGCCCGTCGGTCCTGGAGGTCAGCGCGCCGGTCAAGGCGCAGGAGACGCCGAAGGGCGCCCGGCCGCTCGAAGAGTGGGCCAACAAGCTGGCCGGACCGCTCGACATCCCGGCGAAGTCGCTCATGGGCTACGCGAACGGCGAACTGGCGCTGCGCGGCGAGCAGCCGAACTGCCACCTGTCCTGGGTCACCCTGGCCGGGATCGGCGCGGCGAGCTCGAACCACGGCCGCGGCGGGGACAACCCGCTCGGCCTGTCGGCGCAGCAGTGGAAGAAGCACGGCGCGTCGATCCCCGGCATCGCGAAACCCGCGCTCGCCGATCCCGACTCCGCTTCGGTCGCCGCCGGGCGCGTCCTGTGCGCTTCCGGGGCCGACCTCGGCGGCGGCAACGGCTGGTGGAAGGCCATCGCCGGCTACCAGGGCGGCAAGGGCAACGAGGCCGAACTGTTCCGTCAGCGTGTCCTCGGCAACGCGCAGCTGTACGCGACCTTGTCCCTCGACCCGGCGCGCTCCGCCAGCCCCGCCGTGAAGGCGACGCGTTTCGCCCTCGGCCAGCTGGGCCTGCCGTACGTGTGGGGCGGCAACGGCCCCGAAGCGGGCGCGGCGGGCTTCGACTGCTCCGGGCTGACCAAGGCGTCCTACGACGAAGCCGGTGTCGCGCTCCCGCGGACCGCGGACAGCCAGTTCCGCGCGCTGCCGCAGGTGCCCGGCGAGCCGAAGCTCGGCGACCTCGTGTTCTACGGGAACCCGTCGACGCGGATCCACCACGTGGGGCTGTACCTCGGGAACGGGCTGATGATCAACGCGCCCACGCAGGGCCAGGCGATCCAGATCCACACGTATCACTCGAAGGGCGACGACTACACGGGTGCCGGGCGGCCCGCGGCCTGACTTGGGTCCAGGCACGACGTGCCGGAAGTACGGGAAAGTCACTCATGGGAGCCGTTGCGGACACTTCGTTGCATTGAGTGACGGGTGTGTGGAAATAGGGACGCTGGATGTCCCTATTTCCACACACCCCTCATCAAGGCCACCGGTCACAGCAAACACATGCCTGACCGCCCTCACGGCGCGACAGCCCGCCGGTAAGGGCTCGACACGCCCGCCGCGGTCAGCGGCCGCTCCGGATCGTCGGGCTTCCCCGGCGAAGGCGGAACGGACTCGGCGTGCCGGACGAGGACGATCTCGCAGCTCATTGACGAGCGGCCAGCCACTCGAGCGCGCCCGCCCCGTGGCGCAGAACCGAGACATGCCCGTCTTCGGGAAAAACGCGCGACTCGGCCGTGGCGCACTGCCGCGCCAGCCACTCGCCGTGCGCGAGCGGCACGATCCGGTCCTTGCCACCATGCAGGAACAGGGCCGGAGCCCGGACATCGGACGGCTGGAAGCCCCACGGCGCGACGTACGCGAGGTCGTCGTCGATCAGCGCACCGGGCCCGCCCTCGACCGCGGGGCCGACGACGTCGAGAAACCACTTCCAGTCGCCTGACAAGGCCGCGTGATCCGCGGGGGTGAACATCTCCGCGTCGTATTCGGCCGTCGCCTCGTGCCGCTCCTTTTCGGCCCGCCCCGCCACGGCGGCCGTCAGGGATCCGGCTCCCGCCGCGCCCATTCCCGCGAACCAGTCCAGCCCGGCGGCGCCGTACGGGGCCAGGCTCGCGACGCAGACCAGCGCCGTCACCCGGTCCGGCAGCAGCGCCGCGCAGGCGAGCGCGTGCGGCCCGCCGCCGGAATGCCCGAAGACCGCGAAGCGCCCGATTCCCAGGGCATCGGCGATCTTCTCGACGTCCGACGCCGCCGACGCGACATCCCGGCCGGGCCTCGGCGACGAACCGCCGTAACCGGGCCGGTCGTAGGAGACCCACCTCAGCCCGAGCCGCTCGGCGGCCGGGAACAGCGGGACGGGCGGGGCGCCGATGTTCGGGCTCCCGTGGTGCCAGAAGACCACCGGACCGGCCCCGCCCGTGTCGTACGCGTGCAGTGTGGCCCCGTCCCCCAGGTCCACGTCCGACTCGTCCACCATGGCCCGAGCGTAGGGCACCCTGGAGCCATGTCCCGCTATCACGAGATCAAGCACCGGGTGGCCACGACGTTCCAGCGCCACATCGGTAACCCGATTCTCGGCAGGCTGCCGAACCAGCCGATCCTGGAGACCACCGGCCGCAAGTCCGGCGAGGCCCGGCGGACCCCGATCGGTGGCCGCCGGGTGGGCCGCGAGTTCTGGATCGTCTCGGAGTTCGGCGAGAAGTCGCAGTATGTCCGCAACATCCAGGCCGATCCGCGGGTCCGCGTCCGGCTCAGGGGCCGCTGGCACACCGGCACGGCGCATCTGCTCCCCGGCGACGACCCCCGCGCGCGTCTCAAGGCCCTGCCCAGGCTCAACAGCGCCGCCGTGCGCGCGATCGGCACGGACCTCCTCACCATCCGGGTCGATCTCGACGACTGAACGTTTGCCTTGACGCCAAGGGCAAGGTTTACGCTCGGGACCATGCGGATCGGCGAACTCGCCGCGCGTACCGGAACCACCACCCGCGCGCTGCGTTTCTATGAGTCACAAGGGCTTCTCGACGCACGGCGCGCGTCGAACGGCTACCGGGAGTACGACGAGGACGACTTCCGGCTGGTGAACGAGATCCTGACCCTGCAAGCGGTGGGGCTCAGTCTGGAGGACACCAGGCCGTTCGTCGAGTGCCTGCGCGCCGGGCACGAGACCGGCGACTCGTGCGCCGATTCGATCGAGGTCTACCAACGCAAACTCGCCGAGGTGGACGCCTGTCTGGCCAGGCTCAACGACGTACGGGACAGCCTGCTGACCAAGCTCGCCGGCGCGCTGAAAACGCCGCCGGGACCGTGCGTCGTCGCGCCGCGAACCGAGGAGGCCTGAGTGTCCCTTTCCGCCGTCACCGACGAAACCTTCCAAGCGCTCGTCCTGGACCAGGACAAGCCCGTCCTGGTGGACTTCTGGGCGCAATGGTGCCCGCCGTGCCACATGATCGCGCCGGTGCTCGAACAGATCGCCGGAGAACGCGCCGGATCGCTGATCATCCGCAAGCTCAACTCCGACGAAAACCCGCTCACGGCCCGGAATTATCAGGTCATGTCGCTGCCGACGCTGATCCTCTTCCGCGACGGGAGTCCTGTGTGGACGACCGTCGGCGCCCGGCCGAAGGCGCGGCTGCTGGCCGACCTGGACGCCGTTCTTCAGCCGTCCCTCTCGTGAGCCGCGAGATAATTGTGTTGCGCGAGCGGCACCCCGCTCGCATCCTTCTCCCATGACATCGACCCGCACCTTCCTGCCGCCGTCCACCGTCGTCCGACGGGTGCGGAAGCAGCAGCAGGCCGGGTCCGGGTGGAGGCCGACACCAGTCCGACCGTGAGCGCCGCGTTCGTCGCGGGCCTGCTCGCCGGGTACGGCATCGCCATCCCGGTGGGCGCGGTCGGGACCTATCTCGTGGTGCTGACGGTCAGGGCGGGCCTCAAGATCGGCGTGTACGCCGCGCTGGGGGTCGCCACGGCCGACGGGCTTTACGCCCTGGTGGCGGTTCTCGGCGGGGGCACGCTGATCCCGGTCATCGAACCGATCACCGTGCCACTGCGCTGGATTTCGGTGGTGGTGCTGCTCGGGCTGGCCGTCCACATCGGATTCACCGGGGTCCGGAACTTCCGCGACTCCGCGAAGGCCGAGGTGACCGACCCGGTCGCGATCGGGCCGGTGAAGGCCTACGTGAGCCTTTTCGGAATCACATTGCTGAACCCGATGACGGTGGTCTACTTCGCGGCACTCGTGCTCGGAAGCAAGGACATGGCCGCGGCGAGCGGAGCGGAACACGTCGTCTTCGTGCTCGCGGCGTTCGCGGCCTCGGCCAGCTGGCAAGTGTTCCTCGCCGGCGGTGGCGCCGTACTCGGCAAGGCGCTGACCGGACGTCGCGGGCGGCTGGCGACCGCGCTGACGTCCAGCGGGCTCATCACCGTGCTCGGCGTTCGCCTTCTTTGGTGACGAATCGAGGACCGTAGGTGTCCTCATCGCTTGCGAGGCTGTGCCCATGACCGAAACCCAGGAACGTCCCGCCTCCCTCCACACCTACCTCGCTTACAACGACGCCCCCAAGGCCCTTCGCTGGCTCGAACGCGCCTTCGGCTTCGAGACCACCACGGAGTACCCCGACGACAAGGGGTTGATCCTGCATTCGGAACTGCGGCGCGGTGAGGTCCGGATCATCGTGTTCAGCGCGGAAGAGGACTACGACCGCCCGGCCCGCAAGGGCGAAACCGTCGGCCACGGCCTCTACGTCAGCCTTCCGACGCAAGAGGCCGTGGACGCCGTCTTCGCTTCCGCCGTCGACGCCGGCGCGACGACGGTCTGGAAGCCGGAGAACACCGAATGGGGCAATTACCGTTGCCGCGTCGACGATCTCGAAGGGTACGAATGGACTTTCGGCACGTACGTCCCCGGCGAGCCGCAGGGTTAGAGCAGCCGCGCGAACCACTCGCGGGTGCGGCGAAGCAGATCCAGCTGGTGCGCCCGCCCGCGGATCGAATGCCCTTCGCCGGGATAGACCACGAAGTCGTGCTCCACACCGAAGTGGCGTAGCGCGCGGTGGAAGAATTCCGCTTGGGACAAGGGGACGTTCGTGTCGTCCGCACCGTGCACGATCAACACGGGGGTCTCGATCTCCGACGCGAAGGAGATCGGGCTGAGCTGATCGTGCCGGTGCGGGCCGGTCCCTTCCCAGCCGATACTCCCGACATGAGCGGCTTCCACCAGCGGGCCGAGTTCGCCGGTCGCGGCGAGCATTCCCCAGTCACAGATCCCGGCGACCATCAGCGCCGCCTTGAATCGGCTGGTCTGCCCGACGGCCCAGGCCGTCATGTATCCGCCGTGACTCCCGCCCGCGATCCCGAGCCGCTCCGGATCGGCCACTCCTTCGGCAATGAGGAGATCGATCCCGGTCTCGAGATCGCTCCATTCCTCCAGGCCTACCCGTTCCGCGACGGAAGCGGCGAATTCATGCCCATGGCCTTGTCCCCCACGGGGATTCGGCAGGAAGACCGCATGCCCTGCCAGGGCCAGCCACTGCGCCGACGGGTACCAGCCGAGCATGAAGCGATCCGCGTACCGGTCATAAGGTCCACTGTGGACCACGGTGACCAGCGAGAATGGACCATCGGCCCGGGTCTTCCCCGGCGGCAGGACGAGCATCCCGTCCAGCGCGAGACCATCGGAAGCCTTATAGGACAGCCGCTCCTGGGAGCCCCACGGAAGTCCGGCGAACTCCGGCGCGGTATCGCTGACTCGGGTCAACGCTTCGCCGATCGATCCACAATGGACATCCTTCGGCCGATACGTGGTGCTCAGCACCGTGACCACGATCTCGCCGTTCGAGGCCAGCGCGTCGGCTTGCCCGCGCCAGAACGCCACTTCGCCTGAGCCGAGCCGATGGAGGGCCGTGTCGAGCCCGTCGGCGACGAGTACCAACGGAGCACCGGAATCGACCTGCGCGAGCCCGATCGGGCAGGCCGATTCCGGCGTCAGGTTCCGGTGCTCCCCCGTTTCCACGGGCACGTCGAAGACCGCCAAGCCACCCACGATTTCCGGAGTCGCGAGATAGGCGACATGCCAGCCGTCGCCGTCCCGCCACCAGACCGGGCTCGCGGTCTCGACCGCGGTCGTCCCGAGCTCACGCCGGTCCCCGGTTTCCAAATCCAGCAAGGTGAGCCGGGGTTCGAGCCCACCGGAATCGAGTTCCGGATTCGGCCACGTCACCACGGCGAGCACCTTGTCGTCCTGACGGCGGGCGACGTCGACGACATGGTCTTCGACCAGTGTCGTGATCTCCCCGGTCCGCCGATCGAAGCTCCGGAGCCGCGCCGGACGGAAGCTCTCGCTCCAGACCCAGATATCCGCGGCCGGCGTCGCGTCCTCGGCGACGAACACGATCCGATCGCGCATCGGGAGGAACGCGGTGATCTCGCTCCCCCAGGTGAACAGCGGCCCGTCCACCGTGTGAATCCGGCCGTCCCGGAGGAAGTAGAGCGAATCCGCCGACCACCGGGGCGCGGAACCTTCGGCCAGCTTCCGGGGCTTTTCGCTCCCGTCGACGGCCGCCAGCCAGATCTCGGGGACGCCCTTCGCGATGGTGTCGACCTGGTAGGCGATCCACCGCCCGTCGGCGGAGAGCGCGGGGTTCGACGGGACACGGCTGTCGACGATCAGTTCAGCGGTCAGCATGTGTTCATACTGTCGACAAAACCTTCCCCAGTGCGTCGAGCCAGCATCCGGTTCCCTGCTCGCGCCAGGCCGGTTCTTCTTGTCCGTCGAGGAAGGCGCCCTGCTCGATCAGCGTCAGGCGGGTGCCGTCCGCCTCGGGTTCGAGCAGCACCGTCGTGAGCGACACGGTCGCGAGGACGTCGTCGGTGGACAAGGTCGTGGAGTAGACGATCCGTTCGCTGTCGACGATGTCCTCGTACCGCGAGTCCGCGATCAGCTTCCGGCCGTCGCCATTGGGACCCGTGGTGATCTCGCGGCCACCGACGCGGAAGTCCAGGGAATGCTCGCCGCCCGGCACGGTGAACCAGCCGGCTTTCGCGGCGGGATCGGCCCAGGCCGCGAAGACGCGTTCGGGCGGAACGGGATAGACGCGCTCGAGGGTGAACGTGGCGTGTTTGACGGTCATGACCTGTTCCCTTCGTCGGAGTTCAGAAAGCCACCAAGACGATCGAGCCGGTGTTCCCAGCCGGTGCGCTGCCCGCCGAGCCACTCCTCGGCCATCCGCAGGCCGTCCGGTTCGAGATGGCAGGTGCGGACGCGCCCCGCCTTCTCCGACCGGACGAGCCCGCTCGCCTCCAGCACCTGGAGGTGCTGCATCACGGCGGGCAGCGACATCGACAGCGGCTGTGCGAGCTCCCCCACCGAGGCGGGTCCCCGGGTGAGGCGCTCGATCATTTCGCGCCGCGTCCCGTCGGACAGCGCCTTGAACACCTGGTCCATCCGTTGGTTAGGCACATGCTTAACTATCCGCCCACGCCGAGCGATAGTCAAGTAAGTGCTTAACTTTCGGCGGTCATCCCCTCGACGAGCAGCCACTGCGACGCCAGGTACGAGGTCAGCACGAAGGTTTCGAGATTGGCCCGCACGCGCTCACTCGTGACGAAGTTGCGTCGGATCAGGATCGCCAGATCCGACGCGGAGAACAGCAGCGCACCGGCGGCGATCCAGGTCCGGCGGTCACCCGACGGGATCACCATCCCGCCCGAGACCTTGGCCTTCGGCGCCAGCACCGGGTCCGCCGCGAGGGTCGACGTCGTGCTCAGCAGACCTCCGTAGACCGAAAGCACCGAAGACACCGGAGACGGCTTCGGCAGCGCCATCGCGACCGCGGCCGACGCCCACGCAGCCAGCCGGGGCGTCGCCGTCGTCGCGCGCGGACGAGCTCCGCGACGCCAGAGCAGCGCGGAGTACAGCACCTGCATCACACCGAACGAGGTCGCACCCTTGATCAGCTCGCGATCCTCGTCGGACCGGCCCATGAAATGGTCACCCGCGCCGGCCGCGATCAACGCGGCGACGAGCAACCCCTTCTCCCCCGGCGCGAGCCCCCGCGAACGCGCGACCCGGGCGGCGAGCACCGGGACCGCGGCGGGTTTCGTCGCGAGTTGCAGCTTCCGATTGCCGGTCCTCGCGGAATACACCGTGCCGATCGCGGCACCGGCGAACAACACGCGTTCGGCGATCTTGAGGGCTTTCACCAACCACCTCCGGAACTTATTTCCGGGTAAGTTACCAGGAGGTTAATCGCCGTCAGACGGCTTCGCGGAAGGTGTTCCGGTACGCGCTCGGGGAGACGCCCAGCGCCGCCTGCAGATGCTGACGCAGCGACGCGGCGGTGCCGAAACCCGCCTCGGCCGCGACCTTGTCCACCGGCAGATCGGTCTCTTCGAGCAGCTGACGGGCCCGTTCGATCCGCTGCTGGGTCAGCCACTGCAACGCCGAGATCCCGACCTCGTCACGGAACCGCCGCGTGAACGTCCTCGTGCTCATCGCCTCTTTCGCCGCCAGCTCGCGCAGGGTCAGCGGCCTGTCGAGGTTCTCCAGCGCCCAGGCCCGCGCCGCCGCCGTCGACGAGGACTGCGGTTCCGGGACCGGCCGCCGGATGAACTGCGCCTGCCCGCCCTCGCGATGCGGCGAGACGACCGTTCCGCGCGCGACCTCGTTCGCGACCGCGGCACCGTGATCGCAGCGGATCATGTGCAGGCAGAGGTCGATCCCGGACGCGACGCCCGCAGCGGTCAGCACGTTCCCGTCGTCGGTGTAGAGCACGTTCGGGTCGAGGGCGACCTTCGGGAACTTCGCCTGGAAGTCCAGAGCCGAACGCCAGTGCGTGGTCGCCTTCCGCCCGTCGAGCAGGCCGGCGGCGGCGAGCACGAAGGCACCCGTGCAGATCGACGCGATCCTGGCCTCCGGCCGAATCAGCTCCAGCGCCCGCGCGAGCGGTTCGGTGAGGTCGTGCCCCGACGGTTCGTATTCGGTGGACGACGCCGGGATGACGACCGTGTCGGCCTCGGCCAGCACCTCCGGGCCGTGCGCGACCGAGATGGTGACGTCGGCGTCGGTCCGGATCTGCCCGGGTTCCGGTGTGCAGGTGACGACTTCGTAGAGCGGCTCACCGTCGGCCGATTTGGCCGTGCCGAACAGCCGGGTGACGATGCCCAGCTCCATCACCAGCATGCCGTGCCGGACCAGCACGGCGACCCGGTGGCGGCCGGGATGCGTGAAAAAGCCCATGGCTCGATTCTTGCACATGTTGTCCATCGGGCCACTCGTTTCGACGGCGGGACCGCGCGACGGTGGAACCATGAACGTGCTGTGGATCTTCGCCCACCCTGAACCCCGTTCCCTTGGCGGCTCACTGCGCGACGAGGGATTACGCATCCTCCGCTCGCAAGGCGCGGACGTCCGGGAATCCGATCTGTACGCGATGAAATGGAAGCCCGTCGTCGACGCCGACGACTTCGGCCGGGCCGCTTCCGCGGATCGGCTCATCGTCGGCTCGACGTCGAAGGACGCCTTCCGGACGGGCGAACTGGGCGAGGACATCCGCGCCGAGCACGAAAAGCTGGCGTGGTCGGACACCGTGATCTTCCAATTCCCGTTGTGGTGGTACGGAATGCCCGCGATCCTCAAGGGCTGGTTCGACCGCGTCTTCGTCAAGGGTTTCGCCTACGGCGTCCAACGCCCCGACGGCCGGACGGCGCGCTACGGCGAAGGAGCGCTGGCCGGGAAGCGCGCCATGGTCGTGCTGACCGCGGGCGCGCCGGAAGCCACCATCGGACCGCGTGGCGTGAACGGCGAGATCGGCGACCTGCTGTTCCCGCTGCAGCACGGAACACTGTGGTACGCGGGCATGTCCGTGTTGCCCCCGTTGACGGTCTGCGGTGCCGACCGCGTTTCGCCCGCGCAATACGAAGTCGCCGCGGAATCGCTGCGCGCACGACTGCGGACGCTGTCCACTCAGGACCCGATCCCGTTCCGCCGCCAGAACGGCGGTGACTACGACAGTGATCTGGTCCTGCGCGAAGACCTGGCTCCGGGACGCAGCGGGATCGGCGTCCACCTCGCCGGTTGACCAAATATTACGTCGCGGTTATATTTCCCTCACGGCACATTAGGAGGTAACCGTGAACGCTCGCGCCCGGTTGGAAACCGTCGGAGAACGTCCGGCGCTGCGGATCGAACGCCGTCTCGCGCATCGGCCGGAACGCGTCTGGCGGGCGATCACCACACCGTCGGAGCTCGCGAACTGGTTCCCCGCCGCGGTCACCGTCGACCTGCGACCGGGCGGGACCATCGAGTTCACCTTCGAAGGCGAAGAGAAGCCGACTGCGGGTGAAGTCCTCGAAGCCGACGAACCCCGCGTCTTCGCGTTCAGCTGGAACGACGACGTGCTGCGCTGGGAGATCATCCCGGAGGGTGACGGCAGCCGTCTGCTGTTCACGAATACGTTCGGCCGGGGCGAACCCGCCATCGCCAGGATCGCCGCGGGCCGCACGGCCGCCGGCTGGGACAGCTGCCTCGTCGCGCTCTCCGCTCTGCTCGACGGCGAGGATCACGAGCCGCCGCAGGACTGGGTCGGCCCGATCGAGGCCTACACCGAGGAATTCGGGCTCGCCGAGGGCGAGGTCCTGGAAACCGACGACGGCAAGGTGATCCGCTTCCGCCGTGATCTGATCTGGAAGCCGCTCGACGAGATTTGGGCCCTTCTCGCGTCCGACAGGGCCGAAGGGACGGTCGTCCGCGAAGAACCGCCGCGACTGCTGGAAATCAGCCTGCCGCGAGGCGGCGTCGTCCGCTGGGAGTTCAGCCACTCCGAGCTCGACGGCACCATGGTCGAGCTGACCCAGACCGTCCCCGCCGGACAGGACGACGTCGTGCCCGAAGCGCTGCGAAGCTGGCGAGAGAGGCTGAAGGAGTTCTTCGCGGCGGCTCACGGGAGCTGATCTCCACCCTGGGGATGACCTCCACCGGACGGACGCGGAAGCGCCGCCCTTCTGGTTGAGTTCGCCGTATGAAACAGCCGTCGGCGCTCTCCCAACGGGTGGCGTACACGATCGACGGGCTACTCGCGCTGGTGCTCGTCGTGGCCGTCGGCGGGAACCTCGCCGCGCGGACCTGGACGTTCCTCGTCGTCATCCCGATGTGGCTCGCCTGGGCGACGGTCGCCGCCAGCGGGATCGCGATCGCGCTACGGCGGCACCGCCCGCTGCTCGCCTACGGTCTCGGCCTGGGCAGCCTCGTCCCGGCGCTGATCGCGGGCAACGGACTGGCCCCGGCCGCGCTCCTGGCCACCGGATGCGCCCTGTACACCGTGGCGCTGGAACACCCGCGGGCCCGCTCGCTGATCGCGATGGGACTCGGGCTGGTCGTCGTCATGGTCTTCGAAGTGTTGCGGCTCGGACCGAACACGATCGCGTCGACGGCCTTCGCGGGCGGCGGGGTCGCGGGCTCGTGGGCGCTGGGCTGGATGACGCGGCAACGACGCGCGAACCTGGCCCAGCTCGCCGAAACCCAGGCCGATCAGGCGGTTTCCGACGAACGGCTGCGCATCGCGCGCGAGATGCACGACGTCGTCGCGCACAGCATGAGCCTGATCGCGGTCAAGGCGGCCGTCGGCAACCACGTCGCGGAGCAACAGCCCGAAGAAGCACGCGAGGCGTTGCGGGTCATCGAACTCACCAGCCGCGAGACCCTCGTCGAACTCCGGCGGATGCTCGGCGTCCTCCGTTCCGGTGACGGGACGCCCGAGGCCGCGCTCGGGCCCGCACCGAAACTCGCCGATCTGCGGACCCTGGCCGAACGCGCCGGACAGGCCGGCGTGCGCGTCGAGCTGACCGGCGAGGCCGTGGACGACCTGCCCGAAGGCGTCGCGCTTTCGGTCTACCGCATCACGCAGGAGGCGGTGACCAACGTCGTGAAGCACGCGGGACCGTCCGCGTGCCGGGTCACGATCACCGAAGGCCCCGGTGAGGTCAGCGTCGAAATCGTCGACGACGGGCGCGGCGAAGGCTCGCCACCCGCCGTGGGCGGGCACGGCTTGATCGGCATGCGCGAACGCGTCGCCGTCTACGGTGGTGACTTCGAGGCGGGCCCGCTGCCCGCCGGGGGATTCCGGGTGTTCGCGCGGCTTCCGTACGCCGCCAAGGAAGTGGGGACACGATGATCCGCGTACTGATCGCCGACGACCAGGCGTTGCTGCGCGGCAGCTTCCGCGTGCTCGTCGACAGCGCGCCGGACCTCGAAGTCGTCGGGGAGGCGAGCGACGGCGCGGAGGCCGCGGAACTCGCCGAGAAGGAACGCCCCGACGTCGTGCTGATGGACGTCCGCATGCCGGAGCTGGACGGCATCGAAGCGACCCGGCGGATCTGCGCGTCGGCCGCCACCGAAGGCGTCCACGTGCTGATGCTGACGACCTTCGACCTCGACGCCTACGTCTATTCGGCCCTGCGCGCGGGCGCGAGCGGCTTCCTGCTGAAGGACACCCCGCCCGCCGAACTGCTGACCGCGATCCGCGTCGTCGCGGCGGGCGAAGGGCTCCTCGCCCCGTCGATCACGCGACGGCTCATCGCGGAGTTCGCCCGGCTGCCCGAACCCGGCCAGCGCGTCGCGGCTTCGCTGGACAACATCACCACGCGCGAACGCGAGGTGCTGAGCCTGATCGCGCGGGGCCTGTCGAACGACGAGATCGCCGGGACCCTGCATCTCGGGCTGGCGACGGTGAAGACGCATATCGGTCATCTCCTGCACAAACTCGCGGCGCGGGACCGGGCGCAGCTCGTGATCGCGGCGTATGAGTCCGGGCTGGTGCGGGCCTCGGTCCAGTGACCGGTTCGGTCCGTGTTCTGGATTAGAGCCAACCGCGTCGCGGCGTGATCGAGGCCGTCACTCGCGTGATCGGACACGTAACTCGCGTGACTGGATGCCGCACTCGGGTGTTACGCCGCTGATCACGCGAGTTACGGCTTCAATCACGCGAGTTCCGATCCGCGTCACCGCCAGGCCTCGGCCCTTCGAACCTCGTGAGTGGCGTTTCGGGTTAGAACACGAAACGCCACTCACGACCACCTGTACCGAGACGTTGCCTACGCCACACGCGAAGTGACCGTCGAGTAGCTAGGCTGCGGTTTCATGAGCAGTGCGACGGAGCCGCTCGGGACGCCGCCCGAGGACGAACCGGACATCCACACGACGGCCGGCAAGCTGGCCGACCTGTACCGCCGGTATGACGAGGCGGTGCACGCGGGTTCCGCGAGGGCGGTGGAGAAACAGCACGCCAAGGGCAAGAAGACCGCTCGCGAGCGGATCGACCTGCTGCTGGACGAGGGCTCCTTCGTCGAGCTCGACGAGCTGGCGAAGCACCGCTCGGTCAACTTCGGCCAGGAGAAGAACCGCCCCTACGGCGACGGCGTCGTCACCGGCTACGGCACCGTCGACGGCCGTCCGGTGTGCGTGTTCAGCCAGGACGTCACCGTCTTCGGCGGTTCACTCGGTGAGGTGTACGGCGAGAAGATCGTCAAGGTGATGGACCTGGCGATCAAGACCGGCCGCCCGATCATCGGCATCAACGAGGGCGGCGGCGCGCGGATCCAGGAAGGCGTCGTCTCGCTCGGCCTGTACGGCGAGATCTTCAACCGCAACGTCAAGGCGTCCGGCGTCATCCCGCAGATCTCGCTGATCATGGGCGCCAACGCGGGCGGGCACGTCTACTCCCCCGCGCTGACCGACTTCGTGGTGATGGTCGACAAGACCTCGCATATGTTCATCACCGGCCCCGACGTCGTGAAGACCGTGACCGGCGAAGAGGTCTCCTTCGAGGAACTCGGTGGCGGGCGCACGCACAACACCCGTTCGGGTGTCGCGCACTACCTCGGCTCCGACGACGAAGACGCCATCGCCTACGTGAAGGAATTGCTCGCGTTCCTCCCGGCGAACAACCTGTCCGAAGCGCCGCTGTTCGAGACCGACTCGGCGCCCGGAGGGTTCTTCGACGACGTCACCGACACCGACCGCGAGCTCGACACGCTGATCCCGGACTCGCCGAACCAGCCGTACGACATGCACGAGGTCATCAACCGCGTCGTCGACGACGGTGACTTCCTCGAGGTGCACGAGCTGTTCGCGCCCAACATCCTGGTCGGCTTCGGCCGGGTGGACGGGCGCAGCGTCGGCATCGTGGCGAACCAGCCGACCCAGTTCGCCGGCTGCCTCGACATCGACGCCTCCGAGAAGGCCGCGCGATTCGTGCGCACCTGCGACGCGTTCAACATCCCGGTGCTGACCTTCGTCGACGTCCCCGGCTTCCTGCCCGGTACCGACCAGGAGTGGAACGGCATCATCCGGCGCGGCGCGAAGCTGATCTACGCCTACGCCGAAGCGACCGTCCCGCTCGTCACCGTCATCACCCGCAAGGCGTACGGCGGCGCGTACGACGTCATGGGGTCGAAGCACCTCGGCGCGGACATCAACCTGGCCTGGCCGACGGCGCAGGTCGCGGTCATGGGCGCGCAGGGCGCGGCGAACATCGTGCACCGCAAGACGCTCGCCGCGGCGGCCGCCGACGGCAAGGACGTCGACGCGCTGCGGGCCGAGCTGATCCAGGAGTACGAAGACACCCTCCTGAACCCGTACGCGGCCGCCGAGCGCGGTTACGTCGACTCGGTGATCGTGCCCGCGCACACCCGCGGCCACGTCGCGAAGGCGCTCTCGCTGCTCCAGGGCAAGCGTGAGTCGCTGCCGCCCAAGAAGCACGGGAACATCCCGCTGTGACCGCGCCCGAAACACCGCTGCTGCGCGTCGTCCGGGGCAACCCGGACGACGCCGAGCTCGCCGCGCTGACCGCCGTCGTCGCGGCGGCGGCCGGTGCGCGGGCACCGGAACCGGCACCGAAACGGGATTCGTGGTGGGCGGACAAGGCTTCGCTCGTGCGGGCCCCGCTCGCTCCCGGAGAGGGCGCCTGGCGCGCTTCGGCGCTTCCTCGCTGAGAGGGGCTCGGCGGGCTATCGTGACATTCCTGCCGACCGCGATCGCCTCAGAAAGCCGTGCGTGACGAACCAGGACCACCTCTCCACCGAGTTGCGCCGTCTGCGCAAGGCCGCCGGGCTGTCCGGTACCGAAGCCGCGAGACTCACCGGCCTCAGTCAGTCGAAGGTGTCGCGGGTCGAGACCGGCGCGTTCATGCCGACCGAGGACCAGGTCGTCGCGCTGTGCCGTGTCTATCGCGCGCCCGCGAAGGTCCGGCGGGAGCTGGTCGCGATCACCCGGGATCTCCGCGAGGAGGCGGCGTCCGCCCGCGTCGTCTTTCAGCGCGGTGCCTGGCGGATGCAGCAGCGCATCGGCAAGATCGAGACGGCCTCCGCCCGCATCCGGAGCTTCCAGCCGACGATCGTGTTCGGCCTGCTCCAGACCCGCGACTACATCACCGCGCTGTTCGGCGACACGCTGCCGGAGGACGAACGCGACCAGACGGTCGAGGCCCGGCTGGAGCGCCAGCGGATCCTCGATTCGAATCGCCGGTTCCATTTCGTGCTCACTGAAGGCGCGCTGCGCTGGAACATGGGCGGCGCGGAGACCATGCTGGCCCAGCTCGGCCACCTCATCGAGATCTCCCGCCGCGATCGTGTCCGGCTCGGCGTGATCCCGTGGACCACCCCGGTGTCGGTCCCCGTCCTCCACGGCTTCGACATCTACGACTCGCGCGCGGTGCTCCTCGGGACGCAGACGGCCACTGCCCTCGTCACGGACGAACGCGAAGTCACCGACTACGAAAAGAACTTCGCCGAGGTCGAGCGCTACGCCACTTACGGCGACGTCGCCTGCGGGCACCTGACGCGCATCGCCGCCGACTACCGACAGCTCGCGGCCGGTTCACTTCGGTGACCTAAGACCCTTGGCCTTATGCACTCCGAGAGTGCATCGTATGTAAAGCAGCTGTCGGTGAAGGTCCCTTTCCGTGCGCCGAACGCGATCATCGGAGCCGCTCACCGACCGATCGGCACAGATCACCCGATCTCGCCAACCTTGCTGCCGCGCAACCCGTCTACTTGCCGAAACAGTCACTGGGGAAAGGCCCTCCTATGACCACCTGGCACGAGAACATGACCGGCTGGCACAAATCGACCTACACGCACTGGGAAGAGAACGCCTGCGTCGAGGTCGGCACCGCGCCCGGCCTGGTGGGCATCCGGGACACCAAGCAGTGGGCGCTGCCGGACGAGACCCGGCCGATCCTGGTGCTCCCGGCCGAGTCCTTCGCCGCGCTCCTCGAACACCTCGGACGATGAACGACGTCGCCGAGCCGTACATGGTCCACGATCCGCGGGAGATGGCGGGCCAGCTGATCAACGGCAACTGGATCGTCGCGCGGTGGGAACACCTCGGCGAGGACGAGGACCTCGACCACTGGACCGCCGTCCTGCGCGGGCACTGCGAGGAACTCGACGTCGATCCGTATGTCATCAACATCCCGCGGAAGAGCCTGACCATCGTCTTCAACGGCGCGCTCCCCGCGCCGACGTTCGAACAGCTGGAGAACTCGATCGCGGCCATCGAGTACCACCGCTTCCTGGAACGCGAGATCGGGCCGAGACCGCTCGACTAGCGGCCGGCCGCAACACCGGCGCCCCCTTGAAGATTCAGTACTGCCTGGCATATATTCCACGTGGAATAATCAGCAGGGAATCTTCCAAGGGGGACAATCATGGCCGCGAAGCTCACTCCGCTCGCCATGGCGGTGCTCGAACTCCTGCATGAGCGGCCCATGCATCCGTACGAGATGGCGCAGCTGATGCGTGAGCGCTTCGTCGACACGCGCGTGAAGGTGAAGGCCGGCTCGCTCTACCACGCGGTGGATCGCCTGGTGCAGAACGGTTTCGTCGAGGTCGTCGAGACACAACGGGACGGGAAGCGCCCCGAACGCACCGTGTACGCGATGACGGACACCGGCCGCGACGAGTTCGTCACCCGGGCGCAGGACATGCTGGCCAACCCCGCCGAGGAGTACCCCGAGTACCTCAGCGCGCTCGCCGTCATCGACGAGCTCGGCCCGGAGATGTCGCTCACCCAGCTCAAACACCGTGTGCTGCGGCTGCAGGCCGCCATCGCCTCCGACCAGGTCGTGCTGGAAAACCTGGTCAACGAGCACAAGCTCCCGGAGATCTACTGGCTCGACTGGTCCTACGCCACCGCCCGGCGGGCCTTCGAGCTCGAATGGACCCGAAAACTCGTCGCAGACCTGGAATCCGGCCGCATCCGGTTCCAGGGGCACTGCACGCCGCAGCTGAACCTGGTCACCGAGGACGACAGTGATGAACGCAAGACAAGCTAATCCCTGGGCCGCGCTTTCCGCGCTGTGCCTGGGTTTCTTCATGATCCTGCTGGACACCACGATCGTTTCGACCGCGATCCCCGCGATGCTGCGGGAACTCGGCGCCGGGCTGAACGCGATCGTCTGGGTGATCAGCGTCTACCTGCTCACCTACGCGGTGCCGATGCTGTTCGCCAGCCGTCTCGGCGACCGATTCGGGCCGAAACGCGTCTACCTGGCCGGGCTCGTGGTGTTCACGCTGGCCTCGCTGTGGTGCGGTGTGTCCGGTTCGGTCGAAATGTTGATCGCGGCCCGCGCCGTGCAAGGCCTCGGCGCCGCTTTGATGACGCCGCAGACCCTGGCGTTCATCAGCCATCTGTTCCCGCCGTCGAAACGCGGCCCCGCGATGGGGCTCTGGAGCGGTGTCGCCGGGATCGCGGCCATCGTCGGGCCGGTGCTCGGCGGCGTGCTCGTCGACCACCTCGGCTGGGAATGGATCTTTTTCGTCAACCTGCCGGTCGGCGTGGTCGCGATCGCGCTGGCGCTGCTCAAGGTGCCGGACTGGCAGCCGAAACACTCGCGTTCCTTCGACGTCCCGGGGATCCTGCTGTCCGGCGCCGGGTTGTTCTGCGTCGTCTACGGCGTCCAAAATGGACAGCATTACGACTGGGGACGCGTGTTCGGGCCGGTCACCGTCTTCGAGGTCATCGGCTTCGGCATCGCCCTTCTGGTCGCTTTCGTGGCGTGGCAACGGTTCAACCGCCGCGAACCGCTGCTCCCGCTCGGCGTTTTCGCGAACCGCAACTTCTCGGCCGGGGCGCTGACGGCGGTCACCGTCGGCTTCGCGATGACCGGCATGTTCCTGCCTCTCGTGATCTACCTCCAGGCCGTACTGGGCGCGTCGCCGACGATGTCCGGCCTGGTGTTCGCGCCGATGTCGTTGCTGGGCGGCCTGATCGGCCCGTTCGTCGGCCGCGCTTCGGACAAGGTCAACGCGAAGATCCTGCTGATCGTCGGGCTCACCGCGCTCGCCGCCGGATTGGGCCTGACGGCCCTGATCGCCGAAGCGGGCGCGAACGCGTGGGCGCTCACCCCGGCGCTGGTGGTCGCGGGCGTCGGCATCGGCTTCATCTTCGCGCCGATGGGCAATCTGGCGATGAGTTCGGTCGAACCACGGTTCATCGGGACCGCGTCGGGCATCTTCAACACGGCCCGGCAGGTCGGCGGCGTGCTCGGCAGCGCGGCCGTCGGTGTGCTGCTGCAGGCACGGATCAGCGCTTCGATCGCCGGCGAGGCGGCGTCGGCCGCGAGCGCGTTGCCGGAGCAGTACCGGGCGCCGTTCACGGAAGGCGTCGCGAAGGCCGCGGAATCGACCGGGGAGTTCGGTTCCTCCGGCGCGGCCGCGTTCCCCGGCCTGCCGCCCGGTGTCGCCGAGCAGGCTCAGCGGCTCGCGCTCGACGCCGTCCACAATGGACTCACCGACGCGGCGCGGGTGGCGCTGCTGCTTCCGGCCGCGGTGCTCGCGCTGGGCGTGCTCGCCGCGCTCACCATGCGGCGCTCTTCGCGGGCACCCCACCCGCCCGCTCGCGAACCCGCCGCCAGCGCCGCCTGACCCTCCTCCCGCATTTCGTCCTCTGAATGCGGACCGATGCAAGGAACGGTCCTTTCCTGGCAAATTTCGCAAGGAAAGGACCGTTCCTCTCATCCGCGCGGGAGGCGGAAGCTACCGGCGGTACCGCAGGCCGTAGCCGTACGGGTACAGCGCCTTCTTGCCGTCACCGACGTTCACCGGCTCCTGCGCCGCGCTGACCGGCCAGCTGAACGTCAGCTTCCCGGTCGGGTTGTAGTCGCCGTAAAGGACATCGGCGACACCGGCGCCTTCGCTGCCCGGGAGCCAGGCGGCGACCAGCCCGTCGAACTGCGGCAGCTGCGCGGCGATGTCGAGCGGACGGCCGGACACGGTCACCACGACGACCGGGACACCGGAGCTCTTCAGCTTGGCGATCGTGGCGAGGTCTTCCGCGTCGAGTCCGAAGCCGTTCGGCCGGTCTCCCTGTCCTTCGGCGTACGGCGTTTCGCCCACCACGGCGACGGCGACCCGGTAGCTGCCGTCGATTCCGTTACCCGCACGGTCATAGGTCACCGTGGTTCCCTTCCCCGCCCCCGACTTGATGCCGTCGAGGATGGTCGTGCCCGGGATCACCGGGCCGCTCTGTCCCTGCCAGGTGAGCGTCCAGCCGCCCGCCTGGTTGCCGATGTCGTTCGCGTTCTTGCCCGCGACGAAGATCTTGTTGTTCTTCTTCGCCAGCGGCAGCACACCGTCGTTCTTCAGCAGCACCTGGGATTCGCGGACAGCCTGCCGCGCCAGTTCGCGATGTTCCTTGCTGCCGAACGTCTTCTGGAGCGATCGGTCGGTGTACGGGCGCTCGAACAGGCCGAGCTCGAACTTCTCCGCCAGGATGCGGCGGTTCGCGTCGTCGATCCGGTCGCGCGAGACGCGTCCCGCCTCGACTTCGGCCTTGAGGTACGCGATGAACTGCGGCGCGTCCCACGGGACCATGAACATGTCGATGCCCGCGTTGACCGAAAGCCGCACCTCTTCCGGGGTGAAGCCCTCCTTGCCGTCGATCTGGTTGATCGCGTTGTAGTCCGAGATCACCAGCCCGCGAAACCGCAGTTCCTTCTTGAGGACGTCGGTGATGAGGTACTTCTGGGCGTGCATGCGCACTCCCTGGAAGCTGGAGAACGAGATCATCACCGAGCCGACCCCGCGGTCGATCGCCTCGCGGAACGGCGGCAGGTGGATCTGGCGCAGCTCTCGTTCGCTCACCTCGGTGCTGCCCTGGTCGACGCCGTTCGTCGTGCCGCCGTCGCCGACGTAGTGTTTCGCCGTCGCGAGCACTGATCCCGGTTTCTCGCCGAGCCTGCGCCCCTGAAGCCCCGTGATCGCCGACGCGTTCGCGATGGCGTCACGCGGGGATTCGCCGAAGGATTCGTAGGTCCGGCCCCACCGGTCGTCGCGGGCGACGCACAGACACGGCGAAAAGTCCCACTGCGGACCGGTTCCGGCGACCTCCAGCGCCGTCGCCCGGCCGATTTTCTCGACCAGGCGCGGATTGTTCGCGGCGCCGAGGCCGATGTTGTGCGGGAAGATCGTGGCGCCGTAGACATTGTTGTGGCCGTGCACGGCGTCGACGCCGTAGATCGTGGGAATGCCGAGCGGCGTCGAAACCGCCGCCTTCTGGTACGAGTCGACCATGTCGGCCCACCCGGTCGGCGTGTTGCTGGCCGGCACCGAGCCACCGCCGGAGAGCAGGGACCCCAGCTTGAGCGCGGCGGCCTGGTCGGGGGTGACCGCGCCGCGTTCGGCCTGCGTCATCTGGCCGATCTTGTCGTCGAGGCTCATCCGCTTGAGCAGGTCGTTCACCCGCGCGGAGGTCGAAGCGTGGGGGTTCTTGTAGAGCGGTCCCGGGGCGGCGGACGCCACCGGGGTCAGGGCCGAACCGGCCAGGAGCAGTCCTGCGAGCACTGTGGTTTGCGTCGTGCGAAGAGATCTTCTGACGCGGAGGCGGGGCGACATTGGTTCCTCCGTAGCTCGAACAATCCATATGTTGCGCGCCACAACAAACTAACTCCACGTTCGGGTGTTCCAGGTCACAATCAGGCAACGGCGAGCCGTCGAGTACCTTCCTCACGTGCGTTTCGTTCTCGCCTCCCAGTCCCCCGCCCGCCTCGGCGTCCTGCGTTCCGCCGGCTTCGATCCGAGCGTCGTCGTGTCCGGCGTCGACGAGGACGCGGTCGCCGCGTCGCTGACCGATCCGGCCCCCGAAGAGCTGGTCCGCGCGCTCGCCGCGGCGAAGGCCGAGGCGGTTTTCGAGACGCTGGGCGGCCACTCCGACCTGGTCATCGTGGGCTGCGATTCGATGCTGTCGATCAACGGCGAGATGGTCGGGAAGCCGATCACACCGGAAGCCGCGCGCGAGCGCTGGGCGTCGATGGCGGGCAAGACCGGTGAACTTCTGACCGGCCACGCGATCATCCGCGTCGAGAACGGTGAGAGGACGAAAGAAGCGTCCGGCACCGAAGGCACCACTGTTCGCTTCGGCACACCGTCGCAAGAAGAGATCGAGGCGTACATCGCTTCCGGAGAGCCGCTTCAGGTGGCCGGCGGCTTCACCCTCGACGGACTCGGCGGCTGGTTCATCGAGGGCATCGACGGTGACTTCTCGAGTGTCATCGGGATCAGCCTGCCGCTGACCCGGCGTTTGCTTTCGGAGGTCGGTGTGAGCGTCATCGATCTCTGGACCCGTCCCGCATCCTGAGACGACTCCCACACGATCGGGTGATCCGGAAGAGTCCTGCCTCGCCGAACGTTCTTCACGTTCGGGAAATCAGGAAACCTTCACGCACCGGAGTCGCCCCGTGTCTTTCATTCGGACCTACACAAGGCCAAGGGTCTTCGCGGCGGCGGTCCTCGGCTCGCTCGTCGTGGGCGCCCTGCTCGGCGTCCTCGCCAGGACGACCGAGGCGAGCTGGCTGACCGACCTGCTCGACCAGATCGGCACGATCTTCACGACGCTGCTGCAGATCGCGGTGATCCCGCTGGTCTTCACGGCGATCGTGGTCGGCATCAACAGCCTGCGCAACCTCGGCGGCGGCAAGAAGGCCGCGCGGCTGGGTGGCAAGACCGTCCTGTGGTTCGCGATCACCTCGTTCATCGCGTCGCTGATCGGCATCGCCGTCGCGAAGCTGTTCAACCCGGGCAGCGGCGGCCTCGGCGAAGGCGTCGCCGCGACCGCGAAGAACGCGGACAAGGCCACCAAGAGCGTCGACAACTGGGGCTCCTGGAGCGCCTTCGTCGAAGGCTTCCTCCCGAAGAACTTCTTCGCCGCCTTCACCGAAGGCTCGACGCTTCAGGTGCTGTTCCTCGCCGTGCTGATCGGCGCGGCGGCCTACAGCCTCGGTGACAAGGCCAAGCCGTTCGTCGACTTCACCACCAGCGTCTTCGAGATCATCCAGCGCTACCTCGGCTGGATCGTCCGGCTCGCCCCGATCGGCATCGTCGGCCTGATCGGCGCCGCGGTCGCGAACTACGGTGACGCGCTGTTCCGCCCGCTGTTCACCACCACGCTCGCGGTGTACGTCGGCTGCTTGCTCGTACTGTTCGTGGTCTACCCGATCCTGCTCCAGTTCGTGGCGAAGGTCAGCCCGCTGAAGTTCTTCTCGAAGGCGGGCACGGCGATCCAGTTCGCGTTCGCTTCGCAGTCTTCGGCCGCGACGCTGCCCCTCACCCGGCAGTCCGCCGTGAACCTGGGCGTCCAGCCCGCGTACGCCGCCTTCGCGACTCCGCTGGGCAGCGCCACGAAGATGGACGGCTGCGCCGCGGTGTTCCCCGCGATCGGCGCCATCTTCATCGCGAACCTGTCCGGGGTCTCGCTGAACATCTGGCAGTACGTCGGGATCGTCGTGGTCGCCGTGCTCGGCGCGCTGGCCACCGCGGGCACCACCGGCTGGCTGACCGCGCTGACCCTGACCACCGCGTTCATCGGGCTCGACGCGCAGCAGGTGGCGCTCGGGATCGCGCTGATCTACTCGGTGAACCCGATCATGGACATGATGCGGACCGCGACCAACGTGGCAGGCCAGATCGTCGTCCCGGTGGTCGTCGCCCGCGGCGAAGGCCTTCTGGACGACGAGGTGCTCAACTCGCCGACAGACCCTTCGCCGACTGAGAGCGGCGAAGCGGCTACTGCCCCCGCGAAGGAGCCTGCCGCCGCTGGGGCGTGACGCTTCTCAAGTACATGAAGGCCCCCTTGAGGGACCAGAAGTCCGTGAAGGCCTCCTTCCCTACCCTCAAGGTAGTGGAGGAGGCCTTCACTACCTTGAACGCTCTAAGGACCGGCCTCCGTGCAAGCGATAGCAAAGGTCCCTTGCTCCCCGTCAGGGGCAGGCCCGCAGATCCGCCCTGGTCAGCCGCACATCCGGCCAGCCCCTCAGCTCCGAAGGCGCGGTGTACCGGCGCGTGCACCCCACGGAACCGCGGGCGACGTCGTAGATCTCCGCGAGCACCGGCGCCGCCTGGCACCGCGCCGACCCGGACTGCGCGCCGGGACATTCGTGCCGCACGACGATCACGTCCGCGACCCCGTCGGCGGTCACGTCGTTCAGCGCGATCGTCCCGGCATCGGAGAAATACGGCTTCCCGGTGTCCCGCCAGATCCCGCCGCGCGCGACGAACAGTTCGCCCGTCACACCGCCGCCCGTCTCGCCGCGTACCAGGCACACCGGTGTCGTGCCGTCGACACAGCGCAAAGAATCGCCCTTCAGGGTGACCCCGCGGTCGTTGATGATCAGCGGGTACGCGGTGTCCGCGCCGATCCGGACCACCCCCTGCTTCCCTGCGGAGTCGGCCAGCAGTACGACGGGCAGCCCGCCGACGGTCATCGCGCCGATCTCCCGGCAGGCCGAGTCGCCGCAGTTCACCCCGGGCGCGCTGGGGGCGCCGTCGGAAACCGGAGGCACGCCGGGGTCGCCGGCGGGCGTCGGAGCGGCCGGGCGGAGCAGGATCACGGTGACGATCACGCCGGCCGTCACCACCACCGCCAGCAGGGCGGTGAGCAGCACGGATCGTGGCGCCCGCGCTTCCTGTGTCCGCATATCCGAGAGCGTAAGTGATCTAGCGCAGAGTGCACGTCTATGTTGTTCCTGTGACGAACCCCGGACTGCCCAGCGCACTGTTCCTTCCGACGGCGAAAAAGCCGAAGGACTACACGAGCGCGGAGATCGAACTCCGCGCGACCAAGGACGGCCGGATGGCGTTGATCGCCTTCAGTTCCGTGCAGCGTCTGGTCGAGTGCTGCGGGCCGCATCAGCCGTGGGCGCTGGTCAAATCCGAGCACCTCGGCCGGATCCACCAGGCCCAGCCGTACGACCTGATCGTGCTCGATTCCGATCTCCCGGAAGAACTGCGGCACCGCGAAGCCCTGGTGTAGGGCCTGTTAGAAGAACTACGCCACCGTCGGCCGCTGCTATAAACAGTGTCACCGGGTGGCCTTGCTCTCACTAATCAGAGCGGGAACTTCCGTAAACTGCTGCGGAGCCGCATCGGGGCGGCCCGACGTGCGAACGCAGGAGGTACGGCGTGACCGAGCAGGCCGGCACAGGTGGTCCGGTGACCAAGATCCTGATCGCGAACCGCGGGGAAATCGCGGTACGGGTGATCAGGGCGGCGAAGGACGCCGGGCTGACCAGCGTCGCCGTCTACGCCGATCCTGACCGCGACGCACCCCACGTGCGCCTCGCGGACGAGGCCTTCGCGCTCGGCGGCACCACCGCGGCCGAGAGCTACCTCGTCTTCGACAAGCTGCTCGACGCCGCCAAGCGATCGGGCGCGGACTCGGTCCACCCCGGCTACGGTTTCCTCTCCGAGAACGCGGACTTCGCCCAGGCCGTGATCGACGCTGGGCTGACCTGGATCGGGCCGAGCCCGCAGGCCATCCGCGACCTCGGGGACAAGGTCACCGCGCGCCACATCGCGCTGCGTGCCGGCGCCCCGCTCGTGCCCGGCACCAAGGACCCCGTCGCGAACGCCGACGAGATCGTCGCGTTCGCCGACGAGCACGGCCTGCCGGTGGCGATCAAGGCGGCGTTCGGCGGTGGCGGCCGCGGACTGAAGGTCGCCCGCACCCGCGAAGAGATCCCGGAGCTCTTCGAGTCGGCGACGCGCGAGGCGATCTCCGCGTTCGGCCGCGGCGAATGCTTCGTCGAGCGCTACCTGGACAAGCCGCGCCACGTCGAGGCGCAGGTCCTCGCCGACCAGCACGGCAACGCCATCGTCGTCGGCACCCGCGACTGTTCGCTGCAGCGCCGTCACCAGAAGCTGGTCGAGGAGGCGCCCGCGCCGTTCCTGACCGACGAGCAGCGCAAGCGCATCCACGAGTCCGCGAAGGCGATCTGCAAGGAAGCCGGCTACTACGGCGCCGGGACGGTCGAGTACCTCGTCGCCGTCGACGGCACGATCTCGTTCCTCGAGGTCAACACGCGGCTGCAGGTCGAGCACCCGGTGTCCGAGGAGACCACGGGCCTCGACCTCGTGCGCGAGATGTTCCGCATCGCGCGCGGCGAGAAGCTGCGCATCACCGAGGACCCGGAACCGCGCGGCCACTCGATCGAGTTCCGCATCAACGGCGAGGACGCCGGCCGCGGCTTCCTGCCCGCGCCCGGCACCGTGACGAAGTTCGTCGCGCCGAGCGGCCCCGGCGTCCGCGTCGACTCGGGCGTCGAGTCCGGCAGCGTCATCGGCGGCCAGTTCGACTCGATGCTCGCGAAGCTGATCGTCACCGGCTCGGACCGGCAGAACGCGCTCGAGCGCAGCCGCCGCGCGCTGGCCGAGATGGTCGCCGACGGGATGGCGACGGTGCTGCCGTTCCACCGCGTGATCGTGGACGACCCGGCGTTCATCGGCGACGAGAACGGTTTCAGCGTCCACACCCGCTGGATCGAGACCGAGTTCGAGAACACCATCGAGCCGTTCGTGGCGCCGGAAACCGTCGAGGCCGAGGAAGAGCAGCCCCGGCAGAACGTCGTCGTCGAGGTCGGCGGCCGACGCCTCGAAGTGTCGCTCCCCGGCGGTTTCTCGCTCGACGCCGGTGGCGGCGGGACGGCCGTGAAGGCCAAGCCGCGCAAGCGCGCGGGCGGCACCAAGGCCGCGGTGAGCGGCGACGCGGTCACCGCGCCGATGCAGGGCACCATCGTCAAGGTCGCCGTCGAAGAGGGCCAGCGGGTCGAGGCGGGCGAGCTGGTCGTCGTGCTCGAAGCGATGAAGATGGAGAACCCCGTCACCGCGCACAAGGCGGGCACGGTCACCGGGCTCGCGGTCGAGGTCGGCGCCGCGGTGACGCAGGGCACCCAGCTGTTCGAGCTCAAAGACTGACGAATGTCGTGGTTGACGGGGCCTCGCCCGGCCTATTCTCGAAAGGGTGAGCGAGGTTCCGTCTCCGCGGCTGCGGATCAGTGATCAGGATCGCGAGTCCGCGCTGACCGCGCTCGGCGAGCACATGACCGTCGGCAGGATCGACATCGACGAGTTCGGTGACCGGTCCGCCCGGATCACCGCCGCCAAAACCCGCGGCGAGCTGGCCGAAATCTTCCTCGACCTGCCCGAGCCGCACCCCCGCTACGACGCGCCCGTCGGCGAACCGGAGAAACCGGTGTCGCCGTGGGCGGGCATCTCCCCGACGCAACGCGTCATGGGCGCGCTCCTGCCGATCCTCTTCATCGCCACCATCGCGCTCATCATCACCACCGGCATCACCTGGTGGTTCATCCTCGTCCCGATCGGGATCAGCGCCGTCGGCGAGGGTATCTGGGGCAAGGGCTGGGAGAACTCCCACAAGAAGCTCGGGAAGCAGCGTCGGCGGGAACTCGACGGCTGATCCGCCCGTAGACTCGGGACGTGGGTGCCGAGAGACCGGACATGCGGCTGAGCGACGCCGAACGCCAAGACGCGCTCGAGGCGCTGGAAGAGCATGTCCGCACCGGCAGACTCGACCTCGACGAGTTCGGTTCGCGGTCGGCGAAGGTGAGCGCCGCGAGGATGGCGAGCGAACTCGAACCGCTGTTCACGGACCTGCCCTCGCCCCGGCCCAGCGCGCTGCTCCCCCTGCCGCCGATGCCCGGCGTCGCGCAGGCGTCCGCGAAGAACGAGGTCCAGCCGTCGAAATGGCTGACGGCCAGTGCCGTGCCGATCGCCGCCGCGGTCGCGATCGCGCTGTTCTTCTTCACCCGCGGGACGTTCCTGGTCTTCCTGCTGCCGTTGGCGGTCGCGCTGATCATGAGCCGCCGTCGCTGAAGCTCCGGTTACCCTCGAAGGGTGGAACCGGTGGAGATCAACGCGGGCGAGTACTACCTGCGGCAACTGCGGGCGGACAAGGCCCTCGACGACCGTCCGGCACTGGTCGCGGCCTTCGCGGACCCGACGCATCGCAAGTACGTCCTGAACTACCGATTGCGGGACCTCGACGAGGCGACCGAGTACGTCGCGCTGCGCGCCGCCCAGTGGGCGGGTGACGAGCGCTGTTCCTGGGCGGTGGCCGAGCCGACGACCGGGGACCTGCTGGGCGAGGTCGGCCTGCGGGATCTCGATCTCGACGCCGGGTACGCGGAGGCGTCGGTCTGGGTGCGCGCGGCGTCGCGGGGCAAGGGGGTCGCGAGCACCGCGCTCAACGCGGCCCTGCGCTTCGGTTTCGGCGGGCTCGGCCTGCGCGAGGTCAGCTACCGCTACGAGGAGACGAACGAGGTGTCCGCCTCGGTCGCCCGCAAATGCGGGTTCACCCTGATCGGGCCCGAACTGGATCCGGCCCCGACCGGGGAACGCCTCATCCGCTGGCGCCGCACCGCCTGACCCTCCCGCATTTAGTCCTCTGAATGCGGTAGTTCGCGCTACGTACTACCGCATCCAGAGGACTAAACGCGGGGATCAGAAGGGGTAGGTGGGCGGCGGGTTCCGGACGGTGACCCACCGGGTCTCGGTGAACGCCTCGATGTTCGCCGCCGCGCCGCCGAAGCGGCTTCCGGTTCCCGAAGCGGCGACGCCACCGAAGGGGCTGTTCGCCTCGTCGCTGACGGTCTGGTCGTTGATGTGCACGATCCCGGTCGGGACGCGATCCGCGAGCTCCAGTCCTTTGAGGACATCGCGCGTGACGATCCCCAGCGAGAGCCCGTATTCGCTCGCGGTCGCGAGGCGGATGGCCTCCTCCGCGTCGGAGAACCGCACGACCGGCGCGACCGGGCCGAAGATCTCCTCGGCCACCGCGGGCGCCGTCGGCGGCACGTCGGCGAGCACCGTCGCCGAATAGAACAGCCGGTCGTACTCGGCGCCGGCGGCGACCCGCGCGCCCGCCGCGACGCTGGCGGTGACCAGTTCGTGGATCTTGTCCCGCTGCCCGGCGTCGATGATCGGCCCGAGCGCGACCTCGTCCTGCGCCGGGTCGCCCACCCGCAACGCGGCCGCCTTCGCCGCCAGCCGCTCGACGAAGTCGTCGTAGAGCCGCTCATGCACGAGGTGCCGCCCGGTGGTCATGCAGATCTGGCCCTGGTGGAAGAACGAGCCGAACGCGGCGACCCCGCCGGGCTCGGCGACGTCCGCGTCGTCGAGCACGATGAGCGCGGAGTTCCCGCCCAGCTCCAGATGTGCCCGCTTCAAATGCTTTCCGGCGAGTTCACCGACCTTGCGCCCGGCACCGGTCGACCCGGTGAACGAGATGACCCGGACCGCCGGATGCGTCACGAGCGTCTCGCCGACGTCGGCGCCGCCCGGCAGCATCTGCAGCACACCCGGCGGCAGCCCCGCTTCCTCGAAGATGCGCGCGAGGACGACGCCACCGGTGACGGCGGTGCGCGGGTCCGGTTTCAGGATGACCGCGTTCCCCAGCGCGAGCGCCGGGGCGACCGAGCGGATGCCCAGGATGATCGGCATGTTGAACGGCGAGATCACCGCGACCACACCGGCCGGGACACGGCGCGCCATCGAGAGGCGCGGCTCTTCACTCGGCAGGAGTTCGCCGTACGGGCGGCCGGGCAGGGCCGCCGCTTCGTAGCACTCCTGCTCCGCGACGTGCAGCGAAAAGCCCGCGACACCCGGCACGGCGCCGACCTCGCGGACGTTCCACCAGCGGATCTCGTCGGCGTACTCGGACCACAGCGTGGCCGCCTTGCGCAGGATCGCGGCCCGCTGGACGTGCGGTGTCGCCGCCCAGGCCCGCTGCGCCTCGGCCGCCGTTTCCGCCGCCTTCGCGGCGTCTTCGGCCGAGGCGATCCCGATGCTGCCCAGCACCGCTCCGGTCGCGGGCTCGGTGACCTTCCGGGTGCCGCCGGTGCCGGGCACCCAGGCACCGCCGGCGAAGATCCGGTCCGTCCACGTCGACGAGTCGAGAAACACCACAAGGCCGCCTTCCGTATCGGGAAGGCCGACGCTATGCCAGATTCACTCGATCAGGCAACGATGTCTGCGCGCGCGGCACACCACTGGGCGGCAACGGTCAACTCACCGGCTCGATGATCCCGGAGCGTGCTTCCGGCGCGGCGGAGCGCAACGCGTCGGCGGCCTCGTCGCTCGGCTGCGACTGGGACTCCCGTTCCGCGTCGACCCGCGCCTTGTACACCTCGACTTCGCGCTTCTCCTCGTCCTTCGACCAGCCGAGCACCTCGCCCACCAGGGTGGCGACCTGCGCGGCGCAGTCGACGCCGCGGTGCGCGTACTCGATGGAGATCCGCGTCCGGCGCGCGAGCACGTCTTCCAGGTGAAGCGCGCCCTCGTGGCTGGCCGCGTAGACGACCTCGACACCGAGGTAGTCCGGCGCGTGCTCCAGCGGCTTCAGCAGTTCCGGCCGTCCTTCGCCGAGCGCGAGGACCTCGTGCACCATCGAGCCGTACCGGTCGAGCAGGTGACGCACGCGGTACGGGTGCAGCCCGTGCTCGCCCGCCAGATGGTCGGCCTGGTTCACCAGCGCGTGGTAGCCGTCGGCGCCGAGCAGCGGCACCTTGTCCGTGATGGACGACTGCGGCCTGCCCGGCAGGTCGACGGCGGCGGCGTCGACGGCGTCGGCCGCCATCACCCGGTACGTCGTGTACTTGCCGCCCGCGATCGCGACCAGTCCCGGCGCGACACGCGCGACCGCGTGCTCGCGCGAAAGCTTCGACGTCTCTTCGCTTTCCCCGGCGAGCAAAGGCCGGAGCCCCGCGTAGACGCCTTCGATGTCGTCGTGCGTGAGCGGTGTCGCGAGCACGGTGTTGACGTGTTCGAGGAGGTAGTCGATGTCGTGCTTGGTCGCGGCGGGATGCGCGAGGTCGAGATTCCAGTCGGTGTCGGTGGTCCCGACGATCCAGTGGTTGCGCCACGGGATGACGAATAGCACGGACTTCTCGGTGCGCAGGATCATGCCCGATTCCGAGACGATCCGGTCGCGCGGGACGACGATGTGCACGCCCTTGCTCGCCCGCACGCGGAACCGGCCGCGGCCACCGGAAAGGCGCTGCAGTTCGTCGGTCCACACGCCGGTGCAGTTGACCACCGCGGAGGCGTGGATCTCGGTCTCGCGGCCGTCCTCGACGTCGCGCACGCGGACCCCGGAAATACGGTCCGCCTCGCGGAGGAAACCGACCACCTGGGTGGAGGTGCGCACCACTGCGCCGTAGTGCGCGGCGGTGCGGGCGACGGTCATCGTGTGGCGCGCGTCGTCGGCTTGCGCGTCGTAGTAACGGATCCCGCCGATCAACGCGGACCGCTTCAGCGCCGGGACCATCCGCAGCGCGCCGGCGCGGCTCAGGTGTTTCTGGCCGGGGACCGACCGCGCGCCGCCCATCGTGTCGTACATCAGCAGGCCGGCCGCGGTGTACGGACGCTCCCAGACGCGGTGGGTCAATGGATACAGGAAGCTGACCGGCTTCACCAGATGCGGGGCGATCGTCGTCAGCATCAGCTCGCGTTCCCGCAGAGCTTCCCGCACCAGACCGAATTCCAGCTGTTCGAGGTAGCGCAGCCCGCCGTGGAAGAGCTTGCTGGACCGGCTCGACGTTCCCGAGGCGAGGTCTCGCGCTTCGACGAGGGCGACCCGCAGGCCGCGTGTCGCGGCGTCGAGCGCCGTGCCTGCCCCGACCACTCCGCCACCGATGACGACGAGATCGAACTTGTCCTCACCCAGCCGCTGCCAAGACTCTTCCCGCTTGAGCGGTCCCAGCCTGGCGGGGCTGTTTTCGGCTTCGCGCTGAGAGCTTGCCACGTGACATTCCTCCTTGTGCCGCTGTGACTCCAGCATCGCACGATCGGCCGCGACCGGTCCGTTATGCGGGTGACACGTGTGGCGTAACCCTCGTCGATCTTGGAAGGATTGGTTCCCGCGGTGCCTGGAAGGAACAAATACGCGACGGTAACGTGCCACGGACGTGGGTCGGCAAGGGCGCCGTAGCACACCGTGTTCGACCCTGCGCGGAATGTCCAAAGTGGAGGTCAAGCGGTGAGTGTGGGAGCCATATTCGTCTGGGAGCTGCTGGGAACGGCGGTCCTGATCCTGTTGGGTAACGGCGTGGTCGCCAACCACGTGTTGCGGAAGAACAACGGCCACAACGGTGGCGTCGTGATGATCACCCTCGGGTGGGCGTTCGCGGTCTTCGCCGGCGCGAGCATCGCCGCGCCGAGCGGCGCGCACCTGAACCCCGCGGTGACGCTGGGCCTCGCCATCGCGGACAAGACGAAGTGGGCGGACGTCCCGATCTACTTCGCCGGGCAGATGGTCGGCGCGATCCTCGGCGCCGTGCTCTGCTGGGCCGCCTACAAGCTGCAGTTCGACGACCACCCGCAGCGCGACGAGACGCTCGGCATCTTCTCGACCGCTCCGCAGATCCCGAACAAGGCGTGGAACCTCGTCACCGAGATCATCGGCACCTTCGTGCTGGTCGCGTGGATCCTGCTCAGCCCGGTGTACGCCAACGCCACGGCCGAGGGCGGCACGCCGAACTTCGGCAACTCCGCGCTCGGCTACGCGGGTGTGGCGTTCGTCGTGCTGGTCATCGGCCAGTCCCTCGGTGGCCCGACCGGGTACGCCATCAACCCGGCCCGGGACCTCGGCCCGCGCATCGCCTACGCGTTCCTGCTGCCCATCAAGAACAAGGCCAACCCGAACTGGGGCTACTCCTGGATCCCGGTCGCCGGCCCGCTGGTCGGCGGTGCCCTGGCCGCCCTGCTCTTCCTCGCCGTCCACAACATCACCTGAGACTGGAGTTCTAGATGACTTCGTACGTAGCCGCGATCGACCAGGGCACCACGTCGACCCGCTGCATGATCTTCGACCACTCCGGCCGGGTGGTCGCCGTGGACCAGCGGGAACACGAGCAGATCTTCCCGAAGGCGGGCTGGGTCGAGCACAACGCCGAAGAGATCTGGGAGAACACGCGGGCCGTCGCCGCGGGCGCGCTCGCCAAGGGCGACCTGGTCGCGAGCGACATCGTCGCCGTCGGCATCACCAACCAGCGCGAGACCACGCTGGTCTGGGACCGCACCACCGGCAAGCCGGTGTACAACGCGATCGTGTGGCAGGACACCCGCACCGACAAGATCGTCGCCGACCTCGGCGCGCTCGGCGGCGGGCAGGAGCGCTACCGCGCGAAGGTGGGCCTGCCGCTGGCGACCTACTTCTCCGGGCCGAAGATCAAGTGGATCCTCGACAACGTTGACGGCGCCCGCGCCAAGGCCGAGGCCGGGGACCTGATCTTCGGCAACATGGACACCTGGGTGCTGTGGAACATGACCGGCGGGGTCGACGGCGGCGTGCACGTCACCGACCCGACCAACGCGTCGCGGACCATGCTGATGGACCTCGACACGCTCGCCTGGGACGCCGAGATCGCCGAGGAGATGACGATCCCGCTGTCGATGCTCCCGGAGATCCGGTCGTCTTCGGAGACCTACGGCAAGGTCCGGGAGAAGGGCGCGCTGGCCGGGGTCCCGATCTCGGGCATCCTGGGCGACCAGCAGGCGGCGACCTTCGGGCAGGCGTGCCTGTCGCCGGGTGAAGCGAAGAACACCTACGGCACCGGCAACTTCATGCTGCTCAACACCGGCACCGAGAAGGTCATGTCGGACAACGGGCTGCTCACCACGGTCTGCTACAAGATCGGCTCGAACGACACGGTGTACGCGCTCGAAGGCTCGATCGCGGTCACCGGTTCGCTCGTGCAGTGGCTGCGGGACAACCTCGGCCTGATCGGCTCCGCGGCCGAGGTCGAGCAGCACGCCCGGACCGTCGAGGACAACGGTGGCGCGTACTTCGTGCCGGCGTTCTCGGGCCTCTTCGCGCCGTACTGGCGCTCCGACGCCCGCGGCGCGATCGTCGGCCTGACCCGGTTCGTCAACAAGGGGCATATCGCGCGGGCGGTCCTGGAGGCGACGGCGTTCCAGTCGCGCGAGGTCATCGACGCGATGAACGCCGATTCCGGTGTCCCGCTGAAGTCGCTGAAGGTCGACGGCGGCATGGTCGTCAACGAGCTGCTCATGCAGTTCCAGGCCGACATCCTCGGTGTGCCGGTGATCCGGCCGGTGGTCAACGAGACCACCGCGCTCGGCGCGGCCTACGCGGCCGGTCTCGCGGTGGGCTTCTGGAAGAGCGAGGACGACATCCGCAACAACTGGGCGCAGGACAAGCAGTGGGACCCGTCGATGGACGAGACCCGCCGTGAGTCGGAGTACCGGAACTGGAAGAAGGCGGTCACGAAGACCTTCGACTGGGTCGACGAAGACTGACCTGCGGTTTCGCGCGTGAAGGCCCCCTTCCCTCGGCTGAGCCGAGGGAAGGGGGCCTTCACGCGCTTGGCGCATTCAGAGGACTAAATGCCGCCGCCGGTTTGCGGGGCACCGGCGGGCTTGACCTTCACCTGCGGCGTCTTGCCCGGCGTGCCGCACGGTTTCGTCGCCGCGGCCGGGACGACCCGCGCCGAGCTCGACGACGGCGCGCTGCTGCTCGACGGCGGTTCACTACTCGACGGCGGACGGCTGCTGGACGGGGGCTTGCTGCTCAACGGCGGCTCGGTGGGCGTGGTCGTCGTCGGCGGCGGGCAGACGATCTCGAACTCGACGGTCGCCGTCCCACTCGCGGCGGGCAGGTTCGGCCCGCCGTCACACCGGAAACTCGCCTTGAACTTGCCGGTCCTCCCCGCGGCCTTCCCGTGCCCGTCGGATGTCGCGCCGGACTGGGCTGAGAGCGTGACCGGACCGGTCAGGCCCGGCGACGTCACGGCGGTGCGCGTGCCGTGACAACTGGCGGTGAAGTGCAGCGCCTGCCCCGGCGCGACCTTCGTGGGGCTGACCGACAGTTTCGGCGGCGGCGCGGTGGCCGACGCCGGAGGAGCGAGGAGCACTCCCGCCGTCATCGCGAGCAGACCGGCGCCCGCGACGATTCCCTTCATTCCCATGGTTTTTCTCCCTCACTGCGAGCCCTCGCAGTGAGAACACCATCGGGAAAGGGAATCGGTTGCCCCGGTTTGCGGCGCGCCCACCGGAATCTTCGAAACTTGACGGCCCGAAGCCGGTTTCGCCGGCGGAGCAGGCTTCGGCAGCACAGTCGGCTTCGGCGACGGCGGCTTACTGGACGAGGTCGGCGTCTTGTCCGGCACGACCTCGAGATTGGCCGTGATCGTCGTGGTCTTGCAGATCGCCGTGATCGCGTAGAAGGCCGGCCGCGCCCCGGCGTCGATATGCGCGACGGCCCCCTGGATCACCGGGACCTCGTTGGTCACCGTGAATTCGCCGATGCGATCGAGCACCTTCGACTTCACCTCACCCAGTTCGCCGACCGGGCAACCGACCGACACCAGGATCTCCTCCCCCGCGACCGACTGCCGGGGCGAGAGCCCGAGGAACGGGTACGGATCCGCCTTCCGGCTCGTGGACGGGGCGTCCTGCGCGTACGCGACGGCCGGGGCGACCAGCGCGACTCCGAACGCCAGCACCAAGGCGGACCTGATCATGGAACTCACCTCGCGATCAACCGGGCGAAAACGATGATGTTGTCGAGATAGTTGCGCGACGCCTTGTCGAAGACCCCGCCGCAGGTGATGAGCCGCAGTTCCGGTTCCGTGGTGTCGCCGTAGACGGCGTCGGTCGGGAACTTGTCCTTCGCCACCCGCTCGACCTTCGTGACCGCGAACTCGGCCGTCGTGCCGTCCTTACGGGCGACCGAGACCTGGTCACCGGGCGCGAGTTCCTTCAGGCGGAAGAAAATGCCCTTCTGCTTGTTCCCGTCGACGTGCCCGAGGATCACCGACGGCCCGACCTCCCCCGGCGTCGGACCGTGCACGTACCAGCCCGCCTGCAACGGCTGGGTCACCGGCGGCACCTCGATGGTGTTGTCCGCGTTGAGTCCGAGCGGGATCAGGCTGGACTTCGCGTCGATCTTCGGCACGTCGATCGACACCGGATCGGCCTTCGCCATCCCGGCGGCCGGTTCGGCCTGCGGCTCGCTGCTCGGCGCCACCGGCACCTCTGTCCGCTCCGCGCTCGCCGGGGGCGCGGCCTGGCCGGTCTCCCGCGGCCCGGACAGGACGACCGCCAGCGTCGCCAGGACGGCCAGCAGGGCGGCCGCGAGCACCAGCGGCACCTGTCTCGCTTTCATGTCCACCTCCCGAGGCGCGCCGAACCGGCCCCGGCCCCCAGACCGGGACCGGCTCGGCGTTCACCCCCACGCCTGGCAAACGCCGCACGCGGCCGGTCGGTTGCCCGCCCTGGTCACGAAATGATCGCGATCGCCGGTGCGGGCGGAAGGAAATTAGGACGCCAGGCTGCCGTCACCGGCGCGAGCGCCACCGGAAGGCACCGCGCTCACCTGCCGGGGCGGAACGGAAAACGTTGCCGTATAAGACTTTCCGTTGCAGTTGACGGTCAGCGGGTAGCTGCCGGGCGCCGTGCCCGCCTTGAGTTCGACGTCGGCGCTGACATTCGCCGGGACCCCGATGAGCGGGCCGTAGTCGTACTTCCCGACGGTCAGCACCGGCGAAGAGAACGTCGTCGACGTCGGCGCCTTCATGCCGCCACCGCCGGGGCACTGCGCCAGCGCCACGTTGGCTTCGCCGTGCACGTACTTGTTGACGAGCCCGAGTTCGTAAGCCGTGTCGTCGTTGAGCTGGACGGTGACACCGGGATCCGGCTGGGCTTGCTGAGCGAAGCCGGTCGCCGGCCCCGCCAGCACCGCCGCACCGATCGCCACCACTCCGGCGAGCACCCTGCGAATCACGAAAAACCCCTAGCTGTCAACGAAACACCGACACGCGCTAGACGCGGGCACCCCCGCGAAGGTTGCTCGTCCGACGGAGATCAGTCCAAGTCGTCGTGCCGCATCAGCTGACGGCCCGCCTCGGTGATCGACCCCGACAGCGACGGGTACACCGAAAATGTCAGTGCCAGATGTTCCACTGTGAGCTGGTTCTGGACGGCGAGCGCGATGGGAAGGATGAGTTCGCTCGCCGTCGGCGCCACGACCACCCCACCGACGACCACGCCGGTGGCGGGGCGGCAGAACAGCTTCACGAAACCGCGTCGCAGGCCTTCCATCTTCGCGCGGGCGTTCGTCGCGAGCGGGAGCATGATGGTGCGGGCGGGCACCTCACCCGAGTCGATCGCCTGCTGGCTGATGCCGACGGTCGCGATCTCGGGGTGGGTGAACACGTTGGCGGCGACGGTCTTGAGCTTGATCGGCGCGACACCCTCGCCGAGCGCGTGCCACATCGCGATGCGGCCCTGCATGCTGGCCACGGAGGCGAGCATGAGCACCCCGGTGCAGTCGCCGGCGGCGTAGATACCGGGCGCGCTGGTGCGGGAAACGCGGTCGACGCCGATGAAGCCGCCGGGGCCGGGCTCGATGCCGACCTTCTCCAGGCCGATGTCGGTGGTGTTGGGCACCGAACCGACGGTCATCAGCGCGTGGCTGGCTTCGATCACGCGGCCGTCGGAGAGGTGGATCTCGACGCCCTTTTCGGTGCGCTCGACCTTGTCGGCGCGGGCCTGCTTGACGACCGTGGTGCCGCGCTGGGAGAAGACCTCTTCGAGCACGGCGGCGGCGTCGGCGTCCTCGTGCGGGAGCACGCGGTCGCGGCTGGACACGACGGTGACCTTGACGCCCATCTCGGTGTAGGCCGAGGCGAACTCGGCACCGGTGACACCCGAACCGATGACGGCCAGGTGCTCGGGCAGTTCGCGCAGGTCGTAGAGCTGACGCCAGTCGAGGATGCGCTCGCCGTCCGGCACGGCGCCGGGCAGCACCCGCGGCGTGGCGCCGGTCGAGATGAGGACGACGTCGGCGTCGAGCACCTCGGTCGAGCCGTCGGGGGCGGTGACGGCGACCTTGTGCGTGGCGAGCCCGGCCTCTTCGTCGTCGAAGCGGGCCTGGCCGATGACCACGCGGACGCCCTCGCGCTGGACGCGGGCGCGGATGTCGGCGGACTGCGCGAGCGCGAGGCCCTTCACGCGGCCGTGGACGGTCGGCAGGTCGACGCTGGTGTCGGCCATGTCGGTGTTGATGCCGAGCTCGCGCAGGTCGTGCATGTTCGCGAGCGCGCCGGAGGAGGCGATGAACGTCTTCGACGGGACGCAGTCGTAGAGCACGCACGCGCCGCCGAGGCCGTCCCGTTCGACGATGGTGACGTCGGCTCCGTGCTGGGCCGCGACCAGTGCCGCTTCGTAACCGGCGGGGCCTCCGCCCATGATCACGATCTTGGTCACTGGTCTCCTCCTCGCACCGGTGTCTGTGACTGCGTTTACCGTACGCGGGCGACCGTTGGGCGGATTGAGTGGCCGGACACGGCATGTGCGTCCAGCCGGGTGACCGGTAGGTCGCTAGGCTGTGGCCGTGCCGTTGTATGCCGCGTATGGATCCAATATGGAGCCCGCCCAGATGCTGGAGCGCGCTCCGCACTCGCCCATGGCCGGCACCGGCTGGCTGGAAGGCTGGAGGCTGACCTTCGGCGGCGAGGACCTCGGCTGGGAAGGCGCGCTGGCGACCATCGTCGAAGACCCGGGCTCCCGGGTCTTCGTGGTGTTGTACGACGTCACCTCGCTGGACGAGCCCAATCTCGACCGCTGGGAAGGCGGCGAGCTGGGCATCCACTCCAAGATCCGGCTCCGCGTGCAGACCATGGACGGCTCCGTGCTGGCGTGGCTGTACGTCCTGGACGCCTACGAGGGCGGTCTCCCGTCCGCGCGCTACCTCGGCGTACTGGCCGACGCGGCCGAGGCCGCCGGCGCCCCCGCCGACTACGTCGACGCCCTCCGCACCCGCCCGTGCCAAGGCATCTCCGGCTGATCACGCGAGTTCCGCCCCCAATCACGCGAGTCACGCCCCCAATCACGTGAGTTCCGGCTCCAATCACGCGAGTCGCGCCGTGCGACGCGCGAAGGCGCCCCGCAACTCCGCCAGCAACCGTCGCGGATCCCGCAGATCAGCCGCCGTCGCACGAACCGTGATCCATCCGCGCGCCGCCATCCGGGCGTCCCGTTCCGCGTCGTACTCCTGCCTGCCCTCGTGAGCGGCGTAGCCGTCGTACTCCAGGGCGATACGCAGCTCAGGCCACGCGAGGTCGAGGACGTAGAGCTTCCGCCCGTCGATGGTGCCGATCTCGTACTGGGCGACCGGGACCGGCAGCCCGGCCTCCACGACGATCAAGCGAAGAATGCTCTCCGACGGCGATTCGGCCTCGCCCGTCGCGAGCGCGAGCAGCATCTGCGCCCTGTGGATACCTCGCCGGTCGCGACGGTCGAGAAGGCGATCCCGGACGTTGGTGTGCAGGACCGCCCGATGGTCCGGCGCGAGGTTGTGCATGGCCTCGTCGAGAGCGGCGAACGCTGTTCGCTCGTCGCCGTCGCAGAGGTGATCGGCCAGCGCGCGATCCAACGAGAACACGGGAAGTTCGTCCAGTTCGACGATATCGGACGGGTGAAATTCCGCCCTGTGCACCACGAGCCCCGACCTCGATCCGACCCGTCTCGAGTACGGGACGGTCAGGTGGACCGTGGTGCCTTCCACCGCCGAAATCCCATGCAGGGCAAGAGAAGTGACACCGGATAGCACGGCGGGCGGCCCGACGGAAAGCAGTGCCGCCTGCGCCAGGGTCGGCAGCTTGAGCAGATCCGCGGCGTGGACGACGACGCCTCGCCACGGCTGTGCCAGCGCACCGCGCGCCAAGCCTTCGAGGACGGCTCTCCGCCCCAAGATCCGGTCGGCCTCACTACGCGAGACCACCCCATGACGTCCTCCCCAGTTGATCACGTCTTCGAGGATCGAAGATCGGATCGGCCTTGGGAAGACCGGTTTTCCCGGGCTGTGGATAACTCGCCCGGACTGTGGATAACCCTGTGCGCGGATGTCCGGACCCGTTAGGGCGAACATCCGTGCACAGGGGCGGAACTCGCGTGATTGAAGACGGAACTCGCGTGACTGGGGGCGGAACTCAGGCCAGGGTGGCCAGGGCGGTGTGCACCAGGGTGCGGACACCGCACAGGAGCGAACGCTCGTCGAGGGTGAAGGTCGGGCGATGGATATCGGCCATCGGGCCTTCACCGGACCACACGCCGAGGCGAGCGAAGGCGCCCTGGACGTGCTCCAGGTACCACCCGAAGTCCTCGCCGCCGGACGACTGCTCGGTCCCGGCCACGACGGTCTCGCCCAGCGCGGCCTCGACGCCGGCCCGCATCAGCGCGTGCGACTCCGGATCGGAGACGACCGGCGGCACACCGCGGCGGTAGTCGAGGGAGAACCCGACCCCGGTCGGCGCGAGCAGCGACTCCACCGAAGCCGCGACGAGCGGCTCCAGCATCGTCCAGACCTCGTGGTCCGCGGTGCGCAGCGTGCCGCGCAGCACCCCGTCCTGCGGGACGGCGTTGGCGGCCTGGCCGGCGTGCACCGCGCCCCAGACCAGCACGGTCCCGGATCGCGGGTCGACGCGCCGCGAAAGGACCGCGGGCAGCGACGTGATCACGGTGCCGAGCGCGTGCACCAGGTCCGCGGTCAGATGCGGCCGCGAGGTGTGCCCACCCGGCGACGTGAGCCGCAGCTCGATGAGGTCGGCGGCGGAGGTCAGCGCGCCGACGCGCAGCCCGACCTTGCCGACCTCGAGCCGCGGGTCGCAGTGCAGCCCGTAGATCCGCTCGACGCCTTCCATCGCGCCGGCGGCGATCATGTCCAGCGCGCCGCCGGGCATGACCTCCTCGGCGGGCTGGAAGATCAGCCGTACGCGGCCCGGCAGCTCCGGCGCGCCCGCCAGCGCCCGGGCGGCGCCCAGGAGGATCGCCGTGTGCGCGTCGTGCCCGCACATGTGCGCGGCGCCGTCGGTCTTGGAGGCGTACGGGAGCCCGGTGGCCTCGGTCAGCGGCAGGGCGTCCATGTCGGCGCGCAGCGCGACGCAGCGGTCGCCGCTGCCGATGTCGCAGACCACGCCGGTGCCCGAGGGCAGCACCCATGGCTTGAGCCCCACCGAGCGGAGCAGGGACATGACCAGTTCGGTCGTGGCGAACTCGTGGCGGGAGAGCTCCGGGTGCGCGTGGATACGACGACGCCACGCGACGACGTCGGTGGCGTTCGCGCGGAGCCAGTCGTCGAGCCAGAAGGGGCCACGCCCGGCACCCAGATCATGCACAGGTGCCATGCTGACGCCGGCCTCGGAGATCAGCGCGGTGGGCGCCTCTATAGGGGCAACGACGCGACCCTCGGGGTCGCCTGGAATGTCCGGACGTGAATCGAGCACCGTCACGCCGCACCTCCTCCCGCAACACAGTCACCTTCGTCTACCACCGTACGAGTGGTCGCTGAAGGCACGCTGGGTGCCGTTCGATCTGTGATACGCATTTGCGATAGATCGTGCACCATGCAGATGACAAGCCGCTCGTCGAGTGATCGAGCCGGAGATGGCCGGTAGTGGATCTGCGATGAACGGCTGCGAGAGTTCGGCCCGGGCTAAGCGGAGAGTCCTTCTACTTACGGGTAGCGGTTCAGGACTTCTTTTTCTTGGAACGGGAGCGACGCCCGAGGATCACCAAGCCGAGCAGGATCGCCGCGGCGATACCCGCGATGACCTTGTTCTTGGTCTCCTGGCTGTTGGCCTTGTCGGTCTCGGCGGGGTCGAGCACCGGCCCCGGAGGCGCCTGTCCGAGCACCTCGTGCACCGCCGCTGCCTGCATGATCACCGGCGCGGGCGCCTGGATCTCAACGGCCTGCGCGGCGGGCGCGCAGACGACCAGCCCGGCGAAGACGAGCCCGGCAAGCTGCCCGAGACGAGACCTTTTCGGCATGACTCCCTTTCGACGGCGTGGCGCGAACCCGATTCTGCACTCTGCCGGGTCCCGGCGTCAGCCGCCACGCGGAGGACCGGAGAACGCCTCCAGAATCCGTTGCGCGGCCAGCGTCGGGGTCAGCTCACCGTCCCGGACCGCCCGTTCGACGTCCGGAACGACCGCTCGCACGTCCGGATGCGCCGCCAGCCGTCCGAGCAACTGCTCGCGGACCATCGCCCAGGTCCACTCCACCTGCTGCCGCCGTCGCCGCTCGTCCAGTTCACCCGAAGCGGTCAGCACGTCGCGGTGGCGGCCGATTTCGGCCCAGACCTCGTCGAGCCCGACATCGGTGAGCGCGCTGCAGGTCAGCACCGGGGGCGTCCACTCGGCGTCCCGGCCGTAGATCATCCGCAGCGCGCCCGCCAGTTCGCGCGCCGCGCGTTTCGCGTCGCGTTCGTGGTCGCCGTCGGCCTTGTTGACCGCGATGACGTCCGCCAGTTCGAGGACGCCCTTCTTGATCCCCTGCAGCTGGTCGCCGGTGCGGGCCAGGGTGAGGAACAGGAAGCAGTCGACCATGTTCGCCACGGTCACCTCGGACTGCCCGACACCGACGGTCTCGACCAGCACGATGTCGTACCCGGCCGCTTCCATCAGCACGATCGTCTCGCGGGTCGCCCTCGCGACACCGCCGAGCGTGCCCGAAGTCGGCGAAGGGCGGATGAACGCCTTCGGGTCCACCGCGAGCCGCGCCATCCGGGTCTTGTCGCCCAGGATCGAGCCGCCGGTCCGCGTCGACGACGGGTCGACGGCCAGCACGGCGACCTTGTGCCCGGCCCCGGTCAGATCCGTGCCGAGCTGGTCGATGAAGGTCGACTTGCCGACACCGGGGACGCCGGTGATGCCGACGCGCCGCGCCCCGCCCGCGTGCGGGAGCAGCTCGACCAGCAGCTCCTGCGCCTGCGCCCGGTGATCGTCCCGATTGGACTCGACGAGTGTGATCGCCCGCGACAGCAGGCCGCGGTCACCCGCGAGGACGCCTTTGGCCAGCGCCCCGACGTCGATCTTGCGCGGCAAGGTTCAGGACTCCTGGGCGGTCAGCTGTCCGATGAGGTCGATCGCCGCTTCGGCGATCACCGTGCCGGGGCCGAAGATCGCCGCCGCGCCCGCCGCGCGCAGTTCCTCGTAGTCCTGCGGCGGGATGACGCCGCCGACCACGACGATGATGTCCTCGCGGCCCTGCTCGGCGAGTTCGGCGCGCAGCGCGGGCACCAGCGAGAGGTGCCCGGCGGCCAGCGACGAAACGCCGATCACGTGCACGTCCGCCTCGATCGCCTGCCGCGCGACCTCGCCGGGTGTGGAGAACAGCGGGCCGACGTCGACGTCGAAACCGATGTCGGCGAAGCCGGTCGCGATCACCTTCTGGCCGCGGTCGTGGCCGTCCTGGCCCATCTTCGCGACCAGGATCCGGGGGCGGCGGCCCTCCTCCTCAGCGAACTTCTCGACCAGCTCGCGCGCCTGCTCGACGTTCTCGGTCTTGCCGACCTCCTCGCGGTACACACCGGAGATGGTACGAATCTGGCCGGAGTGGCGCCCCCAGATCTTCTCCAGCGAGTCGGAGATCTCGCCGACGGTGGCCTTCGCCCGCGCGGCGTCGATGGCGAGCGCGAGCAGGTTGCCGTCGGACTCGGCGCCCGCGGTGAGCCGCCGCAGCGCGTCCTGAGTGGCGTCCTCGTCGCGCTCTTCACGCAGCCGCCGCAGTTTCTCCAGCTGCTGCGCGCGCACGCCCGCGTTGTCGACCTTGAGCACGTCGATCTGCTCGTCGTCGGTGACCTGGTACTTGTTGACGCCGATCACCGGCTGGCGGCCCGAGTCGATCCGCGCCTGCGTCCGCGCCGCGGCCTCCTCGATGCGCAGCTTGGGAATGCCGGCGTCGATCGCCTTGGCCATCCCGCCCGCCTGCTCGACCTCGGTGATGTGCCCCCATGCCTTGCGCGCGAGGTCGTAGGTCAGCTTCTCGACGAACGCGCTGCCGCCCCACGGGTCGATCACGCGGGTGGTGCCGGACTCCTGCTGCAGCAACAACTGCGTGTTCCGCGCGATGCGGGCGGAGAAATCGGTCGGCAGCGCCAGCGCCTCGTCGAGGGCGTTGGTGTGCAGCGACTGCGTGTGGCCCTGGGTCGCCGCCATCGCCTCGACGCAGGTGCGGACGACGTTGTTGTAGACGTCCTGCGCGGTCAGCGACCAGCCGGAGGTCTGCGAATGCGTCCTCAACGACAGGGACTTCGACGACTTGGGCTCGAAGCCCTTCACCAGCTTCGCCCACAGAAGGCGCGCCGCGCGGAGTTTCGCGACCTCCATGAAGAAGTTCATCCCGATCGCCCAGAAGAAGGACAGGCGCGGCGCGAACTTGTCGACGTCCAGCCCGGCCTCGACCCCGGCGCGGATGTACTCGACGCCGTCCGCGAGCGTGTACGCCAGCTCCAGGTCGGCGGTCGCCCCGGCTTCCTGCATGTGGTAGCCGGAGATGGAGATCGAGTTGTACTTCGGCATGTTCCGCGACGTGAACGAGAAGATGTCCGAAATGATCCGCATCGACGGCTGCGGCGGGTAGATGTAGGTGTTGCGGACCATGAACTCCTTGAGGATGTCGTTCTGGATGGTCCCGGCCAGTTTGTCCGGCGTGACACCCTGCTCCTCTGCCGCGACGACGTACAGCGCGAGCACCGGCAGGACGGCGCCGTTCATGGTCATCGAAACGCTCATCTTGTCGAGCGGGATGCCGTCGAAGAGCTGGCGCATGTCGTAGATCGAGTCGATCGCGACGCCCGCCATGCCGACGTCACCGGCGACGCGCGGGTGGTCGGAGTCGTAGCCGCGGTGCGTCGCGAGGTCGAAGGCGACCGAGAGGCCCTTCTGCCCGGCGGCGAGGTTGCGGCGGTAGAAGGCGTTCGACTCCTCGGCGGTGGAGAAACCCGCGTACTGGCGGATGGTCCACGGCTGGTTGACGTACATCGTCGGGTACGGGCCGCGCAGATACGGCGCGACACCGGGATACGTGCCGAGGAAGTCCACTCCGGACAGATCGTCGGCGGTGTACACCGGCTTGACCCCGATGCCCTCCGGCGTCTCCCAGGCGAGCGCGTCGGGGCCCTTGCCGGTGGCGGCGTGCAGTGCTTCGGTCCACTGAGGACGGTCGGCCGGTTCGGGCGAGCCGAGGTCGATTCCGGCGAAGTTCGGGATGGTCATCACTGCACTCCGAGCTCGTTCAACGTGCCGGTCAGGATTTCCAGGGCGTCGCAGCCCGTGAAGAGGTAGCCCGTGACGTCCGGATGGTCACCGGGTTTCCCGGCGAGGAGCACGGACGTCGCGCCCGCTTCCTTCAACGCCTTCGCGACGCTGTCCGCTTCTTCGGCGTAGGAAGTGTTGCTCCCGCAGATGCAGGCGATCTTCGTTCCGCTGGCCCGGAATTCCGCGACGACGTCCTCGGGCGCGCCGGGGTTCACGGCCTCGATCCCGCCCGCCTGGAACAGGTTCGCCGCGAAACTCGCCCGCGCGGTGTGCGCCGCGACCGGGCCGAGCGTGGCGAGGAAGACGCGAGGACGGCTGGGATGCGCGTCCGCCCGGTCTCGCAGCGCCTCGAAGGCCTCGGCGTACCGGTAGCGCGGCAGGCCGCCGCCCGCCACGTCGTCCATGGCGTCGCGGACGACCGCTTTCTCCGTCAGGTTGGGGAATTCGCTGACGCCGGTGATCGGATCACGCCGGGTCGCGAGCCGCTTCGACCGCTTCTCCCAGGTCTCGGCGAGCCGTCCGGCGAGCGCTCCGGACGCCAGTTCCGCCTCGATCCCGCCCGCCGCCTCGATGGCGGTGAATTCGCGCCACGCGGCCTTGGCCAGCTCGTCGGTGAGGTTCTCGACGTACCAGGAGCCGCCGGCCGGGTCGATGACACCGGCCAGTTTGGACTCCTCCAGCAGCACGGCGTGCGTGTTGCGCGCGATCCGCGCGGAGAACGCGTCCGGCTGGCCGATCGCGGCGTCGAACGGGAGCACGGTGATCGCGTCCGCGCCGCCGACCCCGGCGCCGAAACAGGCGAGCGTGGTCCGCAGCATGTTCACCCACGGGTCGCGCTGGGTCAGCATCGCGGGCGAGGTGACCGCGTGCTGCCGCATGCCGGCGCCCTTGCCGGCCGAGACCCCGGAGACCTCGGTGACCCGGGCCCACAGCCGCCGCGCGGCGCGGAACTTGGCGATCGTGAGGAACTGGTCGGCGGTGGCGGCGAGCCGGAATTCGAGCTGGCCCGCGGCGGTGTCGACGTCCAGCCCCGCTTCGGTGAGCGCCCGCAGATACGCGACGCCCGCGGCGATGGCCGCGCCGAGTTCCTGCGCGTCCGAGCCGCCCGCCTCGTGGAACGGGAGGCCGTCGGCGACGATCGTCCGCACCTTCGGGTGGCTGGAAGCGACGCGCGCGGCCAATTCCGCGGCAGGAGCGAGCGGATGCGTCGTGCCGGTGCGCGCGGTCAAGCCGATCGGGTCGGCACCCAAGGTCGCGGTGACCGCGCTCGCCGGGATCTCGCGCTCGGCGAAGAGCGTGAACAACTCGTTCGCGGCGGCTTCGTACTCTTCGCCCGCGTCGAGCGTGACGGGTGCGAGGTCGACGTACACCTCGTTCAGCGCGTCGCCCAGATCGGCGACGGGGATCCCGGTCGCGCCGGCGCGCAGCCAGATCGAGCTGACGCCGCCTTCGAGGTCGGCGAGGATCGCGGCGTTGGTGGCCTTGGCGTCGCGGCGCGCGTACCGGGCGCGGACGTCCCAGCCGGTCGTCACCGCGCCTTCTGGCCGGGCGCTTCGCACGAACGGCGGAAGGCCGGGGAAACCAGTCCCCTCGACCGTGTCTTCGGCGGTGTAGAGCGGCTGGATCTCCAGGCCGTCGTACGTCCGCGTGATCAGCTTGCTTTCGGGCAGGCCGTCGAAGGACTCGTCGATGGCGCCGCTCTTGCGCAGCACGCCGGCGACCAGCTCACGCCACTGTTCCCGGCTCGCTTCCGGGAACTCCGCCGCGAGTTCCAGCTCTCCGGGCGCGTCGGGCTCGCCGGGGGTCGGCACTGACTCCGTTTCGGCCACTTCCGTCATAGCCAACGATGCTAACGGCCCTCAAGTGGCACCACCTGTGACGCTAGTCGCGCCTAGGGGGTGCTTAGGGGGCGGCCCGTGCGGTCGTGAACGGCGGTTTCGCGTGACTGGCCGGACGACACGTGTGATCAGACGGACGGCCCGGCAGTGCACCGCGCGGGCGCCGCTGTCCGGGCGGCCCGTTCACTCCGACAGGGCACGGCGCATAGGGCCGCCACGCGGGCATACGACACAATTGGGCCGTGCCGTCCGACACCACCGAGTCCAGCGAGAGTCCCGGCGACGAGAAGCGTGTGGTCGCCGGGCGATATCGGTTGCGCTCGGTCATCGGATCAGGGTCGATGGGCACGGTCTGGTCGGCCTACGACGAGTTCCTGCACCGCCCCGTCGCGGTCAAAGAGGTCCGCCTCCCGCCCGGCGTCCCGGCGTCGCAGGCCGACGAACTGCGCGAGCGGACCCTGCGCGAAGCCCGCGCGATCGCCGTCCTGAGCCACCCGAACGTGATCATCCTGCACGACGTCGCGCGCGAGAACGACGAACCGTTCGTCGTGATGGAGCTGCTGCCGTCGCGCAGCCTCGCGCATATCCTGCGCGACCACGGGCCGCTGACGGTCGAGCAGGCCGCGGCGGTCGGCATCGCGGTGGCGTCCGCGCTCGAAGCCGCGCACGCCGCCGGGATCACCCACCGTGACGTCAAACCGGGGAACGTCCTCGTCGCGGGTGACGGCCGGATCAAGCTCACGGACTTCGGCATCGCGCGCAACGTCTCCGAAGCCACCATGACCCGCACCGGGATGATGCTGGGCTCGCCCGCCTACATCGCGCCCGAAGTCGCTTCCGGCGGCGCCGTCGTCCCCGCCGCGGATCTGTGGGGTCTCGGCGCGACGCTGTTCGCCGCCATCGAGGGCTCGCCGCCGTACGACGCCGACGGCGACCCGCTCGAAACGGTCGGCAAGGTCGTCAACGGGAAGGTGCCGAAGCCCGGCCCCGGCCCGCTGGCCGACGTGATCGGCGCGCTCATGAAGAAGGAGCCGTCGAAGCGGATCACCCTGCGCGAGGTGCGGCGCCGCCTGTATCCGTTGCAGGCCAAGACGCTCATCGACCTGTTCCCCGCCGAGCTCTTCCACACGCCCGACGGCAAGAAGACGACCGCGCATCTGGACGCCACCGACACCCAGGTGATCAAGCCGGTCGCGCCGGAGAAGCCGGGCGAGGGCACGAGTTCCGAACTCGCCGCCGACCCCGGTCCGCTGCCGTTCCTGAACCAGCCCGAGCCGGCGCCACCCGTCGAGCTCGCGCCGATGCCGACCGTCACGCCCCAGCCGCCTCGACGGCCCGGCCGGTCGACGGTGGGCACCGTCGTGCTGGCGCTCGCGTCGGTCGTCCTCTTCCTGCTGGCCGCGGGCGGCGGTTTCGTGCTGGCCAGGGCCGTCGGCGGGCAGGATCTGCGGCCGCCGGAGAAGCTGCAGCAAGGCGACACGATCGTCACCCAGCCGCCGCCGAAACTGATCACGCAGCAGGGTGACGCCAGCACGGTGAACGGCCTCAAAGGCGGCCGGTTCAGCCTCGGTGTCCCGGAGGGCTGGCAGAAGTTCGTCGCCCCGCACGTCACCAAGGGTCTACCGAGCACGGTGGTCCAGTACGTCTCGCCCGACGGCCGCCAGACGATCCGGGTCGAGCGGCTGAGCGGTTTCCTGGCCGACAGCCCGGCGCAGGCCTACTTCAGCTGGCTGAGGAGCCAGCATCCGGAGATCGCCCCCATCGGCGGGCCCACCACCGTGCCCGGCCGGGGCGACGGCAGCCTGCGGTACACGTACCGGACGACCGAGCGCGCCTCCGGCAACCGGGACGCCCCGAACGAGAGCATCACGCGGACGACGTACATGGACCTGTTCGGCGGCGGCTCGGATCTGTGGATTCTGTCGGTGACCTCGCCCATCGAGCAGGAGAACTCGGCGAAGACCGGGATCTTCGAGCCGGTCGCGCTGTCCTTCATCGTCGACGGCTGAAGTAGGCCTTCGAGGCACGCTGCTGCGCCAGCCTCCGCAACACCGAGAGCAGCCTGTCCCCTAGAAGCGTCTCCACGACGGCGATCTCGATGATCTGCTCCAGCGACTCGAGCCCGGCGATCGCTTCGAAGTCCAGTTCGGCGGTCCGGTCGGCGATCTCGGCGTAGTCGTCGAGGTGGTCGAGGTACCAGCCGTGCCCCACCTCGCGGATCGTGCACAGGACGCCGACCAGGGCCTGGATGACCAGGTCGTCCTCCTTGCAGGGCCAGCCGCGGCGCTCGGTGAGGTCCCGGACCGTCGCGAGCGCCCATTCGCGGGCTTCGTCGTCGGCGACCTGCCGTGGCGGCGTGATGCTCTGCTGGGCGATGCCGAGGATGTGGTGGGGGCTGGCTTCCCCGGCGTCGACCGCGGCGAGCACCTCTCCGACCGTCGCGAGCGACAGGCCGCCGACCTCCATCAGCGCCCTGATCAGCTTGATCCGCTGGACGTGCCCCTCGCCGTATTTCGCCTGGTTGGGGCTGGTCCGCTCACCCGGCGGGAGCAGCCCTTCCCGCAGGTAGTACTTGATCGTGGCGACCGGGAGCCCGGCTTTCTCGCTCAGTTCGGCCATCCGCACGCGTGCGTTCTCCGATCTCGGGGGCGGTTCCAGGGTCTTCCCTGAAGATTTCTCAGGATGGATAGCTTAGGTTCCCATAACGGAGAGCTTGACTATCCATTCTGGGAGGGACCCATGACCATCTTGACCGATCTCCGTGAGAGAACCCGCACCTGGCACCGGGGTTCGTATCGCTTCGCCCAGGCCTTCGCCGTGATCACCGTGCTGTGCGTCCTGGCCATGCTGATCGACCAGCGGACACTGAACGGCGCGCCGCTGTGGGCGAAACTGTTCAAATTCGCCGTCTCCGCGGCGCTGTACTTCTTCACCTGGAGCTGGCTCGTCTCACTGCTGCCGAAGTTCCGGCGGACCGCGTACTGGCTGACGAACGTCCTCGTCGTGAGCTTCGCGATCGAATACGCGCTGATGGCGGTCCAGACCGTCCGCGTCCGCGCGAGTCACTTCAACAACGAGACCCCGCTGGACGCGACGATCTTCGCCGTCATGGCCGGGACGATCGCCGTGCTGTGGGTGGCCAACCTCGCGCTGACGACCGCCGTCCTGTTCCTCCGGCTCCCCGATCGGGCGACGGCGTGGGCGGCCAGGATCGGCGCGATCCTCGGCGTGCTCGGGCTCTCGCTGGCCACGCTGATGACCAGCCCGACCCCGGACCAGCAGGCCCTGCTCGACGCGACCGGCCAGTCCGCGATGATCGGCGCGCATACCGTCGGCCTGCCCGACGGCGGTCCCGGTCTGCCGATCCTCGGCTGGAGCACGGTCGGCGGCGACCTGCGGATCCCGCATTTCCTCGGCCTGCACGGCCTCCAGGCGCTTCCGCTGCTCGCGCTCGTCCTCGGCGTCCTGGCCGCACGCTATCCGCGGCTTCGCGACGACGTCCTCCGGCTGCGGCTCGTGGTGATCGCCGGCGTCGGCTACGCGGGCCTGCTCGCGTTGCTCACCTGGCAGGCGCTGCGCGGCCAGTCGATCATCGCCCCCGACGGCCAGACCCTCACCGCCTTCGCCCTCCTGATCGCGGGCGTCGCCTTTAGCGGGCTAATCGCGATCGGGCGGCCGATGCGGGAACTGGAGGCATCGTCGCGATGAGCGCCGAGACCCTGTTCACCTGGACCTTCCCGCTGGCGACGCCGTTCTGGCTGCTGATGATCTTCCTGCCGGGCTGGTCGTGGACCCGCCGGATCATGTCCTCGCCCTGGACACCGCTGCTGCCGCTGATCCCGTACTTCGTGCTCGCGATCGCGCATTTCGGCGAGCTCTGGACGGCGGTCAGCAGGCCGGACCTCGGCGTGCTCAGCGCGTTCACCGGCTCGCCGTACGGTGCGGCCACGATCTGGGCCCACCTGATCGCCTTCGACCTCTTCATCGCGCGCTGGATGTACCTCGAATCCCGCGAGCACCGGATCCACCCGCTGGTGACCGGCCCGATCCTGGCGCTCACGATCTTCCTGTCCCCGTTCGGGCTGGTGGCGTTCCTGCTCGTGAGAACCGTCCGGATACGCTCGTCGCATGAGTGAGAACGAGGTCGCGGCGGCCGCCGCCATCGCCGAACGCACCGGCGTCGAGAAGCACGACATCGCCGTCGTGCTCGGTTCGGGCTGGCGCCCGGCGGCGGACGTCATCGGGGAGCCCGAGGCGGAGATCCCGCTGGGCGAACTGCCCGGATTCGCCGCGCCGGGCGCGGTCGGGCACGGGGGAACCGTCCGGTCGGTCCGCGTCGGCGAGAAGCGCGCGCTGATCCTGCTGGGCCGCACGCATTTCTACGAGGGCAAGGGCATCGACCCGGTCGTGCACAACGTGCGCACCGCCGCGGCGGCGGGCGCCGGGACGGTGCTGCTGACCAACGCCGCGGGCGGCCTGCGCGAGGGCTTCCGCGTCGGGCAGCCGGTGCTGATCTCCGACCACCTGAACCTCACCGCGCGCTCGCCGATCGTCGGCGCGAACTTCGTCGACCTGACCGATCTCTACTCGAAGCGGCTGCGCGACATCGCTCGCGAAATCGACCCTTCGCTGGAGGAAGGCGTCTACGCGGGGCTCACCGGGCCGCATTTCGAGACGCCCGCGGAGATCCGCATGCTGCGGACGCTCGGCGCCGACCTCGTCGGCATGTCGACGGTGCTGGAGGCCATCGCCGCCCGCGCCGCCGGGGTCGAGGTGTTCGGGCTTTCGCTGGTGACCAACCTGGCGGCCGGGATGACCGGGGAACCGCTGAACCACGAAGAGGTCCTCGAGGCGGGCCGCCAGTCCGCCACCCGGATGGGCACCCTGCTCAAGGAACTCGTCTCCCGCGCCTGAGAAGTGTCAGGAAAGGGCCGTTCAGGACATTTTTCGTCCTGAACGACCCTTTCCTGACATCCGGGAGCGCTTACTCAGCCGGCGAACCCGGGAAGCCGCTGAGCGACCTCCGCGGGCGAAGGCATCGCGGCGACCTCGTCGGCGAGCCGGCGCGCCGCACCGTGGACGGTCTCGTCGGCGAGCAGCTTTCGCGCCTGCTCGAAAATGACGTCCTCGACGGCCTCGGCACCGATCAGCTGCACGCCCACCCCGGCCGCGACGACGGCCTCGGCGTTCGTGAACTGATCCGCCCCCTGCGGCAGCACCAGTTGCGGCAGCCCGGCGCCGAAGGCACCCAGCGTCGTCCCGCTGCCGCCGTGATGGACCACGAGATCGACAAGCGGCAGCAGCTCGACCTGCGGCACCCACACCTCGACGCGGACATTGCCCGGGACTTCGCCCAGTGCCGCCGGATCCACCGTCGGGCCCGCCGCGACGATGACGTCCGCGTCGAGCCGCGCCAGACCGCCGATGGCCCGCTTCAGCACGTCTTCGTCGCCGAACGCCGTCCCGAGCGTGAGATAAACGAGCGGACGGCTCTTGTCCCGGCCCACCACGCCCGCAGGGAGGTCTCCCGGTTCGGCCCAGCCGACCGGACGCAGCGGGATCCGGTTCGCTCCGGCCAGGAATTCCGGCGATTGCACCGATTCCGGGCAGATGTCGACGACAGGGTCGCCGAAGGACCGCGTATCCAAATCCGGCAAACCGACCTCCGCGGTGAATTCCGCGAGGCGGCCGTAGATGACGTCCATGACGTCGCCCGGCGAAAACCGGCCGAAACCGTGCCCGATCGCGGGAATCCCGGCGAGGTGGGCGGCGATCGCGCCACCGGCGTTGCCGCTTTCGTAGACGACGAGATCCGGCCGGTGCCGCTCCAGCACCGGTGTGAGATCGGCGACGAATCGGCGGGGCAGCACATTCCCGAACACTTCGCCGATAACGGGATTGAACGACTCGGGCGGGGCGTCGGAGGCGTTGGGTTTGGGAGCGTCGGGGCCGGCGACCGACTCGAACGCCTCCCGCATCCCGAATCCGGCGCTTTCCACTGCCAGACCGGCCTTTTCGACCACCGTCAGCATGTCGTCGCCGGTGGCGAACACGACCTCGTGCCCGGCGTCGCGAGCGGCGACGGCGAGCGGCAGTAGGGGATAGAGATGACCATGACTCACCAGAGAAGTGAAGATCAATCGCACCCTCTCCAACGTACCCGTAGGCTGACTCGGTGACGACTTCCTTGACCTCGGATCTCCGGGATCGGGCGTTCCGCTGGATCGCCGACGACCCGGACGACGATTCCCGCGTCGAGCTGCAGAACATCCTCGCCCGCGCGATGGGCGGCGAAACCGGTGCGGCGGACGAACTCGCGGACCGCATGGCCGGACCGCTCGAATTCGGCACCGCCGGGCTGCGCGGCCCGGTGCGCGCGGGCCCCAATGGGATGAACGTCGCGGTCGTCACCCGGACGACGGCGGGGGTCGCGGCCTGGCTGACCGCACAAGGACATTCGGGCGGCGTCGTGGTGGTCGGCCGCGACGCGCGGCACGGTTCGGAGGCCTTCGCCAAGGCCGCCGCCGAGGTGCTGACGGCCGCCGGGTTCGCGGTTAAGACGCTGCCCGGTCCGCTGCCCACGCCGGTGCTCGCGTTCGCCGTGCTGGAACTCGGCGCGGTGGCGGGTATCCAGATCACCGCGTCGCACAATCCCCCGGCCGACAACGGTTACAAGCTTTACGACGCGACAGGCGGCCAGATCGTCCCGCCTTCGGACGGCCAGATCGAGCGCGCCATCGAAGCCGCTCCCCCGGCGATCAGCGTGCCGCGTGAGCCCGGCGCCGAAGTGCTGGGCGACGAACTGCAGGACGCGTACCTCGCCAAGGTCGCGCTGCTGCCGCGCGGCCCGGAACGCGCGGTCAAGGTCGCCGCGACGGCGTTGCACGGCGTCGGCGCGGAGACTCTGCGCGCCGCTTTCGAGCGCGCCGGTTTCACCGAGCTGAGCCTGGTCGCCGAGCAGTCCGCGCCGGATCCGGACTTCCCGACGGTTTCCTTCCCGAATCCGGAGGAACCGGGCGCGACGGATCTCTTGCTGGCCCTGGCTTCCGAGACCGGCGCCGACCTGGCGATCGCGCTCGACCCGGACGCCGATCGGTGCGCGCTGGGCGTGCGCGAGCGGGACGGTTCGTGGCGGATGCTGCGCGGGGACGAAACGGGCGTCCTGCTCGGCTGGCACGTTCTGTCCACTGTAGACACGAACGATCCGCTGGTGGCCACGACGATCGTGTCGTCGTCGATGCTGGGCGAAGTCGCGAAGGAGTTCGGGGCGCGCTACGCGGAGACCCTGACCGGGTTCAAATGGCTGGTCCGCGCCGGCGAAGGGCTCGTGTTCGCTTACGAAGAGGCGCTCGGCCTGTGCGTGAACCCCGGTTTCGTGCGCGACAAGGACGGCATCTCCGCCGCCGTGCTCGCCGCGGGATTGGCCGCCTCCCTGCGCGCGGCGGGCCGCGGACCGCTGGACGTCCTCGACGAACTGGCCGTGAAGCACGGGGTGCACGTGACGGATCAGGTCTCGCTGCGGGTCACCGACCTGTCGGTGCGGGAGCGCCTGATGGCGGGCCTGCGTGCCACTCCCCCGGCGTCACTGGGCGGCACCGGCGTCACGATGGAGGACCTCCTGCCCGACGCCGACGTCCTCCGCCTGACCGGCGAGGGACTGCGTGTCGTCATCAGGCCGTCCGGGACCGAGCCGAAACTGAAGGCGTACCTGCAGATCAAGGAGCCGGTCACCGGCGATCTCGCCGAGGCGCGGGCCGCCGCGGAAACGCGGCTGGCGACACTCCGGGCCGACATCGAGTCCCGGCTGGTGTGACGTGCCGAGGCTGCTGATCGTCCACCACACGCCGTCGCCCTCGACACAGGCGATGTTCGAAGCCGTGCTCTCCGGCGCGAACCATCCGGACATCGAGGGCGTCGACGTCGTGCGCCGCGCGGCGCTGGGCGCGACCGTGCCCGACGTCCTGGAGGCCGACGGCTACCTGCTCGGCACCCCGGCGAATCTGGGCTACATGTCCGGCGCGCTGAAGCACTTCTTCGACACCGTCTATTACCCGTGCCTGGATTCCACGCGGGGGCGGCCGTTCGGGTTCTTCGTGCACGGCAACAACGACACGTCCGGCACCGTGCGCGGGATCGAGGCCATCACGACCGGCCTCGGCTGGGAAAGCGCGGCCTCGCCGGTACTCGTCACCGGCGAACCGGGCAAAGCGGATCTCGAGGCATGTTTCGAATTGGGCGGCACCCTGGCCGCCACGCTCATGCCCTGATCCCCGCCCGCATTTCGTCCTCTGAATGCGGTGAAAGTAAAGGGGCCTGTCACCGGAAGCCCTGGGGGTCGACCTCCGGCAACAGGCCTAGGCCAAGGGTTCGCCGTGATGGCGATCAACCTTGGCTGCCTCAGCGTACTACATCCGGCACGATCTTGTGCACCCACCGGAAAAAACGGCTCTCACTCCGGTGTCCGTGCACCCCCAGGGCACGGAATCCGGAGCAAGAGACCGGACACGGCACGAAACCGCTTGACAACTGTAAACCACTGCATACATGGGCTGTCAACAGCTGCGGACAGGCTGTATCGCGTTACACTCCAACTACGGAACGGGACTACGGAACGGTTGGGGGGTCATGTCGCCGTATCAGACCTTCGCCCAGAAACTGACCGCGCTGATCGATTCGGTGCGCGCGGACGAAGGTGCCCCGCACAGCTATCGCGAGCTGTCCGCGGCCATCGACCGCGCCGGCGGGCCCACCATGTCGCCCGCTTATCTCCAGCAGCTCGCCACGGGCAAACGGGTCAACCCGAAGATCCACTACGTCGAAGCGCTGGCGAAACTGTTCGGGGTACCGATCACCTACTTCTTCGACGAGCAGGAGCCCCAGCCGGTCGGAGAGGCGACGCTCATGGCCATGCGGGCGCAGGAGCTGTCCCCGCAGGGCCGTCGCCAGGTGATGGACCTGCTGGAACTCGTCGAACGCTATGAACGGGCCGAGCGCGAGCAGCCGGAAGAGAACCGATGAAGGAACGGGAACTCCGCAAACGCTGCCGCAAGATGCTGAACAAGCTCGACATCGAGCCGCCGCTCGACGTCGGTGTGCTCTGCGAGCGGCTCGGCGAACAGCGCGGCAGGCCGATCCGCCTGATGCCGTACCCGCTGGAGGTCCCCGGCCCGTTCGGCTGCTGGATCGCCACCGGTTCGGCGGATTACATCTTCTTCCAGCAGGAGACGACGAAATCCCATCAGGACCACATCATCCTGCACGAACTCGGGCATATGCTCGCCGATCACCATCCCGGCGGCGACGCCGAACCCGCCGATTTCCTGCGCGGCCCCGCCCCCGGCCTCGACGGCGACGCGGTACACCGCGCTTTACGCCGCACCTCCTACGATGAGGCGCACGAATGGGAAGCCGAGACCGTGGCGACCATCATCCTCGAATGGGCGTCGGTCTTGAACTACACGATTCCCCGTCGCGCCGACGACGATGACGTCCGCCGCGTCCAAGGCGCGCTGGGCGACCATCAAGGGTGGCTGTGACTCCACTGTTCTCCCCCATCAACGTCGTGGCGATGGTGCTGTTCGCGACCGCGCTCGCCTGGCGGATCTACCAGACCTACCGGGCACCCCGCCTGCTGCCGAACTGGGCGATCACGATCACGATCGTCTGCGTCGCCGGCTCCTTCCTCGCCCAGCAGAAGGTCATCGTCGGCTGGCTCGACGACCTGACCGGCAAGGGCACCGGCCGCCTGGTCAACAACGTCCTGCTCGCCATCGGCGTTTGCGCGCTGTTGATCGTGTTCCTCGGCTCCGCGCTGGGCCCGCGCAGGCCGGGGCGGGTCCTGTTCGAGCTGATCCCGTTGTCCGGCGCGATCGCGCTGATGCTGGTCGCCATGGCCGTCACCCCGCCGGAGGTGCGGGGGCTGGCACTGAGCCCGAAGCTCGTGCACGTGCCCGGGGTGGCGTTGTTCTACCTCGGCGCGGGGATCTACCTGATCTACGGCCTCGCCGCCTGCGCCTGGTGGATCTTCCGGTACATCCGCACCGCGGACCGCCATCTGAAGATCGGGCTGAAACTCAGCGCCGCCGGACTGATCTGCCTTTCCGTCGGCAGTGTCTTCCGCGCGCTCTACATCGTGATCGCGTGGGCGTTCGGACCGTCGATCCCGCTTCTGCTCACCGTCGCCGTGCCGTTGGTGCTCCTCGGGATCGTGCTCTTCCTCGCCGGGATCACCTACCCCGGCGCCCGCGCGCGGTTCGCCGCGCTGCGACGACGCCGCCAGCACCGGCGGCACCACGACGAGCTCACCCCGTTGTGGACCGCGCTGGCCGGGATCTATCCGAACATCGTGCTCCGGACCACGCCGCAGGGGGCGTGGGAGCGGTGGCGTCCGCGCACGGTCCATCGCCGGTACTACCGCCGGGTGATCGAGATCCGGGACGGGCTCGTGCAGCTGAGTCCGTATCTGGAGACCGATCTGACCGCACTCGCCGCGGACGATCCGCAGGCGGCGGCGGAGGCGCTGAAGACGGCGATCGCCCGGCAGACCGCGGGCGAGGAGACCGACGGGCGCGCGAAACTCGTGCTCCCCGGCGGCGCCTCCGACATCGAATCCGACGTGCGGCCGCTGCTCGCGCTCTCCGCCGCCGTCTCCAGGAGCAAGGTATGACGAAACAGCTTTTGCTGACGGCGAGCCGGATCCTGCCGCGGCCGAGCACGCCGATCGAAGACGGTGCCGTACTCGTCGAGGGCGACCGCATCCTCGCGGCGGGCCCGCGCGCCGAGGTCGCGGCACAGGCGTCGCCGGACGCCGAAAGGCTCGACTTCCCCGGCGCGACACTGTTGCCCGGTCTGTTCAACGCCCATGTGCACCTGGCGTTCGACGCCACCCGCGAGATGCTGCCGAACTTCCTGGCGAGCGACGACGAAGCCTTGCGCGCGGGCGCCAAGGAGCGTTTGGGGCAACTGCTGCGGAGCGGCGTCACGACGGTGCGGGATCTCGGCGATCGCGACGCTTTGGGCGCGCGGGTCCGTGCGGAACTCGAAGGAGCCGCCGCGCCGCGTCTGCTGACCGCGGGCGCACCCCTCACCGTCCTCAATGGACACTGCCATTTCTTCGGCGGCGAGGTCGACGGCAACGACGCGATCCGGGCCCTGATCGACGCGAACGCGGCGGCCGGCGCGGACGTGATCAAGGTGATGGCCAGCGGCGGCCAGATCACCGAGGGCGGCGCGGACATGTGGGAGTCCCAGTTCGACGTCCGCGCACTGCGCCTGATCGTCGAGCACGCGGGGCGCCACGGGCTCCCGGTCGCGGCGCACGCCCACGGCGCCGACGCGATCGAGGCGTCGGTCGAGGCGGGCGTGGCCACGATCGAACACTGCACCTGGATGACCGGCCCCCAGCGGCAGGACCGGCGCGAAGGCGTCGCCAAGCGGATGGCGGCCGAGGGCATCGCGGCCTGCTCGACCAGCAGCCGCAATTGGCGGATGCTGGCCGAGCGCATGGGCGAGGAGCTCGCGAAGACCGTCTACGGCAGGCTGTCCTGGCTGGAGGAGTTGGGCGTCCCGCTCCTGGCGGGTACGGACGCCGGCTTGCCCGGTTCGGTGTTCGACGACCCCGTCGGCGCCCTGGAACTCTACGAATGGCTGGGTTTCGGCAGGCGCCGGATCCTCGAGATCGCGACCGAGGACTCCGCCGCCGGGCTCGGACTCGGCGAGGTGACCGGACGGCTCGCGCCTGGGCTGAGTGCCGACGTCCTGGCGGTGGAAGGCGATCCGCTCGCCGATCTTTCCGCGCTCCGGCACCTCCGGCTGGTGCTTTCGCGCGGCGTTCGGGCCTGACTCCCGGAAGTGGGACCCCAAGTTTGGTGACAGCGTTTTAAAACAGTGTTATCGTTGCCTCATGGAAGGACCGATCAAACTCTTCACCGTCATCGCCCTCGTTTCGCTGCCGACGGTGATGTACGGCGGCTACGCGCTGATGGGTGTCCTGCGCGACAAGAAGCTGACCGAACACCAACGCGCGATGTTCCGCGCCGGCCACGCGCACGCCGGTGTCCTGCTGGTCCTCGCGCTGGTCGCGCTGCAGATCCTCGGGCAGACCGGGCTCCCGGACGCCGCTCGATGGGGCGTCTGCTTCCTGCTGCTGTTCGGCGTGCTCGCCCAGTCCGGCGGCTTCTTCCTGCACCTGGCACCGGGCAAGGGCAAGCTCGGCGGGCGGGTCACCGGCGCCGGCCTGGTGCTGCTCGGGGCGGCGATCCTGACCACCGCGTACGGCCTCGCCTTCGCTGGTTAAGCTTGTTGACGTGCCTGAATACCTGCCGACAGCCCCCGCCAAGGGGACCCGCGACTTCCTGCCCGCCGAGATGTCCGTCCGGACGCAGGTGTTCGGCCATCTCTACGACGTGCTCGAACTGCGGGGTTTCCTCCGCTACGACGGGCCGATCCTCGAACCCGCCGAGATCTACGAGCGGAAGTCCGGGCAGGAGATCGCCGATCAGCAGCTGTACACGCTGACCACCAAGGGCGGCGAGCGACTGGCGCTGCGCCCGGAGATGACGCCGTCGGTCGCCAGGATGATCGCGGGCAACGCCAAATCGCTGCAGTTCCCGGTGCGCTGGTACAGCCACCCGAACTGCCACCGCTACGAGCGGCCGCAGCGTGGCCGGGTCCGCGAGCACTGGCAGATCAACGCGGACATCTTCGGTTCGGACAGCGCGAACTGCGAGATCGAGATCTTCGAGCTGGTCCACGACATGATGAGCGCGCTCGGGGCGACCCCGGACATGTTCCAGGTGCGGGCCAACGACCGGAACCTGCTCTCGTCGGCGCTCACCGACATCGTCGGCGTGACCGCGGAGCAGTTGCCGCAGGTGTTCACCCTGGTGGACCGCTGGGAGAAGTCGGACCGCACGAAGCTGAGCGACACCGCGACCGAGATCGGGTTGACCGACAAGCAGTTCGAGAAGCTGACCGAGATCCTGTCCTCGGGCTCGGCCCTGCTCGACGAGCTGCCGGAGCAGGTCAAGGAGAACTCGAACCTGGTCAAGGTGCTGAACAGCGGCGCCGCGGACCTCATCACGTTCGATCCGATGATCGTGCGCGGGCTCGCGTACTACACGTCGACCGTGTTCGAGGTCTTCGACACCTCCCCGGAGAACCGTCGCGCCCTTTTCGGCGGCGGCCGGTACAGCGACCTGGCGTCGTTGTTCACGTCGCAGCAGATCCCGGGGATCGGCTTCGGCATGGGTGACGTCACGCTGATCGACTTCCTCGACACGCACGGCCTCACGCCGAAGCCGCGCAGCGAGGTCGACGTCGTGGTGATCCCGGTGACCGAAGAGCTCACCGACGCCTCGCGCGAGGTCGCGGGACGGCTCCGGAAGGCCGGGCTGCGCACGTCCACGCCGGTCGAACTCCGCAAGCTGGGCAAGGAGCTCACCCGCGCGGACAAGGCCGGGGCGCGGGCCGTGGTGATCGTCGGCCAGGAGGACTGGGACGCCGGGAACGTGACGGTGCGCGGTCTCGCGACCCGCGAGCAGCGGACCGTGGCCCTCGACGGCGTGGTCGAAGCGGTCAACTCCTCGCTCTGACAACGAAAAAGCCGGCGCCCTTTGATCGGGCGCCGGCTTTTTTCGTTTCAGCGGGACAGCATCCGCATGGACGCCTCGGGGTAGCGCTCCCCCGCGACCGCGTCGGCGGGAACCGCCTCCTCGATCGCGGCGATGTCCTCGGCGGTCAGCTTCAGGCCGACGGACGCGACGTTCTCTTCGAGGTACTTGCGGCGTTTGGTGCCCGGGATCGGGACGACGTCGTCGCCCTGCGCCTGCACCCAAGCCAGCGCCAGCTGACCGGCGGTGACGCCCTTCCGCTCGGCCAGCGCGCGCAGCGCCTCGACGATCGCCAGGTTGCGCTCCAGGTTGCCTTCGGCGAACCGCGGCTGGGCCGTCTGGCGGAAGTCACCGTCGGCGAAGTCCTCTTTGGACTTGAAGCGGCCGGTGAGGAAACCGCGGCCCAGCGGGGAATACGGCACCAGCCCGATGCCGAGCTCCCGGCAGACCGGGACGACCTCGTTCTCGATGTCGCGCGACCACAGCGACCATTCCGTCTGCACGGCCGTCACCGGGTGCACGGCGTGCGCCCGCCGGATCGTCTCCGGACCGGCCTCGGACAACCCGATGTGCCGGATCTTCCCCTGTTCGACCAGCGAGGACAGCGCACCCGCGGTCTCCTCGATCGGCACGTCCGGATCGACGCGGTGCTGGTAGTAGAGGTCGATGTGGTCGACGTTCAACCGGCGCAGCGACGCCTCGACCTGTTGCCGCACATAGAATTCGTCGCCTCGGACGCCGCGCTTCGAGGGATCCGCCTCGTCGCGCACGATGCCGAACTTGGTCGCCAGCACGACCTGGTCGCGTTTGCCCGCAAGGGCGCGGCCGACCAGTTCCTCGTTGCGGCCGAAACCGTACATGTCGGCGGTGTCGATCAGGGTGACGCCCAGTTCGATCGCGCAGTGGATCGTCGCGATGGATTCGGTGTCGTCACCTTGGCCGTAGAACTCGCTCATGCCCATGCAGCCGAGCCCTTGCGCGCCGACTTCCAGCGTGCCGAGCCCGCGGGTGGGCAGGGTGGAACCCGTCATGATTTCTTCTCGCAATTCTTCCGGGTCTACTTGCCTGCCGCGCGGGCGAGCCGCTCCGGGTAACGCTCACCGGCGATCGCCTCGGCGGGCGCGGCCTTTTCGATGGCTTCGATGTCCACTTCGGACAGTTCCAGCTCCGCGGCGGCGGCGTTCTCTTCGAGGTACTTGCGCCGCTTGGTGCCCGGGATCGGCACGACGTCGTCACCCTGCGCCTGCACCCAGGCCAGCGCGAGCTGTCCCGCGGTGACACCCTTCTGCCCGGCCAGCTCGCGCAGCGCCTCGACGATGGCCATGTTGCGCTCGAAGTTGCCCTCGGCGAACCGGGGCAGCCCGCGGCGCAGGTCGTCCGCCGGAAGGTCCTTCACCGACGTCACGCTGCCGGTGAGGAAGCCGCGGCCGAGCGGCGAGAAGGGCACGATGCCGACGCCCAGCTCGCGCGCGGTCGAGAGGATCTCGCCTTCGATGCCGCGAGTCCACAGCGACCACTCGCTCTGCAGCGCGGTCACGGGGTGGACGGCGTGCGCGCGGCGGATGGTCTCGGCACTGGCCTCGGAAATCCCGGCGAAGCGGATCTTGCCTTCCTGAACCAGCTCCGCGAGCGCGCCCCAGGTCTCCTCGACCGGCGTGTTCGGGTCGACGCGGTGCTGGTAGTAGAGGTCGATGTGGTCGACGTTCAACCGGCGAAGGGACTCTTCGCAGCTCTGCTTGACGTACGCCGCGTCGCCGCGAGCGGACATCCCGCCGTCCTCGTCCCAGACGATGCCGAACTTGGTCGCCAACACGACCTGGTCCCGTTTGCCCGCGATCGCGCGGCCGACCAGCTCCTCGTTCGCTCCCGCGCCGTAGATGTTCGCGGTGTCGAGCATGGTCACGCCCAGTTCGAGGGCGCGGTGGACGGTGGCGATCGACTCCGTGTCGTCGTCGCGGACACCGTAGGCCTGGCTCATCCCCATGCAGCCGAGTCCCTGCGCCCCGACTTCCAGACCGCCGAGCCTCCTGGTGCTGATCACGCTGAAATTCCCTCCACGGTGGCTCCGGTGCCGAGCACCTTGCGCTCCACCTGGTCGTAGTGGTCGATCTTGTAGTCGAGGATGTCGAGGCAGGTCTGCAACTCGGCGATCCGATCGGCGACCGATTTCCGCTGGTCGACGAGGATCGCCTTGCGCCGCCCCGCGCTCGACGCGCCGTGGTGGCGCAGGGAGGCGTACTCCCGCATCCGTTTGATGGGCATGCCGGTCAGGCGCAGCTTGGTCAGGAACCCCAGCCAACCGAGGTCGTCGTCGGTGTAGGCGCGCCTCCCCGCGGCGTCCCGCGCCGGAGGCTCGACGAGTTTGATGCGCTCGTAGTACCGGAGAGTGTCGATGGACAGTCCGCTACGTCGCGCGGCTTCCGCTATCGAGTAGCTCATGTGAACGACAGTACGACCTGGAGTGCGCTCCAGGTCAACTCCGAATCCGAGCGATTGATAACAGCGTTGCGTTACGCTGGGCGCATGCCCCGCCCCAGGACGCACGACGAGAACCTCCGGCTGAAACTGCTGGACCGCGCCGGTGAGCTCATCTCGGCCGACGGCCCGAAGGCGCTCAGCCTCCGCAAACTGGCCGCCGACGTCGGCACGTCCACCACCGCGGTCTACTCGCTCTTCGGCGGGAAGACGGATCTCGTCAGCGCCCTCTTCACCGAGGGCTTCCGCCGTTTCGGGCGGCGGATGTCGGGGGTCACGCTGAGCGGTGACCCCGTCGAGGACCTGGTGCGGCTGGGCGTCGCGTACCGGGAAAGCGCGCTGGCCGACCCGCACCTCTACGCGATCATGTTCACGAAGTCGGTGCCGGGTTTCGAGCCCGCCGACGAAACGGCGGGCCAGGCGCGCGCCACGATGGCGCCGCTCGAGGAGACGATCCGCAAGGCCGTCGCCGACGGGGCCTTCCTCGACGTGCCGCCCGAGGTCATCGCCGTGAGCTGCTGGGGCATCGTGCATGGGCTGGTGTCGCTGGAGCTGAACGGGAACCTGCCCGACGAGTTCACCGTGAGCGCGGCTTACGAGGCCGCGCTGCGGGCGAACGCCTCGGGCTGGCTGCGTCGCGTTTAGCGGGCTAAACGCGATCCGCCCGGCCGACCTGCGTTTCGCGGGCTAATCGCGATCTGTGCTGGACCTGCGACCTGCCGCGGATGCCGTGAAGGCCTCCTTGCCTACCTTCAGGGTAGGGAAGGAGGCCTTCGCGACCTCGGCGGTCGGGACCCGATCGCGTTTAGCGGGCTAAACGCGATCCGCCCGGTACATGAAAGGCCCTTCATGTACTTCCCGGCGCCCCGTAGCGCGTGAAGGCCCCCTTCCCTCGGCTCAGTCGAGGGAAGGGGGCCTTCACGCGCACCCCACCGGATCGCGTTTAGCCCGCTAAACGCAGGTCAGTAGAGCGGCAGCGTCCCCTGGTGCAGGATCGTCCCCGCCGCGTCCAGCACGGTGACGCCCACCTTCGCGTTCGCGTAGTCCTGGCTGACCCCGTCCGGAACCCACGCCGCGAAAGTCCCGGCACCGACGGTCGCGTCGATCGTCTTGCCGGTCCCGAAGTCGAGCTTCACCGCGGCCGCGGCCGCGGGCACGACCCCCAGGTACGCGTTCTGGATCTTCCCGGCCACCCTGCCGACCGTTTCGGTCCGCAACGCGTACACGGGCCCCGAGGGTTTCGGCTGGTCGTACATGATCTGGTAGTACTCGGTCTTCCCGCCCCCGTACCCGAGCCCTCCCTGGCACAGGGTCACCAGGCCACCCAGACGGACGACGACGACCCCGACGTCCTCGCCTTCGAGGAACGCGCCCATCTCGTAGGCGTCCCGGTCGGCCAGCACCTCGGACGCCCGCTCCACGCAGACGTTGAAGAACTCACCCGCCGGCGTGGCCCGGTCGGGCACCGGGAACACCGGCTTGTCGAGCTTCGTCGCGGCCGGCTCCGGCGCGGGCCGAAGGGGGTATGGAGCCTGATATCGAGGCGGCCGCGATTGTTTCCCAGGCGTCGGGCCGACCGCGTAGGTGGTCCGCGACGGCTTCATCGGAGCGAGGTGCACGAACAGGTTCCCCGGCCGGAAGATCGGGATCTCCCGCAAGGACATCGATGCCTCGTTCTGACCCGTGATCTCCAGCTGCGGCCACGCGGGGTCGGCGATGCCCGCGACCGTCCCCGCCGGGGTCATCAGCAGGGCCGCGGTCCCCGTACCCGGCAAGTAGGGCGGAGCGGCGTCCGGGTCGGACACGGTCGCCGTCATCAGCGTGGTCTCGCAGAAGAATGGTTTGCCGCGTGCCACCACCGCGACGACGGTGACCGACGGTGAAACGGCGGTGAACCGCGGGATCCATTCGTTCCGGGCGGGGAAGCTCGCCTTCGACTCGACGACGGCCCAGCACCGGTCCATCGCCGTCACCGCCTTCGGCCAGTCGAGGGAGAAGTCGGGATTCGCGACGACGGGCCCCTGCCCGTCCGGCTCACGGATGACCACGGTCGCGACCAGCGCACCCGCGAGAACCAGGACGACGGCGGCGGCCGCGGCGACGATCCGCCATCGCCGCCGCGCGGGTTTTCCCATCCCCTCCCGCAGCGTCATCCGCAGGTTGTCCAGCACCTCCGGAGGGAGTTCACGCCTGCCGGGCAGGCCGAGGTCGTCGGTCATTTCTCCTCCAGGGCGGCCCGCAGCCGCACACGGGCCCGCGAGATGTGGGCGCGAACGGTCACCTCGGCGACGCCGAGCAGTTCGGCGGCGTCCGGTACGGACAGCTCGCCGAGCAGGCAGAGTTCGACGGCTTGTCGTTGTGACTTGGGCAGTTTCGCGACCAAGGCGAGCACCTGCCGAAGGCGGTCTTCGCCGTCGAGCTGGTCGACGACGGTGTCGGCGTGGTCGGACACCGACCGCGGTTCCGGCAGCCGCCTGGCGAGCCGGAGCCGCCGCCCGCTGCCGCGATGTTCGCTACGGGCGAGGTTCCCGGCGACGGTGTACAGCCAGGGAAGGGCGCTTTCGCGGATGAGCGTGATCTCCGCTCTGCGCCGCCAGGCGGTGAGAAAGGTCGCCGACGTCAAGTCTTCGGCCGACGCCCATGACCCGGTCAGCCGGTAGGCGTGGTTCCACACCGACTGGACATGCCGTTCGAACAACTCGGTGAAGGCCCGGTGATCACCACCCGCGGCCGTCCGCCAAAGCTCCGTGTCGCTCCTGCCGGGAGGAGATCCGCACGAGTCCACCGGCACCCCCACCGTTCCGGTCACTGTCCTGGTCACATCCGTCAGTGACCGGCAACGGCGGAGATGTTGCGAACCGGGTCAGACGGCCCCGTACTGCCGGTCCCCCGCGTCGCCGAGCCCCGGCACGATGAACCCGGAATCGTTCAGCCGCTCGTCGATGCTCGCGGTCACCACCCGCAGCGGCAGCCCGGTCTTCTTCAGATGCTCGATGCCTTCGGGCGCCGCCAGCGCGCAGATCGCCGTGACGTCGGTGGCGCCGCGGTCGGTGAGCAGCCGGATCGTGTACTCCATCGACCCGCCGGTCGCCAGCATCGGGTCGAGCACCATCACCGGCCGGTCGGCGAGCGATTCGGGCAGCGATTCGAGGTACGGCGTCGGCTGGAGGGTCTCCTCGTCGCGGGCGAGGCCGACGAAACCCATCTGGGCGTCGGGGATCAGCTTGTGCGCCTGATCCGCCATCCCGAGCCCGGCGCGCAGCACCGGCACGAGCAGCGGCGGGCTCGCCAGCGCGTAGCCGTCGGTGCGCGCCACCGGCGTGTGGATCCGCTCGATCCGCACCGGCATGTCGCGCGTGGCTTCGTAGACCAGCATGACGGTCAGTTCGTGCAGCGCCGCACGGAAGGCGGCGCTGTCGGTGCGCGCGTCGCGCATGGTGGAGAGCCTGGCCTTGGCCAGCGGGTGATCAACGACGTGCACATCCATGCCGGTCAATTTAGCCGTTCACGTCTGCCGCGCGAACCAGCCGACCCAGCGCCGCTGCCACGGCGTCTCCACCGAACGCTTGTCGTGGTTGGCACGCGCCCAGGCCACGGCCTCCTCGGCGCTCAGCCCGGAAAGCGTGGCCAGACAGGACAGCACCGTGCCGGTCCGCCCGACCCCGCCGTAACAGGCGACCTCGACGGCTTCGCCCGCCGCCGCCCGGTCGTGCAGGCCGACGATGCGCCGCCGCGCGTCCGCCCAGTCCGTCGGCAGCAGGAAGTCGGGCCAGCGGATCCACGCCCGCTCCCACTCCATTTTGTGATCGTGTTTCCGGCGCAGCTTCGATCCGCCCAGATACAGCCCGAAATCCGGCGAAGGACCCTCTGGCCAGGGACGGCCCAGGCCTCGTCCGCGCACCTTGATCCCGTCCGGCAGTTCGACGGCGCCGGGTAGTGAGTTCCCCATCACGGGAGGATGCCACTGTCGACCATAAGATGGACGCTCGGCCCTCTCCTCGGCGCTAGGCTCCTCCAGGTGAGTGAAGAACCGGCCCTGCCGGGCCCCGAACAGATGCGCATCTCCGACGCCGACCGCGAGCAGGTCGCGCAGGTGCTGCACGCGGCGATGTCCGAAGGGCGCATCACCATCAACGAGCTGGAAGAACGGCTCACCATCGTCTACGCCGCCAAGACCGTCGGCGACCTCAAACCGGTCACCGCGGATCTGCCCCAGCATTCGCGGTCGGCGATCGAGCCGGCGACCTCGCGTGCCCTCGGCCTGCCCGACGACCGCATCGGCGGGCATCCGGGCTCCGGCGCCTCGATCGCCGTCATGTCCGGCGCGTCGCGCAAGGGCAGCTGGGTCGTCCCGCCGCAGCACAACAGTTTCGCGTTCTGGGGCGGCGCCGAACTCGATCTGCGGCACGCGCGGTTCGCCGAGAAGCACTCGACGATCACCGCGGTCGCGATCATGGGCGGGATCGACATCATCGTGCCCGACGACATCAACGTGGACGTCACCGGAATCGGCTTCATGGGCGCCTTCGAGCTGGAAGACCGCGCCGGGACTCCCCCGGCGCCGCCGACGGCGCCCACCGTGAAGGTCACCGGCCTGGCATTCTGGGGTGGGGTCGTCGTGAAGCGGAAGCCACGCAAGAAGGACGTGCCTGGAATCGAAGGCTGAACACAATCTGGGGGGGGGATTATCCGATGCGCCGAACCATCGTCGCGATCGCTTGTGCCGCAACGCTTTCCGCCACCGCCTTCCCGGCGGTGGCCGCCGCCGAAAAGGTCGATCCGCGCCAGGCCGCGATGGACGCGGCGGTCGCCGCGGGCATTCCCGGCATGGTCGCCGTCGCCGACGATTTCCGCGGTGTCAGCGGCGTCGCGAGTATCGAGCGTCCCGGCAAGCCCGACGTGTCGGGCCGCTGGCGGATCGCGAGTGTGTCCAAGGTGTTCGTCGCGACGCTGGTCCTGCAGCTCGTGGCCGAAAAGCGCGTCGGGCTCGACGAGCCCGTCCAGCGTCACCTGCCGGGGCTGCTGCCGTATCCGGAGCCGATCACCGTCCGCCAGCTGCTGCAGCACACCAGCGGACTCCCGCGTGACCTGCTCCCCGAGGACACCTGGTCGTCGCCCGCGGAGGTCGACACCGAACGCTTCGAGCATTTCGACAGCGACGACATGATCCGCCTGAGCGTCACGAAGCAGCCGTTGCAGTTCAAGCCGGGGACGGGCTGGGCATACTCGAACACCGGTTACAACGTCCTCGGCCTGCTGGTCGAGAAGACCACCCGGAAACCGCTGGAACGCGTGCTCGCCGAGCGGATCACCGGGCCGCTGCACCTGCGCGACACCTCGCTCCCCCGCGACTTCCCGTTCCTGATCCGCCCGGCCGCCCGCGGCTACGAGCAGCTGTACGACGCGCCGCGCGGCCTCACCGACCTCACCACCTACAACTACACGCGCTATTTCGGCGCGGGCGGCATGGTGTCGTCGGGCAAGGACCTCAACCGCTTCTTCGAGGCGCTGTTCGGCGGGCGCCTGCTGCCCGCGGACCTGCTGAAGCAGATGAAGACGACGGTCCCGATGGGCGGCGGCTCGGAGTACGGCCTCGGCCTGATGAAGGTGAACCTCAAGACCGCCGGCGCCTGCGCGGAGGACCACGTCGTCTGGGGGCACGGCGGCGATCTGCCGGGCTTCAACACCCTCAGCTTCCACGACGACGCGGGCAAGGACATCTCGACGCTGGCCACCGTCGACCTCACCGCGTCGCCGGAGGCCGACCTCAAACGCCAGCTGCCCATGGTCAGCGAGTTCTGCACCCCGGTCGTGCCCTCGACCAGGGCGGTCGCCCAGGCCCCGGTGCCCAGCCTGTAGGCCGCTTACACTCACCCGTATGACAGCTACGACCAGCTCGTCAGCGGCGACGGCCACCCCGTCGCCGCTGGCGGACGCGACTCGCGACGAGGCGAGCCTGCGCCGGTTCCTGCACGGGCTGCCTGGTGTCGACCAGGTCGGCGTCGAGCAGCGGGCGGCCGGACTCGGCACGCGCAGCATCAAGAAGGCCGCCAAGCTCTGGGCGATCGACACCGCCATCTCCATGGTCGACCTGACGACCCTCGAAGGCGCCGACACCCAGGGCAAGGTCCGCGCGCTCGCGGCCAAGGCCAAGCGGCCGGACCCGGAACGCCCGGACACCCCGCAGGTCGCGGCCGTCTGCGTGTACCCGGACATGGTCGAGACGGCTGTCGAGGCGCTTCGCGGCACCGGCATCCACGTCGCGAGTGTGGCCACCGGCTTCCCGGCGGGCCGCACGAGCCGTGAGATCAAGCTGGCCGACACCAAGATCGCCGTGGACGCGGGCGCCGCCGAGATCGACATGGTGATCGATCGCGGCGCGTTCCTGGAAGGCCGCTATCTGGAGGTCTTCGAGGAGATCCAGGCCATCAAGGCCGCCTGTGGCAGCGCTCACCTCAAGGTCATCCTCGAAACCGGCGAGCTCGCCACCTACGACAACGTCCGCCGCGCGTCCTGGCTCGCGCTGCTCGCGGGCGGCGACTTCATCAAGACCTCCACCGGCAAGGTCTCGCCCGCCGCGACGCTGCCGGTCACCCACGTGATGCTGCAGGCCGTCCGCGACTGGTTCGTCCAGACCGGTGAACTGCGCGGCGTCAAACCCGCCGGTGGCATCCGGACGACCAAGGACGCGATCAAGTACCTGGTCGCGGTGCACGAGGTCGCCGGCGAGCAGTGGCTGAACCCGGATCTCTTCCGGTTCGGGGCGTCCAGCCTGCTCAACGACCTCCTGCTGCAGCGCCGCACCCAGGCCGACGGCCACTACAGCGGTCCCGACTACGTGACGGTGGACTGATCCATGGGCATCTTCGAGTACGCGCCCGCGCCCGAATCGCGCGACCTCGCGAACCTCAAGTCGCATTACCGGCCGTTCGTGAACGGCGAATTCGTCGACGGCTCGGGTGAGCCGCTCAAGACGATCAACCCGGCCACCGAAGAGGTGCTCGCCGAGGTCGGCACCGCGTCGGTGTCCGATGTGGACACCGCGGTGAAGGCCGCGCGCAAGGCGTACAACAACGTCTGGTCCAAGATGCCGGGCTCCGAACGCGCCAAGTACCTCTTCCGCATCGCGCGCCTGATCCAGGAGCGGTCGCGGGAGCTGGCCGTGCTGGAAAGTCTCGACAACGGCAAGCCGATCAAGGAATCGCGGGATTCCGACGTCCCGACGGCCGCCGCGCACTTCTTCTACCACGCGGGCTGGGCCGACAAGCTCGATTACGCGGGCTACGGCCCGAACCCGAAGCCGCTCGGCGTCGCGGGCCAGGTCATCCCGTGGAACTTCCCGCTGCTGATGCTGGCGTGGAAGATCGCGCCCGCGCTGGCCACCGGCAACACGGTGGTGCTCAAACCCGCGGAGACCACGCCGCTGACCGCGCTCGTGTTCGCGGAGATCTGCCAGCAGGCCGAACTCCCGCCCGGCGTGGTGAACATCCTGCCCGGCGCCGGGGACATCGGTGCCGCGCTGGTGGGCCACGGCGACGTGAACAAGGTCGCCTTCACCGGATCGACCGAGGTCGGCAAGGCCATCCAGCGCCAGATCGCGGGCACCGCGAAGAAGCTGACGCTGGAACTGGGCGGCAAGGCGGCGAACGTCGTCTTCGACGACGCTCCGCTGGACCAGGCCGTCGAGGGGATCGTCAACGGGATCTTCTTCAACCAGGGCCATGTCTGTTGCGCGGGCTCGCGGCTGCTGGTGCAGGAGTCCATCGCCGACGAGCTGCTCGAAAAGCTGCGCTATCGCGTCTCGACGCTGCGGCTGGGCGACCCGCTGGACAAGAACACCGACATCGGCGCGATCAACTCCGCCGAGCAGCTCGCGAAGATCAAGGGGCTCGTGGAGTCCGGCGACGCCGAGGGCGCGCAGCGCTGGACCAGCCCGTGCCCGGTGCCGGAACGCGGTTTCTTCTTCGCTCCCACAGTGTTCTCCGACGTCCAGCAGTCGATGCGCATCGCCCGCGAGGAGATCTTCGGCCCGGTGCTTTCGGTGCTGACCTTCCGCACGCCGGACGAGGCCGTCACCAAGGCGAACAACACGCCGTACGGGCTCTCCGCCGGAATCTGGACCGAAAAGGGCTCGCGCATCCTGTGGATGGCGAACCAGCTCCGCGCCGGTGTCGTCTGGGCCAACACGTTCAACCGCTTCGATCCCGCCGCGCCGTTCGGCGGCTACCAGGAGTCGGGTTTCGGCCGCGAAGGCGGACGCACCGGACTGGAGGCCTACCTCGATGTCTGACCGTATTTCGGTGGCGAAGACCTACAAGCTCTACATCGGCGGCAAGTTCCCGCGTTCGGAGTCGGGCCGGGTGTACCCGGTCACCGACACCAAGGGCAAGTTCCTGGCGAACGCCTCGCACGCGTCGCGCAAGGACGTCCGCGACGCGGTTTCGGCCGCTCGTAAGGCTTTCGGCGGCTGGTCGGCGGCGACCGCGTACAACCGCGGCCAGGTGCTGTACCGGGTGGCGGAGATGCTGGAAGGCCGCCGCGAGCAGTTCGTCGCGGAGGTCTCCGCGTCGGAAGGCGTCGCGACCAAGAAGGCTCAGTCCATTGTGGACGCCTCGATCGATCGATGGGTCTGGTACGCGGGCTGGACGGACAAGATCGCGACCGTGCTCGGCGCGGCCAACCCGGTCGCGGGCCCGTACTTCTCCTTCACCGTCCCGGAACCGACCGGCGTCGTGGGCGTGCTCGCGCCGCAGCAGTCGTCGCTGCTCGGCCTGGTGAGCGTGCTGGCGCCGGTGCTGGCGACCGGCTCGACCGCGGTGGTCGTCTCCAGCGCGGACCGGCCGCTGCCCGCGATCACGCTTTCGGAGGTCTTGGCGACTTCCGATCTGCCCGGCGGCGTCGCGAACATCCTGACCGGCCGCGCGTCGGAGCTGGGTCCGTGGCTCGCGTCGCACGGCGACGTCAACGCCCTCGACCCGACCGGCGCGGAGCCGTCCACGCGGGCGGATCTGGCGCGTGAGGCGGCGGGCACCGTGAAGCGGGTCCTGACCGTCCCGGACGCCGAGCCGGACTGGACCGCCGACGCCGACATCGCGCGGCTGCGGCGGTACCTGGAGGCGAAGACCGTCTGGCACCCGCTGGGTGTCTAAGCCGGCCCGGTTTCCGCAGTTGGACACCTGACCGCGCGGTCAAATGTCAGGAAAGGGTCGTTCAGGACGTTTCATGTCCTGAACGACCCTTTCCTGACATCCGGGACTCACGGGTCGAGATCGGCCCCGGTCAGCGCCCGGCCCGGCAGCGGCCCGTTCGACCCCTCGGCCCGCAAACCGTCGATCATGATCCCGATGCACCGCCGCGTCGCCATCCGCGCGACCTCTTCGCCCTTGCCGGGCATCTGCCGCAGCAGCGTCGCGAACAGGATCGCGACGTCACCGGTGGCGACGTCCGTCCGGAGCCTGCCCTCCGCCTGCGCGCCCTGGACGAACGAGTCCATCACCAGGAGCAACTCGTCACGCAGGGCCTTGATCGCGGGGTCGCTCTTCAGGATCGCCAGCGCCCGCGGCGACACCATCGCGAGCTGAATGCTCAGCTGCAACTCCATCGACTGATGCAGGAGCCGGATCAGGGCCTCCCAGTCCGAAGACTCCTGGTCCTTCGCGGCCTTCGCGTCCCTGAGAACCCGGTCGAAGTTGTCGACCGCGACCGCCCGGATCAACGCGTCCCTGTCCGGGAAACGCCGGTAAAGGGTGCCGACTCCGACGCCGGCCGAGCGCGCGATCTCCTCCATCGGGACCTCGGCGCCCTGGGCGGCGAAGATGGTTCTCGCGGCGGCCAGGATCTGATCCCGGTTCCGGCGCGCGTCGGCGCGCAAGCGGGTCTCGGGGTCGGCTGTCATGGTCCTCGCCTCTCGAAGGTCCTTCAGGGCCGTGATTCTCGCACGTAAGGGCGTGCCCTTCACGCCTCCCGGGAAACCACCCCTTCGCGAGTGGACGACCTCCCTCCACTTGAGTACCTTGGTGACATAAGCGGAATGAATCCATCCGCATATGTTTTTGGGGCCCCTTGTCCGATTCCGCCCGAACCCACCCGACATCTGGGGAGGACGATCCGATGACCGACGTCGAGGAAACCACCGCGACCTTGCCGCTGGCCCGCAAATGCCCGTTTTCACCGCCGCCCGAATACGAGCGGCTTCGCCGGGAAAGTCCGGTTTCCCGGGTCGGTCTCCCCTCCGGTCAAACCGCTTGGGCGCTCACCCGGCTCGAAGACATCCGCGAAATGCTGAGCAGTCCGCATTTCAGCTCCGACCGGCAGAGTCCGTCGTTCCCGCTGATGGTGGCCCGGCAGATCCGGCGCGAGGACAAGCCGTTCCGCCCGTCCCTCATCGCGATGGACCCGCCGGAACACAGCAAGGCCAGGCGTGACGTCGTCGGGGAATTCACCGTCAAACGCATGAAAGCGCTTCAGCCGCGTATTCAGCAGATCGTCGACGAGCATATCGACGCCCTGCTCGCCGGCCCCAAACCCGCCGATCTCGTCCAGGCGCTTTCCCTGCCGGTTCCGTCCTTGGTGATCTGCGAACTGCTCGGTGTCCCCTATTCGGACCACGAGTTCTTCCAGTCCTGCAGTTCCCGGATGCTCAGCCGGGAAGTCACCGCCGAAGAACGGATGACCGCGTTCGAGTCGCTCGAGAACTATCTCGACGAACTCGTCACGAAGAAGGAGGCGAACGCCACCGAGGACGACCTCCTCGGCCGCCAGATCCTGAAGCAGCGGGAAACGGGCGAAGCCGACCACGGCGAACTCGTCGGGCTGGCGTTCCTGCTGCTCATCGCGGGGCACGAGACGACGGCGAACATGATCTCGCTCGGCACGGCGACCCTGCTGGAGAACCCCGACCAGCTGGCGAAGATCAAGGCGGACCCGGGCAAGACCCTCGCCGCGATCGAGGAACTCCTGCGGGTCTTCACCATCGCGGAGACGGCGACCTCACGCTTCGCCACGGCGGACGTCGAGATCGGCGGCACGCTCATCCGCGCGGGTGAAGGCGTCGTCGGCCTGAGCAACGCGGGCAACCACGATCCGGAAGGCTTCGAGAACCCGGACGCCTTCGACATCGAACGCGGCGCGCGGCACCACGTCGCCTTCGGATTCGGTGTGCACCAATGCCTCGGCCAGAACTTGGCGAGGTTGGAACTCCAGATCGTGTTCGATACGTTGTTCCGGCGAGTGCCGGGCATCCGGATCGCCGTACCGGTCGACGAACTGCCGTTCAAGCACGATTCGACGATCTACGGCCTCCACGCCCTGCCGGTCACCTGGTAGGAGGAGCCATGAAGATCATCGCGGACACCGGGAAATGCGTGGGGGCGGGCCAGTGCGTGCTCACCGATCCCGATCTGTTCGACCAGAGCGAGGACGACGGGACGGTCCTCCTGCTGAACGCCGAGCCCGAAGGCGAAGAGGCGGAGGAGAACGCGCGCACCGCCGTGCACATCTGCCCGGGGCAGGCCCTGTCGCTCGCGTAGGGTCCGAAGTCCGTGAAGGCCTCCTTGAGGGACTCTGGTTCCCTCAAGGAGGCCTTCACGGAACGGGGACACGGGCGCGCGTGAGCGAAGGCGTAACTCGCGTGATCAGGCACGTAACTCGCGTGACTGGAGGCCGCACTCGTGTGTTCCGCCCCTGATCACGCGAGTTGCGGCTTCAATCACGGGTTATTTGACCGCGCCCATCGAAAGCCCCCGCACCAGGTGGTTCTGCGCGATCCAGCCGACGATCATCACCGGCAGCGAAGCGAGCAGTGCGGCGGCGGAAAGCTGTGCCCAGTACAGGCCCTCGCTGGTGATGAAGCCGACCAGGAACACCGGCACCGTCCCGGCGCGCGCGGCGGTGAGGTTGACCGAATAGAAGAACTCGGTCCACGAGAAGATCACGCAGATCAGCGCGGTCGCGGCCACCCCGGGCGCGACCACCGGCATGATGATCTTCCGCAGCAGGATCGGCAGTGTCGCCCCGTCGATCCGGCCGGCCTCGATCATCTCGTGCGGCACCTCCAGGAAGAACGACCGCATCATCCAGATCGCCAGCGGCAGGTTCATCGAGGTGTACAGGATGATCAGCGCCCACACGTTGTCCAGCAGCTGCGTGTTCTGCGAGATCACGTACAGCGGGATGATCGCCGCCACGATCGGCAGCATCTTCGTCGACAGGAAGAAGCCGAGCGCGTTGCTCGTCCCCTTCACCGGCGCCAGCGAGAGCGCGTACGCGGCCGGGATTCCCAGCAGCAGCACGAAAAGCGTCGAAACCACGGTCACGAACGCCGAATTCGACAGGTACGGCAGGAATCCGCGTTCGAGTACGCCCGCGAACTGGTCGAGCGTCGGGGTGAACAGCAGCCGAGGCGGGTCGGTGTAGGCGTCGGCCTCCTGTTTGAAGGCCGTGAGGATCATCCAGAGCAGCGGGAACACGAACAGGATCGCGAGCACCCAGGTCGCGACCGTCAGCGCGCCGGGGCCGAAACGGCTTTTCATTTCGCGCCTCCCTGTACCGAGAACGTGCGGAACATCAGCCGCAGCGCGAAGGTCGCGACGATCATCGTCAGGATCACGACGATCACGCCCATCGCGGACGACTGCCCGATGTCGAAACCTTGGAACGCCCGCTGGTAGATGTAGAACGGCAGGTTCGTGCTCGCCGTCCCCGGGCCGCCTTGGGTCATCAGGAAGATCGCGTCGAAGCTGTTCACGATGTAGATCGCGCCCAGCAACGTCGCCAGCTGCAGGAACCGGCTCAGATGCGGCAGTGTGATCGCGGTGAACGTCCGCCAGCGGCCGGCACCGTCGACCGACGCGGCCTCCAGCACGTCCTTCGGCTGGCTCTGGAGCCCGGCCAGGATCAGCAGCATCATGAACGGCGTCCACTGCCAGACGACCTGCGCCATCACGGCGGCCAGCGGGAACTCCGAGAGCCAGTCGACGTCGGTGCCGAACACGAAGTGCAGCAACCCGTACGTCGGGTCGAACATCGTCGTCTTCCACAGCAGCGCGCCCGCCGCGGGCAGGATGAGGAACGGCGTGATCAGCAGGGTCCGGACCACGCCGCGGCCGACGAACTTCCGGTCCAGCAGGATCGCCAGCCCCAGACCGAGCAGCAGCGAGAAGAACACGCACACCACCGTGAGGACCACGGTGTTCAGCAGCGCCCCGAGGAACGTCGAGTCGGCGAAGACATCGATGTAGTTCCGCAGCCCCACGAAATGCCGCGAACCCGGCCGCACCAGGTTCCACGACTGGAACGAGTAGAACACCGTCAGCACGAACGGCAACTGCGTCACGGCGACGACGAACAGCAGCGCGGGTAGCAGCGGCAGCCGTCGTTTGAACGGCGTATCGGTGCCACGCTTCGGAGCCGCCTTCTTCGCATGGGCGGGCTCTGGGCGAGCAGGAGCGGAGATCGTGGCCATCACTGCACCTCCTGATACGACTTGCCGACGGTCTGCGCGTACTCCTGCGACTGTTCGAGCGCTTCGTCCACGGTGATCTGGCCCGCGATCGCCGCCGAGAGCTGCTGGCTCACCCGCGTGCCGAGGTCCTGGAACTCGGGGATGCCGACGAACTGGATCCCGGGATAGGGCACCGGATTCGCCATCGCCTTGCGCTGGTCGGCGTCCGCGATGCCGTCCAGCGTCGGCTGCGCGTAGGCCTTGGCGGCCTCGCGGTACTGCGGGATGTCGTAGGTCGACTTCCGCACGCCCGGCGGAACACGGTTCCAGTCGCCGAACTCCTGGGCGACCCGCTGCACGTAGGCCTTGTCGGTCATCCAGGCCATGAACTTGAAGGCGATGTCCTTGTGCTTCGCGACCTTCGGGATCGCCAGCGCCCAGGTGTAGAGCCAGCCGCTCGCCTGCGTCTTCTCCACCGGCGCCGGCGCGTACCCGGACTTCCCGACGACCTTGCTGGCCGACGGGTCCTCGTTCGTCCCCGCCATGACCGTGGCGTCGTACCACATCGCGGCCTGGCCCTGCGTGTACCGCGTGCCGCATTCGGAGAAGCCCGCGCTCGACGCGCCGACCTCGCCGTGGTTCCGCACGAGGTTCACGTAGAACTCGGCGGCGGCCTTGAACTCGGGGCTGGTCAGCTTCGCGTTCCAGTCCTTGTCGAACCACTGCGCGCCGAAGGTGTTGGCGACCGTGGTGAACGGCGCGAGGCTCTCGCCCCAGCCGGGCTTGCCGCGCAGGCAGATCCCGGCGATGCCCTTGGCCTTGTCGTCCAGTTTCGCGGCGTACTCGGCGATCTGGGTCCACGTCGGCTTGGCGGGCATGGTGATCCCGGCCTGCTCGAACAGATCCTTCCGGTAGGCCAGGAACGACGACTCGCCGTAGAACGGCACCGCGTACATGGACCCGTTGTGCGACAAGGATTCCTTGATGCTCGGGATGAAGTCGTCCGCGTCGTAGGACGGATTCGCCGCGATATGCGGGCCGAGGTCTTCGAGCCAGCCGTTCGCGGCCCACTGCGGCGCCTCGTAGTTGCTGATCATGACGACGTCGAACTCGCCGCCTTCGGTGGCCGTCGACGCGGTGATCTTCGCGCGGGCCTGGTTCTCCGGCAGCGACACGAATTTGAGGCTGACGCCGGGATTCGCCTTTTCGAACTCGCCGGAAAGCTCGATGGCGTCCTTCATCTGCGGGTTCGCGACGATCGCGACGACGAGCGTCCGGTCACCGGTCCCGAGCGCGCCCGCACCGGCGCATCCGGTGAGGGTCAGCAGGAGTACCGCGAGCAGAGCGGCCGCTTTACGCACTTTCGCCTCCCGGTATGACCTGCACCTTTAACCCGGCGCCGCTGCGCATGAGGGCGAGAGCGTCGGGGTACTGCTCCAGCGGCAGGGTGTCGGTGAGCAGCGCGGCGGTGTCGACGGCGCCGTCGGCGACCAGGTCGAGCGCGGTACCGAAGCTGTTCATGACGGCCATCGAGCCGACGACGGTGATCTCGTCGTTGTAGATCCGGAACGGCGAAAGCGCGACGCGTGCTTCGGCGGGGGCGACGCCGAAGACCAGCAGGCGGCCTCCGCGCTGAAGCGAGTCGAAAGCGGCTTCGATGGCGGGCGCGGCGCCGGTGCAGTCCGCGGCGGCGTCGAACTTCTCGTCGTCCAGGTCCTTCACGTCACCCGCGACCGCGGCCGCGCCGAGGTCCATGGCGCGGCCGAGCCGGGAGGTGTTGCGGTCGACCACCGTGACGTGGGCGCCCGCGCGCTGCAGCAACTGCTGCATGATCAGCCCCATCGTGCCCGCGCCGACGACGAGGAACCGCTCCCCCGCCTCGACCCCGATCCGGCGCACGCCGTGCACCGCGCAGGAGACCGGCTCGACGAGGGCGCCCTGTTCCCAGGTCATCGTGTCCGGCATGCGGTAGCAGTTCGCGGAGGGAACGGCGACGTACTCGGCGAAAGCGCCGTTCACGGTGTCGCCGGTCGCGTTCCAGTTCTCGCAGAGGTTGCCGCGGCCCGACCGGCAGGGCTTGCAGTAGCCGCAGAACAGCGACGGGTCGACGGCCACCCGGTCGCCGATCTTCCAGCCACCCGGCACGTCCGCGCCGAGTTCGACGATCTCGCCCGCGAATTCGTGGCCGGGGACGATCGGATACGGCGTCGGCGGGAAATGCCCGTCGGCGATGTGGAGGTCGGTCCCGCAGATCCCGCAGGCACCCACCTTGACGACGACCTGGCGATCCCCCGGTTTCGGGTCGGGTACCTCGCCGACCCTGATCTCCCCGGGCTTGTCCACGATCGCGGCACGCATGCCAGCTCCTCTTCTCTCCGCTCAAACGAGCGGGGCAGGCTTATGCTTTGGACTGCATGTCCAGGCATGGTGAACTTTTCCCTGGTGTTACGTCAACCTTTCGGGTTGATTTCGCGTTATAGTGCTCATATGAGCGCAAAGAAACAGGGCCACGGCCTGGTGGAGTCGCTACGCCTGGCCGCGGTGGCCCGGCGCTTCTACGAACAGGGCGCATCGAAACTCGAGATCGCCGAAGAGTTCGGGATCAGCCGGTTCAAGGTCGCGCGAATGCTGGACACGGCCAGGGAAAGCGGCATCGTCAAGGTCGAGTTCCACCTGCCCGCCCCGGTCGATCTCGTACTGTCCGAGGAGATCCGCGCCGCGTACCGGCTGGACCGGGTTCTGGTGCTCGAACGAGCACCGGAACCCGAATCCCGCGAGGTGGCTCGGCGCAAGATCGGCACGCTCGCCGCCCGCCTCCTGACCGAAATCGTCACTCCCGGCGACGTCCTCGGCCTTTCGTGGGCACGTTCGGTGAACGCGATGACCGACGCGATCGAGTCCCTGCCGAAATGCCCGATCGTGCAACTGTGCGGCGTGCAGGCGGGGATGGACATGCGCGACCGGTCGGTGGAGACGGTCAGCCGGGTCGCCTCCGTCTCGGGCGGCGCGCCGTACCCGATCTTCGGCCCGCTCGTCCTCCCCGACAGCCGCACCACCGAGACACTGCGCCGGCAGCCGGGAATCGCGGAGACCTTCGGGCAGTTCAAGAACCTGACCAAGGCCGTCGTCAGCATCGGCGCGTGGAAACCCGAAGAGTCGACGGTGTACGACGCGCTCGACGAGGCCGAGCGGAGCGCGATCGCGAAACGCGGCGCCAAGGCCGAGGTCTCCGCGCGCCTGTTCGACGCCGACGGCAACCCGATGTCCACCGGCCTGGCCCACCACGTCCTGGCCATCAGCGCCGAGGAACTCCTGGCCGTCCCCGAAGTGATCGCGCTGGGCTACACGGAGCCGAAAGCCGAAGCGATAGACGCCGTCCTGCGCTCCGGCATGGTCTCGACCCTGATCACCGACGCCGCCGCGGCCGTCCCGCTGCTCCGCCTGGCCGAGGCCCGCCCGCTCCCCTGACCCCGTGTCGTCCGTCCAATCACGCGTGATCGCTCCCCGATCACGCGAGTTCCGCCTTCAATCACGCGAGATCGCGAAACCGGGCCGCCATCACCTCGTCGCCATGACGGAACGCCCACTCCCCGAAGGCCTCGATGGGCGCCAGCAACGTGGTCCCGAGATCCGTCAGCGAGTACTCGACCTTCGCCGTCCGTCCGCAGTCGCGCCGGTGGACGAGACCGTTGGACTCCAGCCGCCGGACCGTCTCCGTGAGCACCTTCGTGCTGATCCCGCCCAGCCGTCGCCGCAGTTCGGCCGGGCGCAGCGGTCCTTCGCGCAGGGCCCACAGCACGACGGGGTTCCACGTGTTCGCCATCAGGTCGAAGGCCAGCCGGGCACGGCAATCGGCGAGGAAGACGTCGTCCATCGGACCTCCGGTAACCATTCGGTACCCGCGCGGCTTTCTACGGTCGGTGTGGTCACTCGATCTTAGGGAGCAGCACATGCGTATCGGTATTTTCGGGGCGGGCGGGATGGCGGAGGCGCTCGGCGGCCAGTGGTCCGGGCACGACGTGATGGTCGCGGCGCGCGATCAGGCCAAGGCCGCCAAGATCTCCGCACGGGTCGGAACCTGGGCGGAGACCGCCCGCGCGAGCGACGTGATCCTGCTCGCCCTCCCCGCCGCTTCCGTACTGGAAGTCCTTGCCGCGGCGGGGAATCTCGACGGGAAGGTGCTCATCGACTGCACGAACGCGGTCGGTCCCGGCGCCGTGCTCACGGTCCCCGGCCAGGCCGCCCGGATCGCCGCCGCCGCACCCGGCGCGCACGTGGTCAAGGCGTTCAACCTGTGCCACGTGGACGTCTGGCGGATGACCCCGCCGGTGTTCGGCGGCCGCCCGCTCGCGGTGCCGCTCTGTGGTGCACCGGAGGCCGTCGAAGTGGTGAGCACGCTGGTCCGCGACCTCGGCTGCACGCCGCTGAACGCCGGCGGGCTCGACCGGGCGAGCCTCATGGAGGCGACCATGGCGTTCATGGTCGGTCTCTGGTTCGACGGCCACGACGCCCAGGCCTGCTTCCCGCCCCTTCCGGCCTGATTTCAGGGTCGTCCCCGATGTGCCGGACCGGGTGGTGACGCGACCCTGTGCGCCATGCGGACGAAGACCTGGCGACAGCTGACCGTGTGGCTGCACATCGTCACGTCGGTGGGCTGGATGGGACAAGCCCTGGCGCTGTTCACCTTGCTGGTGATCGGCCGCACCAGCGAGGACTTCGAGATTCGCGTGGCTGCGACGTCGATGGCGCACGAGATCGACACGTTCCTGCTGGCGCCGCTGGCCAACGCGTCGGCCTTCACCGGCTTCATGCTCGCCGCCGCGACGGCCTGGGGGTTCACCCGGCACTGGTGGGTGCTGGCGAAGTTCGCGATCACGCTCGTCCAGCTCTACGCCGGGATCTTCCTGCTATCGGGGGCTTTGCGGGATTCCGTGGGCGGTGATCCGCCGCCGGTGCCGTTGGTCGCCGGGACCGCGCTGATGGCGAGCGCTTTGGCGTTCCAGGCGTGGCTTTCGGTGGCGAAACCGTGGGGCAAGGTCCGCTCCGGTGTGAAGCTGCCGACCGCGCCGACGTGGGTGTTCGCCGCCGCGGTCCTCGCGCCGCTCGCCGACATCACGGTGGGGCTGCTCGTGGGTTATCCGCTGCCCGCGCTCTCGCTGGTGGTGCTGATCATTCAGCTGGTCCGCCGCCGGCGAGAGCTGGGTCAGGCGTCCATCACGCCGGTGGCCTGAGACCAGACACAACGCCAGGTGCCGCCGTCGTCGGTGTAGACGTCGGTGTGCCAGGCCTCGTGCCGCGGGATGTCCGCGCCGTCCACGCTGAGTTCGATGAAGCACCGGTAGCGGAGGACGACGACGTCGGTACCGACGATGGCGTCCATGTCGCCGTTCAGCTCCAGCTCCCGGTAGGCGACCCGCCCGCTGGTGAGGAGATCCAGGTATTCGGCCTTCGTCCACACGGTGCCGGTCGGGTTGCACAACCGGTACTCCTCGGCGTGCAAGCGGTCGTAGGTGCCGCGATCCACGTCGAGGAGACAGCGGATCCGCTCCTGCTCGGCCTCGATCACTCGGCCGGCCACGTCGTCGGTCATACCTCGCTCCACTTCGCTGTCCTGCCCAGGAACGCGCCAGGTGTCAGAGCCGGTCCACCGCCGTGATCCGGATGACCGCTGAGCCCGCCTCGTCCGAAGCCGCCAGGTCGACCTCCGCGCCGATGCCCCAGTCGTGGTCGCCCGCCGGATCGTCGAAGATCTGCCGCACCCGCCAGATCTCCTTCTCCTGCTCGATGATCAGCAGCTTCGGCCCGCGCGCGTCCGGGCCGATGCCGAGCGTTTCGTGCTCGTCGTAGTAGTCCTCGATGGCGTCTTCCCACGCGTCCGCGTCCCAGCCCGACGCGGCGTCCAGCTCGCCGAGCGTGTCGTAGGCACGCCGCGAAGCCAGCTCCACCCGGCGGAACAGCTCGTTGCGCACGAGCACCCGGAACGCCCGCTCGTTCCGCGTGACCGCGGGCGGCTCGGACGGCGGCCGCGTCGAAACCGGGCCCTCCTCTTCAGGATGCCGCAAGGCTTCCCACTCGTCCAGAAGGCTGGAGTCGACCTGGCGCACGAGTTCGCCGAGCCATTCGATGAGGTCCTGCAACCCCTCGTTCTTGGCCTCGTCGGGCACCGTGTGCCGCAGCGAGTCGTAGGTGTCGGTGAGGTACCGCAGCACCAGCCCTTCCGAGCGGGCCAGCTGGTAGAAACCGATGTACTCCACGAAGTTCATCGCGCGCTCGTACATGTCGCGCACGACGGACTTCGGCTTGAGCTCGTAGTCCTCGACCCACGGATGCCCTTGCCGGTAGCGGGAATACGCCGCTTCCAGCAGCTCTTCCAGCGGCTTCGGGTACGTGACGTTTTCGAGCAGCTCCATCCGCTCGTCGTACTCGATGCCCTCGGCCTTCATCGCCTGCACGGCCTCGCCACGCGCCTTGAACTGCTGCTGGGACAGCACCGGCCGCGGGTTGTCCACAGTGGATTCCACAATGGACACGACGTCGAGCGGATACGAGGGCGACTCGACGTCGAGGAGTTCGATCGCCGCCAGCGCGAACGGCGAAAGCGGCTGGTTCAGCGCGAAATCGAACTGCAGGTCCACGGTCAGCCGGACGATGCGGCCCTGCTCGTCGGGTTCGTCGAGCCGTTCCACGACACCGGCCGCGAGCAGCGCGCGGTAGATCGCGATCGCGCGCAGGATCAGTTTCCGCTGGGTGGGACGGTCGGAGTGGTTGTCCTCCAGCAGATGCCGCATCGAGTCGAACGCGTTGCCCGGCCGGGAGATCACGTTCAGCAGCATCGAGTGGCTGACGTGGAAACTCGACGTCAGCGGCTCCGGCTCGGCCGCGATCAGCCGGTCGAAAGTGCTCTCCGTCCAGTTGACGAACCCCTCGGGCGCCTTCTTGCGGACGATCTTCTTTTTCTTCTTGGGATCGTCGCCCGCCTTCTCCAGCGCCTTGGCGTTTTCGACGACGTGGTCCGGGGCCTGCACGACGACGTAGCCGTCGGTGTCGTACCCGGCCCGGCCCGCGCGGCCGGCGATCTGGTGGAACTCGCGCGCCTTGAGATGCCGTTGCCGCACACCGTCGTACTTCGTCAACGCTGAAAAGACCACTGTGCGGATCGGTACGTTGATGCCGACGCCGAGCGTGTCGGTCCCGCAGATCACCTTCAGCAGCCCGGCCTGCGCCAGCTGCTCGACCAGGCGCCGGTACTTCGGCAGCATGCCGGCGTGGTGCACGCCGATACCGTGCCGGACCAGCCTCGACAGCGTCTTCCCGAACCCGGCCGAGAAGCGGAAGTCGCCGAGCATCTCGGCGATGGCCTCCTTCTCCGCCTTCGAAGTGACGTTGATGCTCATCAGCGTCTGCGCGCGCTCGATCGCCGCGGCCTGCGAGAAGTGCACGACGTAGACCGGCGACTGCCCGCCGTTGAGCAGCTCGGACATCGTCTCGTGCAACGGCGTCAGCGCGTAGCGGAAGGTGAGCGGCACCGGTCGCTCCGCCGAGGTGACCACGGCCGTCGGGCGGCCGGTGCGGCGGGTGAGGTCCTTCTCGAAGAACGAGACGTCGCCCAGCGTGGCCGACATGAGCACGAACTGTGCCTTCGGCAGTTCCAGCAGCGGCACCTGCCAGGCCCAGCCTCGATCCGGCTCCGAATAGAAGTGGAACTCGTCCGCGATGACCTGGCCGACCGGCGCGTCGGCACCGAACCGCAACGCCATGTTCGCCAGGATTTCCGCCGTGCAGCAGATGATCGGCGCGTCGGCGTTGACCGCCGAATCACCGGTCATCATGCCGACGTTGTCCGCGCCGAAGATCTCGATGAGCTGGAAGAACTTCTCCGAGACGAGCGCCTTGATGGGAGCGGTGTAGAAGCTGCGGCGGCCGTGCGCGAGCGCGGTGAAGTGCGCCCCGACGGCGACCAGGCTCTTCCCCGAGCCCGTCGGCGTCGACAGGATCAGGTTCGCGCCGGAGACCACCTCGATGATGGCCTCTTCCTGCGCGGGGTACAGCTCCAACCCGCGCTCGGCCGTCCAGGTGGAGAAGGCTTCGAACAGCGAGTCGGGGTCGGGATCCGCAGGCAGGAGGTCTGTAAGTGTCATCAGAGGACCTATCGTGCCATCCGTTGGTCGCTTCTTGCCCAGGGGTGATCGCGCCCATCGGCGGAAACCCGTAGGCTTCGCGGTACCGCGCACCTTCCGGGCACCATCGACCGGCCGCGCGCACACAGGCGGTAATCCGAGAGGGCTAAAGGAATGGCACAGGACATCATCCCGATCGAACTCGGCCTGCCACAGGGTGACGTCGTCACCCTCTGGGCGCCGCGCTGGCGGGAAGACGGCGAGGAATGGGAAGCCTTCCTCGGCGACGAGGAAGACCTGTACGCCTTCCCGGACGCCGCGCATCTCGCCGCCTTCGTGCGGACCTCCGAGCAGCACGACCTGCTCGACCACCCCGCGTGGGAGGTCGTCCCGGCGCTGAACGTGCCCGAGCTCATCCCGGACGACGACCACACCTACGACCTGGTGGGCGTCCCCGAGCTGGTGGCCGAGAAGCCGGACCAGTGGACGCTCGGCGAGCTGGCCGAGATCATCGGCATCGTGCGTTCGCTCGCGGACGTGTGCGAGCTCGACGAGGTCCACGAAGTCCTCGACGCGCACGAGAGCTTCTCGCTGCTCGACCAGGGCACGCTGCCCTTCTCCGGCCGCGACGGCGAGCGCCTCTGGGCGGACCTGTCGCAGGCGGTCTCGGAGAAGTGGGACACCGTCCTCGACGCGATCGACGGCCTGGTGACCGTCCCCGACGTCGACGAGAAGGTGCTGGAGCAGACGGCGGAGGAGCTCGCGACCTTCCTCGCGGAGTCCGCCGAGGCCGAAGCGGCCGCCGTCGACGCGGACCTCATCGACGACTCGGACGAGGACGACGAGGAAGACGACGAGCCCGTCGGCTTCTGGGGCGAGGTCGGCATCGACCCGATCAAGATCATCACCTCCGGCGCCGAGTACTACACGCTGCGCTGCTACCTCGACGACAAGCCGATCTTCCTCGGCAGTGAAGGCGAGATCGACGTCTTCACCTCCGAGAAGGCCCTCATCCGCGCGATCGCGGACGGCAAGGAGCTGGCGGGCAACGACCTCGCCGGAGTGTCCACTTGGGACGAGGTGACCACGAAGGCCACCGCGGGCGAGCTCGAGATCGAGGTCGACACCGAGAACACCTACGTGCTGAACGGGATCGCCGACGACATCGCCGAAGGCCCGGAGTCGATCGACCCGACCCAGCTGGAGCTGGCCGTCGAGCTGATCACCGACGCCGCCGAGTGGGCCGAGGACGACAGCGTCGAAACCGCGCTGGCCGCCAACGAAAGCCTCGGCTGGCTGGTGTCGTTCGTGCTGCGGCCGGACCCGTCGCGGCTGGAGCCGAGCGCTCCGTTCGACGCCGAGCAGTCCGAGTGGCGCAAGCTCGTCGAGACCTTCGAAAACCGGCTCACGGTTCTCTGATCCACCCTCGAAAGGGCCCCTCAGGTTCGTCCTGAGGGGCCCTTTTCGTCTTTGACGGGCACCAGGGCCACGGCCAGCGCCGGGAAGATCGCGGCCACGCAGAACGCCAGCGCGTACCGCGAATCACCGATCACGAGGCCCAGCATCGGCGGCGTCAGCGCGGCGGCGATGTTCTGGCCGGTGTTCTGCGTGCCCATCGCCCGCCCCGCCCACGCGAGCCCGGCCATCTCCGCCGACGCGGTGAACCCGAGTCCGTTGTCCGACACGGTGATCACCGCGGCCAGGACGAGCGCGAGCAGCACCAGCCACGGCCAGGTCGCGTCGCCGAGCGCGACCAGCAGCATCACCGCGCCGCTCGCGATCGCCAGCTGCCGCATCGGCCGCAGCCTGCTGCCGACGCGGTCGGACCAGTAGCCCGACACCAGCCTGCCCAGCGCGCCGAGGATCTGGACGGCGCCGACGAACCAGCCCGCGGACGCCGCCGTCCAGCCGTGCATGGTCACCAGGTACACGGGGGTGAACGCGGAGACCGTGAACTGCGGGACGACGAGCAGCGCGCTCGCGCCGTGGACCCGCCACAGCGCCGGCTTCCGGTACGGCGACGGTGGCTTCTCCCCCGTCGTCCCGGATTCCGGACGCGGCGGGTCGATCAGGAGCCAGGCGACCAGCAGCGCGACACCGATCGCGGTCAGCGCGGGCAGCAGGAGCGAGATCTGGAAACCCCAGCGGTCCGCGAGCGGCGGGAGTCCGAAGGCGGCGACGCCCACCCCGAGCGGCTGCGCCATCTGGCGGATGCCCATCGCGAAGCCGCGTTCGGCCGGGCCGAACCAGCCCAGGACGGCCCGGCCGCTCGCGGCGTTCACTGACGCGGTGCTCGCGCCGGCGAGCAAGAACACCCCAAAGAGGATCCCGAGCGAGTGGTCACCGGCGGCCGCGTACACGAGGAGTAACCCCGATACGCCGAGCCCGATGGCCATTACCAAACGCTCTCCGTAACGGTCCGCGGCCGCGCCCCACAGGATCAAGGTGAACAGCAGGCCAAGACTCGGCGCGGCGACCACGGTTCCCGCCTCGGCGAGCGTGAGACCCTCCGCACGCTGCATCGACGGCACCAGGAACGGGAGCCCGTAGAGGAAGGAACAGCTCGCGGTCTGCGCGGCGAGGCCGAGCGCAAGGATGAGCCAGCGTCGTTTGCCGCCGATCCTCACGTCCGCGACCTGCGTCATCTCCGCCACCGTTTCACTATTTGGGATAGTACTCCTACATAGTGAACGATAGTTGTCGCTGCTAACTAACGCAAGGCCGCGTAGCCGGGCTTGATGACCGTGTTGATGATGTCGAGCCGCTGGTCGAAATCGAGGAAGGCGGATTTCATCGCATTGATGGTGAACCACTCGAGATCGGCCAACCCGAAGCCGAACGCTTCGCTCAGCGCCGCGAATTCGCTGGTCATCGAGCAGCCGCTCATCAGCCGGTTGTCGGTGTTGACGGTGACCCGGAACCGCAGCCTGGCGAGCAGGCCGATCGGATGCTCGGCGATCGAGCGCGCCGCTCCCGTCTGGACATTGGACGTGGGGCAGATCTCGAGCGGGATCCGCCGGTCGCGGACGTAGGCGGCCAACCGTCCCAAATGGACCGTGCCGTCACTGTCGGTCTTGATGTCGTCGACGATGCGCACACCGTGGCCCAGCCGCTCCGCGCCGCAATGCTGAATCGCCTCCCAAATGGACGCGAGGCCGAACGCCTCCCCGGCATGAATGGTGAAATGCGCATTATTCGTCCGCAGAAACTCGAATGCGTCGAGATTTCTGGTAGGCGGGAATCCGTCTTCCGGTCCGGCGATGTCGAACCCGACCACGCCGGCGTCGCGGTAGCGCACGGCCAGCCCGGCGATCTCCAGCGCCCTGGCGTGCTGGCGCATCGCGCAGAGCAACGTCCCGACCCGGATCCGGCCGCCGCCGTCCGCCACTCTCCGTTCACCTTCGGCGAACCCGGCCTGAATCGCCTCGACCACCGCATCGAGTGACAGTCCGCGTTCGACGAAGAGTTCTGGGGCGTAACGGACCTCGGCGTAGACGACGCCGTCGGCCGCGAGGTCTTCCACCGCCTCGGCGGCCACTCTGACCAGCGCTTCCTCGGTCTGCATGACGCCGCAGGTATGCGCGAACGTCTCAAGGTACGAGACGAGGGAGCCGGAATCGGCGGCGTCGCGGAACCAGCGGCCGAGTTCCACGGGATCCGTGGCCGGCAAGGCCTCGTAGCCGGTCTGTTCGGCGAGCTCGGCGACGGTGGCGGCACGCAATCCGCCGTCCAGGTGGTCGTGGAGGAGAACCTTGGGAGCGCGGGCCAGTACCGCCTCCGGGATGCGGGAACTGCTGCTTTCAGAGGACATACGTAACGGTAACCAGCCTGTCATTCCCCTACATGGCTGTAAGTCTCATGCTTGACTTAACCCTCGGCTTTGTGGATCACCGGCTGAATCGGCCATCAGGGCAGAGCTCGGCATTGTCCGATACCCGGGGGCCATACGCAGAGCAATTCCGCAATGGATAAGCTTCACGTCACGTCCCTCCCATTTCCCCGCCCACGAAGGACACCGCAGTGACCACTGACAACCACATTGCAGCCCCGTCCTTCGACCGGATGCGCAACATGCTGGTGCGCGCGGCCGAAGTGCGTGAGAGCGAACAGCAGCAGATCTTCGACGCGCTGGACGACATCTACGCACGTCTGGCCCCGGTCGACTCGCTCGGCGCGGTGCGCAAGCGGCTCTCCGAGATGCCCGACCGCACCGAGACCAGCGTGCTCGCCGAGCGGCTCGACGAGACCATGTCGCGGCTCGAAGCGCAGGACACCGCGATCGCCGCGCTGACCCGTGCCGTCGAAAGCATCGTCGACAAGCTGGCCAAGCCGTTCGCTCAGCTCGACGGCCGCCTCGACGGCATGGCCGCGCGTCTGGAAGGCGTCGGGGGCCGGATGGACGGGCTCGAGGACAAGCTCCAGAACATCCACCGCCGTCTCGACGAGCTCGGCGCGCACCTCGACAAGCAGGACGTGAAGACCGACACGCTGCCGCAGTCGGTGATCGGCCCGGTGCGCGAGCGCGTCGAGCAGGCCGAGTCCACCCTGCGGGACCGCGTCGACACCGTCGACCGCGAACTGCGCACCCGCGTCGAGAACCTCGACAAGGCGACCAAGGAAAGCCTCACCGCGAACACCGAGGCGCTCAAGACCGCGCTGACCGAGACCGGCGAGATGATCGACGCGTCGGAGCGGCTCGACGGCCTCGGCGACCGCCTGGAGAAGGTCACCTCGCGGCTCGACGACCTGGCGGAGCGGCTCGACAAGGTCGAGGACGGCTTCACCGGACGCCTCGGCGACCTCGACGGCTCGATCCGCTCCGGCCTGTCGAAGGTCGAGAGCACGCTGCAGAAGCAGCCGGACACCGACTCGGTCGACTCGCTGGTGCGCAAGAGCAACGACGAGTCCGTGCGCCGCATCGGCGGCCAGCTGGACGAGGCCATGGCGACCTTCGCGGAGCTGATGCTCGGTGGCGGACCGGCCGTGCAGCAGATCTCCCCGCCGCCGCCCGCCCCGCGCCAGCCGCGTCGCAGCTCGCGCAACGGCCGGGCGCCGAAGGCGGCCGACGCCAAGGCGAAGGCCGACGGCGGCGACGAGACCACCGACTGACGCCCTCGCTTGACGCGTGAAGGCCCCCTTCCCACGGCTTCGCCTGAGACGGGGGCCTTCGCGCTTTCTCGGGCCACGACCTGCGTTTAGCGGGCTAAACGCGATCCGCCTCCCCGCGTTTCGTCCTCTGGATGCGGTACTTGCGCGTGCAACTACCGCATCCAGAGGACGAAACGCGGGGGTGCCGGGCGCGGACGCGCGAAGGCCCCCTTTGGGACGTTCAACGTCTCAAAGGGGGCCTTCAGGACACAGGGGGTCGCGAGCAGGGCGACCGCCGGATCGCGTTTAGCCCGCTAAACGCAGGTCAGGGCCGCACGGTCTCCAGGACGAGCGGAGCGGAGGCCGAAGGCCCAGCGGAGCCGACCGCGTAGGCGTCTTCGAGCGCAGCGAGAGCCGAAGGAACAGCCTCCGGCGTATCGGTGTGCAGCTCCAGAAGCGGCTGCCCGGCCGACACAGTGTCGCCCGGCTTCGCCAGGCACAGGACACCCGCGGCGGCCTGCACCGGATCCTCCTTGCGCGCCCGCCCTGCCCCGAGCCGCCAAGCGGCGACCCCGACCGCATAAGCATCCAAACGCGACAAAACCCCATCGGCGGGCGCCGGAACCACGTGTACATGGCGAGGCCGCGGCAAAGCGGCCTCCGGATCCCCGCCCTGGGCGGAGATCATCCGGCACCACGTCTCGTAAGCCCGGCCGGAAGCCAGCACCTCAGCCGGGTCCACATCGGACAATCCGGCCAGCGCCAGCATCTCCCGCGCCAAAGCCACGGTCAGCTCGACGACGTCGGAAGGACCGCCGCCGCGCAGCACCTCGACCGACTCCGCGACCTCGATCGCGTTGCCGACCGCGCGGCCCAACGGCACGTTCATGTCCGTGATCAGCGCCGTCGTCGCGACACCGTGCGCGGTCCCGATCTCCACCAGCGTCCGCGCGAGTTCACGGGCCTGCGGCAGCGTCTTCATGAACGCACCCGAACCCGTCTTCACGTCGAGCACCAGCCCGGCCGAGCCCTCGGCGATCTTCTTGCTCATGATCGAGCTCGCGATCAGCGGGATCGACTCCACCGTCGAAGTCACGTCCCGCAACGCGTACAGCTTCTTGTCCGCGGGCGCCAAACCGGAGGTGGCCGCGCAGACCACCGCGCCGACCTCGTCGAGCTGCCGGACGATCTCCGCTGTCGACAAAGAGGCACGCCAGCCCGGAATCGACTCCAGTTTGTCCAGCGTCCCGCCGGTGTGCCCGAGCCCGCGCCCGGACAGCTGCGGCACGGCCGCGCCACAAGCCGCGACGAGCGGCGCCAGCGGGAGCGTGATCTTGTCGCCGACCCCGCCCGTCGAGTGCTTGTCGATCGTCGGACGGCTGACCTTCAGGTCCAGCCGCTCCCCCGACGAGATCATCGCGCCGGTCCAGCGCGCGATCTCCCCGGAGTCCATCCCCCGCAGGAAGATGGCCATCGCGAGCGCGGCCATCTGCTCCTCGGCGATGTCGCCGCGCGTGTACGCGTCGATGGTCCAGTCGATCTGCTCGTCGGTGAGCCGTCCACCGTCCCGCTTCGCGCGGATGACGTCGACGGCGGCGAAAGCGCTCACGGCAGGTCGTCCGGCCCGAACGCGTCCGGCAGCACCGCCGACATCGGCAGGATGCCGCTCGGGGTGTCCACCAGGCAGTCGGATCCGCCGTGCTCGAACAGGATCTGACGGCAGCGCCCGCACGGCATCAGCAGATCACCGGCGCCGCTTCGGCACGCGACGGCGACGAGCTTGCCGCCGCCGGTCAGCCGCAGCTGCCCCGCCATCGTGCATTCCGCGCACATTCCCAAGCCGTACGAGGCGTTCTCGACGTTGCAGCCGACGACGATCCGGCCGTCGTCCACCACCGCGGCGACACCGACGTGCAACCCGGAGTACGGCGCGTACGCCGACTTCGCCGCCTCGACGGCTTGAGCCCGCAAGGCTTCCCAGTCGTACTCCGCCATGTCAGTCCTCACCTCGCCGATAGGTGGCGCCGATCGCCTTGGGCGGCCGCAGCCGCTGCGAAGCCACCGCCAGCACGATCAGCGTCACGAAGTGCGCGGTGTACGGGATGAGGTCGCTGGGCAGGTCGTCGTTGGTCCAGTAGATCGCGTACAGCGCGGCCGCGCCGACGACACCGAGCGCGGAAGCGATCCACTGACGGCGGAACAACTGCACCGCCACGATCACGGCGAGCAGGATCACCGCGCCGTACAGCAGCGCGAGCACCGCGGTGCCGCCACCGGCGAGCTGGAGGCCGTCCGCGTAACCGAACAGCGCCGCGCCGCCGAGCAGGCCGCCCGGCCGCCAGTTGCCGAAGATCATCGCCGCGAGGCCGATGTACCCACGGTTGTTGGTCTGGTTCTCCAGGTAGTCCGCACCGCCGGCGAGCAGCACGAGCGACGCGCCACCCATTCCGGCGAGCCCACCGGAGATGATCATGGCGACGTACTTGTGCAGGTAGACCTTCACGCCGAGGGACTCGGCCGCGACCGGGTTCTCCCCGCAGGACCGCAGCCGCAGGCCGAACCGCGTCCGCCACAGCACGAAGTAGCTGATCGGCACCAGCGCGATCGCGATCATCGTCAGCGGCGCGACCTCGGTGATCAGGCCGTTGAGGATGCCGGCGAGGTCGGAGATGAAGACGCGCTGCATCTTTTCCAGGTCCGACAACCAGTCCGAGAGGAACGTCGCCGAGTACGTGTCGAACTTCGGCACCGGCGGCGACTGACGCGGGTTGCCCGAAAGCGGCGTGAACACCAGGTTCGCCAGGTACTTCGCGACACCGAGACCGAGCAGGTTGATCGCCACACCGGAGACGATGTGGTTGACGTTGAAGGTCACCGTCGCGACGGCGTGCAGCAGCCCGCCGAGCGCACCGAACACGACCGCCGCGATCAGCCCGGCCCAGACTCCGCCGTGGTACGCGCCCCACGCGGCACCCCAGGTGCCGAGGATCATCATGCCTTCGAGGCCGATGTTGATCACGCCCGCGCGTTCGGCCCAGAGCCCGCCGAGCGCGCACAGCAGGATCGGCAGCGCCAGCCGCAACGCGGTGTGCGCGGTGTTGGTCGAGGTCAGCGTGTTGACGCCGGTGGCGTACGACGCGATCGCGAGCACACCGACCGCCAGCAGACCCCAGATGGCGCCCTTGAGCCAGCCGGGGATACGCCGCTTCGGCGGTTTCACCGGCATGGTGGTCCCGCCCGTGTTGGGCGAAAGAACGTCCGCGGTGGTCACACCGCACCTCCCTCGGACACGCTGGAACCCTTGCGGCCGTTGCCTGCCAGCGCGCGACCGACGCGACGCTGTTCGGCGGCCAGGTCCGCGCGGCGCACGATCTCGTACGCGATGACGACCGACAGCACGATCACGCCCTGCATGATCGTGGCGATCTCTTTGGACACGTTGATCTGCTCCAGCGAAACGGCGGACCGGTCGAGGAATGCCCACAGCAGGGCGCCCAGCGCGATCCCGGCCGGGTGGTTACGCCCGAGCAGGGCGACCGCGATACCGGTGAAGCCGTACATCTGGGTCGAGGTGATGCCGTAGCTGAAGTCGCGGCCGAGCAGTTCCGGCATCGCGACCAGGCCGGCGACACCACCGGAAAGCAGCATCGCGATCAGCGTCATCTTCTTGGCGTTGACGCCACCCGCCGCGGCGGCCGTCGTCGATTCGCCGGAGGCCTTGAGCTCGAAGCCGAACCGGGTCCGGTTGAGCATGAACCAGTAGGCCCCACCGATCAGCGCCGCGATGACCACGAAGCCGAACAGCTCGCCCGATCCGATCGGGATTCCGGGGATCCGGCCGGTCTCGGCGATCTCGCGGGTGGCGATGTTGTTGCCGGTCTGCACGCCGAACTGGTCCGCGTTGACCAGGAACGCCACGATGCCGCCGACGATCGCGTTCAGCATGATCGTCGAGATGACCTCGGAAACCCCGCGGGTCACCTTCAGCACGGCCGGGATGGCCGCGTAGAGCATGCCGCTGGCCACCGCGACGATCAGGATCGCGATCACGTGGATCACCGGCGGCAGCTGCAGCGCCCCGCCGATGATGGCGGTGACGATGGCGGCGAACCGGTATTGGCCCTCGACACCGATGTTGAACAGGTTCATCTGGAAGCCGATGGCCACCGCGAGCCCGGACAGGTAGTAGACCGTCGCGAGGTTCACCGTGTCGACGGCCGTCGAGCCCTTGAAGAGCTGGCCGATCATCGTGCCGTAGGCCTGGAGCGGATCCGCCCCCGAGATGATCAGCGCGATGGCCGTCAGGATGACCGCGAAAACGATCGCGAGCAGAGGCGGCAGCAGCCTCGTACGCCAGGAACTCACGCTGCACCTTCTTCAGTGTCTTCGGAGGCACCCGTCATCGCGGAGCCCAGTTCCTGTGGGGTCACGGTCGCGGGGTCGGCCTCGCCGACCAGCCGTCCGCGAAGCATGACCTGGATGGTGTCGGACAGCCCGATCAGCTCGTCGAGGTCGGCCGAAACCAGCAGGACGGCCAGCCCGGCCGCGCGCGCCTGGCGGATCTGTTCCCAGATCAGCGCCTGCGCGCCGACGTCGACACCACGCGTCGGATGCGACGCGATCAGCAGCACCGGGTCGCCGGAAAGCTCGCGCCCGACGATCAGCTTCTGCTGGTTACCACCCGAAAGCGCGGCGGCGGGGACGTCGATACCCGGCGTGCGGACGTCGTACTCCTCGACGATGCGGCGGGTGTCCTCCCGCGCGCCGTCGATGTCGAGCAACTGTCCTTTCGCGACCGGCTTGCGCGTCTGGTAGCCGAGGATCCGGTTGACCCACAAGGGTTGCGTGAGCAGGAGGCTGTGCCGCGTGCGGTCTTCGGCGATGTAGCCGATCCCGGCCTCGCGGCGGGCGAGCGTCCCCAGCTTGTGCAGTTCGACGACCTTGCCGTCGACCTCGGTCAGTTCGATCCGGCCGCCGCCCTTGCGCATGCCCATGATCGTCTCGACGAGTTCGGTCTGGCCGTTGCCCTCGACGCCGGCGATCCCGAGCACCTCACCCGCGTGCACGGTGAAGGAGATGTGGTCGAGCACGTTCCGCTCGGACCCCTCGACGCTCAGGCAGACGTCGTCCAGGCGTAGCACGTTCCGGTCGGTCACCGTGGATTCGCGGGTCTCCGGGCTGGGCAGCTCCGAGCCGACCATCATCTCGGCCAGCTGGCGCGAGGTGATCGTCTTCGGATCCGCCGTGCCGACGGTGGTGCCGCGCCGGATCACGGTGACCGTGTCGGCGATCGCGCGCACCTCGTCGAGCTTGTGCGAGATGAAGATGAAGGTGAAACCGTCCTTCTGCATGGCGCGGACGGTCTCGAACAGCGCGTCGACCTCCTGCGGCACGAGCACCGCGGTGGGCTCGTCGAGGATGATGATCCGCGCGCCGCGGTAGAGCACCTTGACGATCTCCACGCGCTGGCGGTCGGCGACGCCGAGCTCTTCCAGCAGCGCGTCCGGGCGGGCGCGCAGGCCGACGCGTTCGGCGAGTTCCGCCAGCTTCGCCCTCGCCGCGCGGCCGATGCCGTGCAGGTTCTCCGCGCCGAGGAAGACGTTCTCCCCGACGGTGAGATTGTCGGCCAGCATGAAGTGCTGGTGGACCATCCCGATCCCGGTCTTGATGGCGTCCTGCGGGTTGCGCAGTTTCACCGGTTCGCCGTTGATCGCGATGTCGCCCTCGTCCGGCTGTTGCATGCCGTAGAGGATCTTCATCAGGGTCGATTTGCCCGCGCCGTTCTCGCCGCAGACGGCGTGCACCTCGCCCTTGGTGACGGTGAGGTTGACGTCGGAGTTGGCCACGACACCGGGGAACCGCTTCGTGATCCCGGTCAGCTGCACGGCCGGTTCACCCCGGTCGGGGGCGTCGGTGACCTCGGCCTGGGGAGCGCTCATGGAAAAGCCATCCAGTTCTGGGTAAACAGGTTGGGGCTCGGAAGGGGTTACCCTCCCGAGCCCCACTGCCTGGTCGAGCTTACTTCTGCGGCTTGTCCGAGACGGTGATCGCCCCGGAGACGATCTGCGCCTTGTAGCCGTCGAGGACGTCCTTGATGTCGTCGACCTTGCCACCGGAGGTGGCGTAGCCGATGCCGTCGACCTTGAGGTCGAACCGCTTCGGCAGCGTCGTCAGGTCGCCCTTCGCCAGCGCGCGCAGGTAGTCGAACACCGCCACGTCGACGCGCTTGAGCATCGAAGTGATGATGACGTCCTTCGACGCCTCGACCGTCTTCTGGTTGTACTGGTCGGAGTCGACGCCGATGGCCATGGCGTTGTTGGACTTGGCCGCCTCGAAGACGCCCTTACCGGAAGCGCCGGCGGCGTGGTAGATCACGTCCGCGCCCTTGGCGATCTGCGCGGCGGCCTTCACGTTGCCCTTCGCGGGGTCCTGGAACCCGGAGAAGTCACCGGCCGGGGTGAGGTACTCGTCCTCGATCTTGGCCTTGCTCGAAGCGGCCTTCACGCCCTGGAGGAAGCCGGCCTCGAACTTCTGGATCAGCGGCGTGTTCACGCCACCGACGAAGCCGACGTGGCACTTCTTCGACTTGTAGGCGGCGGCGACACCGGCCAGGAACGAGCCCTGCTCCTCGGCGAAGACGAGCGAGGTGACGTTCGGCGCCTTGACGGAGTCGTCGTCGACGATCGCGAACTGGGTGTTCGGGTACTTCGGCGCGATGGCGCCGACGGCCTTGGCGTAGGCGAAGCCGACCGCGATGATCGGGCTGAAGCCCTGGGTGGCGAGCTGGTCGAGACGCTGCGACTTGGCGGCCTCGTCCTCGGTCGCGGCGGCGGTGCTTTCGGTGACCGTCGTGACGCCGAGCTCGGCCTTCGCCTTGTCGGTACCGGCGGCGGCGGAGTCGTTGAACGACGCGTCGCCGCGGCCGCCGACGTCGAAGGCCAGCGCGACCTTGAGCTTGCTGCCGTCGACCTTCTCGCCGGCCTGGCTGGAGCTGGTCGAGGCGGCCGCCGCGGCAGGCGGCTTAGGCGCCGTCACGCAGCTGGCGGACTGGTCCCCAGTGCTCGCGTTGTTGTTGTTCCCCGCACCTGAATCCTTCGCGCACCCGGCAAGTACCAGTGCACCGGCCATGGCGGCGGCGGCCAGCGCGGTTCCACGCATGCGACGCAACGTGTGTCTCCCTCCCCGCTGATCCAGCGGATGGTCCGAAGAAAGCGACCCGGCGACGCTGCCGGGTTCGACCGAGAGACGGTACCTAACGGCCGCTTTGCTGCCATAGGAAAGGCACGCTACGTAACACAAATGTTTACTCATGAGTCGTAAGCGCGACGAATGGAGTACGCACGGTGATCGGAATGGCGTAATCGCAGGCAGCGCCCGGCCCCCAGGCCGCGTGACGCGCCGAAGATCGTCACGCACCGTTCAGGCCCGCCGGCGGGGCCGTCCGGCGCGTCCACAGTGGACGAACCGGTGAGTTACCGGCCCTCGTCACTCGATCGTGCGAGGGTCCCGATGTCTGGTCCATCACACAGAGGAACCCGGAGGTGAGCCCACCGTGAGGTGCGGGTCTAGCATCCTTTTCATCCACGCTCGATGACCATGATCTCGGCACCGTCGCCGGAGCCGTCCCCAGGTGGACGTCCCGGCGGCAGGCGCGGAAACCAGCGGTCAGCGGGCCCAAGCCATGACGTTGGAGGCCGTTCACCGATGTCCACCACGGCTAGCACCGCCACCGAGGCGGCCGCGAGCGATCGGGCGGGTGCCTCACGCCGGCAAGGGACGTTCTACCGGGGAGACCCCGGTATGTGGTCCTGGGTGCTGCACCGCATCACCGGCGTGCTGACATTCTTCTTCCTCTTCGTGCACGTGCTCGACACCGCGCTCGTGCGCGTGTCGCCCGACACGTACAACGAGGTCATCGAGACCTACAAGACCCCGCTGGTCAACCTCCTCGAGGTCGGCCTGGTCGGCGCGGTGCTGTTCCACGCGCTCAACGGCATCCGGGTCATGCTGGTCGACTTCTGGGAGAAGGGACCGAAGTTCCAGAAGCCGATGCTCTGGACCATCCTGGCCATCTGGGTCGTGGTGATGATTCCCGGTGCCTTCTTCATGATGAAGCGCACCGTCGAAGTTATGTTCGGGGGGCACTGACCATGGCATCCGAAGTTCTCGCACTCGACAAGCCGCGCTCGCCGAAGCGCCCCGCTGCCCGCCGCAGCAACTTCGAGCTCTACAGCTGGCTGTTCATGCGCATCTCGGGCCTCGCCCTGATCGTGCTGGTGCTCGGCCACCTGTTCATCATGAACATCCTCGACGGCGGCGTGCACCGCATCAACTGGGGCTTCGTCGCCGGCCGCTGGGCCTCGCCGTTCTGGCAGTTCTGGGACCTGTCGATGCTGTGGCTCGCCGAGATCCACGGCGGCAACGGGCTGCGGACGATCATCGACGACTACGCCCGCAAGGACAGCACCCGGTTCTGGCTGAAGATCGTGCTCTACGTCTCGATGGTGCTGATCCTCGCCGTCGGCACGATGGTGATCTTCACCTTCGATCCCGGCATCTCGGCCAACTGACGCCCCACCACACGTTCAAAGCGGAGTCCTCATGCAGTTCCACAAGTACGACGTGGTGATCGTCGGCGCCGGTGGCGCCGGCATGCGCGCGGCCATCGAATCCGGCCAGCGTGCCCGCACCGCGGTCCTCACCAAGCTCTACCCGACGCGTTCGCACACCGGCGCCGCCCAGGGCGGCATGTGCGCCGCGCTGGCGAACGTCGAAGAGGACAACTGGGAGTGGCACACCTTCGACACGATCAAGGGCGGCGACTACCTGGTCGACCAGGACGCCGCCGAGATCATGGCGAAGGAAGCCATCGACGCGGTCCTCGACCTCGAGAAGATGGGCCTGCCGTTCAACCGGACGCCCGAAGGCAAGATCGACCAGCGCCGCTTCGGCGGGCACACCCGTGACCACGGCAAGGCCGCGGTGCGCCGCGCCTGCTACGCCGCGGACCGCACCGGGCACATGATCCTGCAGACGCTGTATCAGAACTGCGTCAAGCACGGCACCGAGTTCTTCAACGAGTTCTACGTGCTCGACCTGGTGCTGACCCCGGACGAGAACGGCAACCCGGCCGCCTCCGGCGTCGTCGCCTACGAGCTGGCGACCGGCGAGCTCCACGTCTTCCAGGCGAAGTCGATCGTGTTCGCCACCGGCGGCGCGGGCAAGATCTTCAAGACGACGTCGAACGCGCACACCCTCACCGGTGACGGCCTCGGCATCATCTTCCGCAAGGGCCTGCCGCTGGAGGACATGGAGTTCTTCCAGTTCCACCCGACAGGTCTGGCCGGGCTCGGCATCCTCATCTCCGAGGCCGTGCGCGGTGAGGGCGGCATCCTCCGCAACGCCGACGGCGAGCGGTTCATGGAGCGCTACGCCCCCACCATCAAGGACCTCGCGCCGCGCGACATCGTCGCCCGGTCGATGGTGCAGGAAGTGCTGCAGGGCCGCGGTTGCGGGCCGAACAAGGACTACGTCGTCCTCGACGTCACGCACATCCCGGAAGAGACGCTGAACGCGAAACTCCCGGACATCATGGAGTTCTCGCGGACGTACCTGGGCGTCGACCCGGTCACCGAGCCGGTGCCCGTGTTCCCGACCTGCCACTACGTGATGGGCGGCATCCCGACCAACATCCACGGCGAGGCGTTGCGGGACAACGAAAACGTCATCCCCGGCCTGTACGCCGCGGGCGAGGTGGCGTGCGTGTCCGTGCACGGCTCGAACCGGCTCGGCACGAACTCGCTGCTCGACATCAACGTGTTCGGCCGTCGCGCCGGCATCGCGGCCGCCGAGTACGCGCTGGCGCACGAGCACATCGAGCTGCCGGAGAACCCGACCAAGCTCGTCGAGGACCAGCTGGCGCTGCTGCTCTCGGAGCACGGTGACGAGCGCGTCGCCGACATCCGCACCGAGCTGCAGCGGACGATGGACTCGCACGCTTCGGTGTACCGCACCGAAGACACGCTGAAGCAGGCGCTGACCGACGTGCAGGCGCTGAAGGAGCGGTACAGCCGGATCACCGTGTCGGACAAGGGGAAGCGGTACAACACCGACGTCCTCGAGGCCGTCGAGCTGGGCTTCCTGCTCGAACTCGCCGAGGTCCTGGTCGTCGGCGCCCTGGCGCGCAAGGAATCCCGCGGCGGGCACGCGCGCGAGGACTACCCGAACCGCGACGACACGAACTTCATGCGGCACACCATGGCCTACAAGGAGGGCGAAGGTCTCACCGCCGACGTCCGCCTGGACTACAAGCCGGTGACCTTCACCCGCTACGAACCGATGGAGCGGAAGTACTGATGACCACGGCAACCCCCGAGAAGTCGGAGGCCGTGTCCTCCGACCACACGCCGATCACCGTCACGCTGAAGATCCTCCGGTTCAACCCCGAGATCGACACCGAGCCGCACTGGGAGTCCTACGACGTCCCGGCGCAGCGCACCGACCGGCTGCTGAACCTGCTCTTCTACGTGAAGGACTACATCGACGGGACGTTCTCGTTCCGGCGCTCGTGCGCGCACGGCGTCTGTGGTTCCGACGCGATGCAGATCAACGGCATCAACCGGCTGGCGTGCAAGGTCCTGATGAAGGACCTGCTGTCGCAGGACGGCAAGAAGACGACCATCACCATCGCGCCGATCAAGGGCCTGACGACGCTCAAGGACCTTTACGTCGACATGGACCCGTTCTTCGAGGCGTACAAGGCCGTGAAGCCGTACCTGATCGCCTACGGGAACGAGCCCACGCGCGAGCGGATCCAGTCGCAGGCCGACCGCGACCGGTTCGACGACACGACCAAGTGCATCCTGTGCGCCTGCTGCACGTCCTCGTGCCCGGTGTACTGGAACGACGGCTCGTACTTCGGCCCGGCCGCGATCGTCAACGCGCACCGGTTCATCTTCGACTCGCGTGACGAAGGCGCCGAAGAGCGTCTCGACATCCTGAACGACTCCGAGGGTGTCTGGCGCTGCCGGACGACGTTCAACTGCACCGATGCCTGCCCGCGTGGCATCCAGGTCACGAAGGCGATCCAAGAGGTTAAGCGCGCTTTGCTCTTCAAGCGCGTCTGACGCCTCTGGTTGGCGTTGAAGTACATGAAGGCCCCCTTCCTTGCGCTAGGCGCAAGGAAGGGGGCCTTCATGTACTTGGGGCTGAGTTATCCACAACGGGACACTTATCCACAGGTCGGCGAATCGACTCTGGCGGGGCAGGCTGCTCCTGGCTCACGCTGAGCATCATGACCAAGAGGGGGAGATGGGCTCAGCATCCCGAACTGCTGCACGAACGAAGTCGCAACGGCGTCGTCCGGGCGTCCGATCTGGAAAGCCTCGAGATGAGCAGCCGGACGATCTACACCCGCTGCCTGCCCGGCGGCCCATGGCAACGGTTGCTGCCGGGCATCATCCTGTTGCACAACAACGAGCCCACGATCGAGCAGCTCGTGACCGCGGGGCTCCTGCACGGCGGAGCGGAGGCGGTCCTCACCGGAGTCGAAGCCTGTCGGCGGCACGGACTGCGTACCTCCGCGATGCCACCGGACGCGGGTCTGCATCTGCTGATCCCGCATGATCGGAAGATCCGTAGCACCGGCTTCGTGACGATGGAACGAACGATCCACTTGCCGTCACCGGTCGTCCGGAACGAAGTTCCCTTGGCGCCGCTGGTCCGGGCCATTACGGACACGGCACGACGGCTCGGGGACGCCGATCAGGTCGAGGCGATCTTGATAGAAGCGGTCCAGAAAGGCGGATGTCATCCGAAGGCTCTGCTTCGCGAACTCGATCACGGCTCACTTCGAGGTACGGCTGTACCGAGGCGCCTCCTGACGAACTGGGTAGATCTCCGATCCATGGCGGAATCCCGCGCCAGGATCCTCAGCCAGCGCATGCCGACGCCACCGAGCCACTGGAACACGGCGATCCACGACCGGCAACGGCGCTACATCGGACGTCCTGACGCGTTGTGGCAGGACGTCGGTCTCGTTTGGGAGATCGACTCTTTCGAGTTCCATTTCCGCAAGTCGGACTACGCGCGAACCCTTGAGCGCAATACACGTTATGCGGCGGCGGGCCTGGTCGTCGTGCAAACTCTGCCCCGCCGGCTACGAGACGACCCCGACGGCGTCCTCGCCGAGCTGACAGCCGCGCACGACGTCGCCGCGGCCAGGCCTCGACCCGACATTCACCTCGCGACAGCTGCCTGAAGTACATGATGGCCCCCTTCCTTGCGCTAGGCGCAAGGAAGGGGGCCATCATGTACTTCAGCGGAAAGTCGCTACTCCAGGATCCGGGAATCCAGCGAGTGATGATCGGCACCGGAGTCAGCGGTACCCGGCAGCAGGTCGAAAGCCTCCGGATCGATGCGGTCCACAGCGCCCGTGCTCACATCCCGCAGCATGTTGTACAGCCCCGCCATCACCGCGCGCGTGAAGTGCTCCCGATGCTGCTGCCCGAGCGTCTGCGTCTGCCCGCGCACCTCGAACAGCACCGTCCCCGTCCCGTTCAAAGCGAACGAACACCGCGCCTGCCCCGGCAGATCCCGGTCCGGCGCATGCGGATACCGCGCCCCGACGAACCCGCGTGACGTCATCCCATTGAACGCACTAATCGCCAGCTGCCGCGATTCGTCCTTTGTGTACACGTCGCGGTACTTCGCGTACTTCTGCCCGGGCTCGAAGAACTTGTCCGGCAGCGGCGGGTAGTCGATGCCGACGTCGAGGAGCCGGTTGCTGCCTTCCTGGCGGACGCACGCGCCTTGGTGGTGCAGATCGACGTACACGTCGGGCACCTTCCCGCGCCGCGCGGTCAGCTCCAGGTACACCGAACGCAGCGCCCGCGCCTCGGGCGTGATGAACCAGCCCGGCTGATCCGGCGCGCCCGGGACGTCCTCCGCGCGCGGGACGTAGTTCAGATCCGGATTGAAGTCGCGGTTGACGTCGAACCCCGGCCGCTTGCGGTAGTCGTCGCCCTGGAGGACGTCGCTGAGGTAGTTCCAGGTGGGCGGCCGGTCCTTCAGCTGGGGGAACTTCCGCTGCACCTCGGTCCACGACAGGTCGTTGCCGCGCCGGTCGAGTTCGGCGCCGTCCGGGTTCAGTTTCGGCACCGCGACGAAGGTGATGGTCTTCCGCAGCCGCTCGGCGTCCCGTGAGTCCGACGTGCCGAGGTAGTCCAGGATCCGGAGCAGGGCGTCGGTGCCGGTCTTCTCGTTCCCGTGGATCTCGCTGGAGACCACGAAGACCTTCGGCCCGGTCCCGACGGTCGCCTGATGGATCACCCGGCCGCGGTTCGACCGCCCGACCTCCTTGACCGCCACCCGCCCCCTGCTCACGCGCTCGAGCCTGCCGAGTTCCCGCACCATTTCGCGATAATCGGTGAACTCGTCGATGGGCAGCTCCCGCGGTTCCTCGCTGCAAGGCGCCACTGGCGCCGCCACCGCCGTGGGCGCGCTGACAAGCGGGAGCATCGCCAGCCCCACCACCACGGGAACCAACCGACCGGACAACGACATCGTGAACTCCCCACTGTCGAAGGTGCTCATAACGTAGCGAGAAGGACCCCGATCGCGAATCCGTCGAAAGGTGCTTCGCCGTCAAGAAGACCGTTGGAAACGGTGTGTGACTGGGATAGCCTGGAGAGTCACCATGCCGGGTGACCGAGGGGCGGCGAGGCGATGGGTGCTGGTTCGGAGCTGCGCGCGATCCTTTCGCAGCGACTCGTGCCTCTGATCGCGGAAATCGAAGAATTGGTTTACAAACACGGCTACATTCGCGTGTTCGGAAGCACGATCACCATGCTGGGCACGGTCGGATTACTCGGTCAGCTACTCGGCATCTCTTGGCTTCGAATGGCTTTCGCCACCGCCGCCGGCGCCTTGTTCGTCTTGGCCGCGCTGGTTTCGTTCGCGGGAACGCAACGGCAACGCAACAAACTCGTCAACGTGGAGAACATCCTCCACGACTACGCCGACAGTATGCACACGGATTCACCGATCGTTCTCCGCGAGTGGCGGCAAGAAACCATCGTCGAGAACAACGGTGACGTCTATTGCAAACGCAACATAATCCTCAACGCCGCCGAGGACGGCAAGCCGAGATACGTTTCGCTCAAGATGGCTTACTACGGCATAACCCCCTTGACCGCCCGGGCGAAGCGGCGCATCTCGTGCAAGGCGTACCACGCGAGACCTGAAAGCGCGTCCGAGCGCACGCGAGCGAAGGCCACGTCGGTCTGGAAGAACTCGAAGACAGGCAAACCCCGCCTCGACATCTACGTCCACTTGGGAAACCGGGTCGCGGACGGCGACCTCGTGACCGTCGAATGGTGGTGGCCGAAGATGTCGGCGGACCTCATGAACGGCGCGGAGCCGGAGGACTTCGACGTGGTCTTCGACAAGCAGGTCTGCAAGTTCACCCACCGCGTCGTCTTCCGCAACGTCCCGAACCCCGCGTCTCTCACCGTACGCAATCAGGGTGCGCGCAATTTCAAGAAAAAGGTGCGAAACAAGGATGTGATCGTCGAGTACTCGGCCCGCGAGCCCCGGCTGAGCGAGCGGATGGGCTTCGTCGCGGACTACACGCGCAACGGCTGACGCTCCGGCACGGGTTCATGCCGGAGCCAGGCGATGGCTAGTTGCCACCCGTCTCAGAACCGCCGGTCATCATGTACATCCATTCGCGAGGTTGATTGGTCGCCCCCATCGCTGCCGATGTGGTGGACGGCACAGTAGCCGAAGTCGCTCGACCTTCACTCGGCAGCTACCCCATGAGGGTTTCACCCACACGAGCTTACCTCGCCCACGGACCGCCAAGACCGAAGAATCCGGCACGTGGTCGAGTGGTCACCGAACGGATCTTGCCTTTCAGCAAGCGACGGAACGAATTCGGGGCCGGCCCATCAGGTGGACCGGCCCCGAAATACCAGAAACCCTTTTACTTCACCGCGTCCAGGGCGTTGACGCGGCCGTGCCCGTAGTACGAGTTGTCCTTCGCCGGACCCTCACAGACCGGAGCCGCAGTCCCACAAGGAACCTCGTCCGCCTGGTGCTCCAGCAGCCAGGTCAGCACCCGCGGCGGAGCGTGGCGGTAGCGCGACGCCAGCAGCGCGGCGACACCGGCGGCGTGCGGGGACGCCATCGACGTGCCGCACTTGGCGCCGTAGCCGCCGTTGAAGATCGTCGACAGCGGGCAACCGACACCCTGGCCGGCGGGCGGCAGCTGGGCGCGGTCGCCACCGGGAGCGGTGACCGAGACGTCGTCGCCGTAGTTGCTGTACGACGACTTCGTGCCCGCGTAACCGATGGCCGAGACGTTGACGACGCCGTCGATGGCCTTGGGCAGGATGCCGCAGCTTTCGTCGACCGGGTGCGGGCGGTTCGGGTCGGTGGTCTGCTTGTCCGGGTCGAAACCGCTGTTGCCGGCGGCGGCGACGTTCAGCACGCCACGGCCGGTCGAGTAGGTCACCGCGCGACGGACGGCCTCGAACGCGGCCGCGTCGCCCGGCTCCTTCGCGCAGTAGAACATGCCCGGGTCGATGTAGTAGCTGTTGTTCGTGACCGGGAAGCGGTGCTTCGCCGCCCACATGAACCCGCACACCGCGGCCTCGGGGAGAATCAGGCCGTCGTCGTTCACGACCTTCACCGACGCCAGCTTGACGCCGGGCGCGACACCCGTGAAGCCGCGCGCGGCGTCCTTGCCCGCGATCGTGCCGGCGACGTGCGTGCCGTGGTCGGAGTTGGTGGGCGCCCAGGCGGCGGGCGTGGTGTCCGGCGCGCCGCTGTTGCAGCCTGCCGACACCGCCGGGTCGAGGGCCGCCTTCAGCGCGGGGTGGGTGGGCTCGATACCCGAGTCCAGCACGCCGACGGTCACCGAGCGGCTGCCACCGGAGATCTTGTTCGCCTCGGGAGCCTGGATCGCCCGCATGTCCCACTGCTGGGCCGACAGGTCCTCTTCGACCGCGACGCTGGTGGTCTCTTCGTTCTCCTTGGTGTCGACCACCGCGGAGCGGGTCGAGCGGGTGGTGGCCGCCGGCGGGAACGCGACGTCACGGCCGCCCGAGTAGGCGCGGAAGACACCGATCTTCGCCTGGAAGTCGGCGTTGCGCGAGGTCGCCACCGCGACCCCGATCTCCGGGTAGTACGCGACCTTCTCGCCGCACTTCGCGCGCAGCTCGGCGTCGACCTTGCGCTCCGGGGTACGCGGGTTGTAGAGCACCACGTAGTTGAACGGCGCGCTCGCGGTGTCGCACTGCGGCGCGGGCGCGGCGCTCGCCGACGGGGCCACGAACACGCTTCCCGCCGCCGCCGCGACGAGCGCGGGGACGAGCAGGCGTCTGATCCGGGACATTCCACCTCCATGATTCGGTGGAGTGAACCTAAGCGAGCCTGACCCTGCCCAACACCGTCAAAAGGACGACAAAACCCGATCAGGCGTCAGCCTTTTCCGCGTCCCGTGACTTGGCGCCACGAAGCGTGCGCAGACCGATGAGACCGATGATGGTGCCGAGCACGAACGAGACCACCGTCAGCACCGCGTGCACGATGAAGTAAGCCGTGGGCGAGCCGTCCGCGGCCCAGGCGCGGTCGCTGTCCCAGAGGTTCTTGGCGAACGTGATCCAGATGATCCACGACCACACGCCGAAACCCAGCAGGAACATCGAAGTACCTCGCGAAATGCGCATGCCCCTGAGTATGCAGCGGGCCCGGCGACGCTACATTGCTCGGGTGCACAGCGCTATCTCCCGGTCGCTCCTGGTCCTCGTTTCCGGTGTGCTCGCCCTCGCGGTGACGCCGGTGGCCACAGCCGCCCCGAAGCCACCAGCCCAGGCGCAGCCGTGCGCGAACAAGGTCACGCCTCCCCCGCCCGTCGACACCTCAGAGAAGCCGCGCCCCGGCGAAGCCGCGCCGGCTCCGCTGCCGGTGCCGCCGGTACCGGTGGGCGGCGACCGGATGGCCGAATGCGGGCTCGTGCTCCCGAAGCGCGCGCTGAACCCGCCCGAGGGGAACACCTCCGCGGCGTGGGTGCTGCAGGATCTCGAAACCGGTGACGTCATCGCGGCGAAGGATCCGCACGCCCGTCAGCGCCCGGCGTCGCTGATCAAGGTCCTGCTCGGGCTGGTCGTGGTCACCGAACTCCCGCCGGGCAAGATCGTCGTGGCCACCAAGGAGGACGCCGAGCAGGAGTGCACCTGCATGGGCATCGGCGCCGGCGGTCAGTACACAGTGGACCAGCTGCTGCACGGACTCCTGATGCACTCGGGCAACGATGCGGCGCACGCGCTCTCGACCGTGCTCGGCGGCCTGGACGCGACGCTGGCGAAGATGAACGCGCTGGCCACCCGCGTCGGCGCCACGGACACCCGGGCCGCGACGCCGTCCGGGCTCGACGGCCCCGGCATGTCGACCTCCGCCTACGACATGAGCCTGATCTTCCACTACGCGATGAAGAACCCCGAATTCGCCAAGGTGGTCAAGACCAAGAGCTTCGAGGTGCCGGCGACCGGCGGAAAACCGGTCGTCACGATCTACAACGACAACAAGCTCCTCGGCAGCTACCCCGGGTTCACCGGCGGGAAGACCGGCTTCACCGACGACGCGCGCCACACCTACGCGGGCAGCGCGGTCCGGAACGGCCACCGGGTCGGGGTCGTGATGTTGCGCGCCGAGCAGCGCCCGACCCGGGTCACCGAGCAGGCGGCGAAGCTTCTCGATTACGGCATCGCACTGCGCGAGGCCAAGGCCGAATCGGTGGGGCGCATCGAATACCGGTCGCCGGAAGTCGTGAACGCGGACCCGGCCAACGCCGCGCCGAACGCCGACGGCGCGTCGAACAGCGGAGCAGCGGCCGCGGCCGAAGACCCCTTCGGCGTGACGGGCTGGATCATCACGCTGGTGGTCTTCCTGATCATCGTGGCGTCGTTCGTCATCGGCCACCAGCGCAAGAAGGCCATGACGGGCGAATAACGTCAGGACTTGCGGCGGCCGAGCCAGCCCAGCAGGGCGCCGGTCGCGAAGGCACCACCGACGGCGCCGAGCCCCGGCCCCTGCTGAACGGTCACCCTCGGGTGGATCAGCACCGGGGCGGGCGGCTCGACGACCGTCTGCTGGTTCTCCTTCGCCGTCGCCGTCCACGCGGTGACGAACAGCAGGAAGCGCGACACCAGGTTCGCGAACACGAGCAGACCGATCACCGGACCGAACAACGTGAACGCCGGTGATTTCGTGACGCTGCCGAGGTAAAGGGTCGCGGCCTGCTGGAGCACGATGAACCCGACCGCGGCGAAGATCGCGCCCTTGACCGCGCTGCGCAGCGCGACGTGCTCACGAGGCAGCCTCGCGATGACCCACAGGAAGACCAGGGTGTTCGCGAGCAGGCCGAGCAGGATCGTCGCGACCTTCAACAGGAACACGGCCCAGCCCTGGTTCTCCAGGCCGACCAGTTCGAGCAGGAACCGCCCGACCCCGCTGCCCGCCGCGGTGAGGCCGAACGAGATCACCAGCGCGAGACCGAGCCCCACAAGGGACAGCAGGTCCTTGATCGTCGTCGACACCAACGGCAACTGCTGCTTTTCCTGGCCCCACTGGGCGGTCAGCGCGTCACGCAGGTTGGTCATCCAGCCTACGCCCGAGTACAGCGCCAGCAGCAGACCGAACACCCCGATGCCGCCGCCGGAGTCGAGCGCCGCCTTGATGATGCTGCCGACGAGATCGCTCAGGCCTTCCGGGACCGACTTCTTGATGCCGTCGACGAGCTGGTTCGTCACCACCTGGTCGCCGGCGAGCACGATCTTGAGGATCGCGAAGGCGACCATCAGGATCGGGATCACCGAAAGCACGCTGAAGTACGTGATGGCGGCGGCGTAATGGTTGCCGTAGCGCTCGGTGAAGGCGTCATTGGCCCGGATGAGGTGATCGAGCCAGCCGTACTTCCGCCTCAGGCGCGGTAACAGCTTGTCCTGTTCCGGCTTCGCGCCGTCATCATTCGCCACCGTCAAACGCTAACCACACGGCGACGACATCGCAGCGCGAATCAGCCCGCCGGGGGAAGGAACCCGATGTTCTCGTAGACGTTCCGCAACGTCACCGAAGCGACTTCCCTGGCCCGTTGCGCACCGAGCGCCAAGGCCTTGTCCAGCTCGGCGACGTCGTCCAGGTACGACCGGACACGCTCCTGCACCGGCGTGACCCACTCGACGAACGCCTCCCCGACGCCCTTCTTCAGGTCGCCGTAACCCTTGCCCTCGTACGAGTTCTCGAGTTCGGCGACCGGCTGGTCGGTCAGCGCGGAGAGGATCGTCAGCAGGTTCGAGACGCCCGGCTTGTTCTCGGCGTCGAAGACGATCTCGCGGCCGGTGTCCGTGACCGCCGAGCGCACCTTCTTCGCCGACTTCTTCGGGTCTTCGAGCAGCTCGATGAGGCCGTTGCCGGTCGACGAGGACTTGCTCATCTTCGCGGTCGGGTCCTGCAGGTCGTAGATCTTCGCCGTGTCCTTGACGATATGCGGCTCCGGCACGGTGAACGTCTTGCCGTAGCGGTTGTTGAACCGCTGCGCGAGGTTGCGCGTCAGCTCCAGGTGCTGGCGCTGGTCCTCGCCGACGGGGACCTCGTTCGCCTGGTACAGCAGGATGTCCGCGGCCTGCAGGACCGGGTACGTGAACAGGCCGACACTGGCGCGATCCGTGCCCTGCTTCGCGGCCTTGTCCTTGAACTGCGTCATCCGGCTCGCTTCGCCGAACCCGGTCTGGCACTCCAGCACCCAGCCGAGCTGGGCGTGCTCGGGCACGTGGCTCTGGACGAACAGCGCGCTGCGGGCCGGGTCGACGCCGAGCGCGAGCAGCTGCGCGGCCGAGCGGCGGGTGCGGTCCAGCAGCACCTTCGGATCCTGCTCGACGGTGATCGCGTGCAGGTCGACGACCATGTAGAAGGTGTCGTGGGTGTCCTGCAGCCGCACCCACTGCCGCAGCGCACCCAGGTAGTTGCCCAGGTGGAACGAGTCGGCGGTCGGCTGGATCCCGGAGAGCACGCGCGGGCGCTTCTGTTCGTCGGACACGTCCGGATTCTGTCAGGCCACGCCGGGGCGGGTCATCCGAGGTCGGCCCGGCCGAACGGGCTAAACGGTTAAACGCCACATACTTCCGACGGTTCTGAGCACGGTGCCCGATTCCTAGCGTTCATGGCACCGGATCTTCCGGCCACACCGAAGGAGAACCCAGATGAAGGCACGATCCCTACTGATGGGCTTGGCCATGGCGGCTGCGGCCGTCTTCTCGCTTTCCGGCGTCGCGGCCGCGGCAGAGCCCACCGGGGGCGTCCAGCCGAACATCGTCGGCGGCGGCAACGCGACCCAGGTCTATTCGTTCATGGTGTCCCAGCAGTCGAGCTCCGGCGGCCACCAGTGTGGTGGCTCACTGATCAGCTCGACCTGGGTCGTCACCGCGGCGCACTGTGGCACGCCGTACCAGGTGCGCGTCGGCACCACGAACCGCACCAGCGGCGGCACCGTCGCCCGCGTGGCGCAGCGCATCGCCCACCCGAGCGCCGACCTGGCGCTGCTGCGTCTCTCGACGGCGGTGTCGCAGGCGCCGGTCACGATCGCCGCTTCGTCCGGGGCCGTCGGCACCGCGACGCGGATCATCGGCTGGGGCCAGACCTGCCCCACCCGCGGTGGTTGTGGCGCCCCGATCAACCTCCAGGAGCTGAACACCTCGATCGTCGCCGACAGCCGCTGCCTCGGCATCAACGGCGCCAGCGAGATCTGCACCAACAACCCCAACGGTAACTCGGGTGCCTGCTACGGCGACTCGGGCGGCCCGCAGGTCAAGCAGGTCAACGGTGTCTGGCAGCTCGTCGGCGCGACCAGCCGCGCGGGGAACAACAGCAGCACCTGCGCGACCGGGCCGTCGATCTACGTGGACGTCCCCTACTTCCGCAGCTGGATCCGCACCAACTCCGGCGTCTGATCCCGGTCCCGCGTCGCCCCACCGTCCCCGGGGGCGACGCGGGCCCAGCCGGTTCAGCAAGGAACCGTGCGGCAGTTCGAAGAGCCGCTCCAGCAGCGCGACCGCCTTCAGCGAGTCGCACCGCTCGGGGCGGCTTCTTCCTGTCCGCCAGTAGCTCAAGGTCGCGACACTGATCCGGACGCCCTGCTGGGCGAGCCGGTGCCGGATCCGATCGAGCCCGAGGCCGCTTTCCGTGATCGCCCGGTCCAGGGCGCGGGGGAAGGGGTCACCGGGCCGGCTGCGACGCCGCGTCACCGTCATGGACCCGAGAGTGGCGATCAGCGGGCGGCGAAACAATCCGGGCCGGACTAGGTGTACCTACCCAAGAAATCCGCCGCGTCGCCTTTAGCGGGCTAAACGCGATCTGGCGGGCCCAGGGCACCGACCTGCGTTTAGCCCCCTAATCGCGATCCCGGGGGCGCGTCGCCTTTAGCGGGCTAAACGCGATCCGAGCCGGGAAGGCGCAGGTCAGGGCCGCTGCTGGTGGGCGAGGGCGTCGTCGGCCAGCACGGCCTCGGCCATCGCGGCGACGTGCGGCGCGGCGGGCTGGGCCGGGGCGACGGGAGCGGGGACGACGGCGGCCGCGCGGGCCTTCCGGCGCTGACGGAACACCCCGAAGGCCATGCCGACGATGCCGAGCGCGACGGCGATCAGGCCGACCGGGCCCAGCAGACCGAACGCCATCTCCGAACGTGACGCCGACTCCGCGGCCGACGCCGGGACCGCGCCCACGACGAGCAGCGCGACCGGGATCGCGACGACCGTCGCGGCCCGGGCCGCGGGCACGGACGATCGCATCAGGAGATGAACTGGGTTCCGCACCGGAGTGCCTCCCGTGACGTGACTTTGCCGAACCGGAACGCTAACTCGAACGAGTGAGCATTTCCAGGTTGCTGGTCAAAAAACTACCGAGCGTGTCAAGACCTGTGAGTTCTGATCAACTCGGGGCCCGAGACTAGCCCCTCACAGGGGGGATGTTTCGAGCACCCCTCTCCTCAGAGTTGTCGCGCGGGCAATCGGTTTCCGACAAAACCGGACAAGGGTTAGGCCATTCGACTGTCACACGCGGCCGAACAGGCACGATCCGGCTTTCGCCGGTTGGTTTCTTGTGCGCAATGGTCTATACCTGTTGGCCATACCCCTTAAAAGGTATAGACCAATATCTCCCTGCATGGTCCCCTCGTACGAAGGAGCCACCGATGTCTCTTCGACGTATTCTCGCGGCGGTCGCCGCCACCTTCGCCGCCACCACGGTCGCCGTGGTCGTCCCGACGCAGTCCGCCTCCGCCGCGGACTGCGTGGCGCCGTGGAACGCGAGTTCGGTCTACTGGGGCGGCAACACCGCCTCCTACAACGGGCACAACTGGTCCGCGAAGTGGTGGACGCAGAACGAAACCCCAGGTACGGCGCAGGTCTGGGCCGATCAGGGCGCCTGCGGCGGCGGGACGACCAACCCGCCGAACCCGTCCGGCTTCGTGGTCAGCGAGGCGCAGTTCAACCAGATGTTCCCGAGCCGGAACCCCTTCTACACCTACAACGGCCTGGTCACCGCGCTCAGCGCGTACCCGGCCTTCGCGGGCACGGGCAGCGACACCGTGAAGAAGCAGGAAGCGGCGGCCTTCCTGGCGAACGTCAGCCACGAGACCGGCGGACTGGTCCACATCGTCGAGCAGAACCAGGCGAACTACCCGCACTACTGCGACACGAGCCAGTCCTACGGCTGCCCCGCCGGCAACGCCGCGTACTACGGCCGCGGCCCGATCCAGCTCAGCTGGAACTTCAACTACAAGGCCGCCGGAGACGCGCTGGGCCTGCCACTGCTGACCAACCCGTGGCTGGTGCAGAACGACGCGGCGGTCGCCTGGAAGACCGGCATCTGGTACTGGATGACCCAGAACGGTCCCGGCACGATGACACCGCACAACGCGATGGTCAACAGCCGCGGCTTCGGCGAGACGATCCGCAGCATCAACGGGAGCATCGAGTGCAACGGCGGCAACCCCGCCCAGGTGCAGAGCCGCGTGGACAAGTACCAGCAGTTCACCGGCATCCTCGGCGTCACCCCCGGCGGCAACCTGTACTGCTGATCCATCCAGGGAACTGAAGGGGCCTTTCGCCGCACGTGACGCGGCGGAGGGCCCCTTCAGCTTTCGTCGAGGGATGTCAGCAGCCGACGCAGCGACGCATCGAGGACGCCTAGGTCCTCACCCAGTGGCGAGAGCAGCTTCGCGACGTTCGCCGTGTGCTCGGTCATCGCGGCGTCGACGACCTCGAACCCGCGCTCGGTCAACGTGACACGGAAGCTGCGCCGGTCCTCGGGATCGAGCGCCCGCTCGACCAGCCCGGCCGACTCGAGCCGGTCGATCCGGCTGGTCATCCCGGCCCTGGACATCATCAGGGTCGCGGAGAGTTCGGAGGGGATCAGCGTGTACGGCTTCCCGGACCGCCTGAGCGCGGCGAGCACGTCGAACTCCCCTTGCTTCAAGCCGTGCTTCGCGAAGACGGCCTCGATCACCGACGCACTCAGCATCGTCACGCGGCCGAGACGGCCTGCGACCCCGATCGCGGTCAAGTCCAGTTCCGGCCGCTCGCGGTGCCAGGCGTCGACGACGGCGTCGATCGCGTCCGCGCTTCGTTGTTCACTCACGGACGCAGTCTATTCGACGGAAGATAGTTTGACAGCGAACTATCAGCGATGGAACTATCGTCGTCATGACCCAGCGCATCGAAACCCGTGAACCCGTCCTCGTCCGCGCCGCCGAAGCCGAGACCGTCGGCGCGGCCCCCACGCTCGTCACGCTGCTCGCCGACGTCTCCACCACAGGCGGAGTCATGAGCAGCGCGAGAACACAGCTGGGCGTCGGCGCCGACGGCGCCGCGCCGCACTACCACACCGGCTCGTCCGAGATGTTCTTCATGCTCGGCGGGAAGCTGGAAGTCCTTGTGGGAGAAGAGATCGTGACCGTTGCCGAAGGCGACATGCTCGTCGTGCCGCCACTGACCGCACACGCCTTCCGGGCGGCCGCGGACTCGCCGGCGGACGTCCTGATCGTGTTCGTCCCCGGCGTGGAACGGTTCGACTACTTCCGGCTACTGGAGAAGGTCGGGCACGGCGCGGCGACCGTCCAGGATCTCTTGGACAGCCAGGAAAAGTTCGACAACCACTTCGTCGAGAGTCCAGTGTGGACGGAGAGCGCGAAGTCGCGTCAGTAACCGCGCGGCGGGTATCCCGGCGGCGGATACTGCTGGGGCGGGTACTGCTGCGGGGGATAATGCTGTGGTGGGTACTGCTGCGGCGGGTATCCCGGATGTTGCGGCGGATACGGCGGCTGACCGTAGTGCGGCGGGGGCGGATACTGCGGCGGGTACTGCTGTTGCGGATAGTGGGGCTGCGGCGGAGGTGGCGCGGCGGGCTGCCCGCCGGCGAGATGGAACGGCAGCAGCGACACCAGCTGCGCGAGCCTGCCGAGCGTGGAGAGCACTTCGTCCGGCTTGGTCCGGCCGAAGGTCGGATTCTCGACGTAGACCAGTTCCGCGCCGACCAGCGACCAGGTGTGCAGCTTCGACGACCGCATGGTGGCGGCGACCTGCGGCGTCAGCACGGCGACCGCGACGTTCGGGTCGGTGTCGATCAGCTTGTACCAGCGATTGAACTTCCGGTCCGCGGTGGCGGGCTCCGGGTACTGCTCGACGTCCCAGGCGGACTCGATGCTCGACACGATCTGGAAGTTCGGCATCGGCGCGGGCAGGGTGACGACCCAGACCGTGTCGATCGAGATCGTGTCGAGCTCGTTGACCTTCTTGTTGGTCCACCGCGTGTGCACGCTCGTGACCGTCGGGCGGCGGTGGTAGTCGAAGACGCTGAACCGAAGCCCGTTGTACGCGCCGCTCAGCGCGCCGAACGCCATCCGCTTGTCGCCGCGCTGGTTGAACGGCAGGACCGTCCAGCGCTCCAGCAGGTTCGGCGCGTCCGGGCTGAACTCCCACCCGTACTGGCCGGACATCGCGTAGCGCTCGGCGTTGGTCGCCTCGATACGCCTGGCTTCGTTCGTCTCCATCGCAAACCCCCGGATCTCCTGCGCGCAGGTTATCCGGAGTACGGCGCGTTGTCGGATCTAGGCATCCTGCAGCCGCCGGAGAACGTCGATCAAGCCAGGGAACCGGTACCTTCACCGCAAGTCCGCTGTCCAATTCGGAAAGCTGATTCAGCGCCTCGCCGATGATCTCGAACTGACGCTCGACCACCAAGCGCAGCATGGTGCCCTCGAGACATCCCAACGGTGAGCATCACGCCGCATAGAGAAGCTCCCGGCTCTCCAACACTTGCTGCTTGAAGAACGGGTTGCGAATACTGGTCACGCTGACGAGGTCGACCGGGCGACCCAGCACCCGCTCAAGACCTTCCTTCAGATCGAAGTAGGTCCCGAAGTAGTCGAAGCCGGGTCCCGCGTCGAACTCGACGAGCACATCGACATCGCTGGACCGCACGTCGAATCCGTCACTCACAGCCGAGCCGAACAGATCGAGGCGGCGTACTGGGTGTGAGCGGCAAAGCTCCTCGATCTCACGCTTCTTGAGTTCGATCGACTCGTGCATGACCGCACGGTTGTGCCCGACCGGATCCCGGAGGTCACGACCTCCGGGATCACCGGGGCCGAGCGCTCAGATCCCGTACGTCGCCGTCACCGGCGCGTGGTCGGACCAGCGCTGGTCGTAGGTCTCGGCGCGCTCGACCACGACGGAGGTGCACCGCTCGGCCAGGCCGGGGGTGGCGATCTGGCAGTCGATGCGCCAGCCCGTGTCGTTGTCGAACGCCTTCCCCCGGTACGACCACCACGTGTACGGGCCGGGGCCTTCCGGATCGAGCTTGCGTTGCACGTCGACATAACCGGCCTCGCTGAACACGCGGCCGAGCCACTCCCGCTCCTCCGGCAGGAAGCCCGAGCTCTTCTGGTTCCCGCGCCAGTTCTTCAGGTCGATCTTGTCGTAGGCGATGTTCCAGTCGCCCACGACGACGACCTCGCGGCCACCGGCCTCGGCCTTGGCGCGCAGATCGACGAGGTAAGGCAGGAACGCCGCCATGAAGCGCTCCTTCTCGTCCTGGCGCGGTGTCCCGACGTCGCCGCTGGGCAGGTACAGGCTCGCGACCACGACGTTCGGCAGGTGGATCTCGGCGTAGCGGCCGCTGTCCTCGAATTCGGGCTCGCCGAAACCGATGCGGACCTCTTCCGGCTCCGCCCGGCTGAACAGCATGACGCCGTTGCGCCCCTTCTGCACGGACGGCGCGTGCACCACGTGCCAGCCTTCGGGCGCGGCGGCACCGGCCGGGAGCTCCTTGAGCTCGGCCCGGACCTCCTGGCAGGCGACGACGTCCGCCTTCGTCGAGCCCAGCCACTCGACGAAGCCCTTTTTCGCGGCGGCACGGAGGCCGTTGACATTCACAGTGGAGACGGTCAGCACCCTTCGCACGCTACCCGGGGGGTCCGACAGAATCGGCACTGGGAGACTGCGCGCATGAGCGAGCTGACCGTGCTGGGCAGCTGCGGCGCCTGGCCCGAACCCGGCCGGGCCTGCGCCGGCTTCCTCCTGGTCCACGAAGGCTTCAAGCTGGTGCTCGACCTCGGCTACGGCGCCGCGTCACGGCTGTTCGAGCACTGCCCCGAAGGCCGGGTCGACGCGGTGGTGGTGACGCACGAGCATCCCGATCACTGCGCCGACGTGAGCGCGCTGGGCCGGGCCCGCGCCTACGGGCTGCCGGACGAGCCGAGGATCCCGCTGCACTGCACGCCGGGCACGGTGCGACGGCTCGAAGCGATGGAGCCGCGCCCGCATCCGGCGACGATCTTCGACGTGTTCGAACTCGGCCCGCCGCGCGAGGTCGGGCCGTTCCGGATGACGACCTTCCTGCTGCCGCACCACGTGCCGAACCACGGGATCCGGCTGACCGCGCCCGGGCTCACCGTCGCCTACACCGGAGACAGCGGGCCGAGCCCGATCATCGCGGAGCTGGCGCGCGACGCCGACCTGCTCATCGCCGACGCCACGCTTCAGGGGCCCTCCCCCGACGAGACGCCACGCCTGGTGTCGACGGCGGGCGAGGCCGGGTACTGGGCCGAGCGCGGCGGCGCCCGGCGGCTGCTGCTCACCCATTTCTGGCCCGGCTCCGACCGCGGGATCTCGGTGGCCGAAGCGCGGGAGGAGTTCAGCGGCGAGGTCCTGGCGGCCGCGGAAGGCACCCACCTGCGTTTAGCGGGCTAAACGCGATCCCGCAGGTCAGGGCACACGTCGCAGTTAGCGGGCTAAACGCGATCCGGCAGGTCACGGGCCACATTTCGACCCTTCGACCGGGGGCGCGAACTCGGCCGAAACCCATTTGCCCTCGGCGATCTTGCGGAAGCCGTTCTCGACCACAGGCTGCGCGTCGATCTTCGCGTCCTTGACGTACTTGCCGACGATCTTCTGCCCGCCGGGGGCGTCGCGCGCGTTGAGCACGTCCGCGGTCACCACGACCTGGCAACCGGTCGGGCTCGACGCGCTCGACTCCCTGTCCTGTCCCGAGATGGCGACGACGACGATCAGCGCCAGTCCGCCGCCGATGAACAGGACCGGTTTCGAGATGGCCATGATGGTCACTCCTCGAACAAGGGAATCGTTTTCCGTCCGGTCCAGAGTGGCAGAAGCCGGGGCGGCCGCCCAGATCCCGGAACGCCAACCACCCGGAGGCGCCAACCCCGGCAGGACACGGGCTACCCACCGTCACAACGCGAAAAGGCCCCCTTCCGCGGAGGAAGGGGGCCTTCAAGCGCTTACGCGACTCAGCCCTGGGCGATCTTCTTGGCCAGGTTGGCGTCCAGCGTCGCGAGGAACTCCTCGGTGGTCTGGAACGCCTGGTCCTTGCTGATGAGCAGCGCGAGGTCCTTGGTCATCTTGCCGCTCTCGACGGTCTCGATGACGACCTGCTCCAGCTTGTTCGCGAAGCCGATCAGCTCCGGGTTCGAGTCCAGCTTGCCGCGGTGCTCGAGGCCACGGGTCCACGCGAAGATGGACGCGATCGGGTTCGTCGAGGTCGGCTTGCCCTGCTGGTGCTGGCGGTAGTGCCGGGTCACCGTGCCGTGCGCGGCCTCGGCCTCGACGGTCTTGCCGTCCGGGGTGCGCAGCACCGAGGTCATCAGGCCCAGCGAGCCGAAGCCCTGCGCGACCGTGTCGGACTGCACGTCACCGTCGTAGTTCTTGCAGGCCCAGACGTAGCCGCCCTCCCACTTCATCGCCGCGGCGACCATGTCGTCGATCAGGCGGTGCTCGTAGGTGATGCCCTTGGCGTCGAAGTCGGCCTTGAACTCGGCCTGGTAGATCTCCTCGAACACGTCCTTGAACATGCCGTCGTAGGCCTTCAGGATGGTGTTCTTGGTCGACATGTAGACCGGGTACTCGCGGTCGAGGCCGTACTGCAGCGAGGCACGCGCGAAGTCCTCGATGGACTTGCGGAAGTTGAACATGCCCATGGCGACGCCGCCGCCCTCGGGGTACTGCGCGACCTGGAACTCCATCGGCTCGGAACCGTCGGCCGGGGTGTAGGTCATGGTCAGCGTGCCCGGGCCGGGGACCTTGAAGTTGGTCGCCTTGTACTGGTCACCGTGCGCGTGACGGCCGATGATGATCGGCTTGGTCCAGCCCGGTACCAGGCGCGGGATGTTCTGGATGACGATCGGCTCGCGGAAGATCACGCCGCCGAGGATGTTGCGGATCGTCCCGTTGGGCGACAGCCACATCTTCTTCAGGCCGAACTCTTCGACGCGCGCCTCGTCCGGGGTGATGGTGGCGCACTTGACGCCGACGCCGTGCTTCTTGATCGCGTTGGCGGAGTCGACGGTGATCTGGTCGTCGGTGCGGTCCCGCTCCTCGATGCCCAGGTCGTAGTACTCCAGGTTCACGTCCAGGTACGGGTGGATCAGCCTGTCCTTGATGAACTGCCAAATGATGCGGGTCATCTCATCACCGTCGAGCTCGACGACGGTGCCCTGGACCTTGATCTTGGCCATGAGCAGCGGTGCTCCTTCCGCGGATCTTCGCGTTTCTTCTTCAGTCTCTCCGGTAGCGGTACAAGCGTACTGCTTAACGGTCCTGGATGGTTCCAGTAGTGGTCGGTATCAAGTCTCCACGAGGCGGATGTGTCCGACGTCACCCGGTCGCACGACGGCCATCCGGCCGTCACGGGAACGGCGGCGACCGCGTCATCATCGAACCGAACCCGACAAACGGCACGTCGGCCACCGGAAAGGCGGACCTCATGACCACCGACCCCTACGCCGTGCCACCGCACGGGCAGCCGGCGACACCGGAGCCTTACCTCCAGCCTAGGCAAAGCGGCCGCGCGGTGCCCCGGGTGATCAGCGGGCTGGGCGGTTTCCTGCTCACGCCGGTCGCGCTCGGCGTGACCATCTACGGCGGCACGCTGCTCCAGCGGGGTTTCTCGCGCTCCCTGTCCGTCATCGAGGACCCGCTCGGCATCGTTCTCCTGTTCCTGGGCGGTCTGCTCCTGCTCGGTGTCGCGTTCCTCGGGGCGTTGTCCGGGCTCGGGCCGGTGCTGGGCGGGCTGGTGTGGGGTGTGCTGCCGGGCGTGGGGTTCCTCCTGAGCCCGCGCGACGTCATGAGCGTCATCTACGACATCGGCGGCAGCGGCCTCGGTGTCGGCCTGGTGACCTGGCTGGTGATGGGCGCGCTGGTCGGGAGCGGTTTCCTGTTGATCGGGGCAGGCCTGGTGGGCACCCTCGCGCGGCGTCGTTCAAATCGCGTTTAGCGGGCTAACCGCGCTCCGCGGAGATCAAAGTGAACCGAAGGGCGTCGGTGTCCGTAGTCCGGGTCAGGGAGGTGACCCGCCCATGTCATCGCACCGGTACGTCGCGGAGTACGACGACGAGGACTACCAGGAGTACGGCGAGTACGAGCAGCCCGAAAACCCGCGAGACCCACGGAGGCCGTACGAGGACGTCGAGTCGTACGAACCGTACGAGCCTTTCGACGACGACCTGGGCGCCGAAGACCCGCGCGCCGGCCGAGGTGTGCGGCGCGTCCTCAGCGGCGCGGGCGGCCTGATCCTGACGCCGGTCGCCCTCGGCCTGCTGTCGTGGGGCGGGCTGCGGCAGCAGATGCTCGTCCAGGCGACACTCAGCACCCAGCGTGACGTCTTCAGCATCGGCCTGCTCGTGGGCGGCGGGATCCTCCTGCTGGCCGTCGGGCTGCTCGGCGCGCTCTCGGCGACCGGTCCGATCCTCGGCGGTCTCGTCTGGGGCGTCGCCCCCGGCGTGGCCGCCATCGCCGTCCCGGAGTGGGGCTTCCGGCTGGTGAAACTGTTGCCGCAGAACGACGTCACCTACGGCGTCACGAGCTGGCTGTTCATCGGCGGCCTGCTCGCGACCGGCTTCCTCCTGATCGGCGCGGGTCTCGCGTCGAGACTCGCCCGGAGGCGCCGCTGAGCGGGCTGGGACCATCGGCGTATGGGTCTGTTCACCGTTCCCGAAGCCCGCGCCGAGCTCGCCCGGCTACGCCCGGTGCTCGACGAGCTCGTCCGTCTCCGCGCCGACGCGGCCGAGCTCGCCGCTTCCCTGCGCCCCGGCGGCCGGGAGACCTCGCTCGGCGGGATGCCGGAATGGAAGGCCGCGCAGGCCCGGCTGGACGACCTGATGACCACCGTCCAGCGGACGGGTGCCGAGCTGAAGGGGTTCGCCCCGCTCCTGATCGACTTCCCCGCCGAGCTCGACGGCGTCGACGTCCTGCTGTGCTGGCTCGAAGGCGACCCGGAGCTGTCCTGGTATCACCGCGCCGACCTGGGTTTCGCCGGGCGCCGCCGCCTCCCGGACAGGGTCGCGGTCGTGAGCGAGGAGATCGCGGCCGGCCTGTTCGACGGCATCGCCGCGCACTACGACGAAGACACCTTCCACGGCTTGGTCGCCGACGCGCTCGTCGACGGTCTCGGCCGCACGGCCCCCGAACGTGTTCTCGACGTCGCGACCGGGACCGGGGTGGCCGCGTTCGCCGCGCTGCGCCTGGAGCCGGGCGAAGTGCTGGCGATCGACATCTCGCCGGGCATGATCGCCCAGGCCGAGGCGAAGGCGGCGACCCACGATCCCGGCAAGCGCATCACCTGGCAGGTCGCTTCCGCGGTCCCGTCGCCGGTGGAGGACGAGGGCGCGGACGCCGTGCTGTGCGCGTCTTCGCTGCATTTCCTCGGCGCGGCCGCCCTGCGCGACTGGCTGCGCGCGCTGCGCCCCGGCGGACGGGTCGGGTTCAGCCTGCCGATCGCGTCGGCGTTCCGGCCGTCGGAGGCGTTCGCCGCGATCGTCCCCGCCGACCTGAAGCTGCCGGAAACCGAGGACGACGCGGCGGAGCTGGCCGCCGAAGCCGGCTTCACCGAGGTGACGGTGAAGCGGCTCGACGTCGAATCCGAGGATCGGGTCCGGTCGGTGTTCGTGGTGCACGCGACCAGGCCCTGAGGTCTACAGCGGCGCGAAGAACGGCACGCACTTCGGCGCGGGCGCGTTCTCCGGGTCGAGCGCCTTGAGGATCAGGCTCGTCACGTTCGGGTCGATCGCCTGGCTGAGGTGCCCGGAAACGTCCACGCCACAACGGTCCTGCAACACGATGTCGGTCGTGCCCGGCTCCCCGAGCACTCCGCTGGTGTACGGCGTGACCACTCGATCGTGCCGGCTCACGATGCTCGTGTACGTCGGCCCGGGCACGCTCACCCCGCCGCGGGCGAGGTCGTCGAGGAACGCCGATGGCGCCAGGTATTCCCGGCAGGCCCCGCACACGCCGTCGGCGAGCAGGTCGATGCCGGGCAGCGAAAGCACGGCCTTCGCCAGCTCGGAGAAGCCGTTGAGCGACGTGCCCTTGAAGTTCGAACCGAAGCCGACGAAATGCTTCACCTTCTCCGCGCCTCCCTCGAATTTGAGGTAGTACGCGGGCATCGTCGTCCCCTCGGAATGCCCGACGATGTCGACCTTGTCCGCTCCGGTGCTCGCGCGCACGCGGTCGACGAACGCGCCGAGTTCGACCGCGCTCTTCCGCATGGAGGCGAGGCCGCCGAACAACTGTCCACCCAGGACGGTGGAGCCGTAGGTCAGCGAGTAGACGCAGTAGCCGGCGTCCTTGAGCTTCGGCGCGTGGTGGAACCAGTTGGTCGTCGCGTTGCCGCCGAGGCCGTGCACCAGCACGACGGGTTCGGGATGGCTCGCGCTCGGCTCGCACGACCAGTCGTTCCAACCGCTCGACGGCGCCGCGCTCGCCACCGCCGGGACGGCGATCGTGAACGTCAAGGCCGCGACAAGCGTGGTGAGGATCCGAGCCCGCATCCCTGCCTCCGGTTACTCGTCAGTATGTGATGCGAGTCATCCTGCGTCACAAACCGACGGGCGGAACCAGGAGAAAGACCAGACTTACGCGCCATGCCTTGTGATGGATCACAAGGGCAGCAGCACTCGCCTTTCGATCGGGCTGGACATGACGATCGACGTCGTCGTGGAGCCGAGCGCGGACAGGTCCTCCAGCAGCTCTTCCAGGTGGCCCGTGTCGCGCACGGCGATCTTCAGGATCCAGCAGTCCTCGCCCACCACATGGTGCAGCTCGAGGATTTCGGGGCGGTCCATGATCTTCCGGGTGCGCGGATGCCGGACGGTGAACCCGCTGTGCGGCGCCATCCGCACGAACGCCCGCAGCCCGAGGCCGATTCCGGACGGCGAAACGAGGGCCGCGTAGCCGGTGATCGTGCCGTCGGCTTCGAGGCGTTTGACGCGTTCGCCGACGGCGGCGGGGCTCAGCGAGACACGGCGCCCGAGTTCGCTCAGGGTGATGCGGCCTTCCTCCTGGAGGAGTTCGAGTAGTCGCCGGTCGATCACGTCCAGTGAGCTTTCAGCAGATCCTCGATTCGGCCGAGAATCTTTCAGTGATTCCGCCATTTCACCCATGTTTTCCCCTTCAAGCACCCGGATCACCACCGTAACACTGGTACCCATGAAGAAAGTGCTCGTTCTCGGCGGAAGCCGGTACTTCGGCCGAGGGGTGGTCGAGCGGCTGCGCGACGCCGGGACGGACGTCACCGTCCTCAACCGCGGCTCCACGCCCGCGCCGTCCGGCGTCGCGCATCTGATCGCCGACCGCGACGACGAAGCCGGGCTCAAGGCCGCTCTGGGTTCTCGTTCGTTCGACGTCGTCCTCGACCAGGTCTGCTACACGCCGGTCCAGGCGGAGATCGCGCGCCGCGTCCTGCGTACGGACCGCTACGTGATGACGTCCACGATCGAGGTCTACGACCAGGTGCGGACGGAGACCCCGATGGCCGAATCGCTGGTCGCCCCGGCGAACGTCGACCTCGAACTTCCCGAGTACGAGTACGGCGAAGGCAAGCGACAGGCCGAAGCGGCCTTCGCCGCGGGAGACACGCCGTTCGTCTCGGTACGCGTCGCGCACGTGCTCGGCGGCGAAGACTTCACCGGACGGCTGCGGCATTACGTCGAACGGCTGGACGCCGGCGACGCGGTGGACATCCACGCGGATCCACGCCCCTCGACGTTCATCCACGCGCGTGAGATCGCGGACTTCCTGACCTGGGCCACGCTCGCGGACTTCACCGGTCCGGTCAACGCCGGCTCGCACGGCGAACTGTCGGTGCTCGATCTCGCCGCCGCGATCAGCACGGAGCCCCGTTTTCGAGTCGTCGAGCACGAGGCCTCGCCGTTCTCCTTCGACCGCTACGCCGTCTTGGACACCTCGCGCGCGGCCGGCCTCGGCTTCTCCTTCTCCACCACCACCGACTGGCTCGGCGAAGCCGTCGAAGAACTCAGAAAGGCTTGACACCCATGCGTTACCGCAGCATCGGAGACGTCGAAGTGAGCGCGATCGGCCTTGGCGCGATGCCGCTGTCGATCGAGGGCCGTCCGGGTCGGGATCGCGCGATCGCCACGATCCACGCCGCGCTCGACGCCGGGGTCACGCTGATCGACACGGCCGACTCCTACCACTGGCACGCGGACGAGATCGGCCACAACGAGGAGCTGATCGCCGCCGCGCTGTCCGTCCACAGTGGATCGGACGCGGTACTCGTCGCGACGAAGGGCGGGCGCGGCCGTCCCGGTGACGGCTCGTGGACCGTCACCGGGACTCCCGCGCACCTCAAGAACGCCTGCGAGGGTTCGCTGAAGCGGCTCGGCGTCGACGCGATCGGGCTCTACCAGCTGCACAAGCCCGACGAGAACGTGCCGTGGGCGGAGTCCGTCGGCGCGATCAAGGAGCTGGCCGACGAAGGCAAGATCCGGCTCGCCGGGATCTCCAACGTGTCCCGGGCGCAGATCCTCGAAGCACAGGAGATCCTCGGCGGGACACTGGTTTCGGTGCAGAACGAGCACGCGCCCGCGCAGCTGGCGCATGAACCGGAGCTGGCGCTGTGCACCGAACTCGGGCTCGCGTATCTGCCGTGGGGTCCGCTCCGCGGGATCGGCGCGAAATTCCGTGCCGTGGCGGAGGAACGCGGCGTCAGCCCCCAGCGGGTGTGCCTGGCCTGGCTGCTCGCGAAATCGCCGTCGATGATCGCGATCCCCGGCTCGACCAGGCCCGCCACGATCCGCGATTCGGCGGCCGCGGCCGATCTCTTGCTCACCGCCGAAGAGCTGGCCCGCCTGCCGTGATCAGGCGCCGGCCACCAGCGCCACGCCGAGGCCGATCATCGTCGCGGCGACCAGGCCGTCCAGCACCCGCCACGACGACGGCTTGCGGAAGAACCCGCTGAGCAGCCGCGCACCGAAACCGAGCGCGAGGAACCAGAGCACGCTGGCCGACACGGCACCGACGCCGAACGCCCATCGGTCGCTACCGTGCCCGGCCGCGATCGCGCCGAGCAGGAGGAGGGTGTCGAGGTAGACATGCGGGTTCAGCCACGTGATCGCCAGCGTGGTCAGCACGATGCGGCGCAGCGATCCGCCGGTCTCCGGACCGCCGGTCTCCAGCGCGGCCGGTTTGAACGCGCGACGGGCCGCGAGAGCGCCGTAGCAAAGCAGGAAGGCGCCGCCGATCAGGGCGACGACGGTCAGCGCTTCGGGTGACGTCCCCACCAGCGCGCCGACCCCGCCGACGCCGAGGCTGACGAGGATGGCGTCCGAGAAGATGCAGATCAGCACCACCACGAGGACCGCCTCGCGGCGGATGCCCTGGCGCAGCACGAACGCGTTCTGCGCGCCGATCGCGACGATTAGGGCCATGGTGGCGCCGAATCCGGCGCCCGCGCTGAGCAGAACGTCTCCCATATGGACCAGGCTAGGAAGCCGATCGTCAACAGTACAGCTAAAGATTCTTACGTAAGATTAGCGTTCGTGATGACAGATCTGCCGCTCCACCTGGTCCGCACGCTGCTGGTGGTCGCCGACGAAGGCACGTTCGACGCGGCGGCGTCGGCGCTGCACGTGACGCCGTCGGCGATCAGCCAGCGCGTCAAGGCGCTCGAACAGCGCACCGGCCTCGTCCTGCTGATCCGCACGAAACCGGTGCGGCTGACCGAATCCGGGCAGGCGGTGGTGCGGTTCGGCCGTCAGATGGCCCTGCTGGAGGCCGACACCCGGGCCGAACTCGGCCTGACCGCCGGCGACGAACCGGTCCGGCTGCCGATCGCGGTCAACGCGGATTCGCTGGCGACCTGGTTCCTGCCCGCGCTCACGCGGGTGCCGCCCGAACAGAAGATCTGCTTCGAGCTGCATCGTGAGGATCAGGACCACACCACGACCCTGCTGCGGGAGGGCCTGGTGATGGCCGCCGTGACGTCGTCACCCGATCCGGTCGCGGGGTGCTCGGTGCACCGGCTCGGACACATGCGCTACCTGGCCGTCGTGAGCCCTGAGCTCGGCACGGACCTCGACCTCGCCGAAGCACCCGTCGTCGTCTTCGACCGCCGTGACGACCTTCAGGACCGCTTCGCGCGCGAGCGCGGCACGATCGCGAGCTCGCTGCGGCACTACGTCCCGTCGTCCGAGGGGTTCTTCGACGCCGTCGCGGCCGGGATGGGCTGGGGCATGGTGCCGCTCGCACAGATCGGCGACCGCTTGCGCGACGGCACCTTCGTCTGCCTCGACCCGGACCACCCGATCGACGTACCGCTGTTCTGGCAGCAGTGGAAACTCGACTCCCCCGCGCTGGCGGCGGTGTCGGACGCCGTCACCACGGCCGCCGCGGACCTGCTGGTCGACCCACACGGATGAGGACGCGCGCACCGGGCCGGTCGTGAGATCCTGGGCGCATGACGCGCGCATTGCACCTGGTCGGGGACGAGGAAGCGGACCGGCTGCTCACCGAAGACCCGTTCGCGCTGCTCGTCGGGATGCTCCTCGACCAGCAGTTCCCGATGGAACACGCGTTCCGCGGCCCGCAGAAGATCGCGGACCGGATGGACGGTTTCGACATCGAGAAGATCCACGCGATGGACACCGAAACCTTCGTCGAACTGTGCGTGGTCCCGCCCGCGATCCACCGCTACGGCGGCTCGATGGCCCGCCGGGTGAAGGATCTCGCCCAGCACGTCGTCGAGGTCTACGACGGCGACGCGGCCGGGATCTGGACCGCCGGGCGGCCCAAACCGGACGGCCCCGAAGTCCTCAAGCGGCTCAAGGCACTGCCCGGCTACGGCGACCAGAAGGCCGCGATCTTCCTCGCGTTGCTCGGCAAGCAGCTCGGCGTGCAGCCCAAGGGCTGGCGTGCCGCCGCGGGCACGTACGGCGACCGCGGCTCCCGGCGTTCGATCGCCGACGTCGTCGACGCGAAGACCCTCGGCGAGGTGCGCGCGTTCAAGAAGGCGGCGAAGGCGGCCGCCAAGGCTCCGGCGAAGTAGCTACTTCTTTCCGGCTCCCGGCCACGGCCCCGGCGTCTCGGCGGGCAGTTCGGCCTGCTCGACCTCGGTGCGGAACAGCCGGAACCCGCGTGCCTGGTAGTTCTTGAGCGCGGCCGGGCCATCGGTGGTGCAGGTGTGGACCGTGACGCGGCGCGTCGGCGTCTTGCCCGGCCAGCGCTCGGCGAGCGCCCATGCCTCCCGCAGCGCGACGGTCAGCAGATGCCCTCCGAGGCCCTTGCCGACGAAGGACGACATCAGGCCGAAGTACGCGAGTTCCACTTCGCCATCAACGGTGCCGTCGAGTTCGAAGTAGCCGCACGGCGTCCCCTGCGCGTACGCCACCCAGGTCTCGACGCCCGGCCTGTCCAGCCACTCGATCCACTGCGTCCACGACCAGCCGAGCCGGTCGATCCAGAACCAGTCGCCGCCGACGGCGGTGTAGAGGTAGCGGTTCAGCTCCGGGCTGACCAGCTCGGCGCGGGTGACCGTCACCGGGACGGCAGGCGGTTTCGCCGCGCTCAGGTCGTCCGGCGAAGTCTGTTCGAGGTGCCAGGTCGTGATCTCCATGCGGCGATCATTTCAGCCAGACCCGCAGCGGCCCCAGCGCCGTGTAGCCGTTGCGGAGGGCGGCGTCGAGGTCTTCGCCGCGTTCGTAGCCCGTGATCGGCAAACCGGGGAAGCTCGCCGCGACGGCCGAGGTCGCGCCGCGCCAGGCCTTGTCCAGGTCGCCCTGAGTGTACAAATTGGACAGTCCGGCGAAGCCGCCGTCACGATTGGCCGTCACCCCGGCGACGCCGTTCGACCACACGGCGACGGACGGATCGTCGAACGGGTCGCCGACCCGGGCCCAGCCCGGTTCGAGCGGCACGTCGGCCGTCCGCGTGATCCACGTGGCCTCGAAGAGCACCTCGAAACCTTCGCGCGCGAGATCCAGGCAGCCGAAGCTGTCCTTCACCGCGCAGCCCGGCGACGTGTCGATCCCGTCCAGTACTTCCGACACCGTCGCGTCCGGGGCCAGGGTCACCGCATCGGGGTACAGCGGCGGCGTGCGGGTCGCCGACTTCCAGACGCGGGCGGTGAAGGTGCCCGTCCGGCACACCACCTCACACCAGCCGGCGTTGACGCGCGCGGCGTCGGCTACACCCGGGCGAACCACAGCACGTCCGGTTCCCCTTGCGGCACCGGGATCTTCAGCTCCCGCACCTCGCCGAACCGCGCCCGCAACCGTTTCGCGAACGACGGCACCGCTTCGGCGCTCCACACCGCGAGCACCCCGCCCGGCCGCAGCCGCGCGGTGAGCAGGTCGAGCCCGGCGTCGGAATACAACTTCGCGTTGCCGTCGGTGACCGTCCACTCAGGACCGTTGTCGATGTCGAGGCACAGCGCGTCGAACCGCTCTTCCGTCCGGCGCAACCACTTCACCAGATCGGCCTCGACCACGGTGACCCGTTCGTCGGACAGGGCGTCGTCGTGGACGTCCTTGAGCGGACCCTCGCGATTCCAGCCGATCACGGCGGGCTCACGCTCGACGACCACGACCTCGCCGACGCCGGGGTGGTCCAGCGCGGCGCGCAGCGAATAGCCGACGCCGAGGCCGCCGATCAGCATCCGCGCCTTGCCCGGCACCAGATCGGCCGCCACCGAGACGAGCAACCGTTCGGATTCACCGTTACGGGTGTCCATCAGGAAGACGCCGTTGGCGATGACCTCGAAATCGTCGCCCGCCTTGCGGAGCACCAATTCGCCGCTCTTCCCGGCCACCTTGTCGAGTACGTCGGTCATCCGGGCAGCCTATCGAGGACGGTCAGAGCAAGCCCGCCAATTTGTACAACACCAGGCTGCCCGCGACGGCGACGTTGAGACTCGCCCCGGTGCCCACCATCGGGATTTCGACGACGGTGTCGAGAAGGTCGAGCGCTTCCGGCGGAATCCCCTGCTGCTCGTGGCCGAGCACGGCGATCGTCCGCCCTCGCGCGGGCGGGAGATCGGCGAGGCGCACGGCTTCGTCGGCGAGTTCGACGCCGACGATCGCCGTGCCCGCCGCCTTCTCCCGGGTCAGCCAGCCGGGTGGATCGTGCACCCAGTGCACACAAGCCGGACGCCGCAACGTGTTCCCCCGGCGCAGCGCCTCCGGCACCCAGGGAAACCTCGGCACGGCAAGGCAAGCACCCACGGCGTCGCAGGTCCGCAGCAGGGTGCCGAGATTCGCGCCGTGCAGTGGCCACAGCGGTGCCACGACGAGATGACCCCAGCAGGAATGGGATTTCCTTCTTCTGGCCGCACGCAACTCCGAGGGCGTGCGAACCCGGATCGACGGGCTCACCGGACGTGAGGCGTCGCGCCTCCAAGGTTTTCGAGGATCATGCCGACACTGTAGCGGGATCCCCCCGACGCTCCTAACCTTGAAACGTCGGAGGTGGTTCTCATGCAGGCGACCGTCGGAGACGAGATCCACGTGCACGGACGCACGGTGGGCTCGGCCGAACAACGCGGCGAGATCCTCGAGGTACGCGGCGAACACGGTGCCCCGCCGTATCTCGTCCGGTTCACGGACGGACACGAAGGGCTGGTCTTCCCCGGCCCCGACTGCGAAGTCCAGGCGCGCGCCGAGTAACCGTCACTCGGCCATGGCGGGCTGCTTCACGCGGCTCCGCCAGCCCGCCACGACCACGGCCGCGCCGAGCGCGGTCAGCACCGCCGCGATCTCGGGCAGCAGGAGCGGCCCGCCGCCGCTGAGCACCGCTCCCCCGACCAGGCCGGAGAGGCCGACGCCGAGGTAGATCGCGGACGCGTTGAGCGAGAGCACGAGCCCGGCGTTCTGCTTGGACAGCTCGATCAGCCGGTGCTGGATCGGCGGGTTGACCGACCAGGTGGCCAGGCCCCAGAGGAAGAGGACGACGGCCGCGCCCGCGACGGTGGTCGCCACCAGCGGCAGCAGCGCGAGCACCACGGTGATCCCGCCGAACACGATCAGCAGCGGTCCCCTGGCGCCCCAGCGGTCGGTCGCGCGGCCGCCGAGGACGTTGCCGAGCGCGCCGCCCGCGCCGTAGACGAACAGCAGCAGGCTGACCGTCGTGCCGTGGATACCCGCGGTGGCCGACAGGACCGGCGAGATGAAGGTGTAGACGGAGAACGCGGCGAGGCAGCCGAGCACGGTCGCGCCGAGCATGGCGAGCACGCGCGGGTCCTTGGCGACGGTGAACCGTTCGGCCAGCCGGACCGGCGGCGGCGCCGGGACGGCGGGCAAGACCAGCCGGACGGCGAAGGCGCCGAGAAGCGAGAAGGCCGCGACGAGCGCGAAGACGGCCTGGTAGCCGACGCTCTGCGAAAGGACACTGCCGAGCGGGACGCCCAAGATCGTCGCGACGGTGAGCCCGCCGAAGACGAGCGCGACCGCGCGGCCCCGGCGTTCGGGCGAGGTGAGCTCGGCGGCGACGGCGCTCGCGGCCGGGGTGAAGACCGCCGCGCCGATCGCGGTGACGACCCGCGCGAGCAGCAGGGTCACGTAGCCGGGCGCGAGGGCGGCGAGCGCGTTGCCGACGGCGGTGACGACGAGCGCGGCGACCAGGAGCGTGCGGCGTTCCCAGCGGCCCGTGACCGCGGCGAACAGCGGCGAGCCGACCGCGTACGCGATGGCGAAGGCGGTGACCAGCTGGGCGGCGGCGGTCTCGGAGACCGCGAGTTCGCCGGTCAGCGCCGGCAGCAGCCCGGCGACGACGTAGCCGCTGGTGCCGACCGCGAAGGTGCCGAGCGCCAGGACCGCGGTCCTGGGTGGTGCGAAAGTCATGAGTCCCCAGCTCCAGACCCCGCGGATCGCGTTTAGCCCGCTGAACGCAGGTCGGCGCCGGATCGCGGTTAGCCCGCGAAAGGCGATCCGGGGGTCGTTGTTCGATGGTTGTCGTAGTTCGATGGTGACCGTACTACGGACTCGCGTCAAGTTCGAAGGGCGTCGTACTATGGACGGATGACCGCGACGACCCCGCAGTACGTCTATCCCGATCAGGACGAGATCCGGATCGAGGCGGTCCTCGCCGCGCTCGCGGACCCGGTCCGCCTCGACATGGTCCGCCAGCTGGCCGCCTCCGAAACCGAGATCTCGTGCAGCGGTTTCGACGTCGCCGTGACCAAGTCCACACTCACCCATCACCTGCGCACACTGCGCGAAGCGGGCATCATCATGGGCCGCCAGCAGGGCACCGCCCGCTACAACTCCTTGCGCCGCAACGATCTCGACGAGCTCTTCCCCGGCCTGCTCCAGGGAGTGCTCGCCGCCCGCCGCTGAGGGTGGTCAGCCTCACCCGAAACCGGGATGACAAATGCCCCCTCGATCCGTTGAACTGGACGCAGGACAGCTCGTCGACGCTGGGGCCGCACGCGCTGTCTTCTTTTGTGCCCGAGACCTAAATCGATTCAGCTCCCCATCCGCGACGCTGGGCGAGTAATCGTTTACTCACGTACGACCCTCGAAGGGAGAGCCGTGCCCGTCGCGCTGCTCGCGCTCGCCATCGGTGCCTTCGGCATCGGGACCACCGAATTCGTCATGATGGGCGTGCTGCCCGAAGCCGCCGCCGACTTCGGCGTGTCGATCCCGTCCGCCGGTTACCTCATCTCCGGCTACGCCCTCGGCGTCGTGGTCGGTGCCCCGCTGCTCACCGCCGCCGCCGTCCGGCTGCCACGCAAGACGATGCTGCTGGCGATGATGGGGCTGTTCACGCTCGGCAACACCCTCTTCGCGCTCTCGCCGAACCAGGAGTTCGGTGTCGCCTTCCGCTTCCTCGCCGGCCTGCCGCACGGCGCGTTCTTCGGCGCCGGCGCGGTCGTCGCGTCCAGCCTGGCCAAGCCGGGCGAACGCGCGAAGGCCGTCTCGATGATGTTCATGGGCCTGACCCTGGCCAACGTCGTCGGCGTGCCGCTGGGCACGCTGCTCGGCCAGAAGGTCGGCTGGCGTGCGACCTTCGGCGTCGTCGCCGTGATCGGCCTGCTCGCCATGGCCGCGATCGCGAAACTGGTCCCCCACCAGGGCAAACCGGTCGAGCCGTCGCTGCGCGGCGAACTCGGCGCCTTCCGCCGCCCGCAGGTGTGGCTCGCCCTCGCGATCGTCACCTTCGGCCTCGGCGGCGTATTCGCCTGCCTGTCGTACATCGCGCCGATGCTGACCGACGTCACCGGCTACTCGCCCTCGAACGTCACCCTGCTGCTCTCGCTGGCCGGGGTCGGCATGACGATCGGCAACATCCTCGGCGGCAGGCTCGCCGACAAGGCGCTGATGCCGAGCCTCTACGTCTCGCTGATCGGCCTGGCCGCGGTGCTGGCGATCTTCACCTTCACCGCGAACGGCAAGGTCGGCGCGGCGGTGACGATCTTCTTCGTCGGCCTCGCCGGGTTCATGATCGGCCCGATGATGCAGGCCCGGATCATGGAGAAGGCGGGCGGGACGCCGTCGCTGGTCTCCGCGGCCGTGCAGTCGGCGTTCAACATCGCGAACTCGATCGGCGCCTACCTGGGCGGCCTGGTGATCGCGGGCGGCTTCGGCCTGGTCGCGCCGAACTGGGTCGGCGCGTCGCTGGCCGTCCTGGGACTCTCGCTGGCCGTGGTGTCCGGCGGCATGGACCGCCGCGAAGCACGCCTGGCGCCAGCGATGGCCTCTTAAGACAGGGGTCCGCCGGTGATCGTGAACGCGATGAACAGGATCAGCACCGACAGCGCGCCGTAGGTCAGCACGTCGACTGGCTTGCCCCGGATCGCCAGCAACCCGGCCTTCGCTTCGGGCAGCGCCGCCCGGAGCAGGCCGGCGAGCAGCAACGCACCGCCGATCAGCGCGGCGCCCTGCCGCCAGTGGTACTGGCCGATCCGCAGGGCGGCGACGGCCACCACCAGCATCACCAGCAGGAACGGCAGGTGATGGAGCAGCGCCCCACGGTCACGCCGCTGTCCGGCCACCGCCATCAGTCCTCGTCCTTCGGGGTCTCGCCGGCAATTCGGTTCACGCGGTCAGTATCCCGGGTGAGTGTCGCGGCAGCAGGTCAGGGCGTCTTCCGAGCTGTCAAGAGCGGCAAAACCCACATGCGGGGTGCACAGGAGCGCGGATACGGTCAAAATGTGACCGTGGCACAACCGACGACTCAGTTGAACGCGACCGAGCAGGACACCCTGGTCAAACAGATCGGCCTCGCCCTGCTGCGGGCCGCTCCGCGTGATTGGCGGAAGGTGACCGCCGAGTACCGAGCCGTCGGCAGGTACCACGAGATGACCGGCGAGATCATCACCGAGGACGGCACCTCCCACGAGTGGGTCGCGACGCACGACATCGCGACGCTGTTCGGCAGGCTCCGTGCCGGGATGTACCGCGACGGCCGCGGCACCTGGTTCAACGCCCGTTACCAGCTCGACCACCCGTCCAGCTACAACCTCGAATACAACCGCGACGAGCCGCAGTGGCGCCTCGCGCCGCCTCCGCAGGCGCTCTCCGACGAACTGCGCATGTTCCCCCGCTCCGAGGAGAACGTGCCCGAATGGCTGATCCGGCGCATGTCCGGCCTCGGCCCCGAGCAGCCCGGACCGCATTTCCGCATCGCCCGCATCTTCGACACCATCGGCCCGGCCGGGCGTCCGGTGATCAACCGGCCCGACCTGGAGATCGAGGAGCAGGACAGGCTGCTCGAATACCTCGACCACGCGCCGCTGGTGGTCACCGAACGCGGCTACGACATCGACCGGCTCGCCCAGACGCCCGAGGCCACCGTCCCGGTCGCCTTCCACAGCGACGGGCAGTGGATCTGGCCCGCCGCCGTCAACTTCTACCTGCGCGAGTACGGCGTCTCGCCGGAGCTCGACCTGATCGAGCACGTCCGGCAGAACGACTTCACGTTGCCCGAGGTCGACGCGCCGACGCTGCAGGCCGCGGCGGGGTACCTCACCCGGGGGAACCAGCCTCCGCAGCAGCGCCCCGGCCCGGGTGGCCCCAACGGCGTGCCCGCGGGCCCGCCTCCGCAGGGCCCGCCGCCGCAGAACGGTCCGGCGCCGTCTCCGCAGGCCGGTCCCGGGCAGCCCGGTCCCGGTGGTCCTGGCCCGAACCAGCCCCCCGCTCAGCCGCCCGTCCCGCCGCCGCACCAGCAGGGCCCGGATCCGGCCGCGGTGGCCGCCGCTGCCGCGGCACCGGTCGCCGCGGCGGCGGCCGTTCCCGCCGCCGAATCCACCGTGCCGGACCAGGCCGAGCAGGCCCAGCGGTACGAAGACGACTACGACACCCAGGACTACCAGGCGCAGGACTTCCACGAGGCCGCCGCCGAGCAGCAGTACGAAGAGGGCTACGAAGACCCGTACACGTCCGAACAGGACGCCTACACCGACGAGGCCCGGCAGGACACCGAGCCCGAGCCGGAACCGCGGATCGCCGACCCGGAGGCGACCACGTACGCGCGGGCTCCGCAGGCCGACGCCTACGAGCAGCCTCCTCACGAGGAGGAGCAGGAAGCGTACGCGCGGCAGGAAGAAGAGCAGCCGTACGCGCCTCCGGAGGAGGAGACGACCACCGGCTACACGCCGGTCGAGCAGGCCGACGCCGGTCCTGAGCTGCCTCTCCTGACGCACGACGCGGAGCCGAACGTGGCCCCGCCGCCGTCGGATTCCGAGGTCACGCAGGTCGACGCCCCACCGCAGGAGCGGGGGACCTTTGCTACCACCCCCGTGCCCCAGCCGGAGCCCGAGCCTCGACGTGAGGAAGCGCCGCGTCGCCGCGCCGAGCACCCCGTGCCGGTGCTGAACGAGCTCCAGGCGAAGTTCGACGACCTCGACGTGCCCGAAGACGTCTACCGCATCGGCGCCCCCGCCGAGCACGGCTGGAGCGTCGAGGAGGTCGACGGCGGCGGCTGGCGGGTCGGCTGGTACGACGGGAAGCTGACCAACCCGGCGGTGTTCGGCGACGCCGAGGACGCGGCCGCGTTCATGCTCGGCAAGGTTCTGCTGAACCCGAACGGCGCCCCGCCTCCCGAGGAGGAGCCCGCCGTCGAAGAACCGCCTGTCGAGGAGCCCGCTCCGGCGCCTCCCGTGCTGGCGACGCTGTCCCCCGAGATCGCGACCGGTTCGCATCCGGTGCCGCCGCGGGAGTCGATCCCGGCACAGGAGCAGACCGCGTTCACGACGGCCGAGGAGCTGCTCGGGGACGATCTGGACGACGAGCCCGCGCCCGCTCCGGTCCCGCCCGCGCCCCCGTCGCGGCCGAACCCGGTGCTGGCGAGCCCGCCGCCCGCGCCGCCGCGGCGTGAGCCGCCGGTGACGCCGCCTCCCCCGCCGCCGCCGATGCGGCGCGAGGAACCGGCCCGTCCGCCGGCCGCGGCGAACGCCGGGGCGCCCGACGCCAAGCAGAATTGGCCGATCTCGCCGCTCAACGGCGAGCCGCCGCTGACGCTGTTCCGCGGCAAGGAGCTGCGTGAGCTGCCCGCCGGCAGCGAACTGGACCGCTTCGGCGGCCCGAACGGCAACCTGACCTACGCGGCCGGGACGCCGTTCGAGGAGCGCTCGCTCGTGCCGGAGTGGGTGAACCGGCCGTACCACGTGTACCGCGTGCAGCGTCCGCTCGAAGCCCTCGCCGGTGTCGCGATCCCGTGGTTCAACCAGCCGGGTGGCGGGTCGGCGTACCTGCTGCCCGCGTCCATCGAGGAGTTGCTCGCCGAGGGCGACCTCATCGAGCTGGACCCGGGCGAACCGCCGATCGACTAGCCCTCAAACGCTATGAACGGGCCGTTCCTTGCAAATTTCGCAAGGAACGGCCCGTTCATTGCACGCGGGGTCAGTGGATGACGAGGCCGTGCGCGGCGGCGTAGGCGATCGCGGTCTCGGTGTCCACGTGGACACCGGAGAGGTTGGCCTGCACCAGGCCGTTCGCGTCGAGCCGCGCGCCGCGCAGGTCCGCGCCTTCGAGTTTCGCACCCGCCAGCCGGGCGCCGGTGAGATCCGCACCGCGCAGGTCGGCGCCGGTCAGGTCCGCGTCCAGCAGGTTCGCCTCGCGCAGTCGCAGGCCACCGAGATCCACTTTGGACAGACGAGCCTTGCTGAGCGAGACCAGCGAAAGATCGCATTCGGTGAAGGCGATCTTCTGGAATCGGCAGTCCACAAAGGACGATCCGAGCATCGAGCAGGAACTCCACCGCGTGCCCGCCAGTACACTGCGGTCGAAGGTGCACGAGCGGAACGCCGACGCCTCGTGGCGCGAGCCCTCGAAATCCGTCTTGGTGAAGTCGCACTGGTCGAAGGTGCAGCCTTGAGTGCGCAGCCCGCGCAGGTCGGCCTCGGTGAAATCACAACCGACGAAACTGCGTTTTTCCCACCATTGCTGGGAAAGGACGGCTTCTCGGTAATCCTCCGCAGTTTCCATCACCCCTCCAGGATCGCATACCCGGTCACGGCCAGGTGATCCCGCCGAACAAGTCACGCAGCTTCGCGGCTCGGCGCTCCGAGGACGCGGCGATCCAGCCGATCCGGCCGAGCAGATGGGCACGGAAGTCCGGATGCCCGCTCCGGTTCTGGGTTTCCGGGCCGGTTCGGGCGCAGTTGTGGAGCAGGGCGCGCAGGGCGTCGTAGTCGGCACGCGTCGCGGCGGGCGCGCTGTTGACCACCAGGCCCGCGACCCGTTGCCGCTGGTGCGCGCCGGCGATCGACGTCTTGTCGTCCCGGAGCCGGAAACCCTCGTCGGTCACGATCCGCCGGACACCGGGCAGCAACCGGTGCAGTGGCAGGGAATCCCCGGAGAACGCCAGATCGTCGGCGTACCGCGTGTACGTCGCGCCCAGTGCTCGCGCGAGCCCGTCGAGCCGGCGGTCCAGATGGTGCGTGACCGCGTTCGCGACCGCGGGCGAGGACGGCGCACCCTGCGGCAGATGCGTGGCCGCCAGGTTGCTCAGCAGCCGCGTGCGCGCCGGATCCCGCCGGCCACCGGGCACGGCGGCGAGGACATCGGGCGGAACGGCGGTGGTGAGCACACCCGCCAGCGCCTCCGCCACCGCGGGCGGATAGCCGGCGAGGGCGAGCAACGCCGAGATCCGGCGCGCGGACACCGTCGGGAAGAACCCTTCGAGGTCCATCCTGACCACGGTCTCCCGGCCGGCGTGCGGCGCGGCGCACGACAGCGGCGAACGCCCGCGCCGGAACCCGTGCGCGGCCTCGTGCACCGGCAGCGCGTCGACGACGTGCCGCACGATCCGGCGCTGCAGTTCGGCGAGCCGCGGTTTCGGCCGCTCGATGAGCCGCACCCCGCCCGAAGCGGTCGGGATCCAGCGGTAGCTGTAATGCCGGACCGGCTCGGCCGCACGCCTGTTCCAGCCCTTCGCGTCGGCGAACCACGAGAGTTCGCCGGGTGTCAGATCGAGCGCGGCGGCGCACTCGTCGAACGTCGTCCAGCGGGCAACCTGGAAGCGCCAGACCGGCAGGGGGCCGAGGAGCGACGCGGGGGTGACTCTTTCTCCTGTCATCCGCGCGGACTCGTACGCGAAGCATGCCGCGCTCGCGCGGGGCGCCTTGTCTCGCTGACTTCGTACTCCCCGGGGTTGCCCCGGAGTGGGTGGCGATCCACCGGCTCACCTCCGCGTCGCTATCGCCACCCTACCGATTTCAGCGGCTGGGGATGATCTCCGTGCCGGAGACGTAGCGCATGGCCTCGATGAACTTCGGATCGTTCATCCGTCGCTCCATCTCCGGATAATCGAGATCGACCAGCCGGGTCTGGATCCACCACAGGTTGCCGAACGGGTCGAGGACCCGCCCGACACGATCGCCGAAGAAGAGTTCGGTCTGCTTCGTGACCTCCTCGGCCCCCGCCTCGATCGCCCGGCGCTGCGTCTCGATGCTGTCCTCGACGTAGAGCCGCAGATATGCCGGAGTGTCGACCCAGTCGTCCTTCGCGTCGAACAGCATGACGACCGAATCGCCGATCCGGACCTCGGCGTGCCCGATCTTCCCTCCTTCGACGTACACCGGTTCACCGAGCGGCTCGGCGTCGAAAACGCGCTTCAGGAAGTCGATCACGCCCGCGGTGTCGCGCGAGATGATCCACGGGGTGACCGAGTGGTAGCCGTCGGGGATCGGGTTGGTCATCGGGTTCTCCTCAGTCGTCGTGTGCGATGAGAAGAACGCTAGAACCCGTATAGGACAGATCGTGTCCTAATGCGTCCTCAGCAGGAAAGCCGGCTGCGACTCCTGCCACTCCGGCATGTCCAGCGAGTTGAGCACCTCTACGATCCGCTTCTCCTCGTACCGGAAATGCGTCTCCATGATCGCCGTGAGGCCATCCAGTTCCCGCTGGACGTCGAGGATCTCGTCCTCGCTCGACCCGGGGCCGATGCCGCCGACCAGCTCTTCGAGCCGTTCGATGATCCCGGTCATGATCCCGTGGTCGTGCGCGAGCTCTTCGAGCGACGGCCGCAATTCGGGGAATTTGTCCGCCAGCACAAGGAAAGCACCGCCGTCCTCGCCGGTGTGATGCCTCGTGAGCGCCGAGCAGAAGGTGAGGCAATGCGCGCGGAGATCGCGCAGCCGCTCGGCACGCCCCTCCGCGACCGACCCGAGGTCGTCGTGCAGCAGGGCCAGCTCTTTACGCAGCCAGTTGTGAACCTGAACGAGTTGATTTCCGAACGCCGTCAACCGGCCGTTCGTCCGAGAAGGGGTTTCCATGATTTCCCATGGTCCGGCGCCTCCATGCCCGCGACGGTCTCTTTGCCGGGTGCACTGCGACGCTGGCGCAACTTCAGCACAGCCACCGAATGATCGTCAAGAGGGTTCAGTGGAAGTCACGGGACTTGGCGGTGATCCGCAACGGCAGATGCCGGATCTGTTCGGCGAGGACGTTCACCACCTCGCCGGTGCGCTCGACCACGCCTCGGATCAGCAAGGCCGGACTGCCGCGGGCGACCCGGTGATAGCGCTGCCACACGCCCATCGTGCAGATGACGTTGATCATCCCCGTCTCGTCTTCGAGGTTCATGAAGGTGACGCCGCCCGCGGTCGCCGGCCGCTGGCGATGGGTCACGGCTCCCCCGGTCAGCACCTGGGCACCGTGTGGGATCTCGCGCAGGCCGGCGGCGGTGACGACGCCGAGTTCGTCGAGGTGTTCCCGGATGAACTGGGTCGGGAAACTGTCCGGCGACACCCCGGTGGCCCAGACGTCCGCGGCCGCGATGTCGATTTCCTCCATTCCCGGCAACATCGGCGCTTTGACCCCGGTGACGAGCCCCGGCAGTTTCTCCAGGCTTTCGCCGGCGACCGCGCCCGCCGCCCAGAGCGCGCTTCGCCTGCTCTCGCCGAAACAACCGAACGCGCCGGCCGCGGCCAGCGCCTCGACCTGCGGTTTGGTCAGCCGCACCCGCCGGGCGACCTCCGCCAGATCCGCGAACGGGCCGTCGCGTTCCCGCTCCTCGACGATCTTCCGCGCCAGGTTCTCGCCGATCATCCGCACGGTGGACAGGCCGCCCCGCACGGCGAGCAGTTCTCCCCCGTCCGGCAAGGGTTCCAGCGTCGCGTGCGGGAGGCTCGCGTTGATGTCCGGGCCGAGCACGCGCACCCCGTGCCGCCGCGCGTCGGCGACCAGCGACTGCGGCGAGTAGAACCCCATCGGTTGCGCGCGCAGCAAACCCGCCAGGAACGCGTCCGGGTGGTAGTACTTGAAATACGAGCTCGCGAACACCAGCAGGGCGAAGCTCAGCGCGTGACTCTCCGGGAAGCCGAAATTCGCGAAGGCCTTGAGCTTGCCGAAGATCTTCTCCGCCAGCTCCCCGTCGACGTCGTTCTTCGCGGCGCCTTCGAGGAAACGCCGTTTGAGCCTTTCCATCCTGTGTTCGGACCGTTTGGCGCCCATGGCGTGCCGCAGCTGATCCGCCTCCGCCGGGGTGAAATCGGCGATGTCGAGGGCGATCTGCATCATCTGTTCCTGGAACAACGGGACGCCGAGCGTCTTCCCCAGCGCGTTGGCCAGTTTCGGATGGTCGAAATCCCATTTCTCCTGGCCGTTCTTGCGCCGGATGTAGGGATGCACCGATCCACCCTGGATCGGGCCGGGCCGGATGAGCGCGACCTCGACCGCCAGATCGTAGAACGTCCTGGGGCGCAAGCGGGGCAGCGTGGCCAGCTGCGCGCGGCTCTCCACCTGGAAGACACCGATCGCGTCGGCGCGGCAGAGCATTTCGTAGATGTTCTGATCCTTGAGATCCAATTCGGAGATGTCGACCTCTTCCCCTTTGTGGTCACGAACCAGATCGATCATATAGTGCAGGGCCGACAACATTCCGAGCCCGAGCAGGTCGAATTTGACCAGCCCGGCGGCGGCGCAGTCGTCCTTCTCCCATTGCACGACACTGCGATTCTCCATGCGGGCCCATTCGATCGGGACCACCTCGCTCACCGGCTGTTCGCAGATCACCATGCCGCCGGAATGGATGCCCAGATGCCGGGGGAAGTCTTCGAGCGCGCAAGCCAGCTCCACGACTTCTTCCGGGACGTCGTGATCGTGGTCCTTTTCCGTGGCCCGCAACGCACCCCACCGGTCGATCTGCTTGCTCCACGCGTCCTGCTGGCCGGGCGAGTACCCCAGCGCCCGCGCCGCGTCCCGGACCGCGGACCGCGCCCGGTAGGTGATCACGTTCGCCACCTGCGCGGTGTTCAGCCGCCCGTATTTCCGGTAGACGTACTGGATCGCCTCCTCGCGGCGATCGGATTCGATGTCGAGGTCGATGTCCGGGTAACCGTCGCGTTCCGGGGCGAGGAACCGTTCGAAGAGCAGGCCGTAGCGCACGGCGTCGACCTTGGTGATGCCGAGCGCGTAGCAGACCGCCGAGTTCGCGGCCGATCCCCGGCCCTGGCAGAGGATGTCGTTGTCCCGGCAGAACCGCACGATGTCCCAGACGATCAGGAAGTAGCCGGGGAAACCCAGTTCTTCGATGATCTCCAGCTCGTGGTCGATCAGCTTCCGCGCCTTTTCGCGGTATTCGGCGTCCTTGTTCTTCTCGTGCTTCTTCGCGCCCTCGTAGGTGAGTTCCCGGAGGTAGGACGCTTCGGTGTGGCCTTCCGGAACAGCGAACGGCGGCAGCTTCGGCTCGATGTGGTGGAGTTCGAACGCGCACTCCCGCCCGAGCAGCGCCGCCCGCTGCACCGCGCCCGGATATCGCGCGAAGATCTCGGCCATCTCCTCCCCCGACCGCAGGAACGCCGTCCCCGCGGCGGGCAGCCAGCCCTCCATGTCCTCCAGGCCCCGCCGGGCGCGGATGGCGCTGAGCGCGTCGGCGAGCGGAGCCCGCTCCGGGCGGGCGTAGTGCGCGGCCGTGGTCGCCACCGTCGGCAGCCCGAATTCGGCGGCCATCTCGCTCAACAGGTCGTTGTGCGTGCTGTCCAAGGGAAGGCTGTGGTCGATGAGTTCGACGTAGACGTTTTCCCGGCCGAAGCAGTCGATGAGTTCCTTCAGCCGCACGACGGCCGCCGCGGGACCTTCGGTGACGAGTGCCTTGCGCACCGCGCCCTTGCGGCAGCCGGTGAGCACGACGCATTTCCCGCGCACCTCTTCGGCGACCGCGCGCAGATCGTAGACCGGCCTGCCTTTTTCCGCCCTTTCCTTGGGGGACAACGACCGCCGGTCGAAACCGTGCAGCTGCCCGGCGGTGATCGCCCGGTTCAGGCTCAGATAGCCGTCCTTCTGCTTGGCCAGCAGGAGCAGGTGCTCACCCTCGGGATCGGTGAACCCGTTCTGCGGGCCGGACAGGCCGAAACTGAGCTCCGTGCCGAAGACGGTGTGCACGCCCAGCTCCCTCGCCGCTTCGGCGAAGCGCACCACGCCGTACATGCCGTCGTGATCGGTGAGCGCGATCGCGTCCAGGCCCAGCCGCGCGGCTTCCTCCACCAGTTCCTCAGGATGGCTCGCGCCGTCGAGGAAGCTGAAGTTGGAATGGCAGTGCAGTTCGGCGTACGGCACCCGGCGCGCGGTGGCGCCGTCGTCGTCGCCGATCAGCCCGGCCAGGTCCGCGGGCCGCTGGTAGCCCTGCCGCTTGGCACTCCACGCGGGGCTGTCACCGCCGTCGCCGGGCGGTACCTCGCCCGCGAGCTCGCGGGCGAGGTCCTTCCATGGCCGCGGAGGGTTGTTCCAGCCCATCGGTCACCGGTTCTCGGTCGAGCTTCTCGGCGCGGGGACAAATACTTCCGCGCGCGGGACGCACGCCGCCCAGGCCGTGTCCAGCTCGGCACGTTGCACCGGGATGGCGGGCTCCTCCAGCCATCGCCGCACCAGCCGCGTGTACTCCTCGTCCATGTTCAGTCGTACTTCCCTTCCAGTGTCCACATCGGATTCTTGTGGTGCTCGAAGCGGAGCAGCACCGCTTCCTCGGCGTCCTGCCCGTCGGCCAGCAGCACCTGCAGCCGCATCCGGGTCGCCGACCGGGCGTGCCCCGCGCCGGCCCGGACACCGACGAACCACGGCCCCGCCCAGGCGATCACCTCGCGCGGCTCACCGCCCTCGAAGCTCACGAGGTACGGCGCGGCGGTGACCCGGCGCCGCGCGGTGATCTCCACGACACGGCCGTTCTCGTCCAGCACCTGCGCGGGCACCGGCCGGGCGAACACCGTCGCCGGTGAGGGCGACGGAAGCCTCCCGGCCCAGTTCGCGTCCGCCTGTGCCGTCTTCTCCCGCCTGTCGCCCCACGGCACCAGCCGGACGCGTTCGGCTGGTCCGTGGCCGCCGTCGAGCACCGCGGTGAAGACGCTCTCCGGACCGAGCAGCCCCTGCACCCGCACCAGGGCGCGAGCGGCACGCTCGCCGGACAGGTCCTCGTCCTCGGTGGACGGCCGCAGCGCACCCGCCGCACCCGCCTGCCACAGCCCGAGCTGCAGCGACCGGCCTTCGACCGTCTCCTCCGGCTCCAGCCGCAGCCGGACGACCCCGGAGTGCGGGCGATCCTTGGCTTTCAGCCAGCCTTCGAACTGCCAGCGCACCCTGTCCGCGACGCCGAGCGGGGTCAGCGGCTCGGCACAACGCCACACCCGGCCGAGTTGTTCGCCGGTCTCGGTGGTGGCGTAGATGCCGAGCCGGGTGCAGGCCAGCCCGTACGCGGCGAGCCCGGCATGGAAACGCTCGCCGAGCCCTTTCGCCACGAACGCCGCGGCGTCGACCCGGTCGATCGGCGGGTCGAACGCCTTCGCGAGCGAGAGTTCCGGCGGCGGACGGCGGCGCGACGGCGGACGTTCGGACCGTCCTCGTGCCAGCCGATGCGCGAGCACCCCCTCCATGCCGAAACGCGCGGAGACATCGCTTTCACCGAGCGCCGCGAAGGCGCCCAGCGTGTGCAGGCCGAGCTGTTTGAGCAAGGTGACCAGCTCGGCGCGGCCCGCCTCGGGCTGGTCGAGCTCGCGGATGGGCAACGGGGCAAGGAATTCCGCCGTCCCACCGGGTTCGACCAGTGTCGAACGGCGGGCGGCGAGCGTCGCGGCGAACAGGCCGTCGGCCACGCCGACCTGGCTCTCCACTCCCGCCGCCACCGACACCTCGTCCACCAGTCTTTCGAGGAGGCCGTGCTCACCGCCGAAGTAACCGGCCGCGCCGTCGACCGGGACGGCGACGATCCCCGGGCGTACCACCTCGACACCGACGGCCAGCTCTTCCACCGCCCGTGCGACGGACTCGAAGAGCCGGGCGTCGCGACCTTCGTCCTCGCCGAAGACCGCCAGCTCCGGACAGCAGGACTGGGCCTCGCGCCGCCGCATCCCGCGGCGGACGCCGTATCCCCTGGCCACCGCGGTGCAGGCGACCACACGGTTCGCCGAGAAGACCGCGGCCGGACGGCCGACGGGTTCACCCGCGACGGCCGCGGCGGCGACCGCGGGCCAGTCCGGGCACCACAGCACCAGCATGCGCACCGGCGGGTTCATGCCGTCCCCCACTTGGTCGTGGGGAACTCGGCCCGCTCGACCTCGCCCTCGCCGGGGAAGCGCAGCAAGGCCGACATCGGCCGGGCGGCCGCACCCCGGCCACCCGCCCGTACCTCCACCTCACGAGCGCGCAGATAGCCCGCGCCGCCGCCGGTGAAACCCGTCCAGCGCGAACGACGACAGCTCAGCTCGACCTCCGCGCCGGGCCAGGAACCCAGCGAAAGCAGCACCGAACCACGGTTGCGCGCGCGGGCGGACAACCTTCTCGCCACCTCGGGCCGGGCGAGGCCCGGACCGACGACCACGAGATCGAAGCCGTCGAGCAAGGCCGCGGTCACCGCCGGGAACTCGGCACCGGGGCGGGGGACCAGCGCCAGCCTGCCCACCTCGACCCCGAGTTCCGCGGCGGCGACCACCCCGAGCGCGGGCAGGCCGACCGCGACCGCCCACGCACCGCCGGCGGTCGCGGCGGCCAGCAGGGTGAGCATCAGTGACGTGGACCCCAGCACCGAAACGGTGCTCCCGCGCCGGAGCCCCGCGGCGGGCAGCAGACCGGACAACGCCGGGGACACCGGGAGCACCCTTCCCGTCGTCCTCGCGTGTTCGGCCGCGGAAGCCACGCCACTGGCCGTGCTCACTCCTGGCAAAGCCGCCAGCCTCGCCAACGGCAAGGCCCGCGCCTCGACCACCTCCGCTGTCACCGGACCTCGCCTCCCCACGACACCTAGACCGTCCTTTGTGGACGGAACCGGCGTGCCACGGGGAAGGCGGCACTCGAACGCTTGTTCGATGCCTCCAGTAGACCGGGTGGCGCAGCGGTTGTCAAGCGAGGTGGCCGGTGAAGAAGTCGGTGAGCTTGTCGATCGCGGGATCGATGTACTGCTTCTTGTCGTACAGGTCGACGTGACTGGCCCCGTCGATCCAGTGAAGTTCCTTCGGACCGGTGGCGCGCTGATGGACCTCGACAGCCATCCAGGAGGTGACGGCGCGGCTGCCGACGATCTGCACCAGCGGACGAGGGGCGATGAGCGGAACGGCGTGGAAGGCGTCGAAGGAGGCGAGCCTGTCGATGCTCTCCCAGGCGAGGGACTTCGCGGAGCGTTCATGCCCGCCGCGCGAGGTGCGGTAGTACTCGAAGCCTTCGATGCCGTGTCGTCCACCGAGCTCACCGGCCTGTTCGACGGTTTCGGGGAACACGGCCAGCGTCCCGGGCGCCTCGCCGCGGGCGGCGGCCGTGCGGGCGTGGGCGGCGGCGTCGAGCAGACTCCGGAAGACCGCCGGGTCCTGAGTGCCGTCCGCGCCGAGGCGGAACTGGCGGGCGACGTCGACACCGCTGACGGTGGCGACGGCCTTGACGCGATGGTCACCACCGGCGGCGGCGAGCGAGTAGCCGCCCGAAGCACAGATGCCCAGCAGGCCGACGCGGTCGGCGTCGACGTCGGCACGGGTGCCGAGAAAGGACACGGCGGCTTTGAAGTCCTCGACGCGCTGAGCGGGGTCCTCCAGTCCACGAGGCAGTCCACCGGACTCGCCTTGATGGGCGGCGTCGAAGGCGAGCGTGACGAAGCCGCGCTCCGCCATCCGCCGCGCGTACGTGCCGGAGGCCTGTTCTTTCACCCCGGTACCGGGATGGCCGACCACGAGCGCCGGACGCGGGCCGGACGCCGTCGTGCCGGGGGTGTACAGGTGGGCGGCGAGCGAGATGCCGGCGCTGTCGAAGCTGACGGTGGTCCTGGCCATGAGGAACTCTCCTGGAGTCGGTGACGGGATGTCGTGACTCCACTTTTCGTCGGCCGCGGCACGGGTGGCAGAGCAGGTTTCTCCCTGGGAAGGAACGTGCCCCCTCACATCCGTGCCGAGACCGTCCACACTGGAGTCATGAGTTCCGACTCCAAGGCGCTGGGTGCTTTTCTCAAAGCACGACGAGCCCGGCTGACACCGCGGGAATGCGGTCTTCCCGAAACGGACTCCGCCCGCAGGGTCGCCGGGCTCCGCCGCGAGGAGGTCGCCCGGCTCGCCTCGATCAGCGTGGACTACTACACGCGGCTGGAGCAGGGCCGCGTCCGCGCCTCCGCCTCCGTGCTGGTCACCCTCGCTCGTGCCTTGCGCCTCGACGAGGATCAGCGGAAGTACCTCTACGACCTCGCCGGCCGGACCGACGCCCGCCCCCGCCGTCGCTCCGCGCAACGCGTGCGACCCGCGATGGGACGGCTGCTCGACCAGCTCACCAGCACCCCGGCGCTGGTGCTCGGCAAACGTCTGGACATCCTGGCCTGGAACCCCGCCGCCGCGGCGCTTTACACCGACTTCGGCGCCGTCCCGCCTGCCCGGCGCAACTACCTGCGGTTGTTGTTCACGGACCCGGAGGTCCGGCGGATGCACGCCGACTGGGCCCATGACGCCCGCGAAGCCGTCGCCGCGCTGCGCATGGAAGCCGCGGCCGATCCCGACGATCCCGACTGCGCCCGGCTCGTCGGCGAACTGTCGCTCCAGGACCCCGACTTCCGCACCTGGTGGGCGGAACACCACGTCAACGACGCCGCCTACGGCACCAAGCGCTACCGCCACCGGCTCGTGGGCGACCTCACGCTGGACTGCGACACCTGGGCCAGCCCCGACGGCTCCGGGCAGCGCCTCATGATCCTGACCGCCGAACCCGGCAGCGCCTCCCATGACGCCCTGCTCATCCTCACCTCATGGACCGCTCCGGGGGCCGAAGCACCGACGGGCTGAGTGCGAGCTCCGGGAACGATCACCGGCCCTGTCACGTCCGAGACCGGGGGTCTTCCCGTCAGGAAAGGAAAACCGCAGTGGACGACGCTTGGCCGGAGACGGTGAACGGCTGGGAACTCGCCAGGGAAGGCCATATCGAGAACTACCGCAAACGCCTGGCCAACCGGGCCACGGTCACCGCGATCTGGGAGAACGGGGCCGGGCGGGGCCAGGTGGACGCCCGCACCGAGCCGCTGGGCGGTGGCCGGACGCTGACCAGCAGCCGCAAGGACTTCCGGGACAAGGACGCGTTCTGGACCGCCGCGACGTGCGTGCTGGAGATGGCCGCGAACCTGCCGTCGCTGGACTGGCACACGAGCCCGGCGCCCACGGCGCTGGCCGGGACCGTGGCGGGCATGGTCGAGGCGGAGCCCGGCACCAGCGGCTACCCGGAGGCCGAACTGACGTTCACGCTGACCGACGGGCAGACCGTGACGCTGTGCATGACCGACGAGCAGGCCTTCGACCTGAGCAACAGCATCTCGCGGCTCGATCACCACGTCTGGTCCGAGGAACGCGAAGACGATGAAGAAGACTACGAGGACCACGACGAACCTGTCGCCGTCGAAGAAGTGCCTGACGTCAGCGAAGTCCGGTCCGGTCCGGACACCGGGCACGACCTGGTGACGGTTCTTGAGGAACAGTTCGGCGTCACCGAGGACAACCTGCTGGCGCACGTCGACTGGTCCGCGCTCATCGTGGTCGGTGAACCGGCGGTGAGCTCCCTCATCGAACGAGGTGGCGAGCTGACCGACGCGATCGCGCCGCGGTGGTATCCGGTCGTGGCGGACCGGCCCGGCGAGCGCTGGGTCGTCCTGAAGCGCACCGGCCTGCGCTACCAGGGGGAATGAACGGCGGTTTCTGCCATTCTGGACGCCATGCCCTCGTCAGCCTTGCGCCGCGCCCTGACCGATCCCGGTGAGCCGCCGCTTCGCCCGTTGCCGGACGAGGTGAGCGGGCTGCTGGAAGAGCTGGCCGCACCCCCGCGGCTGGCCGCGCATCTGCGCGCGGTTCACGACGTGACGTGTTCACTGGCCGACTGGCTGGAGAAGCAACACCCGGAAGTGGTCTTCGACCGCGAAGAGACCCTCTTCGGCGCGGCCGTCCACGACATCGGCAAGACGATCCACCGTGAAGAGTTGTCCGGGCCCGGCTCCGCTCACGAGCAGGCCGGTTACGAACTCCTCGTCTCCCGGGGAATCGCCGAGAGCCGCGCGCGATTCGCGCGGACACACGCCGCTTGGAGGGCGGACGTCGGTATCGAAGATCTCCTCGTGAGTGTCGCGGACAAGGTGTGGAAAGCGAAGCGGGTCACCGATCTCGAACAGGCCCTCATCGAGCGTCTTGCCGTCGCGACCGGACAGCGGCCGTGGGAGATCTTCTCGGGGCTGGATGACGTCCTCGACCGGATCGCGACCGGCGCCGACGGGCGACTGGCATTCCAAGCCGGCCATCCCGTCGGCGACCGGCCTCAGACGACACGGGGAAGCGGATCCGGGTGATACCGCCGGAAAGCGGGTGCGGCCATACCCGGCTCGCCGTGCAGCCAGTCGTAGAGGAAGCGGAACTCCGGGCCGAACCGGTTCGCCTCGGTGTTCAGGCGTTCCGGTGACGTCGAGGGCCAGCGCCCGGTTTCGACGCGGTCCCGCAGCACCTGCAACGCCGTCAGTTCTTCCGCGGCGGTGTGCTGACAGTGCCCGCCCCGGTTGACGAACAGTTGCCGGATCCGGCCGGGATCGACGCGGTCGCCGTAGGTCCGCTCGTGTTCGGGGGCGACGCCGTCGCCGATCGGATGCAGCGTGACGACGGGCTGACGACCGCGCCCGGCAGGGGTCCCGACGCGGCCGAGCCATCGTTCGGCGGCCTTGTCGGCCTCGGCCCTGGGTGCAGTCGCGAGCCGCGCCAAGTCGGCGTCGAGGTCTAGGCCCGCGTCACGGTAGGCCTGGTGCACGAGGCCGCGTTCACTGGACCGGGCGAGCAGGCCGCGGTAATCCACTCCGGTGTTCCCGGTCGGATTCCCGCCGGCCTGCGCCTCCAGATCGGTCCGGTGCGCGCCCCAGGCCAGCTGGTCGTAGACCGCCTGGACGAATTTCGTCTGTTGGCGGATCTGCTCGGCGACATCGGTGGAACGGGGATGATGTGCCGTCGACCAGCCGGGGACGTCGGCGAACGCGTTGGCGAGAGCGAGCCGCGCCCGTCCATCGGGTGATTCCAACGCCTTCGCGATCACCAGATGGGCTTTCGCGAGATTCGCCCCGGGGTCGGCGATGCGGACGACCTCCAGCTCGGGCGCCAGCAGCGTCCGGACCGTGAACCCCAGATCGAGCGCCTGGCCGAACAACGCGGAACCACCCGCGACGGGGCCGCACATCGCCAGCGCGCCGTCGATCCGGTGCGGGAGCCGCTCGGCCAGCAGGACCGCGTTGAGCCCGCCGCCGGAAGCTCCCCAGGTGAGCACCTGCTCCGGACGTCCGACGTTGCGGTCGAACCAGGACAGCAGCGCCGTCTGATCGTGAACGGCTTCACGGGCCGAGAAGCCGTTCGGCTTGCTGTAGAGCGACGCGGCCAACGCGTATCCCTCGCCGAGGAGAACGGGTTTCGCCTCCGCCCGGTTGGCGAGCTCGATCTCCTCGGGAACGTGGCCCGGCGGATAGATCCCGTGGTTGTACAGCAACAACTTGCCGTTCCAGTTCGACGGAACCTCGACCCGGTAGCGGGCGCCGTCGATCGCTCCGGTGTGCACACGGACGTCGTCCGTGCCGATGGCGGGCGCACCGGTGACGATCAGCGCGGCGGCCAGGATTCCTGTCAATGTCATGGCGGAAATGCTGGCAGCGCGGGGCTTCGCGAGAATCCGTCGAGACGCGGCTTCTCGCCTACGCTTCCCGGCGTACGAGCGCTTCCGCCAGCTCGACGACGATCCCCTCCGGGCCGCGGACGTAGCAGAGCCGGTAGCTGTCCTCGTACTGCACCAGCTCGCCGACGAGGGTGCCGCCGTGCCGCAGCAACCGCTCGAGAACTTCGTCGATGCCCTCCACCGAGAACACCAGATGGCGGATGCCGGGCGTGTTCACCGGCGTATGCGGATCGGCTTCCGGCCCCTCCGGCGTGTGGTACTTGATCAGCTCCAGCCCGCCGTGGCCGTCCGGCGGCCGCAGCATCGCGATATCCGTCCGGACCCCGCTCAGCCCGGTGATGCGATCGACCGTGTCCCCTTCGAGCGACGCCTCGCCTTCCAATTCGAGCCCCAGCTCGGTGAAGAACGTTTTGGCCGCTTCGAGATCCTGGACGACGACAGCGACCTGTTCCAGCTTCTTGAGCGTCATGACGGTTCCTTTCAGGCGCTCTGACGGCGGATGAGTTCTTCGACGGCGGTGGGCAGCGTTTCCTCGAAGTCGATGAGTTTGACCCAGGTCGGGGTCATCACGATGCGGACCATGCTGTCGTAGAGCGATTTCACGTTCTTTTCCCACTCGGCCCGCTGCTCCGGCGTCATCTCGTAGGTACCGCTCCACTGCAGGTACTCGTCGGGGATACCGTCGACGTGGTCCAGCTCGACGGTGCCGCGCAGGAGCAGGATCTTCGGCGGGTGCGATTCGGTGTCGATCGTCAGCGCGACGGCGGGATTGCGGCGCAGCGAGTGCAGCTTCGGCGCGTTCGTCGGGGTGCACATGACGATCTCCTCGCCGTTCCAGTGGATGCCGATCGGGATCGCCCTCGGCGTGCCGTCGGACGCGGTGTAGGCCAGCCGGGCCAGGTCACGCGCCAGGAGCTCCTGGCTCAGCGGGCGGTTCAGGATCTCGTCGATCGTGCTCTGCTGCATGTCTCTCTCCTCGGGTCGCCGTCTTCGCGGACACCCCGGGGACGTCGCTGTCCTCCGCACTTCGACATCCCTAGATGTGACCTGCATCACTCCGCCTTTAGCGGGCTAAACGCGATCTGTTTGTCGAAAGCGCCCCTGGCCAGGCGTCGCTCTCATAAGAGACAAGAGAGAGGACAGTCATGGCGAAGGAATCCGAGGTCCGCTTCGAGGGCTTCCTGCCCACCACCCCCGCCGACACCTGGGCCGCGATCACCACCGCCAGCGGCGGCTGGCTCTGGCCGATCCAGTACGAACCCCGCGACGGCGGCGCCGAGTCCGGCCTCACTCCCCACGGCGGCATGGTGACCGTCTGGAAGCCGTCGCGGCGCTTCGTCACGTATGCGGAAGACGAGAGCGGCTGGTTCAACACGCTCGAATACGTCCTCGAACCCAAGGACGGGGGCACGTACCTGCGCTACGAGCACACCACCGTCCTCGACGACTGGGACGTCGAATACGACGCGTGCGAGCAGCACACGGCGTTCTACTGCCACTCGCTGGGCGAGTACCTGACGCACTTCAACCGGCGTCAGGCGAAGTACTTCAAGGCCGACGCCCCTGAAGCGTCGAAGGCCCCGGAGGCCTTCGACGCCGTGAAGGCGGCACTAGGCGCGAAGGCGGTGGGCGACCGGGTGCATCTCGAAGTCGCCGGAGTCGAGGGTGTCGTCGACTACCTGACGCCGGCCTTCATCGGCGTCCGGACCGAAGACGCGCTGTACCGCTTCTACGGCCGGAACGCCTGGGGCTGGCCTGTGGGCATCGGGCATCACCTGTTCGCCGAAGACGCCGATGCGGACAAGGCCGAGAAGGCGTGGACAGCCTGGCTGAACGGCCTGTACGCCTAGCGGGGCAGGTTCTTCACGAGTTCGGCGCCCACGGATTTCGCCACTTCGGCGGACTCCGCAGGCGGGATCGGCGAGTTCGTGAAGAACCCCTTGTCCCAGCCCTTGTAGGTGACGAGGACGACGTACACGCCCTGAATGACCCGCAGCTCGGCGCCGCTGAAGGCGCTGTCGGTGTCGAGGGAGACGAGGACCGCCTTCTGCCCGATGCCCTGCACCTGCTGCTGGCGCTCGGACGGCGCGGCCGATCCGGTGGACGATTCGGCCGCGCGCTTCTCGGCGTCCGGACCCTCGTGGCGGTACACCATGACCTGGAGGGCGCGGTCGTGGACGTTGTCGCTCTCCGGCGGCAGCCAGGAACAGCCCTGCTGCTTGGTGACGATCTCGCCCGCTTTGATCTCGTTGTCGCGGACGCCCTGGAAGCTGGTGGTGAACGTCTTGTTCAGCAGCTCCGGGGAGACGGCGCACTCGGCGGGCGGCTGCTGCGAGACCGGCGCCTTGCCGACCGAGGCGTAGTACTCCGACCCGAAGATGGCGCCGGGGATGCCCAGCCCGAGAAGGACCACGACACCCACGATCACGCCGACGATCAGCCCGGTCTTTTTCTTCTTGGGCGGTTGCCCGTAGCCGGGCGGGCCGTAGCCGGGCGGCGGACCGTATCCGGGACCGGCGGGCGGGCCGTAACCCGGCTGCTGCCCGTAGCCCGGCTGACCTCCCTGCCCAGGTGGCGGGCCGTAACCCGGCCCCTGGCCGTACCCCTGCGGCGGCTGGTGCACCGATCCTCCCCTGGCGACTCACGTACGTCCGCGTCGCGTTTAGCCCGCTAAAGGCGACACGTGGCCGGATCGCGTTTAGCGGGCTAAACGCGATCCGGGGCCAGCATGGCACGAACCCCCGAGCCCGGGCACCGGGAACGCCCTCAGGCACCCCGGATCGCGATTAGGGGGCTAAACGCAGGTCGGCTCAGTGGGCGAAGTGGCGCGTGCCCGTGAGGTAAAGGGTGACCCCGGCGGCCTCGGCGGCGGCGATGACCTCGGCGTCGCGGATCGAGCCGCCCGGCTGGACGACGGCGCGGACGCCGGCCTCCAGGAGGACTTCGAGCCCGTCCGGGAACGGGAAGAAGGCGTCCGAAGCGGCGACGGAGCCCTTCGCCCGGTCCCCGGCCCGCGACACCGCGAGACGCGACGAGTCGACCCGGTTGACCTGGCCCATGCCGACGCCGACGGTCGCGCCGTCGTTCGCCAGCAGGATCGCGTTCGACTTCACCGCGCGCAGCGAACGCCACGCGAACTCGAGGTCGGCCAGCGTCCGCTCGTCGGCGGGCGCGCCGGTGGCCAGCGTCCAGTTCGCCGGGTCGTCGCCCTCGGCGGCGATCGTGTCGACGGTCTGCACCAGCATGCCGCCCGAGATCGGCCGGAACTCGATCGGATCCGGCGACGTGATCGCGGGCAGCTTCAGCAGCCGCACGTTCTTCTTACGCTGCAGGATCTCGAGCGCCTCGGCGTCGAAGTCCGGCGCCAGGACGACCTCGGTGAACACCTCGGAGATCTGCTCGGCGGCCTCGCGGCTCACCGGCCGGTTGGTCGCGATCACCCCGCCGTAGGCCGAGACGGGGTCGCACGCGTGCGCCTTCCGGTGCGCCTCGGCGATGTCCTCGCCGACCGCGATCCCGCACGGGTTGGCGTGCTTGATGATCGCGACGGCCGGGGCGTCGAAGTCGTAGGCGGCGCGGCGCGCGGCGTCGGTGTCGACGTAGTTGTTGTACGACATCGCCTTGCCGTGCAGCTGCTCCGCGTGCGCGAGGCCCGGCCGCCAGTGCTTGTACAGCGCGGCCTTCTGGTGCGGGTTCTCGCCGTAGCGCAGCACGTCGCCGCGCTCCCACGAAGCGCCGGTGAAGTCCGGGAAGCCGGAGTCGTCCGCGGGCGCGTAGACGTTCGCGAACCACGCGGCGACGGCGGTGTCGTACGCCGCCGTGTGCGCGTAGGCCTGCGCGGCGAGCCGCTTGCGGTCGGCCAGCTCGAAACCGCCCGCCGCGACGCGCTCCAGCACCCACTCGTAGCGGGACGGGTCGACCACGACGGCGACGCTGTTGTGGTTCTTCGCCGCGGCACGCACCATCGCCGGACCGCCGATGTCGATGTTCTCGACACAGTCCTCCGGGCTCGCGCCCGAAGCGACGGTCTGCGTGAACGGGTACAGGTTGACCACGAGCAGGTCGAACGGCGCGATGTCGAGCTGCTTGAGCTGCTCGACGTGCTCCGGGCGGTCACGGTCGGCGAGCAGGCCGGCGTGCACGCGCGGGTGCAGCGTCTTGACCCGGCCGTCGAGGGACTCGGGGAACCCGGTGACCTCTTCGACCGGCGTCACCGGCACCCCCGCGTTCGCGATGACCTTCGCCGTGCCGCCGGTCGACACGATCTCGACACCCGCCGCGTGCAGCCCGGTGGCGAGTTCGAGCAGGCCGGCCTTGTCCGAGACGCCGATCAGCGCACGCCGGACGGGACGCTGTCCCTGTGCGGTACTCACGAAAACCTCACCTTTCGTCCCTCGACCGAGCACCCGCTCCGGCCGAGTTTCTCGATCGTTTCCACCAGGAGCCTGCGTTCCACGGCCTTGATCCGCTCGTGCAGGACGTTTTCGTCGTCGTCGGGCTCAACGATCACCGGCTCCTGCGCGATGATCGGCCCGGTGTCGACCCCGGCGTCGACGAAATGCACCGTCGACCCGGTGACCTTGACGGCCATCGCCAGCGCGTCGGCCACGGCGTGCGCGCCGGGGAACGACGGCAGCAGGGCCGGATGCGTGTTGATCACGCGGCCGGGGAACCGCGCGAGGAATTCGGCGCCGAGGATCTTCATGAATCCCGCGGAGACGACCAAGTCCGGCTGGTAGGCAGCGACGGCTTCGGTGATCGCCTTGTCCCACGCCGCGCGGTCCGGGTGGTCGGCCATCCGCACGGTGAACGACGGCACGCCGGCGCGTTCGGCCCGGGTCAGTGCCTCGACCCCGGTGCGGTCCGCCCCGACGGCGACCACCTTCGCCGGGAAGTTCGGCTTTTCGACGGCGTCGAGCACGGCTTGCAGCAGCGTGCCGGAACCGGACGCGAGGACGACGAGCTTCACCGGAGTGGGCAGGTCCAACCGACTAGCCAGAACGGGCTCCTTGCCACGGCGGTACGCACTCGGGCGTACGGCGCTTCACCTGGTCGCGACAACCCTAACGGTCGTCGCCGGGGGCGCTTTCGTCGCCGGACCCGTCGGTGGACTCGGTCACAGCGATCTCCTGCTCGGGCTCGGCTTCGGGCTCCGGTTCCACCGGGACCTCGTCGGAATCCTCGCCGAGTTCCCGGGCGAGTTCCTCTTCGGCCTCTTCGTCGAGTGCTTCGTCTTCGAGCACTTCGGGTTCCTCGACCGGTTCGGCTTCTTCCTCGACTTCGGCGATGTCTTCGGCCTCGGGTTCGCCAGGCGGCTCGGGGGCCTCGTGCGCTCCGGCGAAGAACGCGACGAACCCGCCGGGGACGACGATCCAGCAGAAGGCGATCACGGACGCGACGCCGACCGGCACGCTGACCGGGTCGAACGGCCCGTCGCCGAGCCTGCCGCCGGAAACGGTCCCGAGGATGACGCAGCCGAACGCGACCAGCGCGCCCGCGACGGCGACCGCGCGCATCCGCAGCATCGGATCCTCGTCGATCGCGCGGATCCGCCAGCCGACCAGCGCACCGACCAGCGCGGGCAGGAGCAGCAGCGCCGGCCACCAGACGGCGTGGTGCGACGGGATCCCCGCCAGCACCGGCACCCCGGGCACCTGCCCTTCCTGGTAGCCGAACATGCCGACGGTCAGTGAGCCGACCGAGAAACCGGGGCCGGTGGTGAACGACAACGCGGCGACGATCGCGTTCGGCAGGTAGGCCACGGAGAGCACGAACAGGCCGAAGCTCGCGCCGAAGCCCGGCTCGAACAGACTGTCCACAGTGGACCACGAGAGCGCGGTGGCCGCGGTGAACACCACGGCTCCGCAGGCGATGAGCGCGGCGAGGCCGAGTGCGCCCGCCCGCAGTCCGTGGACGGCCACCGGGTCGAACCGGTCCCGCACCGCGGCCGGAAGCCCGCACACCTTGGCGACTCCCGCGACGGCGGCGAGCCCGGCGAGGAGACCCGGCACGCAGAACGAGGTCAGCGGATTCACGTCGATCGGCGACCCACCCGCCAGCACGGCGATCAGCACACCGAAGAGCGCGTGCGCCCCGGCGATCACCGTCACCACCGGGACGGCGTCCGCCGGGGTCCGGCCGCCGACCCGGCGGGCGGCGCGCGCGGCCGCCCTCGCCACGAGCCAGCCGGCCAGGAACGTCGGCAGCAACGGCAGCACACCGAGCGGATGACCGCCGAGGTCGAGTTCCACCTGCCACGAGGCGAGCCAGCCGGGACCGGCGGCGAGCAGGGCGCCGGTGGCGGAGAACCGGGTCCGGTCGGCGGCGAACGAGACCATCGCGAGCACGGCCGCGATGGCGGTATAGGAGAAGAGCAGCGGCGCGCAGGCGGCGGCGAGCAACACACGAACCCGCTTCGCCCTGGAGACCTCCAGCTCGGGGACGAGGTCGCTCACCGGCTCTTCGCCCGGCGGGCGTTCGTCGCGGGTGAGCAGCTTCATGAACCGCACCATGACATCCGGACTGGGCCGTCCGGGTGAGGCACGCCGCCGCCGGCCGGCGCACGTGGCCCAACCCACCCGGTCGGGTACCCCCGCAAAAGAAAACACCCGCTGCGACACGGAGAGTCACAGCGGGTGTTTTCGCGTTCGGAAGGTCAGCTCTGCTGGCCGAAACCGCCGGGCGGCGTGCCCGGGTTCTGGCCCGATTCCGACGACGAGGACGGCGGCTGCTGGAAGAACTGGCCCTGCTGCGGCGCGTACGTCGTGGCCTGCTGGCCCGGCGGCTGCGTCACCGGCGGCTGGAACCCGCCGGGCTGGGAGAACGGACCGGACTGCTCGGCGGGCTGCTGCCCCTGGCCCGCGGCGGGGAACGGCTGGACCTGCGTGGCGGCCGGCCCCTGCTGACCCTGCTGGCCGAACGGACCCTGCGGGCTCTGCTGCGGGAACTGCTGGCTGTACGGGGCCTGCGGCGACTGCTGCTGCGGCTTCGCGGCGGGCAGCTTGATGACGTCGTGCTCGAACAGCAGCGCGGCGACCGCGACCAGCATCTGCAGGATGCCGAGGATCAGCACCACGGTGAGGATGCCCGGGACCGAGACGTCCTCGCGGCCGCTCCCGTAGCCGATGACCAGGTCCAGCGCGCCGAAGGCGCCGATGACGCTGAACAACGCGGCGAACGGCAGTGTCTTCGGGCCGCGCGGCAGCGCGTGCAAGGCCGCGAGCAGACCGCTGACCAGGAGGAAGACCGAGACCTGTCCGGCGGCGTCGGCCTCGTCGGAGAAGCCGATGAAGAACTGCACCAGGCCGAGGACGGTGACGGCGAGCGCGAGCAGCAACGCCAGGTTCAGCGGGGCGGCCGATGACGGCGCCTGCTGCTGAGGGAAGGCCCCGGAGGCGGGGTTGGGGTGTTGCTGGCCGCCACCCTGCTGGGGGTAGCCGGGCCCACCGCTGGGATAGGACATCCGAATGCTCTCCTGTCGTTCGACCGGCACCCCGGGGCGCGCGGGACTCCCGGGACAAACGAGGCGGCTGTGATGCTCGAACGCTAGCGCACACGCGGACACCCCACGCCTCGGGCTCTGAGACGTCTGTACACCCGATCAGGTTCCCGGCGGAACCCCTTCCCGGCCGTCGGATCGCGTTTAGCCCGCTAAACGCAGGTCGGCCCGCGACGTGCGTTTAGCCCCCTAATCGCGATCCGGGGCGGAAAGCAGGCGGGCCGGGCACCGGTGAGGGTGCCCGGCCCGCCGGGGGAAAGCTCAGTCTCCGAAGGATCAGAGGCTGTTGTACAGCTCGCGCGCCAGGACGGCGGTCTCGCTCGGGGTCTTCCCGACCTTGACGCCGGCGGCCTCGAGGGCCTCCTTCTTCGCGGCCGCCGTGCCGGAGGAGCCGGAGACGATGGCGCCGGCGTGGCCCATGGTCTTGCCCTCGGGCGCGGTGAAGCCGGCGACGTAGCCGACGACCGGCTTCGTCACGTTGTCCTTGATGTAGGCCGCGGCGCGCTCTTCGGCGTCGCCGCCGATCTCGCCGATCATCACGATGACCTTGGTCTCGGGGTCGGCCTCGAACGCCTCGAGGGCGTCGATGTGCGTCGTGCCGATGACCGGGTCGCCGCCGATGCCGACACCGGTCGAGAAACCGATGTCACGCAGCTCGTACATCATCTGGTAGGTCAGCGTGCCGGACTTCGACACGAGACCGATCGGGCCCGCGCCGGTGATGTCGGCCGGGATGATGCCGGCGTTCGACTTGCCGGGGCTGATCACGCCGGGGCAGTTCGGCCCGATGATGCGGGTCTTGTTGCCGGTCGCGACCGCGTGAGCCCAGAAGTAGGCCGAGTCGTGCACCGGGATGCCCTCGGTGATCACCACGGCGAGCGGGATCTCGGCGTCGATCGCCTCGATGACCGCGTCCTTGGCGAACTTCGGCGGCACGAAGATGACCGAAACGTCGGCGCCGGTCTCTTTGATGGCCTCCTCGACCGTGCCGAACACGGTGAGGTCCTTGCCCTCGATGGTGACGGTCTGGCCGGCCTTGCGGGCGTTGACGCCACCCACGATGTTCGTGCCGGACTTCAGCATCTTGGTCGCGTGCTTCATGCCCTCGGAGCCGGTGAGCCCCTGGACGATGACCTTGCTGTTCTCGTTGATGAAGATCGACATCTCACGCACCTGCCGCGGCGAGCTCGGCGGCCTTGTCGGCCGCGTTGTCCATTGTGTCCACCACGGTGACCAGCGGGTGGTTCGCGTCGGCCAGGATCTGGCGACCCTCGACGACGTTGTTGCCGTCCAGCCGCACGACGAGCGGCTTGGTGGCCTCGTCGCCCAGGATCTTCAGCGCCTCGACGATGCCGTTCGCGACCGCGTCGCAAGCGGTGATGCCACCGAAGACGTTGACGAAGACGCTCTTCACGTCGGTGTCGTTGAGGATGACGTCCAGACCGGCCGCCATGACCTCGGCCGAAGCGCCGCCGCCGATGTCGAGGAAGTTGGCGGGCTTGACGCCGCCGTGCTTCTCTCCCGCGTAGGCCACGACGTCCAGCGTGGACATCACAAGGCCCGCGCCGTTGCCGATGATGCCGACCTCGCCGTCGAGCTTGACGTAGTTGAGGTCCTTGGCCTTGGCCTTCGCCTCGAGCGGGTTCTCCGCGTCCTTGTCGACCAGGGCCTCGTGGCCCGGCTGACGGAACGAGGCGTTCTCGTCGAGGGTGACCTTGCCGTCGAGGGCGATGATCTTGTCCTGCGGGTCGCGGACCAGCGGGTTGACCTCGACCAGCGTGGCGTCCTCGGAGACGAAGGTCTCCCAGAGCTTCACGACGACGTCGGCGGCCTCGTCGACGACCTTCTCCGGGAACTTGCCCGCGGTCAGGATCTCGACGGCCTTCGCCTTGTCGACACCGGCGATCGCGTCGACCGGGATCTTCGCGAGCGCTTCGGGACGCTCGACGGCCAGCTGCTCGATCTCCACGCCACCTTCGGCCGAAGCCATCGCGAGGAAGGTGCGGTTCGCACGGTCCAGCAGGAAGGAGAAGTAGTACTCCTCGGCGATGTCCGAGGCTTCGGCCACCAGCACGCGACGCGTGATGTGGCCCTTGATGTCGAGACCGAGGATCGCCTCGGCCTTCTCGGCGGCCTCATCCGGCGTCTGGGCCAGCTTGACGCCGCCGGCCTTGCCGCGGCCGCCGGTCTTGACCTGCGCCTTGATGACGACCTGGTTGCCGATCTTCTCGGCGGTGGCCTTGGCTTCTTCGGGGGTGTTTGCCACGGCACCCGGCAGAACCGGTACTCCGTGGGCGGCGAAGAGATCCCTCGCCTGGTATTCGTAGAGGTCCACTACTCCAGTCTCCTGACGACACGCCACTGTGGTGGTCCGTTGCCGGACCGCGCTGTCGGACCAGTCGAGGTTAGCGACCTGCGCAGAAGCAGGGGACTCCGCACCTGGTGAAGTCGGTCACCGTACGCGGTCAGACGGTGTTTCCACGGTGTGAGACCGCACACCGGAGACCCAGTTCGCCGCGTCTTCCTGGCTTTCGAAGGCGTTGTCGAACCCGCTCGGGCCGTTACCGACCGCGAAGAGCAGAACGCCGGGGAGCGTTTCGGCGAGCCCTTCCGGTTCGCTCGCGCCCCGCAGGATCCCGAGGATGTCCGGATCCTCCTGTTCGACCGTCCGGACGAGTTGTTCGACGGTGTCGAGACGTCCGGCGTAGACGACCTCGACGCCTTCGTCGCGCAGCAACCTGCCCAGCGCGACCGCCGAACCTTCCTCGACACCGAACTCGGCCAGCACGACCCGGAGGAGATGACGGGTCATCCGGCCCGCCGTGAACCCGCGACGACCATCCCGGCCGCGACGAGGGTGACGACGGCGCCGCCCAGCGCGAGCCAGAATCCGACCCCCGCCGAGGAACCCTCGTACTCCGAGCCGACGAGCGGCAGTTCAGCCGCGCGCAGGCCGAGCACCAGCGCGGCCCCGGCCAAGGCGGACGCCGCGGCGACCGGCCGTGAGCGCGGGACGAGCGCGTACAGCCCGAGAACGACGGCCAGCGCGCCGAGCACACCCCACGACGCCGCGCCGAAGTTCGACCACAGTCCCGGGGCGGTGTAGCCGGGCGCGCCGAACACCGGCGTGCCGAACGCGGCGATCGCCAGCACCGCCGCCGCGACGACCGGGGTGAGCACGGTCCCGCTCACGCGCGTTTCGTCCGTTTCTTCATCGGAGTCGTCGCGTTCCACGACACCGGTGATCACCGCGGCGAGCGCGGCCAGCGCCGCCAGCACGAGCGCGATGAACGTCCAGGTGACCCCGGCGCCGGCCGAATAGCCGACCTTGTCCGGCAACGGCACCGGGAGGTCGACACCGAACAGTGCCGGGTCCACCGCCTTGTCCTCGGTGACGGACAAGGCCGCGCTCAGCACCGCCGCGCCCGCGAGGACGACGCCCGCCCACGTGGCCGCGACGATTCCCCTGGCGAACGCCGAGAGCCGCGGCACGAAGACGAACAGCGCGGGCACGGCGAGCACGACGGCGGCACCGAGCAGCAGCCAGCGCGCCGGTGTCTCGGGGACCGGCGTCGGGCCGTTGGCCTTCAGCACCGGGGCCAGCGCGCCCGCGGCCGCGGCACCGGCGGCCAGCAGCGCCAGGCCTCCCGTGGCCAGCCGCCACCAGAACAGTCCGGGCAGCCTGGCTTCGCCCGCCAGGTCGCCGGTGACGGCCTCGTCCGCTTCCGCCACGTCGAACCTGGTGAAGGCCAGCCCGACCAGCGCCAGACCGGCGATGGTCACCACCACCGAACCGGGCGCGACCGAAAGCCGGTCCACGACCAGTCCCGCGACCACCGGCGGGACACCGACCGCGAGCGCGGCCAGCCCCGCGCCCGCGAACCCGCCCTTGCCGACCCCGGCCGAGGGCGAGCTCACGGCCACGAGCACCGTCAACGGCAGCAAGGCCGCGAGCAGCAGGTATCCGGCCATCGCGACCGTCGGGCCCTCGAAGGCGTTCTTGGCCAGGAGGTACGCGTTGCCCGAACCGATGGGCGCGAGCAGCAGACCGACCCCACCCGCCACACCGAGCACGGGCCCGAGCAACCGCCAGCGACGCCGTCCGTCGAGTTCACCCGCCAGCTCCGCCTCGTCGCGGGCGGTCCCGGCGGCGAAGGCGCCGGCCACGAGGGTGAGCAGGTGCCCCGCCACCAACGGCCACAGCCCCGGCCCCGCCTGCGGCATCGCGAGCAACCGGTCGGCGAGGAACAGCTCCGGCCGCGCGGCCAGGGAGCCGTCCGCGAGCAGCTGCAGATCCAGCAGCAGCCGTCCGGGCGCGAGCGCGGTGAGCCCGAACACCAGCCCCGCCGTGAGCCCCGAGCGCCCGGAGACCAGTGCGTAGAGCACGGCCGCGGCGGGCGCCAAAGCCAGCACGACCAGCAAGGGAGCGGCGGTGAATCCGGCCGAACCACCCCGGATGACGGGCATCAGCGCGCCGGCGGCCAGCGCGACCGCACCGGCCGACACCAGCCCCGCCGACAGCAGGAGCGCTCGCGGGCGGGCGCCCGGTTCGCTCCGGAGAAGTTCGGCGGACGCGGTCCCGGGGTCGGCTTGCCCGGCGGATTCGCCACCAGGGTGCCGTGAGCGCGAAGTCATCGACGGCGACGCTAGCAAGCCGGGCCCTGCCGGGCCCGCCAGCAGGGGCCCCTCAGGTCGTCACGACCGCGCGGCGGCCTTGACACCCGGCGCAACCGAGCGGCGCCCTAGGTGACCGGCAGTACCGAGACGACACCCAGTGACGAGGCCAGTCCGGTTAAGGACCGTTCAACACCGTCGGGCAACCGGTTATTTCCCTCATTCGCCCCCTTCCCGGCCGTTCGGTACCCCCGAACAGCCCCTTGAATCTGTAACGCAAGTCACACGGTTGTGAGTAAACCTGGTTTAACTTTGGGTAATCCTCACTGGATAACGGCCAGATCTCCGTCGCCCGATCGGCCGAGAGCGCCGTCAGATCTTGCTGACCGGGGTACCGCTTCGTTACTGTCCCGGGGTCCCCATTACAGTCAGATCACGAATGAGAGCACCGAACGAACCACCCCCGAGGTCGTTCACCGGGATCCCCCGCCCGGGCTCTTGATCCGACTCCCCGAACACGGAAGGCCCCGTCTTGGCTTCACACCGCTCCCCCGGCGGCCAAGCTCCTTCCCCGGCGCTCGAGAACGCACTCGATGGTGCGGTCGTTCGCGTCCGGGGCTCGCACCGCCTGTCGCCCCCGTCCTCGGCCCTTCGTGGCCGTGTCGTGGTCGCAGCCGTCGCTGCCGGCGCCTTCGCGGCCGCCGCTGCCGGGCAGACCCTGAAGTCCGTTTCGGAATCCTCCGACGCCGCCGTCACCCCGCTGGCCAGCACCCAGGACGCGAGCGCCTCGTTCGCCCTCGGCGGCGGAGCCGGTGGTGGCGCCCCCGAACTGCTGCCGACGAGCCAGTCGACGAACGCCTCCGCCGAGGCCCAGAAGCTCTCGGACAACAACAGCATCACCCAGGCCCGCGTGAAGCGTGAGGCCGAAGCGGCCCGCAAGGCCGAAGAAGAGGCCAAGCGGCCCAAGACCTGCATGCCGACCAAGGGCACCTTCACCTCGGGCTTCGGCGCCCGGTGGGGCACGAGCCACCTCGGCATCGACCTCGCGGCCCCGATCGGCACGCCGATCGTCGCGGCTTCCGACGGCACGGTCATCGAAGCGGGCCCCGCCAGCGGCTTCGGCCTCTGGGTCAAGGTTCAGCTCGCCGACGGCACCATCCACGTCTACGGCCACATGAACTCGTTCTCCGTCCGCGAAGGCCAGAAGGTCAAGTGCGGCGAGGAGATCGCCGAGGTCGGCAACCGCGGCCAGAGCACCGGCCCGCACCTGCACTTCGAGGTGTGGCAGAACGGCACGAAGAAGATCGACCCGCGCCCGTGGCTCGCCGCCCGTGGCGTGAGCGTCAACTGATCGAGCCTCGCTCTTTTCCGCACCACCGTTCATCACCACACCGGTGATCCCGTCCGTGACGAGGGCGCGCCGGGCAATGACGCTCAGGCGCGCCTTCAGGACCTCCGCTTCCCCCATCGCGGGCATCACGAAGCGTCGTAGGTCCTCCGGCTCGGACGCCGGGTGATTTTCCGGGCCCTCAAAGGCCTCAGGCGACGCCGTCCGGCAGTCTCCGGACGAAGTACCCCACGGCGATCTGCCAGACCGTGCAGAGACCGGCCGGGCGCCGTTCGATCGGCCGCCATCCGGCGAAAGGTCTCCGGAAAAGACTTCTATACCCGGCTGGCCGCGGCCCGAACAGCCATCGCCGCGCGTGCCCGCATACGACACACCGTCCGGCCCCGTCCGGTTCGTGTGCCCGCAGTAACGCGCGCCAGGCCGCGACCAGCCTGAGCACTTCCGGCGGTTCCGGACCCCGATCCGGTCCCGCCCCTTCTTCAACACCCCGCAAGTACTCGAGTACCCCACTCGAGAGAACCTGAAACAGCACCCCGTCCACACCATGCGCCCCCTCCCTGAAACGGGGACGCCGGCTTGCCCAGCATACCCCCAGCAAGTCGAACTCGTGTTCGACGACACAGGTATACGGGAAGGGTCCGACAGTTTTCGGACGCGAGGAAGAAACCGCAGGTCAGGACTAGAGTTTGACCATCGGGACGCTCCCGATCAGCATCAGGCGGACCTTGCCGGCCGCACCGAAATCGATCGTCGCCGTGGCACGCGGGCCGGTGCCGTCGCAGGCGACGACCGTTCCGAGCCCGTACTTGTCGTGACTGACCCTGTCGCCCACGTCGAGCTTGAGCGCGACGGTGTCCTTCCAGCCCTTGCCGAACGGGCTCGTGCTCGCCGCCCGCGACGACGAGCCGCCACCACCGCCTCGGCTGCCCCAGGTCGTCGCGGCCCGCGGCGAACCGCCCGACGAACCGAAGCCACCGGAAGAAGAGGAAGGCGCGAGCCTGCGCCAATCCACCAGATCGGCGGGAAGCTCGTCGAGGAACCGCGAAGCCGGGTTCATCTGCGGCTGGCCCCAGGCCGAGCGCACCATCGAACGGGAGACGTACAGCCGCTTCCTCGCCCGCGTGATCGCGACGTAGGCGAGCCGTCGCTCTTCGGCCAGCTCCGTCGGGTCACCGAGCGCGCGCATATGCGGGAAGATCCCGTCTTCCCAACCCGTTCCGAAGACGACCGGGTACTCCAGGCCCTTCGCGGTGTGCACGGTCATCAATGTGACCACGCCCGCGTCGTGCCCGTCTCCGTCGTCGCCGCCGTCGGGCGACGGGACCGAATCCGCGTCGGCCACCAGCGAAACCCGCTCCAGGAACGCGGGCAGCGAGCCCGGCTCCGGCACCCCCGGGTCCGCCTCCGGCAACTCGCCGTCCGGACCGGCGACCTCGGCGGTGAATTCGGTGAACTCCCGCGCGACGGTGACGAGTTCCGTCAGATTCTCCACCCGCGACGCGTCCTGCGGGTCGTCGGACTCCTCGAGTTCCGCGCGGTAGCCCGTGCGCTCCAGGACGGCTTCGAGGATGTCGGCGACTTCGGCGCCGCTCTCGACGACCTCGCCGAGCTCGTCCATCAGCTCGACGAAACCGGTGATCGCCTTGGCGGAGCGCGGGTTCAGCAGCGGCACCTCACCGCTGACGGCACCGCGCAGCGCCTGCGCGAACGAGATGCGCTCACGCTCGGCGTACGTCGCGATGACGGCTTCGGCGCGATCCCCGATGCCGCGTTTGGGGACGTTGAGGATGCGGCGCAGGCTGACCGTGTCCTCCGGGTTCGCCAGCACCCTCAGGTACGCGAGCATGTCGCGGACCTCGCGCCGCTCGTAGAACCGCACCCCGCCGACGACCTTGTACGGCAGGCCGAGGCGGATGAAGATCTCTTCGAAGACACGGGATTGGTTGTTGGTGCGGTAGAAGACGGCGACGTCGGAGTAGTCCGCTTCGCCCTTGTCCGCCAGCGCGTCGATCTCGCCCGCGACGAACGCCGCTTCGTCGTGCTCGTTGTCCGCGACGTAGCCGACGATCTTCTCGCCGTCGCCCGAATCGGTCCACAGCCGCTTCGCGCGCCTGTTCGGGTTTCGCGCGATGACGGCGTTCGCCGCGTTCAGGATCGTCTGGGTCGAGCGGTAGTTCTGTTCCAGCAGCACGGTCCGCGCGTTCGGGAAGTCGCGTTCGAATTCCTCGATGTTGCGGATCGTCGCGCCGCGGAAGGCGTAGATCGACTGGTCCGCGTCACCCACCACGCACAGCTCGGCGGGCTCGATCCCGGCCTCGTTCGTCTCGGTGCCGACCAGCTCACGGACCAGCGTGTACTGCGCGTGGTTCGTGTCCTGGTACTCGTCGACGAGTACGTGGCGGAAACGACGCCGGTAGTACTCGGCGACGTCCGGGTACGTCTGCAGGAGTTCGACCGTCCGCATGATGAGGTCGTCGAAGTCGAACGCGTTGGCCTGGTTCAACCGCCGCTGGTACTCGACGTACACCTCGGCGACGCGGCGTTCGAGGTCGTTGCCCGCGTCGGCGACCGCCGTCTCCGGATCGATCAGTTCGTTCTTGAGGTTCGAGATGTGCACGGCCAGCGTGCGCGCCGCGTACTTCTTCGGGTCGATGTCGAGATCGCGGGCGACGAGGGTGATGAGGCGCTTCGTGTCGTCCGAGTCGTAGATGGAGAAACTCGACGACATCTCCAGCGTTTTGGCCTCACGGCGCAGGATCCGCACGCACATGGAGTGGAACGTCGACACCCACATGGCGTTCGCGCGGCGGCCGACGAGGTCGCTCACCCGCTCCCGCATCTCCGCGGCCGCCTTGTTGGTGAACGTGATCGCCATGATCTGGCCGGGGTGCACGTCCCGTTCGGCCAGCAGGTACGCGATCCGGCGGGTCAGCACCCGGGTCTTGCCCGAACCCGCGCCCGCGACGACCAGCAGCGGCGAGCCCGCGTGGGTCACGGCCTCGCGCTGCGCCGGGTTCAGGTCGTCGAGCAGGTCGGAGTGCCGGGGCTTGGCCGGACCGTCCGCTGGGAGATCGAAGAGGGTGTTCATCGCCGGTCCACGCTACAGCGCCGGGCGTAGGCGGTGTTGCCGCCTGCCGTCCGACGCGCTGGCGGTGTTCGCGGCGCAGGATCGGATGCCATGGACACCAACGGGATTCCCTCCAGGCTCAGGGCCGCCGACGCCGACCGCGAGCGGGTCGCCACCCGCATCCAGGCCGCCGGCGGTGAAGGCCGTCTCACTCTCGAAGAGGTGGAAGACCGGCTGAGCGCCGTGTATTCCGCCAAATACACGGACGACCTCGCCGCGCTCACCTTGGATCTGCCGAAACCCGCCCCGAAGCGGCGCCCGGTCGTCCTCGGGCATCCGGCGGTGCGGATCCATCTCGCGATCGCCGTCGTGCTTTCGGTGCTGTTGATCGCCCGCTGGGTGGCCTCCGGGGCGCCGTTCTTCTGGCCCGCGATGCCGATGTTCTGGCTGGCCATGAGCGTCCTCGTGCACGCGCGCGTCCGCGAAGCACGCCGTCGCTTCAAGCCGGAGGACGGCATCGCTGTGGCATAATGAGCGGCATGCGGCACCTCGCGACGCGATTTTTTACGGGACCCGGACTCCGGCTCCCGTGATCGCATAGTGCCGCCAATGCCATCACCTGAAGCCCCGGAGTCCACGGACCCCGGGGCTTTACGCTGTTCCGGGGGCCAGCAGGGAATCCGGACCGAAGAAAGGTCCCGATGAACACCACACAGAAGCCGGACGCCGAAGAACCCACCGCCACGGCCGAAGAGATCGGCGAGCTCCGCAAGGAGATCGACTTCCTCGACGGCGAGATCCTGCGGCTGGTCAAACGCCGCGTCGAAGTCTCCAAGACGATCGGTGCGGCCAGGATGGCCGCGGGCGGCACCAGGATCGTCTACAACCGCGAGATGGACGTGCTCGCGCGCTACCGCGAACTCGGGCCGGAGGGACGGCAGCTCGCGATGGCGCTGCTCAACCTGGGGCGGGGCAGGCTGGGCCGGTAAGCGGTAGCAAAGGTCCCTTGCTACCGCGACGGGCCCGGATCGCGTTTAGCTCGCTAAACGCGATCCGGCCACGTCACGATCCTGCGGCGTGAGGCGGAACTCAGGGTGTTCCCCGAGCCACCACGGCGCGGGACCAGGCAAACTGGACACATGATTAACCTCATCGCCGTGATCATCGCGATCGCCGGTGTCCTGGCGGCATTGGGCCATGTCGGTTATCTCGCCATGCTGAACAGCGCGGCGGGTAAGCGCGCGGGTGGCACTCCCGTCGCCCAGTACGTCAAGACGCGCTGGCCGATCGCAGCGGGTACCACCGCGGCCTCGCTTTTCGCCTGGCTGCTCACGAGTGGGGGAACGACGCTCGACGTCATCGCGATTTTGCTTGCAGCGGGTAGCGGGATCACCGCCACGAAAGCCCTGCAGTCGACCCAGCAGAAGTACCGCAGCGGCAACTGAGCGACGTCACCAGCGCCGATAGCACAGCGTTACGTCACCGAGGCCCGTTCGGCCGCGCCCGACCGAGTGAAACATCTGCAACTTGCAGAGTGGGTGAAGACTTGCGGGTGTCGAACTTTTAGTGTGGACCTCGTGAGGACCCTTGCGTCTGGGTCGGGCGATGCCCGCATGGCGCGCGGGGGCGATGGCCCCGCGCGCCCCCAGTCGTATGCGCGTGCATTTGCTCACGAGACTGCCCGGGAGTCTGCAAGCGAGGGATCCCGTGAAACCGCTGCTCCGTTCGGCTTAACCGGTGTCACATCACCGTCAGGACGGGCCCGTGAGGGGGTCGCTCGGACATGAACGGCTGGGCGGAACACCAGGGACGCAACGGCACCACACAGACGGGTCGCCACCGGGCGGGCGGCGCCGAGAGCTGGACTCCACCCGTGCCGCCGAGGCGGCAGCGCCCGACCGGGCACGGGCATCACGCGCACCGCGAGTTCGCCCCGCCTTCCACCGGTTCCCTTCCCTTGCCGCCACCGCGGAACAGGAGGGCGCCGAGCCCCGGCTACGCCCCATCGAGCGGCCTGCTGCCGCTCCCCCAGCCCGCTCGTGAAGTTCCTGTAGAGCGCCCGGCACGCGTCGAGGTCTCGTTGACCGAACCCGTCCTGTCTCCCGTCGAGGAGCGCCGCGCGAAGGCCGCCCAGCGCACGAAGGTGACGCTGACCGCCCCCTCGCCCCGCCGTCCCGAGCCGGCGGAGATCGACGACAGCGACGTCCGCGTCTACGTCGCCCCGCCCGTCGACGGCCTCAGCACCTTCGATCTGGGCACGGTGCCCGCCTCGGTGACCCCGCCCAAGACCTGGCGCAAGGCCGCCTGGTTCGCGGCGGCGGCGTCCGCGCTGGTCGTGGTCGGCCTGCTCTTCGCCGGTTCGTTCCTGGTCGGCAAGCCCCTCCCGGAGCAGCAGAGCCAAGGCGGCTGGCCCGGCTATCGCGGCGGCAGCCCGCTGAGCCAGGACGGTCTCGCCGGTAATCCGACCACCCCGCCCCAGGGCGGCGCGGCGGGCAACCCGTCCGAATCCGAGACCGATTCCTCCACCAGGGACGACCGCAGTTCCAGCAACTCCGGCACCTCGTCGGACAGCGAGGACACCGGGACCGGCTCGTCGCAGCCCGACTCGGGCGGGCCGGTCACGTCCGGGTCCGCGCCGTCGTCGAGCAACCGGCCGCAGAAGCCGCCGGTCGTGCCCGCCGACCGCACCACCACCACGGCCGCTTGGTACGCGTCGCAGCCGGATCCGCAGGCGATGGGCGACAACACCGAGATCTTCCTCAACTCCGTCACCACCGATCCCCACGAGGCGTCCTCGGTGACTTCCGGCAGCCTGGGCGAAGAAGGCGCACAGGGCCTCCGTGAGCGCTACGCCGACGTCGCTTACTTCGAGGTGAAGAAGGTCGCCATCGACCAGCGCCGCGGCGTCACGGTCAACACCGTCGAAGTCACTCACAAAGACGGCACGAAGACCATGGAGCAGCGCACGTTCACCTTCGGTGACGACGACAAGATCATCGACGACGGCATGTAGGGCACCCCGCACGTGCAAGTGTCCTGTTCCTCTGCACGTGCGGTGCGTTGAGCGGTCGTCCCTGGTCCGGGTGGGTGACCTAAGCTGCCGTTCGTCGTATCGCGACGGCATTCCGGCGATAGAGCCTGGCCGGGGACCGTCCGCACAGGGTTACCTGACGACTGCAGGGTCCGCACCGTTCAGAAGACGGCCGCGCGGACCAAAGGCACCGGCCGAACGGCCCAGTGCCTGCCCCGGACCAGAGCGAGGAATTTCGTGCTTGATCGACAGCGCATACGGCGTGAGGACGCCGTACGTGTCGAGGACGTCATCCCGGAAGAGATCCTGAACGACACCCGGGTCGACCGGGAGTATCTCGAGCAGGTCTTCCGCGAGCCGCAGAAGTTCGTACCCGCCCGCACCCGCGAAGTGCCCGCGCCGCGGCCCGAGCCCGAAGAAGACGAGCCGGAGAGCCGCGCCGCCCGGCGGGCCAAGCTGGCCGGGCTGGTCGCCGCCGGGCTGCTGGTCGCGGGCGCCGTCGTCACCGCGGGCGTGCTCGCGGGCACCCAGCGGGAAGCCACGGTGCCGGGCGCCTCCGCACCCGAGACGATGAGCGGAGCCGCCGCGCTCGGCGGACTCGCCGTCCCGGACTCCACCGAGCCGCAGCAGCGCAAGCAGGAGACGCCGACGTCGTCGGGCACCAGCACGAAGGTCCAGCCGTCTTCGGGCACCGGTTCGGGCTCGCTCCCCCGGCAGAGCTCCTCGGCGGGCAGCACGAGTCCGCAGCCGTCCGCCAAACCGGTCGCGGTCAGCACGGTCGCGGACAAGATCGAGGCGGTCCGGACGTTCTACCGGACCGTCGACGCCGATCCCTACGGCGCGATGTCGCTGATCACGCCGGTGCTGGCCGAGTCCGAGGCTGGCAGGCTGATCGAGGCGTGGAGCGCGATGGACGCCATCCAGATCCAGGATCTCCGCGAACAGGCCGACGGCACCATCCTCGCCGTGGTGACCATGCGCAATCCGGACGGCGGGCAGCTGCGGGTCACCCAGGTCCTGGAATTCGCCGACGAGACGACCGGTCTGATCACCGACGCGCGGCTGCTGTCCGCACAGCACATGTGACGGACACCCCGCGTGTAACAGCCCTCCACCCAGGGCGATCAGAGTGTGCCGCGTGTGTGTGCGCAGAGTGAGCGCCTAGCCTTGTCACGAGTCGGTCTCGGAAAAGCCGGCACACAGACCACTACATGTGCATACGCTCCAACGCTGTGGCGTGCTGAAGGCCGCACCGCGTGCGCGGACGACTCCGCGACGTGAAGACGGAGCCCAAAGGGAGGTCGCGTGAGCGACGAGGGTCGCCTGGTCGCCGGTCGATATCGCATCGCCGGGCGGATCGGCACGGGCGCGATGGGGGCCGTGTGGCAAGCGCACGACGAGGTACTCGGCCGCACGGTGGCGATCAAGCAGCTGCTGCTGCAACCCGGGCTTGAGGCTCACGACGCCGAAGACGCCCGCCAGCGCACGATGCGCGAGGGACGGATCGCCGCGAGACTGCACCACCCGAACGCCATCTCGGTGTTCGACGTCGTCACCGACGACAACGGCCAGCCGTGCCTGATCATGGAGTACCTGAACTCCACGAGCCTCGCGCAGGTGCTGCAGGAGGAGCGGACGCTGCCGCCGACCGAGGTCGCGCGAATCGGCGCGCAGGTCGCGGCGGCGCTCACCGAGGCGCACGCGGTCGGCATCGTGCACCGCGACATCAAGCCCGGCAACATCCTGCTGGCGCCCAACGGCACGGTGAAGATCACCGACTTCGGCATCTCGCGGGCCAAGGACGACGTCACGGTCACGAAGACCGGGATGATCGCCGGAACGCCCGCCTACCTGGCGCCCGAGGTGGCCATCGGCGGCGACCCCGGCCCGGAGTCCGACGTCTTCTCGCTCGGCTCGACGCTCTACGCCGCATGCGAAGGCCAGCCGCCGTTCGGCCTCAGCGAGAACACGCTGAGCCTCCTGCACGCGGTCGCGGCCGGGCAGATCATCCCGCCGCGTCAGTCCGGCCCGCTCGCCAGCGTGCTGGCCGTGCTGCTGCACCCGGAGGTGCGGCACCGGCCCACCGCCGAAGAGTGCGAAGAGCTTCTCGCCGCCGTCGCGCGGGGTGAGACGCCGCTGGGCGGCCCCGCGGACGACACCGTGCTCGCCGCGCCCATCGCGGGTGCGCTCGCCGGTGGCGGCGTGACCCAGGCGCTCGACAGCGAGGCGGCCGGCCACTCGGGTTCGCTTCTCGACGATCAGGCCGCGGCCGGTTCGTACTACGACGACGAAGACGACTACCAGCAGCCGCCCGCGTCGGGGTACCCGGAAGACGACTACGACGGGTACGACAACTACGACGAGACGGCGCTGCTGTCCGAACGCGGCCACCCCGGCGGCGGCCCCGCGCCCACGCGCGCCGTCCCGATCCCCGCGGGCGACTACGACGACGATCCCTACGACGACGACTACGACGACCCGCCCCCTCCGCCGCCGCCCACCCGCGCGCAGACCAGCCCGGTGGACGAGGACGACGAGAAGCCGGGCGCGTGGAAGAAGCCCGCGATCATCGGCGGTGTCGTGGTCGTGGCGCTGGCCGCGCTGGGCTTCTGGCTGCTGACCCCGAACAACCCGGAGACGCCCGCGCAGGTGGGGAACTCGTCGACGAAGCCGACTCCTTCGGCGACGTCTTCGGCTCCGGAGACGACGGAAACGCCGACGGAGACGCAGTCGGCCGAGCCGCCCAAGGACACCCCGACCTCGTCGAAGAAGACGTCGAGCAGGGCGACGCAGACGGACGAGCCGGAAAGGCCGACCAGCTCGAAGAGTTCCACCAAGCCGACCAACACACCGACTCCGACGAAGCCGACGACCAACCCGCCGACTTCATCCGACCCGCCGGTGAGTTCAACCCCGGCTGGCGCGTGATCCGAGGATTCCATTGAGTTCTGAAGGTTCCATCGTCGGCGGCCGATACCGCCTCGACCAGCCCATCGGGCGTGGCCGGGCGGGCATCGTGTGGCTGGCGTTCGACACCCGTCTGCTGCGCACGGTCGCGATGAAGCGCATGTACCTGCCCGTCGGCCTGCCGCCGGACCGGGCGGAGCAGGCCAAGGCCGTCGTCGTCCAGGAAGGCAAGGACGCGGCCAAGTTCGAGCACGCCACCGCCATCAAGGTGTACGACGTGCTGCCCGACGGGCCGGACGTGTGGCTGGTGATGGAGTACATCCCGTCCCGCGGGATGGCGACCTTCCTCGCCGAACACGGCAGGCTGACCGCGGAACAGGCGGCCGGGCTGGGCATCGTGCTCGGCCGCGCGCTGGCCGCGATGCACGAGGCCGGGGTGGTGCACCGGACCGTCGAGCCGGGCACGGTCCTGCTGGCCGACGACGGCGGCGTGAAGCTCACCGACATCGGCATCACCGGTGGCGGCCCGAGTCCGGCGTACCGGGCGCCCGAGGTGGCGCGCGGCGAACCGGCGACTTCGGCGTCCGACGTGTTCTCACTGGGCGCGACGCTGTACACGGCCGTCGAAGGGGTGCCGCCGTTCGGTGAGGACGGCGAGTCCTCGGAACGGCCGCCGCAGACCGCCGGGCCGCTGGCCGGTGCGCTGCGCAAGATGCTCCGGGCGGAGCCGGACGCGCGGCCGACGATGGCGGACACCGTCCGCTCGCTGAACGCGATCACCGAAGGGCGGCAGACGGCGTTCATCCCGCCGACCGCCCCCGCGATGCCGACCGTTCCGGCCTCGATGCCGATGCCCGGCCAGCAGGCACCGCAGCAGCCGGTTCCGCAGTTCCCCCAGCACCAGCCACAGCCGCAGCAGTATCAGCCGCCGCAGCCGCAGTACGCGCCGCCGACGCAGCAGTACGCCCCCGCCGCGCCGGCGGCCGCGAAGTCGCCGGACACCCGGAAGTGGCTGATCACGGCGGGCGCCGTGGTGGCGGCGATCCTGATCGGGGTGCTGTTCGCCGAGCTGTTCCTGATCTAGAGCCGCTCGAGGACCAGCGTCGCCAACTCCACGGGACGGCTGAGGTATGGGCTGTGGCTTGCCCGCCAGGTCACCGTCGTGTCGCAGCGGGCGGCGAAGTGGACGACCATTTCCGGGACGAGCGCACGGTCTTCGGTGCAGGTGACGTAGGTGGTCGGGGTGTCCTTCCACGCCGAGCCTTCCGGTGACTCGTCGAAGATCGTGACGGGTTCGGGACGCAGCAGGACCGTGGCGCGCTCGGCGACGGCGTCCGTGCAATCGGCGTACATGGCCTCGCGGACGGCGGCGAGGTCGAGATGGGTCCAGCCTTCGTCGTCGAAGATCAAGGGCAACGGCTGGGGTTCGCGGCCGGTTTCCTCTCTGGTCCGCTCGATCCAGTACTGCGCGGTTTCACCCGGCTCGCTGACGATCGCGGCCAGGTAGATCAGATGCGCGGCCCCCTGGAGCCCGCTGGCGGTCAGGCCGCCGAAGGAGTGCGCGAGCACCACCGGCGGCTCGGCCGCCTTGTCGACGATTTCCTGGACGGCCCGGGTGGTTTCGGCGATCGGGCGCGCGCCGAGGTCGGGGACGGTGACCTCGGCGCCGTCCCGGCGGAGGCGCTCGACGACCTCGTCGAAATGGGCGGGCTGGTGCCATGAGCCGTGCAGGACGATCAGGGGACGCACCGGGGTCCTTTCGCTGGCGGGTTCCCTGCCAGGTTGTCGACCGCCGTCGCGGCTGTTCAAGCTCAGCCGGTTTTCGTGCCCACTCGGCCATTCCCGCTTGCCTGTCCGGCCCCTTCGCGGATCGCGCCGAGGAACCGGCGCACCGCGGGGTGTTCCCTGGCGTGCGCGGCGACGGCGGCGTGGATGGACCGCACCGGATCCGGACGGCGGACCTTGCGGATGGCGACGCCGGGATGCGGGGCGCCGAGGCCGAGTTCCGGGATCAGCGCGACGCCGAGCCCGGCGGCCACGAACCCTTGTGCCGTCTGGTAATCCTCGGATTCGACGACATGGTTCGGGGCGAATCCGGCCGCGCCGCAGGCGTCGAGCAGGATGTCGCGGCAGGCGCCGGGGAGGCCGTCGACGCCGACCCACGGATCCTCCGCGAGCTCGCCGAGGTCGAGGACGCGCTTGCGGGCGAGCCGGTGGTTCTTCGGCAGGATCGCGCGGTACGGGTCGTCGAGGAGGTGGATGTACTCGACGCCCTTGATCCGGGGAGTGCTGCTGGGGAGCACGATCATCGCGACGTCGGCCTTGCCCGATTCGATCTCGGGCATCGAATCGTCGGGCTCGACCAGTTTCAGGTCGAGGCGGACTCCCGGGAAGTCACGGCGCAGCGCGGCGACGGCCAAGGGCACCAACGACGCGCCGGCGGTGGCGAAATAGCGGATCGCGAGCCTGCCCGTGCGGCCTTCCTTGAGTTCGGTGAGCGCGGCTTCGGCCTTGGCGAGCTGCGTGCTCAGCGTTTCCGCGTGTTCGGACAGCAGCGAACCGGCCGGCGTCGGCCGCACGCCGCGGCCCACGCGTTCGAGCAGTTCGACGCCCGCTTCCCTTTCCAGGGTGGACAATTGCTGGCTGATCGCGGATGGTGTGTAGCCGAGGTTCCGGGCGGCGGCGGTGATCGAACCACTGCTGATCACGGCTCGGAGTACCTGCATGCGGCGGACGTCCAGCATGCTCCGATCGTACAGTTCTTCTTAAGGCTCCCTGCAGTTATTTTCGCTTGTCCTTACGCGTCGGCCCCGCGAAGCTGGGCCAGGCACTTAAGGAGGACTGGGGTGGGCGAGACGAAGACCCTGCTGCGGATCGGCGCGCTGGCGCTCATGTGGGGATCGAGTTTCTTCTGGATCAAACTGGGGCTCGGCGCGTTCACGCCGGTGCAGCTCGTGCTGGCGCGGGTGGCGCTCGGTGCGGCCGTGCTGATCGGGCTCTGCTATCTCGGCCGGGACAGGCTGCCGTCGGGGCGGCGGATCTGGGGACACCTGGCCGTCGCGGCGTTCTTCCACAACGCGTTGCCGTTCCTGCTGTTCGCGTGGGGCGAGCTGACCGTCGATTCGGGGATCACCGGCGTGCTGAACTCGACGACGCCGCTGTGGGTGCTGGTCGCCGCGCCGATGATGGGCGCGCGGACGAAGATGACCGCGGTGCGGGTCACCGGGCTGGTCGTCGGGCTCGCCGGGATCCTGCTGATCTTCGCGCCGTGGGAGGCCTCCGGCCTGCTCAGCTGGGGCGCGCTGGCGTGCCTCGCGGCGGCCGCGAGCTACGGCTTCGCGTTCGTCTACGAGGGCAAGTACCTCACCGGCACCGGTGACTCGCCGATGTCGCTGGCCGGCGGGCAGATGCTGCTGGCGACCGGGTTCCTGGTGCTCGCGATGCCGATGGGCGGTTTCGAACCGGTGCACCTGAGCACCGGCGCGATCGTCGCGGTGGTGATCCTGGGGATCGGGTCGACCGGGATCGCGTTCGCGCTGAACTACCAGCTCCTCGCGAGCGAGGGCGCCGTGGCGGCGTCGATCGTCGGCTACCTGCTGCCGGTGGTCTCGGTGCTGCTGGGCGCGGTGTTCCTGGCCGAGCCGCTGAACCTGCGGGTGATCGCCGGGATGGTCGTCGTGCTGGGCGGGGTCGCGCTGACCCGGCTCCGCCCGAGGGAGCAAGGGACCTTTGCTACCACTCCGCAGGTCGAGCGCCCCTTGGCCGCCGTCGATAAGGTCGCGCCATGACGGACACGACGACGCTGTGGCGCCCCACCGGACCCGTCGAGCTCGACCTCGTCCGCGAGTCGGGCTGGCGCGAGTGGCCGCCGAGGCTGCCGGAGCAGCCGATCTTCTACCCGGTGCTGAACGAGGACTACGCGATCAAGATCACCCGTGACTGGAACGTGCGCTACGACGGCGCGGGCTTCGTGACGCGGTTCGAGGTCGAGACGTCGTTCGTCGAGCGGTACCCCGTCCAGCAGGCGGGCGGGAAGACGATCCTGGAGCTCTGGGTCCCGGCCGAGGACCTCGCCGAGTTCAACACGCACATCGTGGGGAAGATCGAGGTCACCCACGAATTCCGCTGACCTGCGTTTAGCGGGCTAATCGCGACGCGGTGGGGCCTGGGGGCTCGCCGGATCGCGTTTAGCCCGCTAAACGCGATCCGGTGCCCGGGCCGCGAGGACGAGCAGGGCGGCGAGGACGATCTCGACCCAGAAGTAGAGCCAGCTCGGATAGAACCGTTCGGGCCGTTCCGCGAACCGCGCGACCAGCCGCCCGAAGGCCATCCCGGCCAGCGCGACGGCCACGGCGATCGCGGCGCCCCGCTGGATCCCGCCGACGTCGAATGCCGCGAACCCGAGCAGCACCGCGACGGCCACCCCGAAGCCGCCGTAGACGGCCCGCACCTCGGTCCGCGCCGTCGCCGACTCCAGCGAGATGCCGAACGGCCGGATCAGCCGCTTCGGCGCGGCGAGCCCGAGCAATCCCATGCCCAGGAAGAACACGGCCACCAGACCGAGCAGAACAGGCGCCACCTAGACGAGGCGCCGGTCGGAAGCCCAGCGGGAAAGCTCGTACCGGTTCGAGAGCTGCGTCTTCCGCAGGACGCTCGACACATGGGTCTCGACGGTCTTCACCGAGATGAACAGCTCCGACGCGATTTCCTTGTACGCGTACCCGCGCGCGAGCAGCCGCAGCACGTCGCGCTCCCGCGGGGTCAGCAGGTCGAGGTCCGGGTCGCTGATCGGCGCGGAACCCGGCCGGTCGGCGAACGCGTCGAGCACGAACCCGGCCAGCCGCGGCGAGAACACCGCGTCCCCGTCCGAGACCCGCACGACGGCGCGCACGAGCTCCTTCGACGAGATCGTCTTCGTGACGTACCCCCGCGCCCCCGCGCGGATCACGGCGATCACGTCCTCCGCGGCGTCGGAGACCGACAACGCGAGGAACACGACGTCCGGCAGTTCCGGCCGGACCCGGCGCAGCACCTCGGCGCCGCCACCGTCCGGCATATGCACGTCGAGCAGCACGACCTGCGGTTTGGTCCGGGCGATGCCCGCGACCGCCTCGGCGACCGAGCCCGCCTCACCGACCACGCGGACGTCGTCGGTGATCGAGTCCAGTTCGGTGCGCACACCCGCCCGGAAGAGCGCGTGGTCGTCGACGAGGAAGACCTTGACCGGCTCCCGCGTCTGCTGGTTCTCCGTCACGATGCTCCCTCGCTCGCCCTGTCCCGTGAGCATAGCGACCTCACGCCGCGCCCTTCCCCGCCTTGACCGGCATCTCCAGCTGGACCTCGGTTCCTTCACCCGGTGCGGTACGCAGTTTCAGCTTCCCGCCGTGCCGTTCCATCCGCCCCCGAATGGAATCGGCGAGACCGTGCCGGTCACTCGGCACGACCTCGGGGTCGAACCCCTTCCCCCGGTCGCGCACGAACACCGTGACCGCTGTCGGCTCGACCTCGGCGTACACGCTGACTTCGTCGACGCCCGCGTGCTTGGCGGCGTTCACGATCGCTTCGCGCGCCGCCTGGACCAGTGCGGTCAACGGCTCGTTCAGCGTCGCCTCCCCCACGACGACCTGCTGCACCGAGATCGCGAACGCGTCCTCGACCTCGCCGCACGCGGCAGCGAGTACTTCGGACAGCTGACCGCTGACGGCCTCTTCCTCGGTCTTCTTGCTCTTGCCGTACCCCGACGGCCCGTACAGCCAGCCGCGAAGCTCGCGTTCCTGACCGCGCGCGAGCCTGGCGACCTCGCGCGGTGATTCCGCCTGTTTCTGGATCAGCGCGAGGGTCTGGAGGACCGAGTCGTGCAGATGCGCGGCGATCTCGGCGCGTTCGTCGGTGCGGATGCGCGCGGTGCGCTCGTCGGACAGGTCGCGGACCAGGCGCAGCCAGAACGGGACGGTCAGCACGGCGACGCCGAACAGCGTCGCGATCACGGCGACCAGCGCGAATTTGACCTGGTCGATGCTGCCGCTTTCCAGGACGACGACGCCGATACCGGTCATCACCAGCGCGACACCGGCGACCAGACGGATCGCCGCCGACCAGCCTCCGCCGCCGAGGAAGGCCGTGGCGACCCCGCCCTTGGCACTGATGCGCCAACGCCGCCGCTGCGACTCGTCGGCCTCGCGCCAGACGACGGCCGCACCGATCATCGCCAGCGCCAGCGGGATGGCGACCCAGCCGCTGATCAGACCGGTCAGCGTGCCACTGGCGACGGCGAGACCGACACCCAGCGCGATGAGCCCGAATGCCTGCTGCTTCTCCTTCGGCGCGGACTTCTCCGGCTCGGCCTCGCCGGACCGCTGCTGGACGAACACCCAGAGCAGGCCGTACGCGAGCAGGCCGGCGCCGTTCAGGGCGGCCAGCAACGCGAACGCGACCCGGACCCAGAGCACCTTGACGCCGAGGTGGTCGGCGAGGCCGCCCGCGACGCCCGCGATGGCGCGGCCGGAACGGCGGCGATACATCTTGGGCGGCTCGAACGGTGCCGGGGACAGGCTGCCGGGAACGGGCACCGGAGGGCGCTCGATGATCGTCGGCTTCACCTGCTCGGCGAGGTCGTCGGTGACGGATTCCTGCACGTTCCCCATGGTCACACGGAGTGGGGTACTGATCCATCGGGGAAACCCCTGACTCTTCCCGCTGGGGGAAACCTCAGGGGTGTTCCCGGATGTGGCGAGGGCCCGCCGGGGCGCATTCTTTGTGGCATGAGTGGGAGTGAGACACACGTTCCGAAGCGCGGCCCCGCGGCCGGCTTCGAGGAGACCGTCAAGGATTTCTGGCGGAGCAGGCCGGTCCGGCCCGTGGCAGGCCGCAAATTCGCCGGTGTCGCCGCGGGTATCGGCTATCGGTACGGCATCGACCCGACCGTGGTCCGGGTCGCGCTGGTCGCGGCGACCGTGTTCGGCGGTTTCGGCGTCTTCGTCTATCTGCTGGGCTGGCTGTTCCTGCCGCAGGAAGGCGACCGCGTTTCCGCGTTCGAAGGGCTGATCGGCCGGGGTCGCGCGTCGAGTTCGCCGGCGTTCGCCGTGCTGCTGCTGATCCTGCTGTTCCCCGGGCTCACCTGGACCTTGAGCGGTGGCTGGATGACCGACGGCACCGGGCTGATCGGTTTCGCGCTGATGGCCGTCGCGCTGTACCTGCTGCACCGCAACCGCGGTCAGTTCAACCGGCCGTCGATGCCCGGCCCGGCCCAGCCCGCCGCCGCGTTCTCGATGGCGTCGGCGTCGGCCGCCACCTCGACGGCGACCGAGGGCGGCTGGGACCCGCTCGCGGCCGACCCGTCCGCCTGGGATCTGCCGAACGCCTCGCCGTCCGGCGGAATGCCGCCGCAGACCCCGCCGCCGCCGCCCGCGGCGCCGATGCCCCGTCGCCGCAAGTCGAAGATCGGCGCCGCGACCTTCGGGATCGCCGTGCTGGTCGGCGGGGTCGGCACCGTCCTCGGCCTGGACGGCGAGCCGTGGTTCACCGCGCAACACGTCATCGGACTCACCCTGGGTGTGGTCGGCATCGGGCTGGTGGCCGGTTCGTTCGTCCGGGGCGGTCGCGGGCTGATCGGGCTCGCGGTGCCGCTGGCGATCGTCGGGATGGCGCTGACCACGGTGCCGTTCGAGAACTTCTCCGTGAAGGGCGGCGTCGGCGACCTGACGGCGACCCCCAGCCAGGTGTCCGAGGTGCTGCCGGAGTACCACCGCTCGGCGGGCGACATCAACGTCGACCTGACCAAGCTGCCGGCGGGCGCTTCGGTGACCACGAAGGTCTCCAACGGGGCCGGCAACTCGACGGTGCTCGTGCCGGCGGGTGCCGAAGTGAAGGTCTCGTGCGAGACGGGCGCGGGCGACGTCGACTGCCTCGGCCAGTCGCGCTCGGGGGTCGGCGAGGACACCATCGACTTCACCGCGCCGGGCGACAACGGGCAGAAGATCACTTTGCAGGTCAAGAACGGTGTCGGGAACGTGGAGGTGCGTCGTGGCTGAGTACGACTACGACAACGCGCAGACCCAGTCGGCTCAACCCGCGAAGCGCGGGGTGGACGGCTTCACCCTGATCATCGGGATCGCGACGCTGCTGGTGTCGGGTTACGTCCTCTCGGACGGCGCCACGTGGCTCCCGCAGTTCGACTTCCGGTGGGTCATGGCGGGCGGGGCGATCTTCGTCGGCGTCATGCTGCTCGCCGCTTCGCTGCGCAAGAGCCGCCGCTAGGGGCGCCGCTGACGCTCCACCCCACTCCGAAGGCCCCGGCCCCTCGCCGGGGCCTTCGCCTTGCTCCGCCCCTCCCGCGCCGACCTGCGTTTCGCGGGCTAAACGCGATCCGGCGTCGCCACGGTGCCCACGCCCGCCGACCTGCGTTTAGCCCCCTAATCGCGATCTGGGCCGCGCCGGGTGCCCCAGGCCCCAGAACGCAGTTAGCGGGCTAAACGCGATCCGGTCGCCCGGGTGCCCCCAAGGCCGACAGATCGCGATTAGCCCGCTAAACGCAGGTCGGGGCGGGAGCGGTCACTCCCACTCGATGGTGCCCGGCGGCTTGGACGTAACGTCCAGGACCACCCGGTTCACCTCGGAGACCTCGTTCGTGATGCGGGTCGAGATCCGCTCCAGAACCTCGTACGGCAGCCGCGTCCAGTCCGCGGTCATCGCGTCCTCCGACGACACCGGCCGCAGCACGATCGGGTGCCCGTAGGTCCGCCCGTCGCCCTGGACACCGACGCTGCGGACGTCGGCCAGCAGCACCACCGGGCACTGCCAGATCTCGCCGTCGAGCCCGGCCGCGGTGAGCTCCTCACGCGCGATGGCGTCCGCCGCGCGCAGCGTCTCGAGCCGCTCGGCGTCGACGGCGCCGATGATCCGGATGCCGAGCCCCGGCCCGGGGAACGGCTGCCGCTGCACGATCGTCTCCGGCAGCCCGAGCTCCAGCCCGACGCGCCGCACCTCGTCCTTGAACAGCAGGCGCAGCGGCTCGACGAGCTCGAACTGCAGGTCGTCGGGCAGCCCGCCGACGTTGTGGTGGCTCTTGATGTTCGCCGCGCCCTCACCGCCGCCGGACTCGACGACGTCCGGGTACAGCGTGCCCTGGACCAGGAACTTGTAGTCGCCCTCGGCCTTGAGGTCGCGCTCGGCCTGCTCGAACACGCGGATGAACTCGCGGCCGATGATCTTGCGCTTCTCCTCGGGGTCGGTGACCCCGGCCAGCGCGTCGAGGAACCGGTCGCGCGCGTCGACGGTCACCAGGTTGACCCCGGTCGCGGCGACGAAATCGCGTTCGACCTGGGTGCGCTCGCCCGAGCGCAGCAGACCGTGGTCGACGAACACACAGGTCAGCCGGTCACCGATGGCCCGCTGGACCAGCGCGGCGGCCACGGCGGAGTCGACACCGCCGGAGAGGCCGCAGATCGCGCGGCCGTCGCCGACCTGCTCGGCGATGCGCTTGACCTGGTCGTCGACGATGGACGACGTCGTCCACTGCGGCTTGATGCCCGCGATGTCGTGCAGGAAGCGGCGGAGCACCTCCTGGCCGTGCGGCGAGTGGTGCACCTCGGGGTGGTACTGGACGCCGGCGAAGCGGCGCTCGACGTCTTCGAACCCGGCGACGGCGGCGCCGTCACTCGAAGCGGTCACTGTGGCGCCCTCGGGGGCTTTGGTGACGCTGTCGTTGTGGCTCATCCACGCGGGCTGGTTGCTCGGGAGACCGGCGTGCAGGACGCCGCCCTCACCGGCGACGCGCACCTCGGTGCGGCCGAACTCGCGGATCCCGGTCGGCTCGACGGTGCCGCCGAGGGCCTGCGCGAGCACCTGATGGCCGTAGCAGATGCCGAGAATCGGCACGCCAGCGTCGACCAGCCCCGGGGCGAGGGCGGGCGCGTTCTCCGCGTACACGCTGGACGGACCACCGGAAAGGATGATCGCGGCGGGGTCCTTGGCGAGGATGTCCTCGGCGGTGGCGGTGTGCGGGACGACCTCGGAGTAGACCTGCGCCTCACGCACCCGGCGCGCGATCAGTTGCGCGTACTGCGCCCCGAAGTCCACGACGAGTACCGGACCGGTGGGACTGGGCACCTGAAACCTCCAGATCAGAGCAGTACGCTTCCCCACCATCGTCCCAGGTGGGCCCGGTCACCCCGCCGCCAACCCCCTCATGATTCAGGACAGCGGCTGACCGCGAGGCGGCCTAGCGTCCGGGACATGGGCATCGACTGGAGCAAGGAACTCTCCGAACAACTCGACTGGCACTGGAAACAACACCTGCGTCCTCGGCTGAAGACCCTCACCGACGACGAATACTTCTGGGAACCCGTCGAGGGCTGCTGGACGATCCGGGTGGGCAAGACCGGAGAGATCGACATCGATTGGGCGTATCCGGAGCCGTCTCCGCCGCCGGTCACGACGATCGCCTGGCGCCTCGCCCACATCATCGTCGGCGTCTTCGGGATGCGGAACGCGTCGCATTTCGGCGGCCCTCCCGTCGACTACCAGACGTTCCCCTACGCGGCCTCCGCCGAAGAAGCGCTGGAGCAACTCGACGACGCCTACGCGCGCTGGCGTGACGGCGTCCGCGGCCTCAGCGCCGAAGGCCTCGAACGCCCCTGCGGCGAGGCTGAGGGCCCGTACGCGGACTACCCCTTCGCGGCCCTCGTCCTGCACATCAATCGGGAGGCCATCCACCACGGGGCCGAAATCCTCCTGCTGCGCGACCTCCACCGATCGCGTTTAGCGGGCTAAACGCGACGCGCCCATACTGGGGCCAGCCGAGGAAAGGACCCGTCTTGCGAGCGACTCTCATCTACGGCGCCGGTGACGTACGCGTCGAGACCGTCCCGGACCCGAAGCTGAGCGAACCGACCGACGCCCTTCTCCGCGTCGTCCGCTCCTGCATCTGCGGCAGCGACCTCTGGCCGTACGGCAGCATGCCCGCACGCGACCGCGGCGTCCGGATCGGCCACGAGTTCCTCGGTGTCGTCGAGGCCGTCGGCTCCGATGTCACCACGCTCAAGCCGGGAGACCTGGCCGTCGCGCCCTTCGTCTACTCCGACAACACGTGCCAGTTCTGCCGCGAAGGCCTCCACACCTCTTGTCTTCACGGCGGCAACTGGGGCGCGAAGGGTGTCGACGCCGGCCAGGGCGAGGCCGTCCGCGTCCCGCAAGCCGACGGCACGCTCGTGAAACTGCCGCACACCGAAGACGACGATCTGCTCGCCTCGTTCCTCACGCTCTCCGACGTGTTCGCGACCGGCCATCACGCGGCGGTCAAAGCGGGCGTGAACGAGCGCACCAGCGTCACTGTCATCGGTGACGGGGCCGTCGGTCTCTCCGCGGTTCTCGCGGCCAAGCGGCTCGGAGCCGAGCGCATCATCCTGATGGGCCGCCACCGGACCCGTACGGACCTCGGCCGCGAGTTCGGCGCGACAGACGTCGTAGCCGAGCGCGGCGACGAAGGCATCGAGAAGGTCCGAGAGCTGACAACCGGCGAAGGCACGCACACCGTCCTCGAATGCGTCGGCACGAAGCCCGCCTTCGAGATGGGCGTCGGTGCCGTCCGCCCCGGCGGCACGGTCAGCCGCGTCGGCGTGCCGCAGTACGCCGAGGGCCCGATCGGCCCGTCGCTCTTCCGGCGCAACATCACCGTCACCGGCGGCGTGGCGCCCGCGCGCTACTACATTCCCGAACTGCTCGACGACGTCGTCGAGGGCAGGTACCAGCCGGGCAAGGTCTTCGACCGGACCATCGGGCTCGAAGAGGTCCCCGACGGTTACCGGGCGATGGCGGACCGCGAAGCGCTCAAGGTGCTCGTCAAGCCCTGACTGGAATACCTTGTCACCCATGGACATGATCACCCCGGAGCCGCGTCCCGCCTGGATCGCCGGACGCCCCGAGCAGGGCGCTTCGACGCTCACCGTGCACCACCCTTTCGACGGAAGCGAAGTCGCCACCGTCGCGGTGCCCGGCCCTGATCAGGTCGAACGAGCGGTGAGCGCGGCGGTGAGCGTCGCGAAGGAGTTCCGGCGTTCCTCGGCACACACCCGCGCCGCGGCGCTCGACCACGTTTCGCGGGTCATCGCCGGCCGGGCCGAGGAGATCGCCGAGGTCATCACCGCCGAGAACGGCAAGCCGCTCAAGTGGGCCGAGGCCGAGGTGCGGCGCGCGGTGTCGGTGTTCCGGATCGCCGCCGAGGAGGCCCGCCGGTTCAGCGGTGACCTGCAGCGGCTGGACACCGACCCGGCGGGCGAAGGCAGGCTGGCGCTCACCCGTCGCGTCCCGCGCGGCCCGGTGCTGGGGATCGCGCCGTTCAACTTCCCGCTGAACCTGGTGGCGCACAAGGTCGCGCCGTCGCTCGCGGTCGGCGCGCCGATCATCGTCAAACCCGCGCCGCGGACGCCGCTGGCCGCACTGATCCTCGGCGAGATCCTGGCCGAGACCGACCTGCCGGAGGGCGCGTTCTCGGTGCTGCCGCTCGGCAACGAGGAGACGTCGGCGCTGGTCGCGGATCCCCGGCTGCCGGTCGTGTCGTTCACCGGCTCGGGTCCGGTCGGCTGGTCGATCGCGGACGCCGCGCCGCGCAAGCACGTCGTGCTCGAACTCGGGGGCAACGCGGCCGCGGTCGTGCTCCGCGACTGGCCGGATCCCGAGGGGGCGGCGGAGCGGATCGCGACCTTCGGCAACTACCAGGCCGGGCAGTCCTGTATCGCCGTGCAACGCGTCATCGTCGAACGCGAGGTCGCCGAAGAGTTCGTGCCCGCCCTGGTGGAAGCCGTGAAGGCCCAGCGGACCGGCGACCCGTACGACAAGAACACCGATGTCGGCCCGGTCGTCGACGAGGCGGGGGCGGAGCGGATCGTGGCCTGGATCGACGAGGCCGTCGCCGCGGGCGCGAAGATCCTCACCGGCGGCAAACGGGACGGAGCCACGGTGGAGCCGACCGTGCTCACCGACGTCCTGCCGTCCACAAAGGCCTGGGCGGAGGAGATCTTCGGCCCGGTGCTCGCGGTGTCCATTGTGGATGGTGTCGACGAGGCTTTCGCGTCGGTCAACGAATCCGCCTACGGCTTGCAAGCCGGAGTGTTCACCCGCGACGTCCATCTCGCCTTCTACGCGTCGACGGAGCTCGAAGTCGGCGGCGTGATCATCGGCGACGTCCCGTCCTACCGCGCGGACCAGATGCCGTACGGCGGCGTCAAGGGATCGGGTGTCGGCAGGGAAGGCGTCCTCGCCGCGATGCACGACCTCACCGAGGAACGGGTCACCGTCTTCACCGGCATCGACCTCTAATCCGGGGTGACGGCCTGCGCGAATCCGAAGACCTTGTCCGGATCGTAGGTTTTGGCCACCTGCTTGAGACGGGTGACATTGCCGCCATAGTACGCCGTCGTCCAGTCGGGCAGGGCGGGGTCGATGTAGTTGACGTAGCCCCCGCCCAGCCCGAGCCCCGTCACCACTTCCGCGACGGAATCCGTTGCCACGGAACGGTTACGCGTGTCCGCCTGGCTGTAGATCTGCACACTGCCGATCGCCTTCCGATGCCAGAACGCGGTGGCGTCCGGCGCGACGTCGGCGACGGCGCCGCCGAGCCCGTCGACCAGGAGATCCATTCCGCGCCTGCCCTTGAGCACGGAAGTCAGCTTCGCGGGATCGGCCGGTTCTCCGAGTATTCGCGATGAGGCCACAAAGGACTGACGGCTTTCGCTGCCGGAGAAGTACTTCATCGCACCGAGATAGTCGAGCTGCTTGACCGAACGCGATGCGCCGGGGAATCCGTCCAGCAACTTACCCAAGGAACCGGAATCGCCGACGTAGCAACCCGAAACGCGCGCACCGACCGGCGATCCCCCGGACAGCACGACGTTCGCCCACAACTCCGGTGGCGCTTCGGGAAGCCACCGCTGCCACTCGGCGAGCACGTCGTCCGCGCTGCCCGCCGGAAAGCGCAGCGAGAACACCGAAACGGCAGAAGGTGCCGGATCGGTGCGAAAGGTGAACGAGGTGACGACACCGAAGTTGCCGCCTCCCCCACCGCGCAACGCCCAGAACAGCTCGGGCTCGGACTCCGCCGACGCCGTCCGCAGTTTCCCGTCCGCCGTGACGACTCGCGCGGACACCAGGTGGTCGCACGTGAGGCCGTATTTCCGGGCGAGGACACCGATTCCGCCACCGAGCGTCAGCCCGGCGATCCCGACACTGGGACAGGAACCAGCGGGCAGGCAACGTCCCGCGGCGCCGAGCGTCGCGTAGACGTTCTTCAGTTTCGCACCCGCGCCGATCACGACCTGTTCACCTTGGACGTCCACTGAGGTCATTCCGCCGAGGTCGATCATCAAGCCACCGTCGGGAACCGAGTAGCCCGCGTAACTGTGGCCGCCACTGCGAGCGGCGATCGGGACTCGCCGTGCCGCGGCGGAAACGGCTTCCTGCACGTCTTCCGGTTTGGCGCAGTTCGCGATCGCGGCGGGTTTGAGCCCGTCGAAGGCCGGGTTGAACACGCGTTTGGCGTTGTCGTAGCCGGAATCCCCCGGCAGGAGAAGGGAGATCTTGTTCCGCAGCGCGGCCCAGTCCGGCGGGCCGGACGGTGGCGTGACCCCGGTGCTCGGCGGCAACGACGTCCCGGGCGCGGAACTGGGCGCCGCCCCAGGGGGCGCGGCCGAGCACGCCGTCGCGGCCACTCCGGCCATGGCCGCACCGGCGAGTTTGAGGAACGCCCTTCTCTCCATGCCCGTTTAGACGCATCGCGGACGGGCAGGTTGCGACGCTACGCCCGAAGGTGTGCACTCACCGGCACGACCAGCGGAGTTCCGGACACCGGATCCTCCATGACCTTCGCCGACAGGCCGAAGATCTCGTCGAGGAGCGGCTCGGTGAGCACTTCCGCGGGCGGGCCCTGCGCGACGATCCGGCCGCCGCGCATCGCGACCAGCTTGTCCGCGTACCTGGCGGCGAGGTTCAGGTCGTGCAGCACCATCACCACGGTGGTCCCGCGTTCCTTGTGCAGCCGGTAGACCAGGTCCAGCACGTCGATCTGGTGCGCGAGGTCGAGGTAGGTGATCGGCTCGTCGAGCAGGAGCAGCCCGGTCTCCTGGGCGAGCGTCATCGAGATCCACGCCCGCTGGCGCTGCCCGCCGGACAGCTGGTCGACGACCCGGCCCGCGTACTCGTCCATCCCGGTCAGCCGCAGCGCACGCTCGATCGCCTCGTCGTCGGACGAGGACCACTGCCGGTACCAGCTCTGGTGCGGATGCCGTCCGCGCCGGACCAGGTCGGAGACGGTCAGTCCTTCGGGGGCGGACGGCGTCTGCGGCAACAGGCCGATGATCTTGGCGACCTCACGGGTGGGCAGCTTGTCGATCCGCTCGCCGTCCAGCAGTACCGCGCCCTGACGTGGCTTGAGCAACCTCGCCAGCGCACGCAGCAGCGTGGACTTACCGCAGCCGTTGGGGCCGATGATCGCGGTGACGGTCCCGTCGAGGACGTCGAGGTCGAGCCCGGTCACGACGGGCGTTTCGCCGTAACCGAGTTCCAGCTCCCGGGCACGCAGTCTGGCGTTCACGCGCGCTCCTCCTTACGGCTGCGGATGAACAGGAAGATCAGGTACGGCGCACCGAGGATCGCCGTCAGCACGCCGACCGGGAGCCCGGACAGGACCGGGGTCACCCGCACCACGAAGTCCGCGCCGACGGTCAGCAGCGCGCCGAGGAGCATCGATCCGAACAGCGGCGGCTGCGCCGAGCGGACCAGCCTCAAGGCGATCTGCGGGGTGGCCAGCGCGACGAAGGTGATGGGCCCGGCGGCCGCGGTGGCGACGGCGGCCAGTGCCGCGGCGAGCAGCAGCAGCGTCGCCCGGGCGGCGTCGACCCGGATGCCGAGACCGCGCGCCGTGTCGTCGCCGAACTGAAGCCCGCCGATGGTGTGCCCGGCGATCAGCGTGACCGGCGCGAGCACGGCCAGCGCGAGCAGGACCGGACCGACCGATTCCCAGCCGACGTCGGCGAGGCTGCCCACGATCCACGTCGTCGCGCGCGCGGCGTTGTCGACGTCTCCGACGGTCAGCAGCCAGTACACGAGGTTGTAGCCGACGGCGGACAGCGCGATGCCGATCAGGACGAGGCGATAGCCGTCGATCCCGCGCCGCCACGAAAGGGCGTACAGCAGGATTCCCGCGATCACGCCGCCCGCGAGTCCGGCGAGCGGAACGCCCAGCGTGCTCGCCAGGCCGCTGACCTGGCCACCCGTACCGCCGGCGACGATCACACCGACCGCGCCGACCCCCGCGCCCCAGGTGATCCCGAGGATGTCCGGGCTGGCCAACGGATTCCGGGCGATGGTCTGGAACAGCGCACCCGAAAGGCCGAGGGCGGCGCCGACGCCGATCGCGGTCAGCGTGCGCGGCATCCGCAGGTCGAAGATGATCCCGCGTTCCCGCGCGGTGCCGCCGCCGAACAGCGTCTTCAAGACGTCGCCGAGACCGATGTGGGAGGTGCCGATGCCGATGTTCAACGCCGCGACCAGCACCAGCGCGATCGCCGCGAGCGTCGCGACGGCGAGCGTCCTCGGCCGGACCGTCCAGGCCGCCGGGCCGAGCGAAATCACCTTGGGAGCCGTCATATCCGTGCCAGGCCCTTCTTGCGGACGAGGTGGACGAACACCGGCACGCCGAGCACCGCCAGCATGATGCCGACCTCCAAGCTGTCCGAGGCGACGACGCGGCCGAGAAGGTCCGCGGCGAGCAGCAGGATCGCGCCGAGCACGGCCGAGAACGGCACCAGCCAGCGGTAATCGGGTCCGCTGATCGCCCGCGCGAAATGCGGGACGAGCAGGCCCAGGAACGCGATCGGCCCGCAGGCGGCGACGCCGGCTCCGGTCAGCAGCGTGATCGCGGCGACCCCGAGCAACCGCGTCCGGCCGACCCGCCGGCCGAGGGCGACCGCGACGTCGTCACCGAGCGCGAGGGTGTTCATCCCCGGCGTGTTGATCACCGCGAGAAGCAGGCCCGCGGCCACGAAGGGGGCGATTTGCCCGATCATCGCGGGATCCCGGCCCGCGATCGAACCCACATGCCAGAAGCGGTACGTCTCCATCCCGCGGTCGTCGCCGAGCACGATCGCGGAGATGACGCCGTTGAGTAGAGCGCTCACCGCCGCCCCGGCCAGCGCGAGTGTCACCGGTGTGGCGCCCCGGCCGCCCACGGCGCCGAGAAGGAACACCACGGCGCTCGCGACGAGGGCGCCCGCGAAGCCGAACCAGATGAACGCGTAGAGGTCGTCGATGCCCAGCACGACGACGGCGAGCACCACCGCGAACGCGGCGCCCTGGGTGACGCCGAGCAGGCCGGGGTCCGCGAGCGGATTACGGGTGTGGCCCTGCATGAGCGCGCCGGCCGCGCCGAGCGCGAGTCCCGCCAGGACACCGAGCAGTGTGCGAGGCACCCGTAGCGAACGGACGATCAGGTGATCCGGCACACCCGCGGGATGGAAGATCGCGTCCCAGACCACACCCAAAGGAATCGAACGCGCACCGAGGGCGACACTCGCGACGCAGATCACAGCCAGAAGGGTGACCAGCAGGGCTCCCGCTGTCGCCTTTCCAACACGAACTTCCACTGTGGACATCCGCCATCCTATGCTCCGGTTAGGAAAGCCTAACCGCAGAGAAAGAGTGACCCATGACCCCACCCCGGCGCGCAGTCGTCGCCTTCGCCGTGACCGCCTGCCTGGCACTCTCCGCATGCGGTGGCGGAGCACAGGAATCCGCCTCCACCGGCACCGGCCAAAGTGGATTCCCGCGCACCGTCGAACACGTGATGGGCTCGACCACGATCGACAAGCAGCCCGTCACCGTCGCGGCGCTGGACTCCAGCTACGTGGACGCGACGCTGGCGCTCGAGACGAAGGTCGTGGCGTACACCAAATATCGCAACTACGACAAGCTGCCGGACTACCTCGGTGACGACCGCAAGTACGCCGAGGGCGCCAAGGAGATCGGTGCGCTCGAAAGCCCGGACATCGAAAAGCTGTACGACATCAAGCCGGATCTGATCGTGTCGGCGAAGGTGCGCCACGAGAAGTTCTACGCCGAGTTCGGCAAGGTCGCGCCCACGGTGTTCAGCCAGACCACCGGCGCCACCTGGAAGGACAACGTCCGGATGCTCGGCAAGGCGCTGGGCAAGGAAGCCTTGGCAGAGCAGAAGATCAAGGCCTACGAAGAGCGTGCCCGCAAGGTCGGTGACGCGATCAAGGCCAAGCTCGGCAAGCCCGCCGCCGTGTCGGTGGTCCGCTTCGTCGAAGGCGAGCCGACCGTGCGGCTCTACAGCAGCGCGTCGTTCCCCGGGACCGTGATGGCGGACGCCGGGTTCCAGCGGCCCGCCGGGCAGCCGGACAACAAGACGAAGATCTCCAACGACCTGAGCCAGGAAGAGATCGGGAAGCTCGACGCCGAAGCGATCTTCGTCGCCACCTACGCCGACGAGACGAAGCAGGCCGAAAGCCCCAAGACGAAGTTCCAGTCGAACCCGCTTTGGGGCACCCTCAAGGGAAAGGTGATCGACGTCAACGACACCACCTGGTTCACGTCGGTCAGCCTGCAGGGTGCGCACGCCATGCTGGACGACATCGCGAAGCAGTTCGGCGTGGACTCGTTCCGCGCTTAGTCCTTTGTGGACCGCGCCGTCACAGCCAATGCGGCAGTGGCGGCGCGGTACCGTCCAAAGTGGATCCGTCGCTACGGCCGGTGATCCACGCCAGGACCTCACCCGGGGAGCCGGTCAGCGTGACCGGCTCTCCGGTGCCCATCCGCCATTCGTGACGCGTCCCGTCTTCGCCGACGGCGACCAGCAGGACCGAGGGCAGTTCGCCGCCGTACATGCCGATGGCGTTGCCGACGACGATCTCGAACTCGGCGCCGAGCAGCTCGGCGACGCGCGCGAAGTCGTAGCCGAGATCGAGATCCGCCAAGTGGATGGCGGTCTCGGAGAGCCTGAGCCACAGCACGAACTCCGCCGGGATCTCGCGCCCCTGCCGGGCACGGACGCGGACCGGCCACGTGTCGTCCGGCATGCTCGCCGCGACTTCGACGAACCGCCCCGCGGACGCGACGACGTCTTCGGCGATCTCCTCGGCGGACCGGTACGCACCCTTCTCGATGTCATCGTCCCTGGCCGCCTCGCCGGCGTACATCGGCGTCTCGACACCCGATTTCGCCCAGGTGAGCAGGTTGACCAGGCCGTCGGCGTTGCGCGCCAAGTGGGACAGCAGATGCGCACGCGTCCAGCCGGGCAACCCGCTGGGAGCGTGGACGGCCTCCTCGTCGAGCCCGCGCGTCAGCCGCGCCCATTCTTCGTGCAGGGCGCGGACGCGGTTCAGCAGCGCGTGTGCGCGTTCGGAGGCTGTCACTCCCCCAATCTAGCGCCGAAGTGCCGCCGGCGCGGCCACCGGAACCGCGGGATTCTTCGGCGCGATCGGTTCGAGCCGCGCGTACGGCGCGTCCTGCGCCGGCCTGCTGTCCTTTTCGCCCTTGTTGGGCCAGAACGAGAAGGCCCGCTCGGCCTGCGCGGTGATGGTCAGCGACGGGTTCACACCGAGGTTGGCCGTGATCGCCGAGCCGTCCACAATAGACAGTCCGGGATAGTTGAAGACCCGGTGGTACGGGTCGATCACGCCGTTGTCGGCCGCCGTGCCGATCGGAGCGCCGCCGATGAAATGCGCCGTCAGCGGGATGTCGAAGATCTCGCCCCAGGTGCCACCCGCCATGCCGCCGATGCGCTCGGCGGTGCGGAGGTTGGCCTCGTGCCCGGCGGGGATGAAGCTGGGGTTCGGCTCGCCGTGGCCCTGTTTGGACGTGTACTTGCGGCGGCCGAAGAGCCCGCGTTTGGTGTACGTGGTGATGGAGTTGTCGAGGCTCTGCATCACCAGCAGGATCACCGTGCGCTCGCTCCAGCGGTAGCCGTTGAGCAGCTTCACGGTCTGGACCGGGTGCTTGACCATGAAGTTCACGGCCTGGCGCCAGCGCGGGACCGCCGAGTCGCCTTCGGTGGCGATGGTCTGGAGCAGGCTCATCGCGTTGCTGCCCTTGCCGTAGCGGACGGGCTCGATATGCGTGTTGTCGTCGGGGTGGATCGACGACGTGATCGCGACGCCGCGGCTGAAGTTCCGCTCCTCGTCGACCGAGGTGCGGGCGGCGCCGATGATGGCCTCGGAGTTGGTGCGGGTCAGTTCGCCGAGACGCGGCGAGAGCTTCGGCAGCTTGGCGGTGTCGCGCATGCTGTGGAGCAGGTTCTGCGTGCCCCACGTGCCGGCGGCGAGCACCACCTGCGCGGCGGTGAGCTTGTGCCGGAACCTGCGCGAGGTGGTCCCGGTCTTCTTGATGCTCACCTCGTACCCACCTGCGTTTAGCGGGCTAATCGCGCTCACGGTGGTGAGGGGGATGACCTTCGCGCCGTCCTTCTCCGCGAGGTACAGATAGTTCTTGACCAGCGTGTTCTTGGCGCCGACGCGGCAGCCGGTCATACAGGAGCCGCATTCGGTGCAGCCGGTGCGCGCCGGGCCCGCGCCGCCGAAGTACGGGTCCTCCGCGCGTTCGCCCGGCTTGCCGAAGTACACGCCGACGGGCGTCGGGTGGTACGACTCCGGCACACCCATGTCCGCGGCGACGCCCTTCATGACGACGTCGGACGGCGTGACGCTGGGGTTGGTGACGACGCCCAGCATCCGGCTGGCTTGGTCGTAGTGCGGGCCGAGTTCGGCCTCCCAGTCGGTGATGTGCGACCACTGCGGGTCCACGTAGAACGGCTTCAACGGGCGGTACAGCGTGTTCGCGTAGACCAGCGAGCCGCCGCCGACGCCCGCGCCGGCGAGCACCATGACGTCCTTGAGCATGTGGATGCGCTGGATGCCGTAGCAGCCGACCTGGGGCGCCCAGACATAGCGGCGAAGGTCCCAGGAGGTCTTCGCGAACTCGTCGTCGGCGAAGCGGCGCCCCGCCTCGATGACGGCGACGCGGTAGCCCTTTTCGGTCAGGCGCAGGGCGGCGACACTGCCGCCGAACCCGGAGCCGACGACGATCACGTCGTAGTCGAAGTCGTCTTCAGTGGTGGTGTTACTCGCAGTCACACCCTCGACTGTAACCCCGGCCACCCCTTCTGACCAGAGGTAAGTTACTCGCCGGTTACCTTCCACTCGGATGGTGCATGCTCGGAGTCGTGATCGACGATTTCGCGAAGGAATACCTGCACAGTGATCTGCGAGAGATCCGTGAAGCGATGCTCCGGAAGCTCGACGGACTCTCCGAATACGACATCCGGCGTCCGCTCACGTCGACGGGGACCAACCTTCTCGGCCTGGTCAAACATCTGGCGGCGTGGGAGGCGCGCTACTTCGGCGAAGTCTTCGATCGACCGTTTCCCGGGGCGATCCCTGAGCGCGGGACCGACCTGTGGGCGACCGAGCACGAAACCCGGGATGAGATCATCAGCTACTACCGGCGCGTCTGGGAGCACTCCGACGCGACGATCGCCGCACTTCCCGTCGACGCGCCCGGACGCGTGCCGTGGTGGCCGAGGCCCGACGTGATGCTGTTCAACATCCTCGTCCACATACTCACCGAGACCAACCGGCACGCCGGGCACGCCGACATCCTGCGAGAGCAACTGGACGGCTCCGTCGACCTGGCCCCCACCAAGGACCAAGCCTTCTGGAAATCCCGCCGCGCCGAAATCACCCGCGCCGCCCAGGCCGCCTCAGAGCGCCTTTAGCGGGCTAAACGCGAAACTGGTGGGGCACACGGGGCGGTTGTGACTGCTGGGGCACGTGAGCACAGGCCGGCCCGGATCGCGTTTAGCGGGCTAAACGCGATCCGGGCCGGGGAGTGAGCGTCAGCGGCGAACGGTCAGGCCGACCCGCTGAAACTCCTTCAGGTCTGAGTAGCCCGTCTTCGCCATCGCGCGGCGAAGCGCGCCGAAGAGGTTCACGACGCCCTCAGCGTCCGAAGACGGCCCGAACAACAGCGTCTTCAGGTCGACGGCGTAGTCCGGCCCCAGCGCCACGCGCGAGCGCGGCAGCGACGGGTGCGCGGCCGCCGACGTCCAGTACAGCCCCTGCCCCGGCGCCTCGGAGGCGGCGGCCAGCGGCGCGCCCAGCATGACCGCGTCGGCACCGCAGGCGATGGCCTTGGCGATGTCGCCGGACGTGCTCATCCCGCCGTCGGCGAGCACGTGGACGTACCGGCCACCGGTCTCGTCGAGGTAGTCGCGGCGCGCGGCCGCGGCGTCGACGATCGCGGTCGCCATCGGCGTCCCGATCCCGAGCACGCTGTCGGTGCTCGTCACGCCGCGGCTCGCCCCGTGGCCGACGATGACGCCGGCCGCGCCGGTGCGCATCAGGTGCATCGCGGTGCGGTAGTCGCTGACGCCGCCCGCGATCACCGGGACGTCGAGCCGTCCGATGAAGTCCTTCAGGTCCAGCGGCTCGGCGTCACGCTGGACGTGCTCGGCCGAGATGATCGTGCCCTGCACGACGAGGATCTCGACGCCCGCCGCGAGCAGATCCGGCGTGAGCTCGGCGGCGTGCTGCGGGCTGACCCGCGCCGCCACGGTGACCCCGGACTCGCGGACGGTCTTGATCGCCTCGGTCAGCAGGTCCAGCCGGATCGGGGCGGAGTGCAGCTCCTGCAGCTCACGCACGATCGCGGTCGGGTCCTCGGTGTCCTCGGCGGCCCGGACGAGGCGGAAGATCGCGTCCTCGACGTTCGGGTGCCGCGCCCAGAGCCCTTCGGCGTTGAGGACGCCCAACCCGCCGAGCTCCCCGACGGCCACCGCGGTTCCCGGCGACACGATCGCGTCGGTGGGGTGCGTGACCAGCGGCAGCTCGAACCGGTACGCGTCGATCTGCCAGGCGGTGGACACGACCGAAGACGACCGGGTGCGCCGCGACGGCACGATCTCCACGTCATCGAGGTCATACGCCCGCCGCGCGGTGCGGCCCATGCCGATCTCGACCAGATCCCGCACGTCAAGTCCCTTCTCACCGACGACCGTTACACCCCATTGTCGCTAGGCCGCGTGGGTGACCTGCGCACGGGGCACCCGAACCGGGCCAGAAGTCACACCAGCCCCAGGTGCCCCACCCGTTTCGCGTTTAGCCCGCTAAAGGCGCTCCGGGTCAGAACGAGACCTTCTCCACGGAGTCGGTCCGCAGGACGGATTCCTGCGAGAAGGCCTTCTTGTAGTCGGTCCGGATCTCCTCGATCTCGCGGTTCGCGTCGCGATCGCTGAACGGGTACACGACGACGATCACCTTCGACTTCTCCCGCGAGATCACCCCGTCCGAACCGCGCCACTGCCCGCGTCCGGTCAGCTCGGTGAACCCGTCCGGGAACCTCGGCGTGACGGCCTTATCGGTGAACGCGGTGAACTCGGCGTCGGTCAGCTCCCCGCCGCCCGGCTTCGTCGTCCCGAAGAACAGCTCGGTGCGCTTCCACAGCTCACCCGGCGACGCCTGAAGAGCGGCGGCCTCGGGTGCGGAAGGCGCGGCGGAAGCGGTGGGGACGGCGGAAGCCGCCACCCCGCCGCCGAGCCCGAGGGCGGCGGCGGCGAAGACGGCGAGCGCGGTCCGGCGCGACGTGAAAGACATCGGGTTCCTCCCAGGAGACTTGATCAGCGGGCCAAGTCTCCCGGGAACGGAACCGGATGGGTAAGTGTCCTAAGGGGCGGACTAACGGGTGGTGTAGTTCGGCGCCTCGACGGTCATGGTGATGTCGTGCGGGTGGCTCTCCTTGAGCCCGGCCGCGGTGATCCGCACCAGCTGAGCCTCTTGCAACTCGGGGATCGTCGACGCACCCGCGTAGCCCATACCCGACCGCAGCCCGCCCACCAGCTGGTGGACGACGTTCGCGAGCGGCCCGCGGAACGGGATCCGCCCCTCGATGCCCTCGGGGACCAGCTTGTCCTCGCTCAGCACGTCGTCCTGGGCGTAACGGTCCTTCGAGTACGACTTCGCCTCGCCGCGCGACTGCATGGCGCCCAGCGAGCCCATGCCGCGGTAGGTCTTGAACTGCTTGCCGTTGACCAGGATCAGGTCGCCGGGCGATTCGGCGGTGCCCGCGAGCAGGCTGCCGAGCATCACCGTGGACGCGCCGGACGCGATCGCCTTCGCGATGTCACCCGAGTACTGGATGCCGCCGTCGCCGATCACCGGGATCCCGGCCGGGCGCGCCGCCTGGTCGGCCTCGTAGATCGCGGAGATCTGCGGCACGCCGACCCCGGCGACGATGCGGGTGGTGCAGATGGAACCGGGGCCGACGCCGACCTTGATCCCATCCGCGCCCGCGTCCACCAGCGCCTGAGCGCCGGCCCGGGTCGCGACGTTGCCGCCGACGATGTCGACTGTTTCGCCCAGTTCCTTCTTCAGCAGCGCGACGGTCTCGACGACGGCGCGGGAGTGCCCATGCGCGGTGTCGACCATCAGCACGTCCACCCCGGCGTCGGCCAGCGCCATCGCGCGCTTGTGCCCGTCCGGGCCGACCCCGACGGCGGCACCGACGATCAACCGGCCGTTGGTGTCCTTGGAGGCGTTGGGGTACTGCTCGGTCTTGACGAAGTCCTTGACCGTGATCAGCCCGCGCAGCTTGCCCGCACCGTCGACGATGGGCAACTTCTCGATCTTGTGGCGGCGCAGCAGCCCGAGCGCGGCTTCCGCGGTGACGCCGACCTGCGCGGTGACCAGCGGCGGCTTCGTCATCACCTCGTGCACCGCGCGGGTGTGGTCGACCTCGAACCGCATGTCGCGGTTGGTGATGATGCCCACCAGCGTCCCGGCGGCGTCCGTGACGGGCACGCCGGAGATCCGGAACCGCGCGCACAGGGCGTCGACCTCGGCGAGGGTGTCCTCGGGCGAGCACGTGACCGGGTCGGTCACCATGCCCGCTTCGGAGCGCTTCACGACCTCGACGGCGGCCGCCTGGTCGTCGATCGGGAGGTTCCGCTGCAGCACGCCCATCCCGCCCTGGCGGGCCATCGCGATGGCCATCCGGCCTTCGGTGACGGTGTCCATGGCGGCGGAGACCAGCGGGATGTTCAGGGTGACGTTGCGCGAGAGCCGGGTGCGGGTGCTGACCGCACTGGGCACCACGTCGGACTCGGCCGGCAGCAGCAGCACGTCGTCGAAGGTCAGCCCGAGCATGGCGAACTTGCTCGGGACGGGGGCGGTGACGCTGTCGCTGGTCATAGCAGGCGTAGGGCCTTCCTAGCGGTGATAAATGGGAGCCGCCGTGGCTGGTGGCCTCGTGGCGGGGGCCTGCCCCTCATGATATCCGGGCCGGGCGGCCGCCCGGCCCGGGTGGGCGCCCGGTAGCGTGCAGGCGTGCCGCAAGATGCGTTGCCCCCAGACCCGTTCGCGGATGACCCGGACGACCCGGCCCGCGCGTTCATCGACGACGCCGACCGGCTCGACGAGCCGATCAGCGACGAAGAGCGCACCGAGTTGCTGGCCGACCTCTCCGATCTCGCCGTCTACCAGGCGCTTCTCGAACCGCGCGGAGTACGCGGGATCGTGGTCGACTGCGGTGAATGCGACGAACCCCACTATCACGACTGGCATCTGCTGCGCGCCAGTCTCGAGCAGCTGCTCGCCGACGGCCGTATGCGGCCGCACGAGCCCGCGTTCGATCCGAACCCCGGTGACTACGTGAGCTGGGACTACTGCCGCGGCTTCGCGGACGGTGTCACGGCCAACGAGAGTGCCTACTGATCGCGTTTAGCCCGCTAAAGGCGATCGCCTTTAGCGGGCTAAACGCGATCTGAAACCCCGAAGGGCCTGGTGAGAGAGATCTCACCAGGCCCTTTCGGCGTTCTGGGTGTTACGGCGTCTCGACCGCGCCAGCGGGAGCCTGCGCTCCGGCGCCCGGCGACGGTTCGTTCCGCGAGCCGCCCGGGTCGTTGCCCGAGGCCGGCGGCGTGGTCGACGTCGTGGGCGGCGGGGGCTCGCTGCTCGTGGTCGGCGGAGTCGGTGAAGGAGTCGTGGTGCCCGGCAGGCTCGTGCCGGGGTTGCCGCCTCCCGGCAGCGAAGTCGGCGGAGCCGTCGGCTGCGTGGTGGGCTGCGGGGTCGTCGCGACCGGAGTCTGCGTCGGCGGCTGCTGATCCGGCGGCAGCGGCTGCTGGCCGGGGTTCTGCAGCTGAGCGCTCAACTGACGGTGCTGTTCGAGCAGCTGATCGCGGTTTTCTTCGTCGGTCACCTGGTTCAGCGCGGCCTGAGCCTCGTCGAGCGCCTTGCGGGCGTCGTCGAGGCGCCCGCCGGCGAGCGCGAGGTTGGCCTTCTCGAGATCGAGTTTGGCCGCTGCGGCGGCCTCGACCGACCGGGCGTGGTCGGCGTAAAGCACCTTGGTCAGGCCCCAGAGAGTGTCACCAGGCTGCGCGTCCTTCGCGGCGAGACCGGTACCGGCGAAGGCGATGGCCAGGACGGCCGCGGCGGCGCCCACCGGGACCAGCAGCCGGCGTCTTCCCCCGTGTTTGCGGGCGATCGCGGCGCTCTTCACGGTGACGACGGCGGTGTCGACGTCGACGAGCTCCGCGAGCGGTTCGCTGTCGATGTCGCGCCGCCAGGCCAGCAGCAGGGCGTTGAGCTCTTGATCGCCGAGGTCGTCGGCCATCTTCGGATCCGAGCCGCCGAGAGCGTCGAGCAGCGCGTCGTCGGCCTGGACGGCCGAGAGATCAGCTGCGAACTCGGCTTCCGAGGGCGTCAGCCCTCTTTCGAAAGCCGTCAGTTCACGATCGGTCCCAGGGGAGAACCGATGGTCGCGATCGGTCACTCAGATCACCTCCTCAGCGGCCAGAACCTTACGTAGGCGCGCGAGGGCGCGATGCTGGGCCACCCGGACGGCGCCGGGGGTGGACCCCACAGCCTCTGCCGTCTCTTCGGCGGACAATCCCACGACAACCCGCAGGACCACGATCTCACGCTGTTTGTCGGGAAGGACGCGCAGCAGCTGCGACATGCGCTCGTTCAGCTCGCCTTGGAGGGCACGCTGCTCGGGACCGACGCCGCCCTCGACCTCGTCGGGGACTTCGGCGACCGGCTCGGCGCGGTTGCGGGCCGCGGCGCGATGCGCGTCGGCCACCTTGTGCTGGGCGATCCCGTAGACGAAGGCCAGGAACGGGCGGCCCTGATCACGGTACGAAGGCAATGCCGTGAGCACCGCGAGACACACCTCCTGAGCAACGTCGTCTGCGGAAGCGAACGAACGCTCCTGCCTGCCAACCCGAGCGCGGCAGTACCGCACTACCAAAGGACGGATGGCCGCCAGCAACCGCTCGACCGCTTGAGGATCACCCTCAACAGCAGCGGCGACCGGCTCATCCAGTCCGTCCCCCACATTGGCCATCGCAGACAACAGTCCCAGTGTTACGTATAGGCGTGCAAAGAGTCCGGCGCGTGACTTCGGAGACCACTACCGGTGACAGCTACCGTACCGCCCGGGTCCGCCGCCTTCACTGACGGCCGTCATCGGCGCGCCGCCCTTCCGGCGAGCGCGCTGAACCCGGGTCTTCCTGGTTCCCTTCGCTCGTAGTCGAACTTTCAACGAGCCGGAACGCAGTGGGGTACGACGGTCCACCCGGAGGCGGACTCGCTCGGGCAAGAGTGCCTGAGCGTCGAACATAAATGCGCGAAGCGTGACAGGGAACACAGGTACGGGCCAGGGGTACTCCCCCGGCCCGTTCGTCACCCGTTGTGCAATCTGACCGATGAAATCAGGAAAGCGTTGTCAGGAAACAAGTCCACGGCGGAATCCGTGGGCGACCGCCTGTGCGCGGTCACGAACGCCGAGTTTGCGGAACAAGCGGCGCGCGTGGGTCTTCACGGTGTCTTCGGACAGGTACAGCTCGCGGCCGATCTGTCCGTTGCTCTTGCCCTGGCTCATCCCGCGAAGCACCTGGAGCTCGCGCTCGGTGAGCTGGACACCGGGGTCGGACGGCTGGCGCGGCGCCGGCACCGAGGTGCTGGCGAGCGTGTGCGCCAGTGCGGCGACCAGCTCGGGACGCGAGGCGTCCCAGCGCAGGTAGCCGCGCGCGCCGCCGGCGATGGCCGCGGCGATGCTGCCCGCGTCGTCCGGGGCGCCGAACACGATCACGTTCGCTTGGGGGTTCGCAGAGACGAGCCGCCGGGTGGCTTCGACGCCAGTCGGGACAGCGCGCTGGGTTCCCACCAGCACGACGTCGACCGGCTGACGGGAGTACCGGGCCAGCAGCTCGTCACCGTGCGCTACGCAGTCGATGCGACTGACCCCTGGGACCGCGGACATCACTCGAGTGAGCCCTTCGCGGACACTGCGTCGGTCGTCGCAGATCAAGACCGTCGTCACGGGGTTTCCTTCCTGCAGCCGGGTGACATTCCACTTCCCCTATCGGACGCTTTAGCCCGAACCTTGACACGATCCGGTGGCTTTTTTTGAAAGTTCTTAGCCCGGTTGCCGGAATGGGCCCTCCAACAGGCTAGACGCCCTCAGAGGGGGACCCACGGAGATTCCCGGGCGAGCCACCTCCCGCAAGGATCCGCATGCCGTAACACTGCGTGCAACAGTTCGGCACTTCTGGATCGATACTCATCGGCGTGTCCTGCCCCGAAGTCCGCCTCGAGCAGGCACGCCACCCACAGAAGTGAATTGAATTCGTATTTCTCGGCGGTTTCTCGCGCGCTCTCTACCAGCGCTTTCGCGCGATCCCGCTCAGCGGAACCGCGATTCGCGATCGTCACGGCGAGTACAAGGCTCGATTTGACGACATGTCGGCACGCGTCCCTGGCACGCGCGGTTTCCCACGCCATTTCCGCTGGGGCGACGGCCGCCCCGGAAATGTTACCCGCCAGTTCGATTTCCGCGCCCACCCAACCGGCCCTCGTCCGGGTCCGCCAGTTGCCGCAGTGCACGTCCGCACGCGCGAGCAACCGCCGGGCCGCGGTCAGCCTGCCGCGCCCGAGGTTGTCCGCCGCGAGCCCCAGGAGGGCGTCCGCCCGCGCTCCCTCGGCGTCCAGACCGTCGGGGTCGGCCTCGCCCTGCGGCTCCGTGATCACCAGCGCGAGCGCCTCGCCGTCGAGGACGAGGGCGGCCGCGTGCCCGCCGAGCTGCCGTCGATGCGATGCCAGCGTGCTCGCGGCCAGCGACGCGAACACCGGGCCACCGTGCGCGCGCAACCCGTTCAGCAGCGTGGCCGCCGCCGCGTACCGGCCGCGGGCTCCGAGCCCGATCGCGGCGAGCAGCCGTCCGCGAGGCGACGCGGGCACCGCGAACGGGTTCGGCGGCGGCACGCCGTCACCGAACGCGGCGGACCGCAAGGACGATTCCATGCGTCCTTTCTATCGCCTCGCACCGACAAGAACGTGCTCGATCCGGTCGGCGGCGGTCGTCAGTTCGCCGAGCAGTTCGATCTTGTCCGGGAGGGTGGCGGGATCCCAGCCGGGACCGCACGCGAACAGCCTGCTGCGCTGACGGCCGCGGGACACCCTGGCGAACAGGCGCGGGTCCGCGGTCGCACGACGGCCGGACCACAGGACGACCGCCGCCGGGACGCTGCGGCGGACGGTCACGGCGAGCACTTCGGCGGGCAGGGACGCTCCGAACAGCTGGGCGCCGATCCGGCGTCCCGCCAGCGCCGCGGCGAGCGCGTACATCGGCATGTTGTCGCGCTCGTCCGGGACGCAGGTCAGCAGGACGGGTCGTTGGTTGCGCGGTTCGCGGAGCACCGGCGTGGCGCGGACGAGGGCGGCGTACACGCATTCGGCGAGCAGATATTCGACCTCCGCGCCGGCGCTCACCCCGCGCCAGCGCGCGCCGAGCGCGGTCAGCACCGGCGACACGACGCCGGTCCAGGCGGGCAGGACGCCGAGTTCGCGGATCGTGTCGGCGAGCATCCGCTGCACCGCGCCGAAGTCCATCGCGAGCGCGGCTGTGCTCAAACGTCTGGCGAGGCGGGAGGGGACGTCGTGATCCTCCGCGGTCGGCGCGGCGGCCTGCTCCGCCACTTGGACGACGGCGGTCTCCTGAGGCTCTGTCGCCGTCCTCGGCATTTGCTCGAGCGCGTACTTCGCTGCTTCGGCCGTCGAGGCGCCGCGAAGGAGGGCTCGCTGCATCAGTTCGAGACGGCCGATGTCGGAGCTGCCGTAGCGGCGGTGACGGCCGTTGGTGTGGCGACTCGGTCCTACGCCGTATCTGCGGTCCCAGGTGCGCAGGGTGGACGGTGCGACCCCGAGCCGGCGAGCGACGGAGGCCACCGGCAGGGTGGGTTCTTCACTGCTGGTCCGAGATCCCACTCGACCCAATATCCAGGCAGGCCGGGGCAGGGGCAACCGGAGCGGAAAGTACGGCTCACACATCCGGGGGATGCCTAACGGCTGAATCGTCTTGAATCTCTTGAACAAGTATTGGCGCGCTTCTAACGTTACCGCCGTTGCACCGAATGGAGTATCCGCAGCGCAGCAGAGCAGGTAAACGCTTCGACCGGATGACGGAGGCGGTCAGGATGGCGGACACACGCAGGCTCCCGGGGCCCAACGCGGATGTATGGGACTGGCAGCTCGAAGGGTCGTGCCGAGGCATGGACAGCGCGTCCTTCTTTCACCCTGACGGCGAGCGCGGGCCGGCCAGAGCCCGACGCGAGGCGCGGGCCAAAGCCGTGTGCCTGGCCTGCCCGGTACTGGCGATGTGCCGGAACCACGCACTCGCCGTGCACGAGCCATATGGGATCTGGGGCGGGCTGTCGGAATCGGAACGCGAGCACATCATCAAGGCGGACAAACGCACATTGAGCATGTCGAACGGCTGATCCGGCCGAGTCGGCAACGCGGAAGGGCGGCATCCGGGTGGGGTGCCGCCCTTCCGCATCTCCGGGCACCGGATCGCGTTTAGCCCGCGAAACGCAGGTCGGCGCGGCCGGGCACCCGCGCGACCCCGGATCGCGATTAGCCCGCTAAACGCAGGTCGGCGCGGGGGCCCGCCAGATCGCAGTTAGCCCGCGAAAGTCGCCCTGCCCGCGGTCGCACCCCCACGCGGCCGGATCGCAGTTAGCGGGCTAAACGCGATCCGGGCCTGGGAAGGGCGGGGCAAGCAAAACGGGGCGGCACTCCGACTGGAGTACCGCCCCGCTTCAGGGGTGGAACTAGTGCGCGTGGCCGTGCCCGGCCGCGGCGGGCTCCTCCTCGGCCGGCTTCTCGACGACGGAGCTCTCCGTTGTGAGCACGAGCCGGGCGATGGAAGCGGCGTTCGCCACCGCGGACCGGGTCACCTTGACCGGGTCGACGATGCCGGCGGCCAGCAGGTCGGTGAGCTCACCGGTGGCGGCGTTGAAGCCGTGGCCCCAGTTCTGCTCCTGGACCTTGTTCACGATGACCGCGCCCTCGTGGCCCGCGTTGGTCGCGATCCAGAACAGCGGGGCGGTCAGCGCGTCGCGGACGATGCGGACACCGGTCGCTTCGTCGCCCTCGAGGCCGAGGCCACCGTCGAGCGCCTTGACCGCGTGCACGAGCGCCGAGCCACCGCCGGGCAGGATGCCCTCTTCGACGGCCGCCTTGGTCGAAGCCACGGCGTCCTCGATGCGGTGCTTGCGCTCGTTCAGCTCGGTCTCGGTGGCCGCGCCGACCTTGATCACCGCGACACCGCCGCCGAGCTTCGCCAGCCGCTCCTGCAGCTTCTCGCGGTCCCAGTCGGAGTCGGTGTTCTCGATCTCCTTGCGGATCTGCGCGACGCGCGCCGCGATGTCGTCCTTGGTGCCGGCACCGTCGACGAGCGTGGTGTCGTCCTTGGTGACGACGATCCGGCGGGCGTTGCCCAGCTGGGCCAGCGTGGTCTCGGACAGCTTGTGCCCGATCTCGGCCGAGATGACCTCGCCGCCGGTGACGACCGCGAGGTCGTCCAGGAACGCCTTGCGGCGGTCGCCGAAGAACGGCGCCTTGACCGCGACGGCGGTGATCGTCTTGCGCAGCGAGTTCACGACGAGGGTGGACAGCGCTTCGCCGTCGACGTCCTCGGCGATGATCAGCAGCGGCTTCTTGGCCTCGACGACCTTCTCCAGCACCGGGAGCAGGTCGGCCAGCGCCGAGATCTTCTCGCGGACGAGCAGGATGTAGGCGTCCTCGAGGATCGCCTTCTGCTCCTCCGGGTTGGTCGCGAAGTGCGCCGACAGGAAGCCCTTATCGAACTGGACACCCTCGGTGATCACGAGCTCGGTCGCCAGCGTGGACGACTCCTCGATCGTGATGACGCCGTCTTCGCCGACCCGCTCGACGGCCTCGCCGAGCAGGGCGCCGATGGCCGCGTCACGCGAGGTGACGGTGCCGACCTGGGCGATGTTGTCGCGACCCTTGACCGGGGTCGCCTTCTCCTTGAGCACCGCGATGACCTTCTCCGCGGCGGCCTCGATGCCACGGCCGACCGAGGTCGGGTTGGCACCGGCGGCAACGTTGCGCAGGCCGACCTTCACCAGCGACTGCGCCAGCACGGTCGCGGTCGTGGTGCCGTCACCGGCGACGTCGTTGGTCTTGGTGGCGACGCTCTTGGCGAGCTGGGCGCCGAGGTTCTCGAACGGGTCGTCGAGCTCGATCTCGCGAGCGACGGTGACGCCGTCGAGGGTGATGGTCGGGCCACCGAACTTCTTGTCGAGCACGACGTGGCGACCGCGCGGGCCGAGGGTGACCTTGACCGCGTCGGCGAGCTTGTTCACCCCGCGCTCGAGCGCGCGACGAGCGTCCTCGTCGAAACTGATCTGCTTGGGCATGGCCTGTTCCGCTTACCTTCCAGTTCTAAAGCTCGGAAAACACGAACGCCCCGTTCCCCGGCAATGCGGGGCCCGGGGCGTCATGCGCTGAGAGCGGACGTCAGTTGATGACGGCCAGCACGTCGCGAGCGGAAAGGATCAAGTAGTCCTCACCGTTGTACTTCACTTCGGTGCCGCCGTACTTGGAGTAGATGACGACGTCGCCGACGGAAACGTCGAGCGGGACGCGGTTGCCCTTGTCGTCGATGCGGCCCGGGCCCACGGCCAGAACCTTGCCCTCCTGGGGCTTCTCCTTGGCGGTGTCGGGGATGACGAGGCCGGAAGCGGTCGTCTCCTCGGCCTCACTCGTCTGGACAACGATCTTGTCCTCGAGCGGCTTGATGTTCACGCTCACCGGGTTGACCTCCACGGTCGTCGAAAGCGTTGGCAGGATGAGTTACGGCTCCTACCACCCCCGCCGTCGCGGGTGCCGGGGCGTGTTCGGGCCGTGCAATTAGCACTCTAGCCATGTGAGTGCCAGCTTCGCAAGGAGGGTCCGCTCACCTTGTCCGCGAGCCCCTGACCGGCCGTTTTGGTTCCGCCCCGGACCACCGGATCGCGATTAGGGGGCTAAACGCAGGTCGGCGAGGTCGGTCACCAGGGCATCGGGGTCGAGGGCCGCGAGGGCCCTGCGCTTGGCGGGCGTCTTCGCCAGGGCGATCGAAGCGACACCGGCGGCGCGAGCGGCCAGGATGTCCGCGGCCGAGTCGCCGACCATGACGCACCGTCCAGGCGACGAGCCGAGCGCCTTCACCGCGGCGTCGAGGAGCGCGGGTTCGGGCTTCAGCCGCGCCGGGTCGCTCGTCGTCCGCGCGCTGATCCCGCGAACGAGCTCGGCGAGTTCGTGCAGCGCCAGGAACGCCTGGACCGCGTCGACGGAGTTGTTGCTGACGATCGTCACCGTGAACCCCTGCGCACGCCAGTCACGCAGCACGTCCGCGACCCCGGGCGACGGCGAGACCTGCGCGACGGCCTCCCCTTCGAATCGGCTGAGCTGCCGCTCGACGACGTTCGCGGCGTTCGGACCGCACGAGGCCGCGAACCGGAGCACGTCGAACGGATCGGCCGAGGTGATCACTTCGGGCTCGACAAGGCGTTTCAGCCTGTCGGCCACCTCGCTCGCCGGAAGCCGGGCGAACACGTCGCACACCGGGCCGTCGAAGTCGAGGAAGACGTGGTCCTTCTCCCGAAGAAGCTCCATGCCTCCCACCTTTCCACCGACCTGCGTTTAGCCCCCTAATCGCGATCCGGAGGGGCCTTACGGACCAAGCCGGATTCTGGTTAGGTTCCGACCATTGGGGTCGGTCCTGTTCAGCAGACCTAGTCACTGGGGGTATACGCCCATGCCGCGTCCCTTCCGTCCCGTAACCCTCGAGCCGCTCCGGCGCCGGTCCAAACGGACCGCCGGGCTCGCGGTTCTCAGCCTCGCCGCCGGGCTTCTCGCCGCTGTCCCCGCTGAAGCCGCTCCGGCGGATCAACAGCGTCAACGGGACTTCGCGGCCGCCGCACAGGAGTTCGGCGTCCCCGAGAACGTCCTGCTCGGCGTCTCGTTCCTGGAGTCGCGCTGGGATTTCAACGCCGGCACCCCGAGCACCTCCGCCGGGTACGGCCCGATGCACCTGACCGACCTGCGTGAAGCGGGCACGGGCACGCATCACGACGAAGGCGAGGAGGATCCGCGCGGAGACGACGCCCGCAAGGCGAAACTCCCGGTAACCCCGGCGCCGAAGCCTCCCCCGCCCGGTCTCCAGACCATCGACGAGGCGGCCACGCTGATCGGCCAGGACGTCGCGACGCTGCGCACGAACACCACCCAGAACATCCGCGGTGGCGCCGCCCTGCTGGCGAAGTACCAGCGCGAGACCGGCGACTGGAGGGCCGCCGTCGCGCGCTACAGCGGCGCGAAGGACGCGGAGGGCGCGCAGTCCTTCGCCGACGAAGTGTTCGACACGATCTCCAAGGGCGTGAGCCGGAGGACCGACGACGGCCAGAACGTCACCCTCGCCGCGTCGCCGGTGAGCCCGGGGCGCACGCAGGCGGAAGCCCCGAAGGCGGAGTGCCCGAAGACGGTCTCGTGTCTTTCGGTGCCCGCGCCGTACCAAGAGCTGCCGGACAACGACTACGGCAACCACGACAAGGCGGACCGGCCGAAGAGCCAGAAGGTCGAATACATCATCATCCACGACACCGAGGGCTACTGGGACACGGCGATGGACCTTGTCACCGACCCGACGTACGTGAGCTGGCACTACACGATCCGCTCCTCCGACGGCCAGATCGCGCAGCACGTGCCGACGAAGGACGTCGCCTGGCACGCGGGCAACTGGTACGTCAACGCGAAGTCCGTCGGCATCGAGCACGAGGGCTTCGCCGCGAAGGGCACTTGGTACACGGAGGCGATGTACCGCACCTCAGCGAAGCTCGTCGGCTACCTCGCGCGGAAGTACGACATCCCGCTCGACCGCGCGCACATCCTCGGCCACGACAACGTTCCCGGCACCATCCCCTCGACCATCCGGGGCATGCACTGGGATCCGGGCCCGTACTGGGACTGGGCGCACTACTTCGATCTGATGGGCGCGCCGCTGTCCGGTTTCGGCCGCCCCGGCTCGCCGCTGGTCACCATCACGCCCGACTTCGCCACGAACCAGCCCGCGTTCACCGGCTGCGAGACCGCCGGAAAGCCTTGCCCGGCAAGGGGTTCCGGTTCGGTCGTACTGCGCAGCGAGCCGAACGACACCGCACCGCTGCTCAAGGACATCGGCCTGCGCCCGGACGGTTCGGCGAGCACGATGGCCGTTTCCGACATCGGCAGCCGCGCGGAGACCGGCCAGCGCTACGTGGTCGCCGAGCGGCGTGACGGCTGGACGGCGATCTGGTACCTCGGCCAGAAGGGCTGGTTCCGCGACCAGCGCACGACGAGCCCGGCGTTCGGCCTGGTCGTCACGCCGAAGCCCGGGCTGGCGACCGTGCCCGTGTTCGGCCGCGCGTATCCCGAGGCCGAGGCCTACCCGGCGAACGTGCCGGTGCAGCAGGTGATCCCGCTGCCGTACACGTTCTCGGCCGGGCAGCGGTACTCGCTCGGCAACGTCCTCGGTTCCGAGTACTACTCGGCGACGACGTTCGACCCGGCGAACCACGTGGTCGTCAAGGGCAAGACGAAGTACGTGCAGATCCAGTTCGGACACCGCATCGCCTTCGTGAAGGCGGACGACGTCCGGATCCTGCCCGCGCTCTGAGACCGTCCTCCGGGGTCAGGAGTCCAGCGCGACCTTGACCCCGGGGGCGTGCTCGGTGTTCCGCCGCGTCTTCGACCAGCCGTTGCGCCCGCGCACCAGCCGGAACAGCGCCCGCCACGACGTGATGTAGAACGTGTAGATGTACAGCGCGTAGGCGAAGCCCATCCCGAGTCCACGTAGGACGTTGCGGCTCTTTAGGCATTTGAACTGGTAGATAGGGCCCCACACGATGAACGGCAGCAGCCCGAACGAGCCGTAGATCGCGAACAGGATCCACGCGCCGTCGTCGGCGAACCAGGTCCACACCTGCGCCGGATCCCCGGCGGTGCTGAAGAGCAGCAGGATGAACGGGATCGGGTACAGCAGCGAGCCGAGCAGCTGCATCCACGGCTGCGCGAGGTAGTACATCATCTCCGCCGCGCCCAGCGTGCTCACGTGCGGCGAATCCCAGATCCGCCGGAGATAGCGCGAACACTGCATCGTGCCCTGGCCCCAGCGCGTGCGCTGCACCAGGAATCGCCGCAGGCTGTACAGACCTTCCTGTTTCACATGGGAATCCGGCGTGTAGCCGGTGCGCCAGCCCGCGGTCAGCAGGTGCACGCCGAGTTCGAAGTCCTCCAGCAGCGAACCGCGCCACGGCTGCTCGTCAGGCCCGGCGATCGAGTCCAATGCGGACAGTCGCGTGAACTGACCGTTGCCGCCCATGGAGATCGTGCCGGTGAACCCGCGCGAGGTCTGGATGGCCGCGATGGCCGTACGGAACTCGAGATCCTGCATCTGGGCCAGCTTCAACCCGAAAGCGCGGGAGAACCAGTTCTTCCCCGGCGGCCGGGTGCCCGCGTTGCCCATCCAGACGTCGAGTTGCACGGCGCCGATCGTCTCGTCGCCGAAGAGATGGTCCGCGGCGCACACCTCGAGGCAGTTCTCCGCCGGCCGTCCGTCCGCGTCGACGACCACGACGACCACGTCGTCACGGGTCGCGTCCGGCCCCATCCAGTCGTTGAGCGCCTGATAGGCCGCGTTGAGCGCGTCGCCCTTGCCCGTCCTCGCTTCCGGGCGGCGCCGGGGGACGAGGTGCAGGTACGGGTCGTAGCCGCCGTTGCGCCGCCAGATCGACCGGACCACGCGGGCCGTGCGGTCCTCGGAGTCGTCGTCGACGACCCAGACGTGCGCCTGCCGGAACGTCGAACGCAGGTATCGCACGGTTTCGCGGATGACGGTCTGTTCGTCCCGGCACGGAACGAAGAAGTGCCAGGTGAAGTCGCCGGCGTCGCCGACGGGTGCGGGTTTGCGCCGCAGGTACGGCACGACGATCACGACGACGTAGACGATGAACGCCACGCTCATGGTGAGCGCGAAGGCCTGCGTGATCGCGAGAAGGATCTTGATCGAGCCGCCGCCCATCAGGCGGTCCCGCGTTCGGCGCGGGGCTTGCGGGTGCTCAGCCAGACGAACAGGACGAGGGCGACCGCGCCGCCGAGGACGCTGACCATCGAGCCGAGCAGGGTGTGACCCCAGTAATAACCCTCGTCGATACCCATCACGTTCACGAGCCCGACGATGGCCAAAACCCTCATCTGATTGACAAGAATGACGACGATCGCGGAAATGAGTAACGAAGTGAAGAGCCGCTTCGCATTTCCCGGACGGAAATACAACATGACGGCGGTCACCAGGAGCAGTGGCAGCAACATGAATGCCGACGAGCATTCCGGAGTCATTCTTAACCCGAGTGGAGTATCGCCCGACAACCCAAAGTAGACCGTCTCGCGTTCACCGGCGACAAAGACACCCGATGTGGTGATGACCCTCAGTATCAGTCCGGAGAGCTGGACCTCGAAAACCCGGTACAGACGTTCGGCCAGCACCAGGCCGACCGCGACGGCGAGCACCCCCAGCACCGCCATACGCAGCGGAAACCGGCTGGAACTCGGCAAGGGAGCGCTCGCAACGGCCACGGTGACCCTCTCAGGAAAGACGCAGCAGACGACGGGGATCCGGCGCAGCGGACAGGAACTCGCCGACGAGAGTAAGTCAGCGAGAACCGGCCCTTTCGACCGGGGTTCGCATTTCCAACGTGATCATGGGCCCTTTCGGCACGATCGTGGAGAAACTGACTAGGCCGAAAGGGTGAAGCATCCGGCGACCTGCGGGAAATGTCCGCAAGACCACCTGATCCGGTGATCCTCGCAGTTTTCTGTTCAATTTAAGAAACACTCGGCGATAGACGATCCGCGAGCCGAGTCAGGCCAGCTGAGGATTCGTCCGCGACGGTTGTGCCCTCGTGCCGACCGCAGATCCAGAGAAACTCCCCCACGAATCAATTCGGAGGACCAGTTGAAGAACACGCACCTCTTGCGACGAGGCGGAGTACTCGCCGCTGTGGTGGCGAGCGTGGCTCTCGCCGGTGCGGTGCCCGCCTCGGCGGCCCCCGGTGACGGCTCCGCGTATGGCGTCAAGGTCGATGTGAAGCTCCTCGGCCTCGACGCGGTGAAGGCCGGGCCGCTCGCCGAGGCGAAGACCTCCGGGCCGACCACCAACAGCCTCGCGAAGGCCGACCTCACCGGTGTGCTGACCGCGGGCGCGATCAACACCGAGGCCAAGCGCGACGACAACTCCGGTGCCGTGACGGCCAAGGCCAGCACCGCCGATGTCGGCTTGCCGCTGCTGAAGAGCGCACTCGGCGACGTCGGCATCAAGGTCGTCGAAGCCACCTGCACCGCGACCCAGAAGGGTGTGCAGGGCGCCACCAACCTGGTCGGCGCAAACTTCGGCAGCGTGGGCGCGGTCGACGCGACGCCGGCCCCGAACACGCAGATCAAGGTCGCCCTCGGCACCATCAACGTCGCGACGATCATCCTGAACGAGCAGATCAAGAACCCCGACGGCAGCCTCACGGTCAACGCCATCCACGTGAAGCTGCTCGGTGACGCCCTCACCCCGCTCGGTTCCGGCGACGTGATCGTCTCGTCGGCGACCTGCGGTCCGGCCGGTCTGCCCGTGCCGCTCGCTTCGGGCGCCGGGCTGTGGATCGGCCTCGGTCTGCTCGGTGCCGTCGCCATCCCGGTCGGCATCCGCGTGGTCCGCAACCGGCGTCCGGCGACCACCGCCTGACCTGGGTGAGGTGAGGTCGAAATGTACAAGTTGCCTGGCGCCGGAGTCGGCGTCGCCGGTGGCGGGGTGGGTGCCCTCGCCGCCACCGGGGCCGATGTCGGCTGGTGGCTGGCCGTCGGCGTGATCCTGCTGGTTCTCGGAACCATCGCGGTCATCGCGGGCTACCGCCGCACGAAACGGCTCGGCGAGATGGGGAGCTGACGCTCCTCTTGACGGAACGGCCGCCGGCGTGGGCCCCTCGCACGCCGGCGGCCGGCACCCGCGTTGTGCGGGACACTCGGAAACGTGGATGAGGAGCGCGAACGCGTGGATGTGATGTTGCTGGCCGGGACGCGGCCGGAGGCGGTCAAGCTCGCGCCGCTGGCGCTGGCACTGGTGGACCACCCGCACCTGCGGCCCTTCGTCGTCCACAGTGGACAACATCCGGGCATGGTCGAACAGGCGCTGATCCCGTTCGGCCTGCCGGTCGACGCCTGGCTCGACACTCCGCCCAGGACCACCGGCACCCAGGCGGAACTGGTCTCCGGCCTGCTTCCCGCGCTCGACGAGGTGCTGCGCCGGGTCGCACCGGCCGCCGTCGTCGTCCAGGGCGACACGACAACGGGACTCGCGGGCGCGCTCGCGGCGTTCTGGCAGGGCATCCCGGTCGTGCATCTGGAGGCGGGACTGCGCACCCACGACCTCGCCGCGCCGTTCCCCGAAGAGGGGACGCGGCAGATGATCTCGCGTATCGCCGCCCTGCACCTCGCGCCGACGCCCGGCGCCGCGGCCGCACTGCGCACGGAAGGTGTTGCGCGCCAACGGATCGCCGTCACCGGCAACACCGTCGTCGATGCCGTGATCGCGATCGCCGAACGTGATCTCCCCGCGCGGGACACCGCGCTCGCCCTGCTGGAGATGGAAATCGCCGAGGCGGGTGAGCGGCTCGTCCTGGTGACGTCGCACCGGCGCGAGTCCTGGGGCGAGCCGTTGAGCCGCACGCTCGCGGCCATCGAACTGATCGTCGCGGAACACAGCGACGTCCAGGTGCTGTTCCCGGTGCATCCCAATCCGGCCGTGCGGGATCAGGTGACGGCCGCGCTCGGCGGGACGCCGCGGGTGACGATCACCGAGCCGCTCGAATATCCCGATCTCGTCCGCGCGCTGCGGATCGCCGAGCTCGTCCTGACCGATTCCGGTGGCATCCAAGAGGAAGCGCCGACCTTCGGCACACCCGTCCTGGTGCTTCGCGACGTCACCGAACGACGCGAAGCGATCGAGGCGGGCTGCGCCTGGCTGGTCGGGACGGACACCGGACTCATCGCCGACACCGCGGCGAAGATCCTGCGCGGGGATCTGCATCCGACGCACGCCGGAAACCCTTATGGGAACGGCAATGCCGCCGCCCTGTCGGTGGCGGCGCTGGAGGAGCTGCTCAATCTCGCCCCGGCGCCGCGCACCGCCGCCGAATCCCGCTAGATCGAGACGATCTGCACCGGCAGGGCCGGGTTTGCGGAGAAGTCGAGCGAAGCTTGCGGCCGTCCGGCGGCGACCACGTGCGCGCCGAGCGCGGCGATCATCGCACCGTTGTCCGTGCACAGGCGCGGCCGTGGGACACGCAGGGTGATCCCGGCCTCGGCGCAGCGCTCGGCGGCGAGTTCCGACAGTCGTGAATTCGCCGCCACGCCACCGGAGATCACCAGCGTGTCCACGCCGTGTTCCTTGGCCGCGCGGAGCGCCTTCATTGTGAGGACGTCGGCGACGGCCTCCTGGAACGACGCGGCGACGTCGTCGACGGGAATGTCCTCGCCACGGCGCTCCGCGCTCTCGACCCAGCGGGCGACGGCGGTTTTCAGGCCGGAGAAGGAAAAGTCGAACTTGGCGTCGCGCGGTCCGGTCATCCCCCGGGGGAAGGCGATGGCCGCGCCGTCGCCGTTCTTGGCGGCCTTGTCGATGGGCGGGCCGCCCGGATACGGCAGGCCGAGGACGCGGGCGACCTTGTCGTAGGCCTCGCCCGCGGCGTCGTCCACAGTGGACCCGAGCTCGGTGATCTCGGAGGCGATGTCGTCCACCAGCAGCAATTGCGTGTGCCCGCCCGAGACGAGCAGGGCGAGGCAGCGCTCGGGCAACGGGCCGTGCTGGAGCGTGTCGACGGCGATGTGCCCGGCCAGGTGGTTGACGCCGTAGAGCGGGATGTCGAGCGCGGCAGCGTAGGCCTTGGCGGCGGCGACGCCGACCAGGAGCGCGCCGGCGAGACCGGGTCCGGCGGTGACCGCGATGGCGTCCACATCGGACAGTTTCAGCCCGGCCTTGTCGAAGGCTCGTTCGACCGTCGGGACCATGGCCTCCAGGTGGGCGCGGCTGGCGACCTCGGGCACGACGCCGCCGAAGCGGGCGTGCTGGTCGACGCTGGAGGCGACCTCGTCGGCGAGGAGCTCGACCGTGTCGTCGTCGTGCAGGCGGACGAGGCCGACACCGGTCTCGTCGCACGAACTCTCGATGCCCATGATGATGCGCGGCATCAGCCCGCCACCTCGTCTCGGACCTGGGCCCGCGGGCGGGCCATCGTGTAGGCGTCGGCGCCGGAAGGCTGGTAGTAGCGCTTCCGGAGGCCGACGCGTTCGAAACCGTGCCGCTCGTAGAGCGTGATCGCCGCGTCGTTGTCGGTGCGGACTTCGAGGAAGACGGGCGCGGCGAGCTCGTCCGCGCGGTCGAGGAGCGCTTTCAGCAGCACGGTACCGATGCCTTTGCGCTGGTGAGCGGGGTCGACGCCGATCGTGTGGATGCTCGCCTCGTAGTCGCCGCGGCGGCCGACGACGGCGAGCCCGGCGTAACCGATGACCTCGTCGCTTTCCTCCGGGCGGGCGACCAGGTAGAAGCCGCCGGCGTCGAGTTCGGCGTGGAAGGCGTAGGCGGTCCAGGGCGAATCGCCGGGGAAGAGGATCTTCTCTATCTCGACACAGCGCGGGATGTCCTTGCGGCGTAAGGGTTCCAGCCTCACGGCGTGGTCACCTTCTTGCGCGCGGCCGGTTCGACGGCGTCCGGGCGGCGGAGGTAGAGCGGGGTGAGCGGGGCGGGCTCTTCGCCGAAGTCCTTGCGGGCGGCCTTCACCAGTCCGAGGGGCGACGGGAAGCGCGGCTCGATCGGCTGGACACCGAGCGCGTCCGCGTAGAGGAGGGCGCCGTCGCCCGCGGCGACCTTGATGGTGGTCTGGAGGTCCGCGGGCCGCTCGACGTGGGGGCCGTCGGTGCGGGCGCCGTCGGCGGCGTACGCGGCCCAGTAGACCTCGCGGCGCCTCGCGTCGGTGAGGACGAGGAAGGGCGCTTCGCCGGGGGCGACGTCGGCGGCGATCGCGTCGAGACTGCAGACCGGGTACGCGGGGATGCCGAGGGCGTGGGCGAGCGACGCGGCGGTGGCCATGCCGGCGCGAAGGCCGGTGAAGGGGCCGGGGCCGACGCCGCAGACGATGGCGTCGAGGTCGCGAAGCGTGACGCCCGCGGCCTTGACGGCTTCGAGGGCGTGCGGCGTGATCAGCTCGCCGTGGGCGCGCGGGTCGACCGTGACGCGGTCGCCGCGCGACTCGAGGGCGTCGCCGTCCAGGGCGACGAGGCCCGCGGTGACCGCCGGGGTCGAGGTGTCGATGGCCAGTACCAGCACGGTTACCCAGCCTACGACCAGCGGCCCGGAGCGCGTTTAGCGGGCTGAACGCGATCGGGTGGCGTGGCCGCTCCCCTGGCGCCGGATCGCGTTTAGCCCGCTAAACGCGACGCGCGCCGAGGCCTGCCGCCGACCCTGGCACCCCGCCGTCAGATCGCGATTAGGGGGCTAAACGCAGGTCGGCGGAGGGGTGTGAAGCAGGTCGCAGGGCCCGGGCGGCTGGCGCGGGTACGGTTCCGGAAGCGGGGTTCCTTGGCTCCAAGCGCCCCGGCCGCCGGAGTCGAGCAGGAGGTCACACGGTGCCCGATCGGTTGTTCCCCACGCTGGCGAGCGGCTCCGGCAAGGAGGCGCTCCGCTTCGGCGACACCTCCCTCACCTACACCGACCTTGCGGCCATCGCCGGCACCCTCGCCCGCGACCTGCCGAGCGGCCGAGTCGCCGTCTGGGCGACGCCCTCGGTGCACACCAGCGTCGCCGTGATCGCCGCCCTGCTCGCGGGCGTCCCCGCCATCCCGCTCAACCCGAAAATCGGCGAGCGCGAACTCGCGCACATCCTCACCGACAGCGAGCCCGTCCTCGTCCTCGCCGAACCGGGCGCCGACCTGCCCACCGGTCTCGACGGCCTGCCGCGACGCGACATCGTTCTCGAAGGCGCACCCGTCGATCTCCCCGCGGAACCGGACGCCCAGGCCCCCGCGCTGATCGTCTACACCTCCGGCACCACCGGCCCGCCCAAGGGTGTCGTCCTCCCTCGGCGCGCGATCGCGACCACGCTCGACGCGCTCGAAGACGCCTGGGAATGGACCGCCGACGACGTCCTCGTCCACGGTCTCCCGCTGTTCCACGTGCACGGCCTGATCCTCGGCATCCTCGGGCCGCTCCGGCGCGGCGGCTCAGTCCGGCATCTCGGTCGCTTCTCCACCGAAGGCGTCGCGCGCGAACTCGCCACCGGCGCGACGATGATGTTCGGCGTCCCGACGATGTACCACCGCATCGCGGGCGAGGTCGGCGAAGACCCGTCGCTCGCCGAGGCGCTGAGCAGCGCCCGGCTGCTCGTCTCCGGATCGGCCGCGTTGCCCGTCCACGACCATCAGCGCATCACCGCGGCGACCGGCAGGCGCGTCATCGAGCGCTACGGGATGACCGAAACCCTCATGAACACCAGCATCCGCGCCGACGGCGAGCACGTTCCCGGGACCGTCGGTGTCCCGCTGCGCGGCGTCGATGTGCGCCTCGTCGATGAATCGGGCGTGCCCGTCGAGGAGGTCGAGACCGTCGGCGAGATCCAGGTCCGCGGGCCGAACCTGTTCACCGAGTACCTCAACCGCCCCGACGCCACCGAAGCCGCTTTTGACGACGGCTGGTTCCGGACCGGTGACATGGCGACCCGCGACGCGGCCGGCTACGTGAAGATCGTCGGCCGGAAGGCGACGGATCTGATCAAGAGCGGCGGCTACAAGATCGGCGCGGGCGAGATCGAGAACGCGCTCATGGAGCATCCCGGTGTCGCGGAGGTCGCGGTGACCGGCGAGCCCGACGACGACCTCGGCGAGCGCATCGTGGCCTGGGTGGTGCCCGAGGGAGAGCGTCCGGCGGAGTCGGAGCTCGCCGACCACGTTTCACGCCTGTTGTCGCCGCACAAACGGCCTCGGGTGGTCCGCTATCTGGAAGCGTTGCCACGCAACGACATGGGCAAGGTCATGAAGCGGGCGCTCGGATGAGCAGGCCCTCGGCGCGGGCTGTCATCAAGGAGATCACCACCGGTTTCGAGGATCTGGACGTTCCGCGTTCCGAAGAGCCGGACGACGGGCCGATCGGCTGGCCGGGCTATCGCTCGGCACGCGAGACCGCCGAGGAGCGGACCGGCGAGAGCGAGTCCGTGCTTTGCGGGACCGCCAGGATCGGCGACGTCGAGGCGGTGGTGATCGCGTTCGAGTTCGGCTTCCTGGGCGGTTCGATCGGCAGGCGGACCGGCGATCGGGTCGAGGCGGCGTTCGCGCGGGCCGTGGAGTCCCGGTTGCCGGTGGTTTCGCTGATCGCGACCGGCGGCAGCCGCATGCAGCACGGGATGCTGGCGCTTTCGCAGTTGCAGCGCATCGCGCGGGCGGCGGCCGGGGCCCGGTCGGTGCCGCAGATCTCGGTGTTGCGCGATCCGACCACGGGTGGCGGATGGGCGACGCTCGGTGCGAGCGCCGACGTCGTCCTCGCACTGCCTGGGGCGCAGGTCGGCTTCGCCGGTTCTCGCGTGCGGCCCGCCGGCGCGTCCGCGGAGGCGTACACGGCCGAGGCGAAGCTCGCGTGGGGCCAGGTGGATCAGATCGTGACGCCGGCCGAACTTCCGTCGACGCTGGAACGGTGGCTGTGCTTATTGACTTCGTCGACGACGGAAGCCGCCGAACCGCCTGGAGCGCTCAGGTCCACGGACCTGCCTGAAAGCGGTTGGGACGCGGTCCAAGCGGCACGCTCCGCTGAGCGGCCGAGGGCTGCGGAGTACCTCGACGCGTACTTCGACTGGCGTGAGGAGGTCTCGGGCGACAGGTGCGGTGGAGTCGACTCCGGAGTGTCGTGCGGCTTCGGCTGGCGAAGCGGCCGGGCGATCGCGTACGCGGCTCAGTGCGGAACGGCGACGCTGCCCGCGGGGTTCCGGACCGCGGCGCGTCTGGTGCGGCTCGCGTCGAGGCTCGGGATCCCGGTGCTCACCCTCGTCGACACTCCCGGAGCGGCGAACGACGAGGCAGCCGAGCAGGCCGGTGCGGGCGCGGCGATCGCGGAGTTGTTCGAAGCGGTCGCGAGCGCGGCCGTGCCGATCACGACGCTGGTGATCGGGGAAGGCGGTTCCGGGGGCGCGCTCGCGTTCGCGGCGCCGGGGTCGACCTGGGTGACGCCCAGCGCGTACTTCTCGGTGACGTCGCCCGAGGCGGCCGCGGCGATCCTCAAGCTGCCAGCCGACGAAGTCCCCGCTCTCGCCGAACGGCTGCGGCTACGCCCCCAAGACCTGGTGGACCTGGGAATCGCGCGTTCCGTCGTGCGCCCCGCGGATCGCGTTTAGCCCGCGAAACGCAGGTCGCCCCGCGCAGATCGCGATTAGGGGGCTAAACGCAGGTCGGACGGCCGGATCGCGTTTAGCCCGCTAAACGCAGGTCGGGCGTGCGGGTGGTCCAGGTGCCGTGCGGCTCCAGGGTGACCAGGCGGACATCGTCTTCCCGGCGCTCCAGGCGTACGACGAGGTAGTCGTCCGACAGGCGCTCGGCCGCCCCCTCGCCCCACTCGACGACCAGGGCCGACCGCTCCAGTTCGGTGTCGAGGTCCAGGTCGTCCAGCTGCGAGAGATCCCCGCCGAGCCGGTACGCGTCGACGTGCACCAGCGCGACCCCGGCCGCACCCGCCGGATGTACCCGGGCCAGCACGAACGTCGGCGAGCTGACCCGGCCGCCGACCCCGAGACCGTCCGCGATCCCGCGGGTCAGCGTCGTCTTGCCCGCCCCGAGCGGCCCGGCGAGCAGCACCAGATCGCCCGCGCGCAGCGAACGCCCGAGCTCACGCCCGAAATCCATGGTCGCCTCGGGAGTCGGGAAAGCGAAATTCATCAGCGTTGCCACCACCAGGTCCGCCGTTCGGAAGTCTCACCATCGGTGCCCGTGCATCGTTGCACCAAGTCGATCAGGTGGCTGTTCACCAGTTCGGGTTGTTCCAGCTGCACCATGTGCCCCGCGCCGCGCACGCGCACCAGCTCCGCGTCGGGCAGCTCCGCCGCGATCCGCTCGGCGTGCGCGATCGGCGTGAACCGGTCGGAATCCCCGCCGACGACCAGCACATGCGCGTGCTTCAGCCCGGCGAGCGCGGCGTACCGGTTGTGGCTGCCGAGCGTGTCGACGAAGTTCACGAGCCCGCGCACCGGCGTCACTTCGAGCATTTCCAGCATGAAGTCGACGAGCCGCGGCGACACGTCCCGGCTGCCGAAAGCCAGCCTGCGCACGGCTTGCCGGGTCAGCTGCCCGCCCGCCGCGCGCACGAACTCGACCAGGCCGGGCTGCCAGCCGGCCAGCCCGCCGACGCCTCGCGTGAGCGGGTTGTACTTCGACAGCAGCGACCGCGGCAGCCCCCGTGCCCCGACCTCGCCCGCGGCGGTCGCGATGAACGCGACGCCACAGACACGGTCGTCGAACAGCTCGGGATGATCGGCGGCGAGCTCCATGATCACCATGCCGCCCATCGAGTGCCCCATGAGCACGATGGGCCCCTCCGGCACCACCGAACGCAGGACCATGTCGAGGTCGCGCGCCAGCTGCTCGATGGTGCTGGTCTCGGCGGTCGCGGCGCCGGATTGCCCGTGCCCGCGATGATCGAAGTACACCTGCCGCACCCGCGGCAGCTTCAGCGACGCGAGGTCTCGCCGCTGAAAGTGCCAGCAGCGCTTCGACAACGCGAAACCGTGCACGCCGACGACGGTCAGCTCCGGTTCTCCCCCATCGGCCGGATCGATCTCCTCGACCGCGAGCGGCGTGCCGTCCTCCGCCGCCACTGTCGACGTCCGATCCGGTGCGAGGTCCCCCAACGGCTCGTCCACGAACGGATCCTCACTCTGCCGCCGCTGCTGTGCGGCGACGGCGATCGCGGCGGCGGTGCCGGTGGCCACCGCCCCGACGCCGCCGACGATGGCCAGCAGTCTTCGTGAAGGTGTCACGAGCCTGCCTCCAGATACGTCCGGTGGACCCGCGGGCGGTACATCGAAGTCACGATCTCGTAGTCGATCGTGCCCAGCTTGTCGGCCCATTCCCGGGCGGTCGGCTCGCCGGACGTGCCTTGGCCGAAGAGGATCACTTCGCTGCCGACGGCCGGTTCTTCGTCTCCGCAGTCGACGATCAGCTGGTCCATGCAGACGCGGCCGACGACCGGCCGCCGCTTCCCGGCGAGCCATACGTCCATGCGGCCGGACAGCGACCGCGGCACGCCGTCCGCGTAGCCGACCGGGACGAGGGCGAGGGTGGTATCGCGCTCGGCCGTCCAGCTGTGGCCGTAGGAGACGGATTCGCCGGCCGGGATCCGCTTTGTGAGCACGACCGACGATTTGAAGGTCATCGCCGGGCGGAGATCGTCTTCGGTGGGCACCGGGTTCAGCCCGTAGATCGCGATCCCGGGGCGCACGAGGTCGAAGTGCAGGTCGGGCCTGGTCAGCACGGCGGCGGAGTTCGCGATATGCCGCATCGGGTTCAGGCCGGCCGCGCGGGCGATGTCGTAGGCCTCGTCGAACCGCTTGGCCTGCGCGTCGATGGAGGGGTGGCCCGGCTCGTCGGCGCAGGCGAGGTGCGACCAGATGGCGACGACCTCGATGAGCGGCTTCGCGGCCGCCGCGGCCTTGACCAAGGCCGGCCATTCCGCAGGTGGGCAGCCATTTCGGCTGAGCCCGGTGTCGATCTTGAGGTGAACCCGGCAGATCGCGTTTAGCCCGCTGAAGTCGCGTGCCCGGCGCGCGCCGTCGGCCACGCGGGCCAGCTCGTCCATGGAGCTCACGGCGACGTCGATGTCTTCGGCGACAGCGGGCGCGAAGTCGGTTTCAGGAGTGTCGAGCCAGCTGAAGAGCCGGACCCCGATCCCGGCCCGGCGCAGCGCGATCGCCTCGCCGAGAGAGCAGGTGCCCAGCCAGGTGGCCCCGCCCTCGACAGCGGCCCGGGCGACCTCGAGGGCGCCATGCCCGTAGCCGTCGGCCTTGACCACGGCCATCGTCTGGGCCGAGGGGGCGCGGGAAGCGAGCAGGGCGACGTTGTGCCGGATGGCGGACAGGTCGATGACGACCTCGGCACGCGGGAAACTGGCGGTCATAACGACCACCAGTTTCCCACGAACCGGCTCAGGACAGGCGCGCCCCGTCGGTGGCGGAGAACACGTGCAGCTCGTCAGGACGGATCCGCAGGTGCAGGGTGTCGCCCATGGCCGGCGGTGTGCGCGGGTCGACCCGGGTGACGACGTTCGACTTCGAGCCCTCGGCGTCGGTCTCGGCCAGCTTGCCGTAGACGTACGCGTCCGAGCCGAGCTCCTCGACGAGGTCGACCTTGATCGGCAGCGTGCCGTCTTCGCTGGTGGTCACCTCGAGCGACTCGGGACGGAAGCCGAGGGTGACCGTGTCGCCTTCGGCCTTGGCGAGGATCTCGCGGGTCAGCGGCACCCGGGCGCCACCCAGCTCGGCACCGTCTTCGGTGAGCTTCGCGGTGACGAGGTTCATCGCGGGCGAGCCGATGAAACCGGCGACGAAAGCGTTTGCGGGCTTGTCGTACAGGGCGCGCGGGGTGTCGCACTGCTGCAGGAGACCGTCCGAGAGGACGGCGACCCGGTCGCCCATCGTCATGGCCTCGACCTGGTCGTGCGTGACGTACACGGTGGTGACGCCGAGGCGGCGCTGCAGCGCGGCGATCTGCGTACGGGTGGAGACACGCAGCTTCGCGTCGAGGTTCGACAGCGGCTCGTCCATGAGGAAGACCTGCGGCTCGCGCACGATGGCGCGGCCCATCGCGACGCGCTGGCGCTGACCACCGGAGAGCGCCTTCGGCTTGCGGTCGAGGTACTGCTCGATGTCGAGCAGCTTGGCCGCGTCGAGCACCTTCTGCTTGATCTCCGAAGCCGGGCGGCCCGCGATCTTCAGCGCGAAGCCCATGTTCTGGCCCACGGTCATGTGCGGGTACAGCGCGTAGTTCTGGAACACCATCGCGATGTCGCGGGCGCGCGGCGGCAGCTGCGTGACGTCGCGGTCGCCGATCCACACGGCGCCTTCGTCGATGTCCTCAAGGCCGGCGAGCATCCGCAGGCTGGTGGACTTGCCGCAGCCGGACGGCCCGACCAGCACGAGGAACTCGCCGTCGGCGATCTCGAGGTCGAGTGCGTCCACGGCGGGCCGCTCGGAGCCCGCGTAGCGCCGGGTCGCCTTGTCGTAGGTGATCGTGGCCATCGGTTCAGTCCTCTTTCGGTTTCGCGGAAATGCCGTGCCCGAGTTCGCGGGCTTCGAGATGCCGCTGCTGGATCCGGCGCCCTTCGGCGCGGTCCGCTTCGGTCGGCTCGAGTGGGGTGTAGCCGTGCTGTTCCTGCCAGCGGGGAGGTTCCGTGCTGGAAGCGAGGGCCCAGGCCGCCTGCCGCGCGGCACCGACCGCGACGTACTCGGCGACTTCGGGGATGACGACGGGCACGCCGAACACGATCGGCGCGACCGTGCGGACGGCGGCCGACTGCGCGCCACCGCCGATCAGGAGGACACGACGGACTTCGAGCCCCTGCTCGCGCAGCGCGTCGAGCCCGGCGGCGAGGCCGCACAGCATGCCTTCGACGGCCGCGCGCGCGAGGTTTTCGGGCGTCATGTTCGCGCGGGTCAGGCCGGAGAGCGTGCCCTTGGCGTCCGGGAGGTTCGGCGTTCGCTCACCGTCGAGGTACGGAAGGAAGGTGAGGCCGCCGGAACCGGGCGTGGCGGCGAGCGCCAGCTTGTCGAACTCGGCGAGTTCGACGCCGAGCATCGCGGACGTCGCCGTGAGCACGCGGGCCGCGTTGAGGGTGCAGGCCAGCGGGAGGAACCGGCCGGTGGCGTCGGCGAACCCCGCGACGATGCCGGAGGGGTCGGCGCTCGGCGTCTCGGAGACGCCGAAGACGGTGCCGCTGGTGCCGAGCGAAACGACGACGTCGCCGGGGACGAGTTCGAGTCCGAGCGCGGCGGCCATGTTGTCGCCGGTTCCGGCGGAGACCAGGATCCCGTCCGGGGTGTGGCCCGCGGCTTCGGCGGGGCCGATGACCCTGGGCAGTTCGGGAGTGCGGCCGCCGAAGGCGTGCGCGAGGAGATCTTGGCGGTATTCGCCGGTGGCGGGCGAGAAGTACCCGGTGCCGGAAGCGTCGCCGCGGTCGGTGACCGGCTCGGCGCCGTCGCCCAGCAGCCACCAGGTCAGCCAGTCGTGCGGGAGCAGGACACGGGCGACGCGATCGGCCAGCTCGGGCTCGTTCTCCGCCATCCAGCGCAGCTTCGTGACGGTGAAGCTGGCGACCGGCAGGGAGCCGACGGACTTCGCCCAGTTCTCGGCACCGAGTTCGGAGCCGAGGTCTTCGGCCGCCTTCGCGGACCGGGTGTCGTTCCACAGCAACGCGGGCCGGACGACCTCGCCGGCTTCGTCGAGGGTGACCATGCCGTGCTGCTGACCACCGATGCCGATGGCGCCGACGCCGTCGAGTAGGCCGTCCGTGGCCTCGCGGAACGCGTCCCACCACGCGGCGGGGGCGACCTCGGTGCCGTCGGGGTGCGAGGCGCGGCCGGTGCGGACGATCTCGCCGGTGTTCGCGTCGCAGACGACGACCTTCGTCGACTGGGTGGACGAGTCGATTCCGGCGACCAGGTCAGAACTCATATTCCGGCCCCTCCGGTGCGCATTCGACCTGCTCGATGGCGGTGCCCGCGGTCAGCGCCGCCTCGATCTCCTCGGTCGGCGTCTCTTCGTCGGTGATCAGGAGGTCGTAGTCGCCGATGTCGCCGTACGCGTAGGTGGCGGTGCGGCCGAACTTGGAGTTGTCGACGACCAGGACGTTGCGGTCGGCGGTGCGCAGCGCGGCCTTCTTGAGCTCGGCGTAGTCCTGGACCGGGTGGAACAGACGGCCGACCGCGACCGCGGCGACCGAGACGAACGCGATGTCGGCGTGCGTGCGGTCGAGGAACGCGACGACGTCCGGGCCGGCGCACGAGTCGAACTCGTGGTGGTAGCGCCCGCCCGCCAGGACGACCTCGACACTCTTGGCGGGCCCGAGGATGCGGGCGGCTTCGAGCGAGTTGGTGATGACGGTGAGGCCTTCGACCTGGCCGAGGCGGCGGACGAGCGGGAAGAGCGTCGTCGAGTCGTCGACGAAGACCGTCTGGCCGGAGTGGACGTGCGCCGCGGCGGCCTCGCCGAGCGCGTCCTTGGTGGCCTGGTTGAAGGTGTCGCGGAAGCGGGCGGCCGACTCCATGGTCGTCGCGGGGTAGGCCTCGACCTTGCCGCGGAGTTTGCGGAGGAGACGGCGGTCGGCGAGGTCGTCGAGGTCGCGGTGCATCGTCATCAGGCTGACGCCGAAGCGGGTGGTGAGGTCGTCGATGCGGACCTCGCCGGTGGCGATGACGTGGTCGAGGATCTCCTGGCGCCGGTGCTCGACGGCGGCGTCCGAGGGCCTGGTCTTAGACATGGGCGACACCGTTCACGACCCGGACCATCGCGGTCTCGGCGGGGTGGGTGTCGGCGCTCACACCTGCTTCTTACCAGATTATTCGCCCGGAGTTAACACGTAACTCGATAACTCCCGCATTTTTTCCCACTCGCGCGCCTGCCCCGCCGACCTGCGTTTAGCCCCCTAATCGCGCTCTGAGGGCGCCCGCCCGCAGAATGTGGTTTTCTGAGGGCGCCCGCCCGCAGAGCGCAGTTAGGGGGCTAAACGCAGGTCGGGGCCCTGGTCAGGAGGTCAGGGAACGGACGGACCGGAGGGCATCGGGGATCGCGCCGAGGATGCCGGAGGCCGAGGTGGGGGCGCCGTCGGCGGCGAGCGAGCCGGCGAGCGAGTGGACGTGCGCGGCCGCCCCGGCCGCCAGCCACGGATCGAGCCCGGACGCGAGTAGCGCGCCGAGCAGACCGGACAGCACGTCCCCCGAACCCGCCGTCGCGAGCCACGACCCCCGCGGCGTGTTCACCAGCGCGCGCCCGTCCGGCGCCGCGACCACCGTGCAGTGTCCCTTCAGGAGCACGACGGCGTCGTACTTCCGCGCCGCCGCCCGCGCCGCCGCGACCCGGTCCGCCCCCGGCGGCGAACCCATCAGCCGCTCGAACTCCCCCGCGTGCGGAGTCAGCACGAGCGGCGTGTCCGGATCGCGCGCGTCCAGCACGTCGGGCGAACGCGCGATGATCGTCGTCGCGTCGGCGTCCGCGCACACCGGCACGCCGCGGCCGAGTACGAACCTGAGCACGTCCCGACCCTCGTGCCCGGTGCCGATCCCCGGCCCGACGACCCACGCCTGCACCCGGCCTGCGTCGGTCACCGAACCCGTCGCGATGACCTCGGGCCAGTGCCCACGCACGACATCCGCGGCATGGCCGGCGTACCGCACCAGCCCGGACGTCGCCCGCACCGCCGCACCGGCCGCGAGCACGGCCGCGCCCGGATACGTCGCCGACCCGGCGGCCACCCCGACCACGCCCTGGCTGTACTTGTCGTCATCCGGCCCCGGCACCGGCCACGCCGCCGCGACGTCCGCCGTATCGAGCCGCTGCAGATCGGGTTCGCTGAGCCGCAGCCCGATGTCCACCAGGGAGACCTCGCCACAGGACGCGGGCGCGAGGGCGTGCACCGGCTTGAGCGCGCCGAACGTGACCGTCCGGTCGGCCACGACCGCCGGACCATCGACGGCGCCGGTGTCCGGATCCACTCCGCTCGGCAGGTCGACGGCCAGCACCGGCGCGCTCACGTGCTCCAGCAGCGCGGCGGCGTCCGGCCGCAACGGCCCGCGCGCCGAGATACCGACGATCCCGTCGACGACGAGATCGGCCCGGCTAATCCACTGTGGACCGTCCTCAGGGGACACGACCCTGCCGCCGGATCGCTTCAAGGCGGCCAAACCCGGAGCGTGCGCGCGTTCGGGCTTCAGCAGGATCGCGGAGACAGCCACGTTGCGGCGACGCAGGAACGCGCCGGCCCACAAGGCGTCACCGCCGTTGTTCCCCGACCCGACCAGCAGCGTCACCCGCCGCCCTGACACCGAGCCCGTGTGCTCGGCCAGCATCTCGGCGGCGTGCACGGAAAGACCGAAAGCCGCGCGCCGCATGAGCTCGCCGTCGGGAGTGACGGCGAGCAACCGGTCCTCCGCCGCGCGAATCCGTTCCGTGGTCCAGATTCCCTGCACGACGCCTCCGGTCTCTACTCGACGGTGACCGACTTCGCCAGGTTACGCGGCTTGTCGACGTCGTACCCGCGCGTGCGGGCGATCTCGGCGGCCAGCACCTGCAGCGGCACCGTGGAGACCAGCGGCTGCAGCAGGGTCGGGACGGCCGGGATCTCGATCAGCTCGTCGGCGAACGGGCGGACGGTCTCGTCGCCCTCTTCCGCGATCACGATCGTGCGGGCACCGCGCGCCTGGATCTCGCTGATGTTCGACACCAGCTTCGAGTGCAGCACCGCGCGCCCCTTCGGCGACGGCATCACCACGACGACGGGCAGGCCCTCTTCGATCAGCGCGATCGGACCGTGCTTGAGCTCGCCGGCAGCGAAGCCCTCGGCGTGCATGTACGCCAGTTCCTTGAGCTTCAGCGCACCTTCGAGGGCGACCGGGAAACCGACGTGACGGCCGAGGAACAGCACGGCCTTCGAGTCGGCGATCCGGCGGCCGAGGTCGCGGACCTGGTCCACAGTGGACAGGACCTTCTGCACCGCGGCGGGCATCGCTTCGAGTTCGGCGAACTCGCGGGCGACCTCGTCCGGGTACTTGGTGCCGCGGGCCTGCGCGAGCGCCAGGCCGACCAGGTAGTTCGCCGCGATCTGCGCGAGGAACGCCTTGGTCGAGGCGACGCCGATCTCCGGACCGGCGTGCGTGTAGAGGACGGCGTCGGACTCACGCGGGATCTGCGCGCCGTTGGTGTTGCAGACGGCCAGGACGCGGGCCTTCTGCTCGCGCGCGTGGCGGACGGCTTCGAGGGTGTCCGCGGTCTCGCCAGACTGGGAGACGGCGACGACCAGCGTCGCGCGGTCCAGCACCGGGTCGCGGTAACGGAACTCACTGGCCAGCTCGACCTCGACCGGCAGGCGGCACCAGTGCTCGATCGCGTACTTGGCGACGAGACCCGAGTGGTACGCGGAACCACAGGCGACCACGAAGACCTTGTCGACGTCACGCAGGTCCTGGTCGGAGATGCGCTGCTCGTCGAGGATGATCCGGCCGCCGTCGAAATGGCCGCGCAGCGTGTTCGCCAGCGCCTCCGGCTGCTCCTCGATCTCCTTGAGCATGAAGTACTCGTGGCCGCCCTTTTCCGCGGCCGAGAGGTCCCAGTCGACGGTGAACGGTTTGGCCTGGGCGGCGTCGCCGTGGAAGTCGGTGACCTCGTAGCCGTCGCGGGTGATCACGACGAGCTGGTCCTGGCCGAGCTCGACGGCCTCGCGGGTGTGCTCGATGAACGCGGCGACGTCGGAAGCGACGAAGTGCTCCCCCTCGCCGACGCCGACGACCAGCGGCGAAGAACGGCGGGCGGCGACGACGGTGTCCGGCTGGTCGGCGATGGTCACGACCAGGGTGAACGCGCCCTCGAGACGACGGCAGACGGCGGCGACGCTGGCCGCGAAGTCGCCCTTCGTGTCGCCCTCGGTGTACGCGCGGGCGATCAGGTGCGCGGCGGTCTCGGAGTCGGTGTCGCTCGCCATCTCGACGCCTTCGGCCTCGAGCTCGGCGCGCAGGGCGGCGAAGTTCTCGATGATGCCGTTGTGCACGACGGCGACGCGCTGGGAGGCGTCGCGGTGCGGGTGCGAGTTGCGGTCGACCGGGGCGCCGTGGGTGGCCCAGCGGGTGTGGCCCATCCCGGCGGTGCCGGTGAAGGCGTCCCTGCCGACGGCGTCGAGCTGGGTCTCCAGGTTGGCCAGGCGGCCCGCCTTGCGCTCGACGTTCAGCGCGCCGGCGCCGTCGAGGACCGCGACGCCTGCCGAGTCATAGCCGCGGTACTCCATCCTGCGCAGGCCGCCGATGACGACGTCCAGGGCCGGGCGGTGTCCGACGTATCCCACGATTCCACACACGGCCACCAGCCTAACGACGGGAATCCGGCCCCCTCGCCCGGGCGCCCACGCGTCGCCTTTAGCGGGCTAAACGCGACGCGTGGGGCGGCGCGCGGGCCGGACGGGGATGCGGGCAGTAAGGTCACGACCATGGCCAGCAAGCCCAAGCAGCTGCTCGCGGAGCTGTCCCACCCAGGTCCGCACGACGTTCTGCGCGGCAACCTCGCCCTGGTCGGACTGCCCGGTGTCGTGTTCACGCCCCGTTCCGGGCTCGGTCTGCCCGCGATCGCCTTCGGGCACGGCTGGCTTCAGCCGACCGGGAGCTACCGGCACCTGCTCCGGCACCTCGCGAGCTGGGGCATCGTCGCGGCGGCTCCGGCCACCCAGCGCGGTCCGCTGCCTTCGCACCGGCTGCTGGCCGGCGACCTGCTCACCACGCTCGAGCTGATCACGACGGTCCGACTCGGACCGGACGGCATCAGCGTCGACCCGGCGAAGCTCGGCCTGGCCGGGCACTCGACCGGCGGTGGTTCGGCGGTGCTGGCCGCCGCGCAGGCGGCCGAGAACGACGAGCGGCCCGAGATCCGCGCCGTCGCGACCATCACCCCGGCCCAGACGCTGCCTCCGGCGACGGTGTCGGCCCGGTCGGTGACCGTGCCCGGCCTGCACCTCGCGGCGAGCGAAGACCTGGTCGCGCCGCCGGTCGGCCATGCCGAGGCCATCGCCGACGCGTGGGGCGGGCCGGTGCAGCTGCGGAAGCTCGGGAAGTCGTCGCACCTCGGCGTCACCGAAGGCAGGCACTGGAGCCAGCTGCTGCTGCACGGGAAGCCGCACCGCGGGACTCAGCAACTGGCGCGGGCGCTGTTCACCGCGTTCTTCCTCACGCACCTGACGGGGACGACGAAGTACCAGCCTTTGCTGGACGCCGACGTCAAACGCGCCCCCATCGAGGTCCAGGACGAACCCGCCGCCTGACCGCCCGGATCGCGTTCAGCCCGCTAAACGCGATCCGGTGCCGAAGCAGGTCAGTCGACCATCCACGAGTTGTTCGAGAAGTCGTCGTCGTCGAAGCCCTTGTCATCACGGGCGTGACGACCACGACGACGCGCGGGCGTGCCGGGTGCCTCAGGCGCCGCGGCACCCGGAGCGGGCGTCGCCGCCGCGGGCGGGACGTCCACCGTCGCCGGCATCCCGGGCACCCCAGGGGCGACCGGAGGAGGCGGCGGAGGCGGAGCCGGCCGCGACACGTCAGGACGCGCACCGAACTCGGCGAACCGGGCGTCCGGCTTGTCGTCGTCCTCGATGTCGAAGCCGATGGTGTGGCTGCGGTCGGCGGTCGTCTTGCCGGTCAGCCAGCCACCCGCCTCCTTGCTCCGCTTCCCCAGCTCCTGCATGTGAGCGGCGTACTTGTCGTGGATGGCGGCGTCCTTCTGCATGGTCTCCACCGCCTGGGCCTTGGCGTCGGCGAGATGCCGCTCCCGCAGCCCGCGCTGCTCCAACTGCTCCGTGATGGCGGCGTCCTGCCTGGACATGGCGGCCGCCAGCCGGTCGACAGCGCTCATCGGTCCTCCCTCGTTCCCCGGTCAGGCGATCATCGCTCGTAACTGATCGAACGGTCGCCACCCTCGTCGTCGAGCGATCCGCTGATCCGGCCGCCCGCACCACTGGTCTCGAAAATGCCACCCTCGACGCGGTACTGGCTCGACCCGCGCTGCGTGTCACCCCCGCCACCGCCGGCCGCGCCGCCCATGGCGCCCATGCCACCCATCATGCCGCCCATTCCGGCGGGCGAGCTTCCGGCACCGCCGGCACCCGCGGGCGCCGGATCCATCCCGCCGGGAGCCATCCCGAGACCGCCTTCGACCCCGGCCGGCTGCGCGCCGCCTCCGGACTGCATGCCTGCTTCCAGCGAGCCGGCTTCGTTCAGCGCCCCCGAAGAAGCACCCTCGATGGGGCTTCCGAGCGCGCCTTCGAAGCTGCCTCCGCCTCCGCCGCCGCTCGCGGCCGGCGCGGTGCCATCGGCACCGGCACCCGAAGCACCACCGCCACCAGCGGCTTCGGCTCCCGCGGACACCCCGGCGGTCCCTTCGGCACCGACCCCGACCTCGACGCCGCCAGGTGCGCTGAAGCCACTGCTGCCGCCTCCAGCGGGCGCCACCCCTGCCTCGGCCGGGGCGGGCATCGTCCGAATGTCGTCGGTCTTGCCGGGCTGCGGGTTGCCGGGATTCCGGTCGTCGAGACCGTTCTTGAGGTCTTCGCCGGGCTTGAGCTCTTTCTTCTCACCCTTTTCGTCGAGGGTGTAGGTGGTCGGCTCGCCCTTGCCGTCGTCGACGGTCACCACGGTCGGGCCGTTCGGACCGTCCGGCTGCTCGGCGGTGATCTTGAGGTTGCCGTCCTGGATGTGGATCTTGCCGTCCGGACCGGGCCGGTAGACGCCGTCGGGACCGGGCTCGCCTTCCTTGACCGTGCCCTTCGGCCCGAACTCGCCTTCCTTGAGGTCCTTGCCCTCTTCGCCGGGCTTGCCGTCCTCGCCCTTCGGGTCGCCGAAGTCGAGCTTGTAGTCCTTCTCGTTGCCCTTGCCGTCGTCGACCTTGATGTCCATTTTGCCGTCTTTGTCCGGCTCGGTCATCTCGATCTTGTTGTCGCCCTTTTGGACGGTCATGGTGTCCTGACCGTCGATGCCGTCCTTGATCGCCTCACCCGTCGAGGGGTCGATCGGGTACGGCTTGCCGGTCTCGGGGTCGATTTCCAGCGGCTTGCCGGTGACCGGGTTCGTGCCCTCGGCCGGCTTCTCCTCCGGCTTCGGCGTCTCGGGGACCTCCGCGGCCGGCGGAGTGCTGGCACCGCCACCACTGCCGCTTCCACCGCCAGTGCCACTCCCGCCACCGGTGCCGCCGCCGGTGCCCCCACCGGTGTCACCGCCGCCACCCTTGTCCTTGCCCTTGCCGTCGTCGACGGGCGGCTTCTCGGAGCCGGGCGCGGGGAACGGGTTCGTGTAGTCCTCCATGAACCGCGAAAGCTCGTGGTACTGCGTGTTGATCGTCTCGGTCGCGTTCTTGCAGAGCTTCTTGAAGTTCTCGTACCGCTCACCGAACTCGGTGGCGAACGAACCCTTCAGCCACTGCTTCGCGGCCCCGATCGCGTAATCCTTGTTCTCGTCGTTCAGCTTGCAGTCGTCGTGACGCAGCCGTTCGGCGAGGTTGTTGCCCGGACACGCGGAGTCGAGCCAGTACGCGACGTCCATGAGCTTTTCTTTGGAGTCGACCTTGCCGTTCGCGATGTCGACGACCTGCTTCGCGATGTACAGGGGCGCCGTCGCGACCTTGTCGACCCGGAGCTTCAGCGTCTCGTCGACCTTCAGCTTGAGCGCGCTGTAGATCTTGTCGATGGTCGAAGGCACCAGTTTGATGGCGCCGTCCATCTGCGCGATGAGTTCCTTCGCGTCAGGCTGGATCCGCTGCTCGTACTTGACCTTCGCGGCCGTCGCGCCCTCGCCCTTCCAATCGTGGAAGAGCGTGGTCAGCGCCGAAGACGCGTCCCGCTGGGTCTGTTCGACGATCTTCTTGGCGTCGGCGAGATCCTCGACCTCGTCGAACATCTTCTGGAAATTGATCTCACGGTTCTCGTGGAACCGGTCCCAGATGTCGGTCTTGTAGCTGATTTCGCCCGACTTCTCCGGCATCTTGTTCCAGACCTGCTCGGCCCAGTCGGAGAAGAAGTCCAGTGCCGGCTTTCCGAGGTCGAGCACCTGGTCGGATTTGGTGGTCGCACCCCCGGCGGCGGGCCGGGACATGGAGTCGAGGTCCTTGTCGGCCTGCTTCGTTTCGGCCGCCTGCTTCTTGTCCCCGGCCGCGTTCGAGTCCCGTTCGGCGACGGCCTTCTTGTATGCCTCTTCCCTGTTCCACGGCAGCATCAAGGCGTCTTTGGTGCCCTGCGTGACGTAGGGGTCCTTCAGCATTTCGTCGATCTGTGCCTGCGTCGGTTGACTCATTACTGGGCTCCCGCCTTGTTGGCAGCCGCGGCGTTCGCCTGGTCGGAAGAGGTGTAGCGGGTCGACGCGGTGCTGACTCCGCCGGCGAGCTGGGTGAGCTGGCCCGCGTACCCCTTCATCGCGTCGGAAATGGCGAGGATCCCGGTGGCGTAGCCCTTTTGGTAGTCCTTGTGGACCCGGCCGAAGTTCTCGGGCCCGACCTGGGTCGGCCCCACCTTCCCCGCCTCGGACGTCGTTTTCTCAGCCGCGCGCTCCAACGACGTCGACGCCGTGAGCATCGCCTCTGAATCGGCTTTGTAGCCCCCGTCCGGCATGACCGGTGCCCCCTTCGTCCCGCTGTATCCGCCTCGTTGTCCTACCTACGACGCACGCCGGCGGCATCAGGTGCCGTCGCATATGCACACAGAATGTACCCACCGGTCATCCGGACCGCAGGGACATTCACACCTTTGCTAACTCAAACGATTTCGGCGCAAGAAGCCTGGTAGACCGCGTTTTCGCGGTTTCGCGCCCGCCTCGACGGCTTCGGCGAGCACGGTCGCCGCGCCCCGGATGTCGACAAGGCGGTCCAGCTCGTCGAGGTCGAGGTCGACGCCGAACTCCACCTCGACGGTCGCCAGGAGCCGGACACGGCGCCGGGAGTCGACGCCCATCTCGGCGAAGGGCGTGTTCTCGTCGATGGTCTCCGGATCGACGTCGAAGGTCTCGCAGACGAGGGCCTTGATCTCGTCGACGTACTCGCTCCCGTCAGCTGCCATGGGGGGATTCTGTCCCATCCGCCGTCCAGTACCGCGTTCTGGCCGCGGAACGCGCGACCTTGCCGCTGGAGGTCCGCGGCAGGCCGCCGGGCTTCACCAGGAAGAAGGCGCGGAGGCGCACGTCGTGCCGCTCGGCGACGGCGCGGGTGGCGGCCCGCTCGATCTCGGCTTCGTCGAAGTCGGGGGCCTTCCGGGCGCGCTCGGCGACCACGACGACGCCCTCGCCTCCGTCACCGTCGACCGAGAACGCGGCGACCCGTTCGGGACCGAGAAGGGGATGCGCGGCGGCGACCGTCTCCTCGATGTCGTGGGGGCTGTGGTTACGGCCGTCGATGATGATCAGATCCTTGATGCGACCGGTCACCGACAGCCTGCCGTCGCGGATCGCGCCCAGGTCGCCGGTGCGGAGCCAGCCGCCCTCGCCGTCGAGTGCGGCGTCGAACACCTCGGCGGTCAGGTCCGGACGCCGCCAGTACCCGGCCGCCACGTTGGGCCCCTTCACCCAGATCTCGCCCACTTCGCCTTTAGCGGGCAAACCGCGATCCGGCGCAGGGACGACGCGGACCCGCTGCCCCCTGGGCCGGCCGATCTCGACGACCTCCCGGCCGTCCACTTCGGTCACCACCGGACCGTCGGAATCGCCGCTGGCGACGTAGACCGTGGCCTCGGCCAGACCGTAGGACGGCCGGAACGCGCCACGCGGGAAGCCGTGGGGTTCGTAGGCGGCGAGGAACTCCCGGACGGTCGCCGCCCGGACCGGTTCACTGCCGCTGAGCGCGATGGACACCGTCGAGAGGTCGTACTCGGCGCGCTTCGCCTCCGGCACGGCCTCGGTCACCAGGTCGTACGCGAAGTTCGGGGCCGCCGTGAGCGTGTTCGGATACGCCGACATCAGCAGCAGCCAGCGCTCCGGGCGCCGGATGAACTCCAGCGGCGCGATGAACACCGTCCGGCCGCCGGAATGCATCGTCCCCGCGAGCAGTTGTGCCAGCCCCATGTCGTGGAAGAACGGGATCCAGCCGACGCACGTGGTGCGCTCGTCGACGTCGTAGGCGTGGCAGATCTGCCAGCAAGCGGCCGACAACGCCCGATGCGTGACGATCACGCCCGCCGGTGATCGCGTCGTGCCAGAGGTGTACTGCAGGTAGGCGGGGTCTTCGGGGGAAACCGGCGACGGCAGCGACCGGTCCGCCGGATCCGTCGGCAGGGTGTCGACGGCGATGATCTCGCGGGGTGCCGGAACCGGCTCGGTCTCGGCGAACTCCGTCAGCCGCCCGACCAACGCTTCCGACGTGAGCCAGATGTCGGCGTCGCAGTCGTTGAGGACCCCGACCAGCCGCTCGCGGTGAGCGCGGACGTCCGGAGCGGACAGGGGCACCGCGACGGCCCCGGCGTACAGCGCGCCGAAGAACGCGACGACGTAAGAGAGGTCCTGCCGCGCCGTGATCGCCACGCGGTCTCCCGGCTGGATGACCTCGCGCAGCTTCGCGGCGACCGCCCGGACGTGGACGAGCAACTCCGCCCAGGTCAGCGTGTCCTCGACGGGTTCGTGCCGGTTCGAGCAATCGAGGTGCGTGTACGCCGGGCGCTCGACGTCGGCGCGTTCGAGCAGCCGCCGCACGAGCGGGGTCCGTAAGACTTCTTCGGGCACTTCTGAGCGCACTGGCACATCCTCCGGCCGCGGCATGGGCATCATACGAATGTGGACGACTTCTTCGTGCTGGACGATCCCGCGGATCGCGTCAAGGCTCTGCGCGACCGCGAACTCAGCTCGAACCCGGGCGGCGCCGCGGCCGAGACCCCGAACCTCCTGCTGATGGACGGCGCGGACCACCGGCGGCTGCGCGCGGTCGTCAAGGAGGTCATCGCCCTGGTGGAGCCGCTTCCGGAGGCCGTGCTCGCCGACCTCCGGATCGCGTTTAGCCCGCTAAAGTCGCTCCGGCGGTTCGATCTGGTGGCCGATTTCGCCAGGCCCGCGGCGGCCAGGGTGACGGAGGCGGTGCTCGGCACGGTCGAGCCACTCGGCGAGAAGCTCCTGACGAACCTTTCGGAGACCGCCGCGAACCTCGACGTCTGGTCGGGTGGGCCCGCCGGAGCCGACACCGCCGCGCTCAGGGTCGCGATGTTCTTCCTCAAGGCGACGGCCGTCGAAGGCGGCGGGCTGGCGCTGCTCCGCGAAGCGCATGAAGCGGGCCGGATCACCGAAGACGAGCTGATGATCACGCCGGTGATGCTCGCCCACGCGGCGTACGAGAACTCCATGAACTTCCTCGCCCTCGCCGGCCTCGAACTCCTACGCCGCCCCGACGTTCTCGAGGACGTACGCGGCCTGATCCACGAAATCGCCCCCACCCGCTTCGCCGCCCGCCGCGTGACTACACCGTTCTCCTTGGCGGGCAAGGACTTCACGACCGGGGACAAACTGGCCATCCCCCTGGGCCCCGACGCCGAGCTCGCCTTCGGCCTCGGCCGGCACACCTGTCCCGGCTCGCGGGTCGCGGTCGCCGAGGGCGAAGTCGCGCTTCGCGCCCTCGCCGAGATCCTGACTCCCGACCACGTCGCCGAAGACGTGCGATACAAGACGCACGCCGTCTTCCACGGCGTCGAGCGGGCCGTCGTGGCGCTGCGAACCTGACCGCTCAGGTCGCCAGCCAGTCGGTGTTGGCGAAATCGTCGTCGTCACCCCGCGCGGCCGCCGCCCGCCGGTGCCGCCCGGCCGGACGCTCCTCCGGCGCGGGTGCCGGTGGCGGCGGAGGAGGTGCCGGCGCAGGAGGAGCAGGCGGCCGGTACGCGACCGGCGGCTCCTCGGCCGTCCGATACCCGGCCCGACGCTCGTTCTCGGCCTCGTCCTCCTCGAACCCGAAGTCGCCGTCGTCCTCGACCTTCTCGCTCAGCGTCGACTCGGTCGCCCAGCCACCCGCGGCCTCCGCGCGCCGCTTCTGCTCGCTTCGCGCCGCCAAAGCCGCGGCCGTCTCCTGCTTGAGCTGGTCGCCCGCGGTCCGGGTCTCCTCGATCGTCTTGGCCGCGCGGTTGTCGACCAGGTACATCCGGTCGCCGTTCTCGCGCTCCAGCCCGGCCAGCTTGTGCCGGAGTGTGGCGAGATCCTCCTCAGGATTCACTGACCCCTCCCCTAGCGAAAGCCGATGACGCCGTCGTCGTCGAGCGAGCCGCTGATCCGGCTGCCCGTCGTCGTCGCGGTGTCGAACAGGCCGCCGTCGACCCGGTATCCGCTGGACGTGCGCTGCTGGTCTTCACCGGATCCTTGTCCGCCTCCGGCCGCACCGCCGCCCATCATGCCCATGCCGCCCATCATCCCCGCACTGGCCGCGACCGGATCCTGGACGCCCCCTCCGGGAGCGGAACCGAGCCCGGACGACGTCGTGGGCGAGGCCCCGCCACCGCCGGTCCCGGCCGGATCCGACGCCTCGCCGAGGCCGTTGTCCCCACCGGCGAACGGGTCGCTCAGCGACTGCGCCGTCGTCGCTTCCGGATCACTTCCGGCCGTCACCGGTCCGGTCTGAGCGGGCGCTCCGCCGCCGCTCCCTCCGGACGTGGCCTCGTGCGGCCGGACACCCGGCTCGGCCACCTGGCGCGCAGTCTCTTCGGCGGGCTGTGCGGCGGCATGCCTTCCAGCCGTCTGCGGTGTCGAGTCCGGGCTCGCGTGACGGCCGGCCGCGGGCTCGTCTTCGCCCAGCGTGTACTTCGACGGATGCCCCGAGCCGTCGTCGACGGTCACCAGCGTCGGCCCGTCGGGACCGCTCGGGCGTTCCGCGGTGATCTTGAGGCCGCCCTCCTCGATGTGGATCTTGCCGTCGGGGCCGGGCTGGTGGACCTTTCCGGGGTTCGAGGCCGACGGCTCGGCGCCCTCTCGCGGAGCCGGGTCGCCCGCGGCGGCCTTGCCGTCACCGAAGTCGAGGTCGTAGTCCTTGACCTGCCCGGTGCCGTTCTGGACGGAGATGCCCATCTTCCCGTCTGCGCCGGGGTCGGCCATGGAGATCTTGCGGTCACCCTGCTCGACCGTCACCGGCTCGGGCCGGGTGTCCTCCTTGATCGCCTCGCCCGTGCGGGGGTCGATCGGATACGGCTCGCCGGTGGCCGGGTCGATGTCGAGCGGCTTGTCCGTGACCGGGTTCTTCTCCTGGCCCGGGACTTCGGGCTTCACCGGCTCCGGGAGCTCGGTGTTGCTCGGCGTCATCCGCCCGGCGCCGCCCCCGCCGGACGACGGGCCACCACCGCCACCCGCGGACGGGCCACCGCCACCACCCTTCTCGACCGGCTTTTCAACGGGCTTCTCGCCACCGGTTTCCGGGGTCTTGCCCAAATCCGCGAACGGATTCTCGACCACCTGGCCGAGCGAGTCGAAGTACGCCTTCCACGCGCCGTTGATCGCGTCGCGCGTGTTCTTGCACACCAGCTGGAAGTTCTCGATGTGCTTGCCGAACCAGCCGAGGAAGACGTTCTTCAGCCAGGCAACCGCCTGAGGTTTGAGGACCTCGTCGATGGTGCTCTGGTCGATGTCGCCGGCGTCGTCGTTGAACGCGTCCTTCGCTTCGATGCTCAGGAACTTGATGCAGTGGATGATGTCGTTCTGGCTGCACGAGCCGTCGGCGATGCGGATGATGCGCTCGATGTCCTGCGCCGTGGCACCGTCGATGTTGTCGGTGAACCACTTCTGCAGCCACTCGACCTTCTCGCGGCAGAACTTGCCCACCGAGGCGTTGGTCCGCAGAAGTCCGTCGCCCGCCGCCTTGAACGCTTCGGCGACCAGGCCGGTCTTGTCCGAATACGCTTTTTGATAGGCACGGGCCTGCTCGGCCGCCGGGCCTTCCCAGGTGCCGAGCGAGTTCCCCAGCTTTCCGGAGACGTCCTGCGCCGATCCGGCGATGGCCGTGCCGACCGCGGTCAGCTCGTCCGCGCTCGCCTTGAACAGGTTGAACGGGATGTTGTCCTGTTCGTGGTAGAGCCGCTGCAGCTCGCCGAGGGATACCGCCGCCCCGCCGCCGGCCAAGGACAATGCGCGGACGTACAGCGGGTGGAAGATCTCGTAGACCTTGAACCCCGACAGACCGGGGACCATGATGTCGTTCGAATTCGCGCAGCCCGGATCGGTCTCGGTGGCGCGCCCACCGATCTCCTGGGTCTTCGCCGCGTCCTTGTTGAGCGCGTCGCGATCGCCTTGCCGTCCGGCGGCCTGGTTCGCGTCGTACTTCTCTTGCGCGGTCTTGTAAGCCGCCTGGACCTCTCCCAGGGAGCCGTCATTGACGTTGAGATCGCCCTCGGTGATCCAGTCACCGTTCATCGACTTGATGTAGTCCCGGAAGCCGTTCCGCTCGGCTTCGCTGGCGAAACCGCAGCTTTCCGGCGTCTCGTCCTCGATGTAGTCGATGTAGTTGAGGGCGAGTTCGCGTTTCGTGTCGCGGTCGATGTTCGGGTCGTTGAGGATCTTCTCGACTTCGGCCCGGCTGGGGATGTCGTGGCCGCCACCGCCGCCGACGTCTGCGAGGCCCATCAGTGCTTCCTCATCTCGGCGGCGTTGGAGTCCTCATTGGACTGGTAGAGGTCCTTGGAGGCCGCGAGTTTGCGCCCGAACTCGTCCGACGCGGCGAGATAGCTGCGCGCGCATTTCGCCAGGCGCTGGATGCTCGCGGAATAGCCGTTGAAGCAGTCCCCGTGCGCCGGACCGAAGCTCGCCGCGCTCAGGTTGATCTGCTCGACCGCCCCGATCGGCCCTTCACAGGCCTGCTTGGGCAGATCCTGCAGAACCTTGGCCGCCTCGTTCAGCTGAGCCGGATCGACCTTGTGCCCTTTACCCGCCACCGTCACCCTCCCCTAGGTATACGCACACGGAATGTACCGGGCCGGTAACCGCAGCGCAGCGACTTGGGGAGAACGTGAGAGGGCTTACGAGGCGGAGGAGACGACTCCCGCCAGCCTGTCCGCGGCCGCCTGCGCGGTGTCGTGTGCCGGAGCCTCGACCATGACGCGGACCAGCTGCTCGGTGCCCGAGGGGCGCAGCAGCACACGGCCTTCTTCGCCGAGCTCGGCTTCGACGGCACCGACGGCGTCACGGACCGCGGCCGAGACGGCGACCGCCGCCTTGTCCGCGACCGGGACGTTCACCAGCACCTGCGGCAGGCGGTTCATGACGGCGGCGAGGTCGGCGAGCGACTTGCCGGTGGACGCCATGCGGCTCATCACCCGCAGCGCGGTGAGGAGGCCGTCGCCGGTGGTCGCGTAGGCGGGAAGGACGACATGGCCCGACTGCTCGCCGCCGAGCGCGAACCCGCTCGCGCGGAGCTCTTCGAGGACGTAGCGGTCGCCGACGGCGGTGGTGACGAGGTCGATGCCGTGGGCACGCATCGCCAGGTGCAGGCCGAGGTTGCTCATCACGGTCGCGACCAGGGTGTTCTTGGTCAGCTCGCCGGTCTCGGCGACCACCAGCGCCAGGACGGCCATGATCTGGTCGCCGTCGACGAGTTCACCCGAGGCGTCGACCGCGACGCAGCGGTCGGCGTCACCGTCGTGTGCGATCCCGAGGTCGGCGCCGTGCTCGACGACGGCCGCGCGCAACGCGTCCGGGTGATTCGACCCACAGTGTTCGTTGATGTTCACGCCGTCCGGGTCGGCGTGGATCGCGATGACCTCGGCGCCGGCCTTGCGGTAGACGTCGGGGGCGGCGAAGGAGGAGGCGCCGTTGGCGCAGTCGACGACGACGCGCAGGCCTTCGAGCGGGTGCGGGGTGGCCGACAGCAGGTGCTGGACGTAGCGGTCACCCGCGTCGGGGACGTCCTTCACCCGGCCGACGCCGATGCCGGTCGGGCGGATGACGGGGGCGGCGAGACCGGCTTCGATCTCGTCTTCGATCCCGTCGGGAAGTTTGTGGCCGCCCGCCGCGAAGAGCTTGATGCCGTTGTCGGGCATGGGGTTGTGGGAGGCGGAGATCATCACGCCGAGGTCCGCTTCGAGCGCGCCGACCAGATAAGCGACGGCGGGCGTCGGGAGGACGCCGAGACGGAGCACGTCGGCGCCGGCGGACGTGAGGCCCGCCACGACGGCGGCCTCGAGCATCTCGCCGCTGGCGCGCGGGTCACGGCCGACGACCGCGACCGGGCGGTGCGAGCGGTCGTGGGCGGCGAGGACGCGGGCGGCGCTGGCGGCGAGCGAGAGCGCCAGCTCCGGGGTCAGCTCCTCGTTGGCGAGGCCACGTACGCCGTCGGTACCGAATAGACGAGCCATCTGTCGACCTCCTTGAAAAACCACCACGACAACCTAGCCAGTGCCCCTGCGCCCCCTCCCGCACCCCCGGTTCGCCTTTAGCGGGCTAAACGCGACGCGCGCGACTTTAGCGGGCTAAACGCGACACGGGTGGGGCACGTGTGGCGGGTGTGACAGGTGGGACGGCGGGCGAGCGGGGCCCGAAGGACCCCGGAAACACGGAAGCGCCCATCCGAGAGACGGATGGGCGCTTCCGCGGGTTGCGCCAGAGGCGCGATCAGCGCTTGCTGTACTGCGGAGCCTTACGGGCCTTCTTGAGGCCGTACTTCTTCCGCTCCGTGGCGCGGGCGTCACGGGTCAGGAAGCCGGCCTTCTTCAGGGCCGGACGGTCGTCGGCGTCGACCTCGACGAGCGCACGGGCGATCGCGAGACGGAGCGCACCGGCCTGGCCCGAGATCCCGCCACCGTGCAGGTTGGCGAAGATGTCGAACGAGTCGGGCTTGTCGACCGTCACCAGCGGCTCACGGATGAGCTGCTGGTGCACCTTGTTCGGGAAGTACTCTTCGAGCGTGCGGCCGTTGAGCTTGAACTCACCGGTACCGGGAACGACGCGGACCCGGACGACGGCTTCCTTGCGGCGGCCGACGGTCTGGGCGTTGCCACCGGCGGCGCGCGACGGGCGCGGGGCGGCGGGGGTTTCGCTGGTCGCGACGGCGTCACCGACCGCGGGGGTCTCGACAGCCTCGACGGCCTCGGTCTCGGTGCTGGTCACAGACTGTTCCTCACTCACTTCGCGACCTGCGCGATCTTGGTGATCTCGCGCGCCTGCGGCTGCTGCGCGGCGTGCGGGTGCTCGGCGCCGGCGTAGACCTTCAGCTTCTTCGCCTGGGCGCGGCCGAGCTTGTTCTTCGGGAGCATGCCCTTGACGACCTTCTCGAGCAGGTGCTCGGGCTTGGTGTCGAGCAGCTCGCCGAAGGAGCGCTTCCGCAGACCACCGGGGTAACCGCTGTGCCGGTACGCGAACTTCTGCTCGCGCTTGTTACCGGTGAGCGCGACCTTCTCGGCGTTGACGATGATGACGAAGTCACCGGTGTCCACGTGCGGGGCGTAGGTCGGCTTGTGCTTGCCGCGCAGCAGCGTGGCGACCTCGGTCGCGAGCCGGCCGAGCACGACATCCTCGGCGTCGATCACGTGCCAGGCACGAGTGACGTCGCCGGGCTTGGGGCTGTACGTGGGCAAGGGTCTACCTCGTCGTCAACATTGCGTGTGGGTTCTGTGCGGGCCTAGCGCTTACGCGCCGCAGCGCACAACGACATATGAAGATACCCCCACGCCCGACCCTACTGCGAAGCGGGGGTCGGTCCGGGGTCCCATACTAGGACCGGCGCCCGGCGGGCGCCCCGCAACTGTACCTCGCCGGTGTGGCGGAACCGCCCACGGCATCATCCTTCGCGGGAGAGGATGAGACGATCCGGACGCGCACCGCGCGCGGGGGACTCGATCAGGGGAACGGCGATGAACAAACGTCCAACGACCATCTTGTGCGTGCTGAGCGCCGTGCTGGCGCTGACCACCGCCTGCGGCCAGGGGCGCGCGGGCACGGCCGTGCCGAAGGGCGACGACGCGGCGACCTACGTCGGCACGAAGTTCGAAACGGCGATGAACAAGCTGCAGGACACCATCGGCGACCAGCGCGACGTCACCAGCGAGTCGGGTGCCTACTTCCGCTTCGACGAGAAGTACATCCGCAGCACGATCTCCTCGGCCCGCACCGGCTCGCCGGAAAGCCGGGTCAGCCGCCAGCGCTCGCAGAAGAACCCGGACGAGAGCATCGACTGGTACACCCCGGGCGACGGGACCGTCGAGTACGTGTACCTCGGCCCCGTCTACAAGAGCCTCGCCCCGACGCCGTGGGTTTCGATGCCGAAGTCCGAAGCCGGGCTGACCATCCCCTGCGCGTGGGTCGGCATCATCACCGCCTGCAAGATGGCCGACGCGATCGCCGTGTCCTACAACGCGGACAAGAAGATCGTGAAGGGCGCCAAAAGCCTTCCGGAGAACCGGATCGAGCTGACCGCTGACATCCCGTTCGGGAAGTTCATGGAGCGGCGGGTGGAGATCCTGCCGACGTCGATCAGCAGCGCGGTCACGGCCGAGATGAAGAAGGCCCCGGTGCGCACCACCGTCTCCCTCAACCCGGACGGGACGCTGAGCCAGATCGTGATGGAGGCCAAGATCGAGGGCGGCGGGCACAAGATAGAGCTGCGCTACGACTTCCGCTTCACCGGCAAGGCGAGCACGCAGGATCTGCCGAAGCTGCCGGACGCCTCGCAGATCACCGTGCTGCCGGACAAGGCGGCCAAGGACGACTTCAACCGCCGCTTCAACGAGTTGAAGGGCGTCTGAGGCATGACCCGCTTTCGTCCCGACGCCGTGAAGTCCTCCCCGTTCCGAGGTGACCACCGATGAGCCAGCCGCCCGAACAGCAGCCGCAGCAACCACAACAGCCGCAGCAGTGGTGGCAGCCGCCGTCGAATCCCGCGAACCAGCAGCAGGGCTGGCAGCAGGAAGGCCAGGCGACCGGACCGCACTCCGGGCAGTGGCAGCAGAACGACCCGAACGCGGCGACCACCGGTTCCTACACGGGGCAGTGGCAGCAGCAGCCCGGTGTCACCGGTTCCTTTTCCGGCCCCTGGCAGCAAAGCGCCGCTCCGGCGCCGGGCACGGCGTGGCAGCCGCAACAGCAGCAGCCGATGCCACCGCAGCAGGATTGGCAGGCACAGCAACAAAGTCCGGGCACTCCCCCGCAGGGGCAGTACGGCGGCGGGTTCCAGCCCGTCCAGCAGGCACAGCCTTCCCAGTACGGCGGGCTCGGTGCTTTCGGCACGGAACCCGAGAAGAAACCCAAGGCTTCCAAGAAGACCTTGCTGATCGGCGGGATCGCCGCGGCCGTCGTGATCGCGGGCGGCGTCGGGGCCTGGCTGCTCGGCGCGTTCGCGGGTGACACCCTCGATCAGAAGTCGGTCCAGGACGGGGTCGTCCGTGTGCTCAACGAGCATTACGGCGAGCCGGACGTGAAGAACGTGACCTGTCCGTCCGGCCAGCCGGTGGAGAACGGCACCACGTTCGACTGCACGATCGAAATGGCGGGACAGCAGAAGAAGGTCACCGTCCGGGTGCTCAACACCTCCCCGGAGTTCGAGGTCGGCGCACCGCACTGAGCCTCTCCTCAGGACAGGAAAGCCGCGACGATCCCGTCGCGGCTTTTCCTTTGACACAAACGAAACGGCGGGCTCGGCATCCGAAGATGCCTGCCCGCCGTTGCTCGTTCGGAGCCGGGAGACTCAGAACAGGCCGGTGACGCCCTGTTCCGTGGCCTGGTAGCCGTCGGCCAGCTGCGGCAGCACGCCGGCGACCTGCGCGAGCAGCTGCTTGAGCTCCTCGAACTTGTTGTCCCACTCCTGCTGAGCGGCCATGTACGCGACCTTCGCGTCACCGTCCCAGGTGTTGACCAGCGGGGACAGGTCGCTCTTCAGCTGCCCGAAGAGGGACTCCAGCTCGCCACCGGTGTTCTTGCAGTCGTCGGCCGCCGCGTGGATCGTGGCGTAATCGACCTTCATCTCGCCCATGAATTCCTCCAGTTATCAGAAAAGTCTTGGTTTTTTGGTGCGGTGTAGCCGAATCAGCCGAGGACGCCGAAGCCCTGGTTGACCGACTTGATGAGCTCCTGCTGCTGCTGCTCGGTCGCGTTGTACTTCGAACCGGCCTGCTCGAGCAGGTCACCGATGTTCTGGAGGGCCTGGTTGAGCCCACGGCCCGCCCGGTCGAAGCGCTCCATCACGTTGTTGAACGCGAGCGCCGCGTCGCCGGTCCAGCCCGCGCGGGTGGCCTCGATGTTGTCGCGAAGCTTGCTCAGGTTCTGGTCCATCGAAACGCGGACCTCGGTCACGCGCTTCTCGGCCTCGGTGAACTGCTCAACTGTCCCGGTAAATCCGCCAGCCATGGGAGCTACCCCCTTCGTTCGTGGTTTATCCGTACTCGGTGAAGTTCGTTTGGTACGGACCTACGACGGAGACACTGCCACGTCTGGTTCCCTCTTGTCGCTCGTTGGTTTCAAGTAGTTGCTTGCGTTAACGCTCCCGGCGGGAACCGCCATCGGGAATCCGGCGCGCGCGCTGCGATTCACGCCGGGAAAAGGGCTTCCACCACGGGATTTAGCGAATGCACAGTGGCCGGTCAATCGCCGCGGCTCATGATTCGCGACTGCGAAAAGTCCTCGTCGTCGTCACCCACACGTGGCCGTCTGGACACGGGTTCCGGCCGAAGGGGAACCAAATCCGCCGCCGACGGCAACGCCGGAACCGGAAGACCGGCGCCCGCGCGGAACCGTTTCGCGGCGTTCCGGAGCACGGCAGGGGTCGGCGCGGCCTCGCCGCCCGCGAGCCGTCCCTTGCCGAATTGCTTCGCGAGTTCGGCGTTCTCACCCCGGCGGCGTTCGTAGCGCGCCTTGGCCGTACGGGCGACCTGCCGGGCATAGGTGACCGCGTCGCGTCCTGTGCGCGCGAAGTGCTCAGCGGCGGTCTCGGGTTCGGGTGGCATGAGCCTCCCCCTTCAGTTGACGACCACCATCGTTTTGACGACCTGCTCGCAGGCCGCGCTCACCCGTTGTTCGTGCGGTGAGCCGGTGCCGTACTGGCAACCGATGTGGACGCGGATCTTTCCTTGAGCGACGACATACCAGTCGACGCGGGCAGCCGGCTTGGTCTCGCGGTAGTGGATGACGGTCTTGCCGGCGTACTCCGCGGCGCCGTTGAAGCCGCTGTACACATTCGGCTTGCCCCGGGCCTCGGCGCCGAGTTCGTCGACGAGCTTCTGTCTGTCGGCCGTCGCGTCGTAGGTCATCACGTATTCCTGGGCGACCACGAGGTCGTCCCCGTTGAGGGAGTCGCTCGGGTGGATCACCACCTGACGCTTGGCGACGCGGTCGTCGGTCTGCGTCCAATCCGGCGGCGCGACGAAGCGGTAGTCGTACTGGGCGAGCGTGCGGCCCTCCGGCTCGGCTTCCCCGCTGTTGACCGCGAAGAGGACGCCGCCGGCGATCGCCGCCACGGCCACCACGGCCGCGGCGACGATCCAGGGTGTCTTCTTCTTCCCGCCACGCTCGGCGGACTTGGTCTCACGGGCGGGCTCACCCGGCCGCCACGGCTGCGGGGGCGCCACCCCCTGCTGGCCCATCGGCGGCGACGGCGGCCCCTGCTGCCGCGTCGCGTTTAGCGGGCTAAACGCGCTCTGCGGGGGCGGGGCAGGCTGGTGAGGGCCGGGAGGGAACGGGGGACGCGGCGCGTCGGGGCGCCGGTCCGCGGGAGCGGGAACGGGCGCGGGGGCACCGCCGACCCGCGAGACCGCGGAGCCCGCCAGCGAACCCGTCCGGTCCGGGTCGATCAGCACGGCACGCAGCGCGCCGCGGGCGACCACGGTCTCGGGCTGGTCCAGCGTGGTGGGGACGACCCCGGTCCGCTCGTGCACCAGCCGGGACACCATCGGGATCCGGCTCGACCCGCCCACGAGGAAGATCGCCGTCAGCTGCTTCGGCCGCAGCCCGGAATCGCCGATCGCGGCCACGGTCAGCTCGACCGCGCGCCCGAGCGGACCCGCGATGAGCCGCTCGAGATCCTCCCGGGTCACATGCGCGTCGGCGAACGGCGGCGGCATCGGGACGTCGGTGTACGCGTGCCGCGACAGCGTCTCCTTCGCGCCGCGCACGTCCTGCCGCAGCACGCGGCGCCGCCGCCGGTCCGTGAGTTCGCGGCCTTCGACGAGTTTCCGCCATTCCGGCGGGTCGGCGGCCGACACCAGCGAGCCCACGTGCTCCAGCAGCGCCTGATCGACGTCCGCTCCCCCGAAGCTCGGATCCCCCCGGGTGGCCAGCACCTGGAACCCGGCGCGTTTAGCGGGCGAACTGCGATCCGCCGGGCTGCCGGGCATGCGCTGCACCACGGAGACGTCGACCGTGCCACCGCCGAGATCGAGGACCGCCAGCGCGTCGCCGGGGCGGCCGCTGAACTCGACGGTGCGTTCGGAGTTGAGATCGGCCGGGGCGAACGTCGCCGCGTGGTAGACCGCCGCGGCGACCGGCTCCGGCACGAGCGCGACCTGGCGCGCGAGCCCGTTCGCGGCCTGCCGGAGCAGCCGGGTCCGGGTCGCGCCCCAATCCGCGGGGTGGGTCAGGACGAGCAGTTCGACCTCGGCGTCACCGGCGAGCCGGCGAGCCTCGGTCACCGCGCGCTTCAGCACGGCGTGGACGACGTCGGTCACGCGCAGGACGTTGTCGCCCAGCAGCAGGTCGCCTTCGTCGATCCGGCGCTTCGGGTTCGGCTCGTAGCGCGACGGGTCCACCGCCGCCTGCCGTTCCGCCTCCTGGCCGACGAACAGCGTCCCGTCCGGCGCGGCGTAGACCGCCGACGACATCAAGGGCTGCCCGTCCACCACGACGACCTGCGGCTCGCGGCCGTTGATCGAAGCGACTACGCAGGTGCTCGATGTCCCGAAGTCCACCGCAACCCGCACTGTCACAAGCCACTCCCGCAGATCGTCGTCGTCACCCCACGCCCGGCCAGTCCCTCACCTGGTTCCGCGGGAGGTCAGTCCGGCTGGATCCACGAGACCTGCATGAGCTGCTTGCCGTGCTTCCGGGTCACGAGGTTGCCTCGGCCCGGCGGCATCTGGCTCGGCTTCACGTTGGCGACGAGGTTGCCCTCGTCCCGCGAGCCGTTCATGACCATACCGGGCGCCGCGATCTCCCTGAGCTTGCCGAGGATCGGGTCGAACATCGCCCGGCTCGCGCCACCACTGCGGCGGACGACGACGATGTGCAGGCCGACGTCCTTCGCCTGCGCGAGGAATTCGGCGAGCGGCTTCAGCGGGTTGCTCGTCTGCGTGGCGACCAGGTCGTAGTCGTCGACGATGATGAACAGCTCCGGACCGGTCCACCAGGACCGGGTCTTCAGCTGCTCCTGCGTGACGTCGGGGCCGGGGAGCCGCCGGGTCATCGACCCGTGGACGTCCTTGACCATGCTGTCCAGCTGCGCGGCGGACACCGCGTAGCCGAGCAGCTGGTCTCCACCGACGAAGCCGAGCATCGTGCGCCGGTAGTCGACGAGGATGATGACCGCTTCCTGCGTCGTGTACCGCTCGGTGATACCCCGGGTGATCTGGCGCAGCAGGTTCGTCTTGCCCGACTCGCCGTCCGCGAACGCGTAGAAGTGCGAATCGGCGGCGAAGTCGAGGTAGATCGGCTGGAGGTCTTCCTCGTTGACACCGATCGGCACCAGCTTCGTGTTGCGCTTGGTGTCGATGGCCAGGACCTCGTCGTAGGTGACCATCTCCGGCAGCAGGCGGACCTGCGGCGCCGGGCGGCCCTTCCACGCGGCCTTGATCTTCGCGACCGCGTCGGCGACGCCGGCGGCGACGTCGTCCGGGTTGCTCGACCCGTCGATCCGCGGCAGACCGGTCAGCAGGTGGAGCTTGTCCCTGGTGAGACCGCGGCCGGGGCGCCCGGCCGGGACGTTCACCGCGACCCGGCGGTCGATGTCCGACTCGCTCGGGTCACCGAGGCGGAGCTCGAACCGGGTACCGATCATGTCCTTGATCGCCGGGCGGATGTCCGCCCACCGGTTCGCCGCGATGATGACGTGCACGCCGTAGGAGAGACCCTGGGTGGCGAGCTTGGTGATCGAGGTCTCCAGCTCGTCGAAGTCGTCCCGCAGGGCCTTCCAGTTGTCGACGATCAGGAAGGCGTCGCCGAAGGCGTCTTCCTCGGGTTTGATCTCGCCCCGCCGCTTGCGGTTGCGGAACTCGTTCATCGAGTCGATGCCCATGGCACCGAACCGGCCTTCCCGCTCGGTGAGCAGGGTGGTCAGCTCGGCCACGATCCGGCGGGCCTTGTCCGGCTCGCGCCGGGCGACGGCCACGCCACCGACGTGCGGCAGGCCCTGGAGACCGGCCAACGTACCGCCACCGAGGTCGAGCGCGTAGAACTGCGCTTCCTCGGGGGTGTGGGTCAGCGCCATCGACATGATCAGCGTCCGGAGCATGGTCGACTTGCCCGACTGCGGGCCGCCGACGATCACACCGTGCCCGGCACCACCGGAGAAGTCGGCCCACAGCAGGTCACGACGCTGTTCGTACGGGCGGTCGACGATGCCCATCGGCACCTGCAGCCGTCCGTTGCCGAAGAACCCGACCGGGGAAAGACCGCGGTCGTCGGTGGGGTTCAGGTTCGGCAGCAGGGTGTCGAGCGAGTTCGGCTCCTTGAGCGGCGGCAGCCACACCTCGTGCGCGGGCGGGCCCTGGCCGATCAGCCGGGACACGATCACGTCGAGCTCGCTGGGCTCGACGGCCTCCTCCGACTTGGCCTCTTCCACCGGCGCGGCCTCGATCTGCTGCGGCTCCGGTTCCTTCGGCAGTTCGACGAAGTCCGGGACGAACAGCTGCGGGCGCTTGTCCGCGCGGACCACGGTCGCGACCGGGCCGGCGGCCTTGATGCCCGCAGGCCGGTACGGGCCCGAGACGTACGAGGCCTTGAAGCGGACCAGCGTCGAGGTGTCGTACTTGAGGTAACCGCCACCGGGCACGGACGGCAGCTCGAACGCGTCGGGCACGCCGATCGCGGCACGGGATTCCGCGGCGGAGAAGGTCTTCAGACCGATGCGGTAGGAAAGGTGCGAGTCGAGACCGCGCAGCTTGCCCTCTTCGAGTCGCTGCGACGCGAGGAGCATGTGCATCTGCAGCGACCGGCCCAGACGGCCGATGGCGACGAACAGGTCGATGAAGTCCGGCTTCGCGGCCAGCAGCTCGGAGAACTCGTCACAGACGATGAAGAGCGCGGGCAGCGGGTCGAGGTCGGCGCCGTTCTCGCGGGCCTTCTCGTACTCCCAGACGTTCTTGAAGTTACCGCCGTTCTTCAGCGCCTCCTGGCGCCGGTTCATCTCGCCCGCCAGCGCGTCCTTCATCCGGTCGACCAGCGTGACCTCGTCCGCGAGGTTGGTGATGACCGCGGAGACGTGCGGCGCGGAGTCCAGGCCGAGGAACGTCGCACCACCCTTGAAGTCGACGAGGACGAAGTTCAGCGTGCTCGACGAATGCGTGGCGAGCATGCCCAGCACCAGCGTGCGGAGGAACTCCGACTTACCGGAACCGGTCGCCCCGATGCACAGGCCGTGCGGGCCCATGCCCTCCATCGCGGCTTCCTTGATGTCCAGCTCGACCGGCTGGCCGTACTCGCCGACGCCGAACGGGACGCGGTAACGGTCTCGCACCGGGCGCGGGCGCCAGGCCTGCTGAACGTCGAAGGTCATCGGGTCGCCGGGGATGCCCAGCAGTTCGAGCAGACCGGGGTTGGACAGCAGCGGCTCTTCCTCGGCGGCGTCCTGCGCGGCGGTGCCGACGCGGTACGGGGCGAGGAGGCGGGCCAGCGCTTCGGCCTCGACCACGCTGAGCGTGTCCGGACGGCCGAACCATTCGACGCCGCCGGCGCTGCGCGCGCCGAGGCGGTCTTCCTCGACGACCAGCCGCAGACCACGGCGGGCCGCGAGGTTGCCGATGGAGTCGGAAAGGTCGATCAGGGTGACGCCGACCAGACCCTCTTCGAGGATGATCTGCTCTTCGCGGGTGACCTCGGCGTCGTCGACGATGATGACGATATGCGGCTGGTCCGGGGCGGGCGTCGCGTTGCGGGAGAACCGCTGGCGGTCACGGAGTTCTTCGTCGAGCCACTGCTCGATCTGCGCGAGGGAGCCCGCCATCATCCGCAGCTGGCCGATACCGTCGGCGAGCGCCGGGTGCTGGGCGTGCGGCAGCCACTTCGCCCACTCCCACTCCTCCTTGGCACGGCCCGCCGTCGCGACCGCGATGAGGACGTCGTCGGGGCTGTGGAAGGTGACCAGCTGGGCCAGCATCGCCCGGGTGAGGCCGCGGGTCAGGCCGCGGTCGCCCTGCATGCTGACCGCGGCGAACCCGCGGAGGGTGATCTGGGTCGGGAGATCCGGGACGATCGAGTGCGCGCGGACGAACCGGCGCAGCGCGAGCGTGGCGATGGGCTCCAACTCGTCGACCGGGCCGGTCTGCGGCGGCACGAGCCGCGTCGCGAGACGGTGCGAGCTGCGGCCGACACGGAGGTGGAGGAAGTCCTGGTCGTTCTGGCGGCGTTCCCACATGCGGCGGCTCGCGGCGAGCGACCACAGGGTCTGCGGGTCGGGGTGGACCCACTCGAGCGCGGCGCGCTGGTCGACCATGGCCTCGCGGGCCCTGTCGCGCATCTGGCCGAGGTAGCGCAGGTAGTCCTTGCGGTCCTCGTCCATCTCGGCCTTTTTGGCGCCGCCGCCCTTGCCCGCGCCGCCGGCCATCATGCCGACGGTGCTGAGCACCATCATGCCGCCCATCATCATCATCATGGGATTGCGTCCACCGGTGGTGAACATGAAGACCATCATCCCGATGGAGGCGACGATCATCACCGCGGGAAGCAGCTTCATGACGATGTTGCCCGGGATGGTGCGGGGCACCTCAGGCGGCGGTTCGAGATGCACCTCGCCGCCCGGCGGCCGCGGCGCCGCCAGGCGCGGTGACTTCTTGAACTGCAGCGTGCTCATCGAAGGACCCCTCTTCAAACTCGACGATGGCGGCCACCGTTGGTGCGCGTACGGGTGCGCGAGACAACCTATCGAACGTGACCGACGAAATCCGGACAACGCCGAGAACGGCCCCGACCGGGACCATACGCATGCCGGGAGTGTAGGGCTCCGGCTCCGCCGACGTGCGTTTAGCGGGCTAACTGCGATCCGGCGCCCACACGCCCGGACGTGCGTTTAGCCCCCTAATCGCGATCCGGCCGACCAGACGCGCCACTTGCGTTTAGCCCCCTAAACGCGATCCGGCGGTCCGGGCCCCCAGGTGCCCGGGGCTCAGGCGCATCGCGTTTAGCCCGCTAAAGTCGACGCGCCGGCAGCCGGGCAGGGAGGCTTCGCAGGTCGCCTCTCCTACTTTTGCCGGTCTTTTTCCGACAGTCGATGATGTGGGCACCCGGGTTCGGTATAGGTTCCCCCGGGAGAAGACTCTCAGGGCAGGGGGAAGGCAGTGGCAACGGGCACGACGGTATTCAGCAGGGTGACGGTGGTCGCGCCACGCACCCGGATCGACGTGGCTTTGCCGGCTGACGTCGCGGTGGCGGACCTGCTGCCCATGCTGTTGGAGATGGCGAAGGAGGCGACGCCGGACGGCGGCGCCCGCCACGGCGGCTGGGCACTGGCGAAGCTGGGCGACGCGCCACTCGACCCGAGCCGGACCCTCGCGTCCCTCGGTGTCGTCGACGGCGAGCTGCTTCAGCTGCGCAAGCGCAACGAGAACCCGCCGCCCCCGCTGTACGACGACGTCGTCGACGCGATCGCCGAGTCGTCCCCGGACAGCTTCCGTCCGTGGACCAAGGAGACGGCGCGCCGCTTCGGGCACATTGCGGGCGGCCTGTCGCTGTTCTTCGCGGCCCTCGCGCTCTTCACCAGTGGCTCCTTCTACGGCGGCAACGCACTCGCAGCCGCGATCGCCGGCGGTGTCGGCGCGATCGCGTGCGTCGCGATCGGCGCGACCCTCGCCAAGGCCTACAAGGCCGAGGCGACCGGTGTGCTGATCGCCGCAGCAGGCGGTCTGCCGCTGGCCTTCGTCAGCGGGTTCTACATCGTGCCGGGGCTGTCCCTGTGGGCGAACCTGCTGCTCGCGAGCACTCTCGTGATCATCGTGGCGGCGGTCTGCATCCTCGTCATCGGGCACGGGATCACCACCTTCATCGCGGCCGCGACGACGGCCACGATCTCGGCGCTGACGTTCCTGGCCGCGACGCTCATCGACACCCCGATCGCCGGGATCGCCGCCGGCGCAACCGCGTTCTCGCTGGCCTGCATCTCGATCCTGCCGCGCGCGACGATCAAGCTCGCGGCCCTCCCGACGCCGCACGTCCCCGGCAGCGCCGAAGAGCTCAAGGAAGACTCGGGTTTCCCGGACTACCGCGCCATCGAACGCCGCACCGCGGTCGCCCACGAGTACATGACCGGTCTGCTGACCGGTTGCGGCGCGGCCACGGCGCTGTTCGCGATCATCGCCTCGACTTCCCCGACGGTCTTCGGCCCGATCCTCGGCGTGATCGCCACGCTGGTCCTGCTCCTCAGGGCGCGCGCGTACGCGAACGGCGCGCAGGCCATCGCCCTGCTGACCACCGGCATGGTGTCCGGCGCGGGCATCCTGCTCGGCTGGATGTGGTCGGCGAGCCCGCTGAACCGCGTTCTGTTCGTGTTCGGCGCGCTGCTGCTGATCGGCGCCGGCGCGCTCGTGGTCGGCGTGATCTTCCCGAACCAGCGCTTCTCGCCGCCGCTGCGGCGGACGGTGGAGATCTTCGAGGCCGTCTTCATCGCGACGGTGCTCCCGCTGGCGCTCGGCGTCATGGATCTCTACACCACGCTGCGCCACCTCAACTTCAAGTGACGACCCGATCGGATGATGCTCTGATGGCTGTAGCGCGGAAGTCCAGGGGGACGCGCGTCCGCCACCTCGGCCTCGCCGGACGTACCGGAACGGTGCTGCTGGCGGCCGGTATCGGTGTTCTCTCGCCGGCGTCGGTGGCCCTTCCGGCGTGGGCGCAGCAAAGCAGCGTCGCGCCGGACGCAGGCGGTTACTACGGCACCCCGCCTCCGGTGGATACGTCGAAGAGGCCGAACGACTCGGGGAAGCCGGACAAGACGTACGAGAAGAAGACCGAGTGCGTCCAGCGCAGCAAGCTCGGCGGCGACCAGGTCGACATCAAGAACCGGCCCTGGGGTCAGCAGTACCTGCAGATCGAACGGGTCCACCAGTTGATGCGCGGCGCCAAGCAGTCGGTCGGCAAGGGCATCAAGGTCGCGGTGATCGACACCGGCGTCTCCGCGCACCCGTACTTCGGAGGTCGTGTCGAATCGGGTGGCGACTACGTCGCGACCCCCGGCGGCGGCAAAGCACCAGGGCTCGAGGACTGTGATGGCCACGGGACCGAGGTAGCGGGGATCATCGCCGCGAACCCGCCCGACGCGAGCATCGGGTTCCGAGGGGTCGCACCGGACGCCACGATCCTGTCGATCCGTCAGTCCAGCCAGAACTACGAGGAAGCGGAGAAGAAGGAACAGCCGCCGGCGCCGCCGGCTTCGTCCAACTCGGCTCCTCCCCCCTCATCGAACAATCCGGGGTCGCAGCTTCCGCCGTCCTCTGGGAACGGCGCTGGCGGCGGAACCGCGCCGGGCCAGGACAAAGGCGGACGTCAGCAGGAGCAGGGCAAGACCGCGGGCACGCTGACAACGCTCGCCCAGGCCGTGGTCCGGGCTGTCGAGCAAGGCTCCAACGTCATCAACATGTCGGTCGACAACTGTCGCCCGGCCACTGGGAGCATCACGAAGGGCGAGCAGGAGCTTCAGGCAGCGGTTAACTACGCCGTCGAGCGCAATGTGGTCGTCGTCGCGGCAGCGGGCAACGTCGGTGACAAATGCCCGCAGAACGACCAGCCGGATCCCAAGGCTCCCAAAACGATCGTCACGCCGCCCTGGTTCTCCGATGACGTGCTGTCGGTCGCGGCGATCGACGACACCGGTGGTGTCGCGGAATTCAGTGTCCACGGACCGTGGGTCAGCGTCGCCGCCCCAGGCACCAAGATCATTTCGCTGGACCCCGCGGAGGGTTCCAGCAGCCTGGCCAACCTGACCATCGAGGGTGGCAAAGACCCGGGCCCCATCCAGGGGACCAGCTTCGCCGCCCCGTACGTCGCCGGTGTGGCCGCACTTGTGCGTCAGAAGTTCCCGGAGCTGAATGCCCGTCAGGTGATGACCCGGATCAAGGAGACGGCGCAGCATCCCGCGGCGCCGGGCGGACGGGACAACTTCGTCGGCTTCGGCGTCATCGACCCGGTCGCGGCGCTGACGGCGATCGTGCCGTCGGAGGCGGACAAGGCCAAGCCGGTTCAGTTGCCCGCGAACCTGCCGCCCGCGAACGACCGTGACCCCGCGCCGATGATCGTCGCGCTCGCAGGAACCGGCGGGGGCCTGGTGGCGCTGCTCGTCACGCTGTTCGTGGTGCACTCGGTCCGCCGCAACCGGCCGACCGCCTCCCCAGGCCGCAAAACCCCGTAGCACTTGCGTTTCGCGGGCTAATCGCGATCCGGGCTCGCCCGGATCGCGATTAGCCCGCGAAAGTCGCTCTGGCCCCTGGGGGCACCTACTTGGCGGGCTTGTGCTTCGGAGCGGGCTTCGGCGGGGTCTCGTCCTCACCGATGACGGGCGGGACGACCTGGCCCGGCTCACCGACCACATCGGACGGCTTGGAAGCGGGCCGCGTCTTGGACTGGTGGGCCGTCCGGCCTCCACCGCCCATGCCACCCATGCCCATCATGGGCGCCATCCCCATCGGCATCATCGCCGAACCGACGCCGGCCACACCCGATCCATGCGCCGGAGCGGCCTGAACGGGCGCGACCTCCGGGATCAGCGCCTGCCCTTGCTCGGTCAGAGGTTCCTGCGATCCGGTCTGCCTGCCGTCGGCCGCGGCCGGAGACGTCGACTGCTCGTCGGACGCGGCACCGGAATCGACCTGGTCGGCGGCCTTCTCCTGAACCGGCGCGCCCTGCGCCTCGGAATTGTCGTGGAGCTTGAACTCCTCCTGCGGGTACCGGTGAGTGATCTCGATACTCCGCGATCCGGCGTCAGGATCGTCGACGCCGTCACAGAACCGCACGAAGCCTTCGAGGACGTTGCGAGCGGCTTCGAAGAGCGCCTTGGCCGACTCCTGCGCCTCCTCCAACTGGGTACGCGCCCGCCGGACGCCGCCGACCGGCAGCATCGCGGTCTCGGAGGTCAGTTCCGCAGTGTCGACGAGGACCTCGACGAGGTCGGTCAGGATTCGGCGGATCGACAGCACCAGCTCGTCGAGCGAACTCGCCAGCGTCGTGAGGGCGTCTTCGACGTCAGAACCCGCGGCGTGGATGTCCACTATGTACGCGACGAACGCGTCGGCGTCCTTACCGGACCACCCGGCGTCGAGGCGCCCGAGGTCTTCGGACAGCTCCTTCGACACGTTGCCCGCGGTCTTCGCCGCTTTCCGGAGGAGGTCGGCCTCGTTCCTCAAGTCCTCCCAGCGCCCCACCAACGGGGTCAGGTAGGTCTCGACCGGATCGATCAGCCCCAGATGGCCGGACAGCTCCGAAACGAAGGCGAGATGCGGTGCCGCGGCCTCGACCAGCTCCTCCCCGCCGGAGCCCGTCGCGTTTAGCGGGCTAATCGCGCTCGGGGGCGGTTCGGGGGCAGCCGGGCGTGCGGCCGCCATCGGGTGCGGGATGGAATCCGTCGGGTTCTCCGATTCGGCGATCATGCGGTTCAGAGCTCCACGGCGCGCTTGATCATCTGCGCGGCCTCGTCGTCGTGCCCGGCATGCCGCGCGGTCACGGTGTGCAGGGCCTCGGACGCCGACCTCAGCGCGGCCGCGCCCTCCACCAGCTGACGCCGGATGGCCTCGGCCGCACGCCCATAGGACGCGCCGAGGCCCAATTCCTCGCCCAGCGTGCCATGGGATTCGACGGTGACGCCTTCACCGGTCACTTCCGCGGCCGCCAGGTCGAGCTCTCCGGCGGCCGCGTCCACCCGCTTCGCATAGTCACCGACGACGTCGCCGTCGATCTTCAGGCCGGCCACTGCACCCTCCACTCACCCGATACCGCTCGGGCGTTGAGACGCTCGGGCCGTCCGGCGGGTTCCCATGATCAGTTGCCCGCCGGTGCCTGCTGCGACTGCGTGGCGACCGCGCCGGCCCTGTCGTCGATCGGCACCGTGTCGAACGTCCGGAGCACATCCTGCGTGTTCAGCGAAGCGCCGGTGGGCAGGATCCTGACGATGGCCTCGGGCGCCGGCACTCGCTTGTTGAGCCCGATCGAATCAGCCGTCACGGCGTCAGGGACGCCATATCGGATCCCGCGATCGGAGATCAGCTGGATCGGCCCCTTGTCGAAGGTCTCCTTGCCGGTCGCCGACTGCACGACGGCCGCGAAGCCGGGCTCCATGTAGAAGCTGTTGATCGGCGCGCCGACCGGACCGGGGGTACCGATCTTGACACCGGGCGCGGATCCGTCGGCGTTCCTGCCCTTCGGCAGCTTGTCGTCGACGAACACCGCCGTGTGCCCGTCCCGGCCGTTGCCTTCGCCCGTGATGGACCAGCGCAGGCAGGAGACCCGGGAACCCTGGGTCGCGTCGAGCACCGTCGGCACGGTCTTCGGGTAGGCGTCGAGCTCGACGACCTGCGAGACCCGCGTGAGGTTGCGGATCTTGCCCAGCGGCACGGACATGACCGACGTGCTGCCGTCGTTCTTCCCGGTCTGCACGATGTCGGCGACCGCCGGCGAGATGGCCTGGATTCCTTCCTTCGTGACGAGGTAGAAGTCCTTCCGCCCTTCGGCCTGCTCCGTCGAGAAGACGTCGCCGACCTTCATGTCCTCGATCTCGTAGTTGGGCCTCTCGCCCTTGCCCGGGACCTCCGGAAGCTTCAGCTCCGGCACCTCGGGGATCGCGTCGAGCAGGCCCTGGGAGATACCGCGGGGCCGGTCGGACAGCTTCAGCGCGGAACGGACGGCGTTCGCGTCGGGCTTGATCTCGGCCTTCACCGCGTTCGCGTTCCGGGCGTTGGGGTCCGGCGTCTGCCGGTAGATCAGGTACTCCCGGCCGTTGACACCCTTGGCCAGCAAGGCCTCGTTCTGGTCGAGCTCACGGTTCCCGAGCTGCTTCACACCCGCGTAGACGGTCGTTTCCGTCTTGGAGAGATCCGGCTGGGGTATCGACGAGTCGTATATGACCTCGTCGCAGACGCCCCATTCCGGGGAGACGCGCTGGGTGTCCGTCGGCATCAGCTGCGGGCCGTTGGGAATACCCATGAGCTGGCCGCGGGGAATGTTCTTCAGCTGTTCATCCGAAACGACTGTGGGGTTCTTCACTTCCGACGCCTGCATGGGCCCGGCCGGCTTGCCTCCCGCCTGCTGCCCTTGCTTCGACTGCGCGATGATCAGCAGCCGCGCGGACGCGAGGTTGAAGGTCGGAATCAGTTTCTTCGGGTTCCCGGCGACGACGTAGACCGTTCCGGACTGTTCGCCGATGACGATGTTGCCCGCGTCCGGCACGGAGGGCTTCGGGTTCAGCAGGCCCCAGATGAGGAAGACCAGGACGCCCAGCGCGGCCAGCACGACACCCACGATGGTGGCCCGCGTGTGCGTGCGCATCGGGTCGTGGAGCATGACGGCGTCGCGACGGACCAGCGCGGATTGCATCCGTCGCAGGACGAACTGATAAGCCTGAACTTGAGACTTAGTAGTCGGTGTTGATGGCATTCTCGACCTACAGTCCTCCCCGTCGCGGTACGGTTCCGCAGGATAGCCGTACGGGGACCGTCTGGTGTGGGGTTTCTACCAACTCCAGCTAGTGTCAAGTTCCTCGGGACCGGCTTTCCGGGTACGCAGCAAGCACGAGGGGAAGAGAAAGCGCGGATGTCCGTCACCACTCCTCCACGTCCGCCCGGCCCTCCGGGGTCTCAACCTCCTGGTCGTCCGCCGGGGCCGCCGCCAAGGCCCGGCAGACCGGGTGGTCCGGGCGGCCCGGCCGGAGGCCCGGGAGGTCCCGGTGTTCCTCGCGGTCCCGGGGGCCCAGGCGGCCCTGGAGGTCCTGGCGGACCGCAGGGTCCGGGCGGCCCCGGTGGCCCGGGAGGCCCCAAGGGACCCGGTGGGCCCGGCGGACCTGGTGGTCCGGGAGGTCCCGGTGGGCCAGGCGGCCCGGGCGGTCCTCCGTCCGGCGGCCCCGGTCCGCAGTCCGGTCCCCCGCCCGCTCCGGCGGCACGGATCGCCGCGCCCGCGCGGCGCCGGACCGGTGGGATCAACCTCGGCCCGCTGCCCGTGGCGAACCTGGTCGTGCTCGAACTCGGGCTCGCGATCGGTCTCATCCTGCTCGCGATCGACATGAAGCTGAAGTACGTCGCGATCGGCGTGCTCGGGTTCGCGCTCATCATCGCGTTCCTGCGCTGGGGCGGCCGCTGGTTCACCCAATGGGCTGGACTCACGATGCGGTACATGTTCCGGTCACACGATCGTGTGGCGAACCCGCTTCCCCCGAGCAGCATCGAGTCGCTCGCCGCCGAAGAGGACTCCGTCACCGGCCCCGACGACGCCCGCGTGAACCTGCTTCGCCTGGCTGTTCCCGATCTCGTCGTCGCGCACGGTGTGGACCACGAACGTCAGCAGGTCGGCATCGCGTGGAACGACGGCACGTGGACCGCGGTCCTGCTCGTCGAACCCGCGCCCGCGCTGATCACCCAGGCAGGTGGCGCACCGAGCCTGCCGCTGTCCGCGCTCGCGCCGTGCCTCGAAGACCGCGGTGTGGTCCTCGACTCGATCCAAATGATCTGGCACTGCTACCCGGGCAGCGCCGCGCTTCCGTCGGACTCGCCCGCCCTCAGCTCCTACATGGAGGTGCTCGGCCCGCTTCCCGCGGCCGCGCGGCGGACGACGTGGGTCGCCATCCGGCTCGACCCGCGCCGGTGCCCGGCCGCCATCCGCGAACGTGGTGGCGGCGTCGTCGGTGCGCACCGCGCGCTGATCGGCGCGCTCTCGCGGGTGCGGAACGCCTTGGAATCGCAGGGCGTGCCGACCCGGCCGCTCGACCCGGACGAGTTGCTGCGGTCCAGCATTTCGGCCGCGGAACTGACCGCGGTCGCCGGTTCGCAGGGGAAGGTCGGCCTGCAGGAACGCTGGACCGGCGTCACCGCGGCCGGCATCGGGCACGCGAGCTACGCGATCACCAGCTGGCCGAAGGGCAAGATCAGCGGCAGCCTGAACGCGCTGACCAGTGTCCGCGCGCTGTCGGCGACGGTGGCGATGTCGATCTCGCCGTCCGCGGACGAGGGCAAGATCGGGCTTCGCGGGATCGTGCGCCTGAGCGCGCGGAACCCGCGCGAACTGGACGCGGCCGACCAGCGGCTGCAGGGCGTCTCGGACCGGCTGGGTGTGACGCTGACGCCGCTGCGCGGCCTGCAGATCTCCGGGTTCTCCGCGACTTTGCCGATCGGAGGCACGGCATGAGCACCCGCATGCGTGACGCAGGCCAGAGCGCCGGTGTCGCCCCGGAATTCACCGTCGATCCGGCGATGCTCGACGCGATCAGCCCATCCGGTGATCGCGGCGGCATCGTCCTGGGCTCCGGGCTCAAGGGTGAACCGCTGACCATCTCCGCGCTGCGCTCGACGCCGACCCGGATCGTGCTGGTCGGTGGTCTCTACCTGGCTCGTCAGGTGGCGTTGCGGGCGATGGCGGTGGGGGCGTGGGTCGTCGTGGCGACCGGACGTCCGGCCGCGTGGCAGGTGCTCCCCCAGGCCGCGGGAAACCAGCCCAACGGCAGGCCTTCGCCGCTGGTGCAGATCCGGCGGCTGTCGCCGGTGGACCTCCCGCGTCCGTCCGAGGACGCACCGCTGCTGGTGGTGACCGATGGCGGTCCGACACCGCAGGACCTGTTCCCGCCGCGGTCGCCGTGGCAGACGACGGTGTACGTGCTGCCGTACCTGCACCCGCAGGCCGGGGCGACCGCGAACGCGGCCGACCTGGTGCTGATGCAGCGGCTCCCGCCGGGCCAGGCCGAACTGGCCGCCCGCATCTGGCGGCTCCCGCCCCAGATGATGAAGCAGCTCACGACGCTGAAGGACGACCAGGTCGTCGCCCTGGGCCGCAACCTGTGGCGTCCTCTCCGCCTAGTCACCACCGCCAAAGAACAGCAGATCCTGGGCCCGGTCCGCCGAGGCGACTAACCCCCCGCCCGCGTCGACTTTAGCGGGCTAATCGCGCTCTAAGGGGACACTGTCCATATCGGACAGTGCCCCCTTTGCGTCCCGCCGCATCGCGTTTTGCCCCCTAAACGCGATCCGAGGCGTGGCGTTTGTCAGTCAAGGGGCAATCGCGCCGGCTGTGGATAAGCCGGGCGTTGTGGATAAGTCGCCCCGAAATGGCATCGATGGCCGCAGGTTGTCGGCCAGGTCGGCCACCGTGTCGACATGACCAAACCCTTCGATTCATCTCACCTCCCCGATGTCTTCCGCGGATCGGAGGCGCGCAAGGCGGGTCTCATCACGGCCAGCCAGCTGCGCGGCTCGAGCGTGCGGAGGTTGTTTCAGGACGTCTACACGCGCGCCGACGTCGAGGTCACACACGAGCTGCGATGCCGAGGTGCCGCACTGCTGGCGCCTCCGGAAGCAGTCCTGACCGGGCGATCGGCCGCGACCGTCCACGGTGTCGAGCTGGCCAACCCCAGCGACCCCGTCGAGATGATCGTGCCGGAGAAGAACCGCTTCGGCCCGATCGTCGGCATCAAGGTTCGGCGGACAGAGGTCAAACCCGAAGAATCGAGGCCCTGGAACGGCATTCGCATCGCACGGAAACGCCGAATAGCGTTGGATCTCCTGCTCCGGCTTTCTCCGCGCAAATCCAGCTGGACGCGACGGCTTCGCATCGGCGTCCCGGATCTGGACCAGTTCATGAGGGCCAACAAGCTGACCGATCTGCACCTCAACGGCGAGTTCTACGGTCGCAGGAATAGAGGAATTCGCTTGGCCAGGCATGCTTTACGGCTCTCCGACCCTCGCGCAGAATCGCCTCCGGAATCGGAACTCCGCATCGTGCTGGCCGCCGGCGGCATCACGGCGACGCCGCAGGTCGAGGTCAGGTCCAGGGCCGGCCGTTTCCTCGCTCGTCTTGATCTCGCGGACGAGAAGTTCCGCGTCGCCATCGAGTACGACGGCCGATGGCACAGCACACCGAAGGAACAGGCCTATGATCGCAAACGCCGAAGACGTGTGGAGGCAGAAGGATGGCGATTCGTCATCGTCACCGCCGAGGACCTGGCGAACGACCTCAGGGGCGTCGTCGACGCCGTCTGGCGGGCCCGCCGCAGCGCGTTTAGCCCGCTAAAGGCGCCGCGGCCGGGTCAGGAGGGGGTGCGCATGGCGCGCGTTTGATCGGCACGCGCGGCGAGTTCGGCGTCTGGCGGGTAGTCGACGGCCATCAACGTCAGGCCGTGCGCGGGAGCGACGGCGCTGTCGCGCGTCCGGCTCTCCAGAACGTCGCCCGGCCAATCGAGCGGACGTCGGCCGTCACCGACCAAGAGCAGCGCCCCCACCAGACTGCGCACCATCGAGTGGCAGAACGCGTCGGCGGATACCTCGACCTCGACCGCATGCGGTCCGGTCCGCCCCCACACAAGCCGCTGCAGCTCGCGAATGGTCGTCCCGCCTTCACGCTGCTTGCAGAAGGCCGCGAAGTCCTGGAGCCCCAACAGAGCCGCCGAAGCCTCGTTCATCGCGTCAACCGACAGCGGGCGGCCCCAAGCCAGAGTGTCGTGACGCCGCAACGGATCCACGCCCCAGGGCGCGTCCGAAACACGGTAGAGATAGTGACGCCGCACGGCCGAGAACCGCGCGTCGAACCCGGGCGCCGCCACCCGGGCATCCAGCACCCGCACGTCTCCCGGCAGGTACCGGTTCCAGCGATGCCGCATCCGCCCCAGGTCAGGAATGCCGTGCTCGTCCAGTTCCAGACGACCGGATCGCGTTTTGCCCGCTAAAGGCGACGCGTCGACGTGGACCACCTGGCCGGAAGCGTGCACACCGGCATCGGTGCGGCCGGCGACGACGACGGACTTCGGGATCGAGGCTCCTGGAGGCTGTTTCGCGAGCGCCTCTTCGAGGACTCCCTGCACGGTGCGCCGTCCGGGCTGCCGCGCCCAGCCGGAGAAATCGGTGCCGTCGTACGAGATGTCCAGACGCAGACGAACGAGCCCGCCCTCCGCAGTGGGAGTGGCGGGCTCGTCCGGGGTGTTCGGTGCCGTCAGGACGTCAGTCCTTCTTGCTGTCCGCGTCCGCGGCGGGGGCCTCAGCGGCCTCGTCGGCGGCGGGAGCCTCGGTGGCCTCCGGAGCCTCGGTGGCGGCCGTGTCGGCAGCCTCAGTGGCCTCGGTGGTCTCCTCGGCGGCCGGAGCGGCGGCCTTCGGCTCGTCCTTGGCGAACTTCGTCTTGCGCGCGGCCTCGGCCTCGGCGGTGACGGTCTTCTCGGACACCAGCTCGATGACGGCCATGGGGGCGTTGTCGCCCTTGCGCGCCATCGTCTTGGTGATCCGGGTGTAGCCACCCGGACGCTCCGCGAAGAACGGACCGATCTCGGCGATCAGCTTGTGCACGACGTCCTTGTCGCGCACGACACGCTGGATCTGACGACGGTTGTGCAGGTCGCCCCGCTTCGCCTTCGTGATCAGCTTCTCGGCCAGCGGGCGCACCCGCCGGGCCTTCGCCTCGGTCGTCGTGATCTTGCCGTGCTCGAACAGCTGGGTGGCCAGGTTGGCCAGGATCAGCCGTTCGTGCGCGGGCGACCCGCCGAGACGGGGTCCCTTTGTGGGGGTGGGCATCGGTTCTCCTCGTTCAGCTCACAGCTGAAGGCCGGCGCTCCCCCACCCGACCGGTGAGGGAGCCGTAGCTGGCCTTACAGCTGCTCCGTCTCTGCGTAGTCCTGGCCATCGTCGTGGCCGTTGTCCGAAATTCCGTCCGTGATGCTGTCGACGCCCTCGGACCAGCCTTCACCGTCGTAGCTGGCCGCGGCCGCGGTCGGGTCGAACCCGGGCGGGCTGTCCTTCAGCGCGAGGCCGAGACCGACGAGCTTGAGCTTGACCTCGTCGATCGACTTCGCACCGAAGTTGCGGATGTCCAGCAGGTCGGCCTCGCTGCGCGAGACCAGTTCGCCGACGGTGTGGATGCCCTCGCGCTTGAGGCAGTTGTACGACCGGACGGTGAGGTCCAGGTCCTCGATCGGCATCGCGTAGGCGGCGATGGTGTCCGCCTCCTGCGGCGACGGGCCGATCTCGATGCCTTCGGCGTCGACGTTCAGCTCGCGCGCGAGACCGAACAGCTCCACCAGCGTCTTACCGGCCGACGCGACAGCGTCCCGCGGCGTGATCGACGGCTTCGTCTCCACGTCCAGGATCAGCTTGTCGAAGTCGGTGCGCTGCTCGACACGGGTCGCCTCGACCTTGTAGGTCACCTTCAGCACCGGGGAGTAGATGGAGTCGACCGGGATCCGGCCGATCTCCGCGCCCGCCTGCTTGTTCTGCAGGGCCGGAACGTAACCGCGGCCGCGCTCGACGACGAGCTCGATCTCGAGCTTGCCCTTGCCGTTCAGCGACGCGATGTGCAGATCCGGGTTGTGCACGGTGACACCGGCCGGGGGCACGATGTCGGCGGCGGTGACCTCACCGGGGCCCTGCTTGCGCAGGTACATGGTGACCGGCTCGTCCTCTTCCGAGGAGACCACGAGCTCCTTGAGGTTCAGGATGATGTCGGTGACGTCTTCCTTCACCCCGGGAACGGTGGTGAACTCGTGCAGCACGCCGTCGATGCGGATGCTCGTCACGGCCGCGCCCGGAATGGACGACAGCAGCGTGCGCCGCAGCGAGTTGCCGAGCGTGTAGCCGAAGCCGGGCTCCAGCGGTTCGATGGTGAACCGGGAGCGGGTCTCGTTGACCGTCTCTTCGCCGAGAGCCGGTCGCTGGGAAATCAGCATCTTTCCTAATTCCTTTCCAAACGGCGCCCGCCATATGACACCGAAAGGGATGGCGAAGCGGCGGCGCACTCCGGGCGCCGCCGCCCGTGCCCACATCGGGCCGGGGAGACCCCGGCCCGATGATGGATCACTTCGAGTAGAGCTCGACGATCAGCTGTTCCTGGACCGGAACATCGATCTGAGCGCGCTCCGGGAGCTGGTGGACCAGCACACGGAGGTTGGACGGAACGACCTGGAGCCACGCGGGAACGGGACGCTCGCCGAACGACTCCTTGGCCGCGACGAAGGGCAGCATCGCGAACGACTTCGGCCGCACGTCGATGATGTCCCACTTCGTGACCTGGTAGGACGGGACGTTGACCTTGACGCCGTTGACCAGGAAGTGGCCGTGGCTCACCAGCTGACGCGCCTGACGGCGGGTGCGGGCGATGCCGGCGCGGTAGATCACGTTGTCCAGACGGGACTCGAGGATCTGCAGCAGGTTCTCACCGGTCTTGCCAGGACGCCGGACGGCTTCCTTGTAGTACCGGACGAACTGACGCTCGAGAACGCCGTAGGTGTAGCGAGCCTTCTGCTTCTCCTGCGACTGCAGGAGGTACTCGGACTCCTTGATGCGCCCGCGGCCGTGCTGGCCCGGCGGGTAGGGGCGACGCTCGAAAGCCTGGTCGCCGCCGATGAGGTCAACCTTGAGGCGACGCGAAATACGCGTCGCGGGGCCGGTGTAACGAGCCATTTCTTCTTACTCCTCCCCGTTCCTCAGACCCGGCGCCGCTTGGGCGGGCGGCAGCCGTTGTGAGGCTGCGGGGTCACGTCCTGGATGGTGCCGACCTCGAGGCCGGCCGCCTGCAGCGAGCGGATCGCCGTCTCGCGGCCCGAACCCGGGCCCTTCACGAAGACGTCGACCTTCTTCATGCCGTGCTCGGCAGCCTTGCGGGCGGCGTTCTCGGCGGCCATCTGCGCGGCGAACGGGGTGGACTTACGCGAGCCCTTGAAGCCCACGTGACCACTCGACGCCCACGCGATCACGGCACCGGTCGGGTCCGTGATCGAGACGATGGTGTTGTTGAAGGTGCTCTTGATGTGCGCGTGACCGTGCGCGACATTCTTCTTTTCCTTACGGCGGACCTTCTTGGCCCCCGCCGCAGTACGAGACTTCGGTGGCATGTTCTGAGGGTTCTCCTGTTAGCGCGCGTTCTCTTGGTGAGCGGCGACCGCTTCGGCCTGGCCGCGCCGGATGATCGAACCGGCGTCGGTGTACAGGTTGCGGAGCGCCATCGGGCGGGCGTAGAGCGCCTTGGGCGAGACACAAGCCGAGCCGCGGCGGTGGACGCCGCCCATACGCACGACCTTCTTGCCCTGGACGCTCACTTCTTGCCAGCCTTCTTCTTGCCGGCGACCGTCTTCTTCGGACCCTTACGGGTGCGGGCGTTCGTCTTGGTGCGCTGACCACGGACGGGAAGTCCGCGACGCCAGCGAAGGCCCTCGTAGCACCCGATCTCGATCTTCCGACGGATGTCGGCGTTCACCTCACGGCGAAGGTCACCCTCGACCTTGAAGTTCTCCTCGATGTAGACCCGCAGCTTGGCGAGGTCGTCATCGCTCAGATCCTTGACGCGAGTGTCCGCGTTGAGCTCGGCAGCCGCGATGAGCTGCTTCGAGCGGGTACGGCCGATGCCGTAGATGTAGGTCAGCGCGATCTCCAACCGCTTTTCGCGGGGGAGGTCTACGCCAGCGAGTCGTGCCATTGGCGTTGATGCTCCTTCATAGAATTCATCTCCAGGTCTGCTCCCCGTCCGGTCCCGGGACCGACTCGCCTGTCGTGCCCTCTGCTTGCGCTTCGGGTGTCCCGGCCCCGGCCTGAAGTCCGGGGGTGAACCGGGCCGTTCGCACGGCCCGGCAGGTGCGGGGAGATTGTGTAGCCGTCAATCCACTCTGTACGAGTGCGAGTGATCAGCCCTGCCGCTGCTTGTGCCGCAGGTTCTCGCAGATCACCATGATCCGGCCGTGACGGCGGATCACCTTGCACTTGTCGCAGATCTTCTTGACGCTCGGCTGGACCTTCACGTCTCCTGCTCTCCTGCTTGTGCTAACTCGTCGTGATCACTTGTAGCGGTAGACGATGCGACCACGTGACAAGTCGTAGGGCGAGAGCTCCACGACAACCCTGTCCTCGGGCAGGATGCGGATGTAGTGCTGCCGCATCTTGCCGCTGATGTGTGCAAGGACCTTGTGGCCGTTCTCCAACTCGACGCGGAACATCGCGTTGGGGAGCGGCTCGACTACGCGGCCTTCGACCTCGATGGCCCCGTCTTTCTTGCCCATGTCCTCCGCATTTCCTGTCGCTACACTGTGTGATCAGTCAAAGCTTGAGTGCTTGGCTGGGTGGTGCATCGGCACACTCCTGCCCGGCTCCAATGTCCGTTCGCGAGAATTCACGAGCGCGCAGGATCCGGGCGCGATGAGTACACCGACTTGACAGTGTACGCAACCCGTGTCGTGAGCCCCAAACGGGGGGTGACTGTGTTAGGTGCCCCCTGAGCCTGCCGGGGGCACCCTCTCCATCGTACGCCCACGCCGACCTGCGTTTAGCGGGCTAATCGCGATCCGATGGGGCCGCGACCTGGGGCGCTCGGTGGCCAAGGTGCACCCGATGGGGGCAGCTGGCGGGCGCCGCAACGGCGGACCCGAGGACTGCGCCGGCCAGCGGGCCGACCTGCGTTTCGCGGGCTAATCGTGCTCCGGGAGGCCCACTCGCCTTTAGCGGGCTAAACGCGATCCCGGAGCGCACCTGCGTTTCGCGGGCTAAACGTGATCCGGCGGGCGCGGGGGCAGGTCAGGCGTCTTCGGGGGCGGTCAGCACCCACGGGCCGTCATCGGTGATGGCGACCGTGTGCTCCCAGTGCGAGGCCCGCGAACCGTCCGCGGTCACGACGGTCCACCCGTCTTCGAGCTCGACGGTCTCCCCGCCGCCACCGGTCAGCATGGGCTCGATCGCGAGCGCCATACCGGTCTTGAGCCGCGGCCCCTTGCCCGGCTTGCCCAGGTTCGGCAGGAACGGGTCCATGTGCATCTGGCGCCCGATGCCGTGACCGCCGTACTCGACGATCATCCCGTACTCGACGCCGTCTTCCCGGCCGGCCTTCTCGGCCGCGGTCTGCACCGCGTGCGAGATGTCCGTGAGCCTGCCGCCGGACGCCACCGCGGCGATCCCCGCCCACATCGCCGCCTCGGTGGCGGCCGACAGCGCGAGATCCGCCTTCGACACCTCACCGATCGCGAGGGTGACCGCCGAGTCGCCGTGCCAGCCGTCGAGGATGGCGCCACAGTCCACCGAGATGATGTCGCCGTCGTTCAGGACCTGCGTCTTCGACGGGATGCCGTGGACGATCTGCTCGTTCACCGAAGCGCAGATCGACGCCGGGAAGCCGTGGTAGCCCTTGAACGAGGGCACCGCGCCGGCGTCGCGGATCGTCTGCTCGGCGAGCTCGTCGAGATCGGCCGTGGTCACCCCCGGCTTGGCGATCTCGCGCACCGCGGTGAGGGTGCGCCAGACGACCAGCCCGGCGGCCCGCATCGCCTGGAGCTCGCCAGGGGTCTTGATTTCGATCATGCGCCCACGACGAAGCCGTTGCAGTACACGCAGTCCTCCGAGATTCACGTGCGGTCGCGCAGCGCTTCCAGCACGCGGGCGGAGATCTCGTCGACCGAGCCGACGCCATCGACCGTGACCAGGATGTCCGCGTAGTACTCGAGCAGCGGAGCCGTCTCGGACACGTAGATCTGCTGGCGGCGACGGATGACCTCTTCGGTGTCGTCCGAGCGGCCGCGGGACAGCAGCCGCTCGACGACGACGTCTTCCGAGACCTGGAGCTGGATGACCGCGTTGAGCTTGGTGTCGACCTCGCCGAGGATCTCGCCGAGGACGTCGGCCTGCTTGGTGTTCCGGGGGAACCCGTCGAGCAGGAAACCGACCTTGGCATCGGGTTCGGCGAGACGCTCACGCACCATCTCGTTCGTGACCGAGTCGGGCACGAGTTCGCCGGAATCCAGGTAGCGCTTGGCTTCCTGACCCAGCGGCGTCTGCTCGCCCACATGGGCGCGGAACAGGTCGCCGGTCGAGATGTGCGGGATCCGGAGCTTCTCCGACAGTGCTACCGCCTGAGTACCTTTGCCCGCGCCAGGAGGGCCAACGAGAACCAGGCGCGTCACTTCAAGAACCCTTCGTAGTTACGTTGCATCAGCTGGCTTTCGATCTGCTTCACGGTGTCGAGACCGACACCGACCATGATCAGCACAGCCGTGCCACCGAACGGGAAGTTCTGGTTGTTCCCGCTGCCGGTGACGGACAGGAAGAAGTTCGGAAGGATCGCGATGATGCCCAGGTACAGCGAGCCCGGCAGGGTGATGCGGCCGAGGACGTAGCTGAGGTACTCCGCGGTGGGGCGGCCCGGTCGGATACCCGGGATGAAGCCACCGAACTTCTTCATTTCTTCCGCACGCTCGTCCACGTTGAACGTGATCGTGATGTAGAAGTACGTGAAGAAGATGATCAACGCGAAGTACAGCAGGACGTGCGCCCAGCTGGACTGGTTGACGATGTAGTTCTGGATGAAGACCTGCCAGCCCGCGTTGCTGTTGGCGTCGCCGACGAGGCGGCTGATCAGGTCCGGCAGGTAGAGCAGCGACGAGGCGAAGATGACCGGGATGACACCGGCCTGGTTCACCTTGATCGGCAGGTAGGTCGAGGTTCCGCCGTACATGCGGCGGCCGATCATGCGCTTGGCGTACTGCACCGGGATCCGGCGCTGGCCCTGCTCGACGAAGATGACGCTGGCGATGATCACCAGGCCGAACACGCAGATCAGGGCGAAGACGACGCCGCCCGCGCTGCTGAGGATGTTGCCACCCTCGATCGGGATCCGGGCCGCGATGTTCAGGAAGATGAGGACGGACATGCCGTTGCCGACGCCGCGCTCGGTGATCAGCTCACCCAGCCACATCATGACGGCGGTACCGGCGGTCATCGTGATGACGATGATGGCCAGCGTGTAGACGCTGTTGTCCGGGATGATCGCGGTGTCGCACTGCGGGAAGAGCTGCTTGCGGTCGGCGAGCGCCACCACACCGGTCGCCTGCAGGACCGCGAGGGCGATCGTCAGGTACCGGGTGTACTGGGTCAGCTTGCCCTGGCCGGCCTGGCCTTCCTTCTTCAGCTCCTCGAACCGCGGGATGACCACGGTGAGGAGCTGGACGATGATGCTCGCCGTGATGTACGGCATGATGCCGGTCGAGAACAGCGACAGCTGCAGCAGTGCACCGCCACTGAACAGGTTCAGCAGCTGGTAGACGCCCTCCTGCGATCCGGTCTCCGTACATTGCTGCACGGCGGAATAGGAGATGCCCGGGGCCGGAATGGTGGCACCGATTCGGTAGACCGCGACGATGGCTAGCGTGAACAGGATCTTCTTACGTAGATCCGGCGTCGCTAGAGCCGAGCGGAAGGCGCTGAGCACGCGGGGAACCTCCTCGGCGTCGTCGGCTGTCTTACCGACGATCGGCTTGGCCGGCCTGGGGCCGGCGGGAACACACAGCTTTCTGGCACAAGCCAGGAACGCTTCGGGGCACACTCGTCCCGAAGCGTGCCGCCGACTCTAACAGCTTCACAGGGCGTGTCCGCAGTGCGTGTGGGTTTTCCGGACGAAGGTTGGTCCGCGGGGTTGATCGACCGCCGCTTCTCGCTTCGGGATCTTGACAGATCGCCTTGGCGTTCCTCACTTTCCGGCCACCGGATCGCGATTAGCGGGCTAAACGCAACGTGATCAGGAGTTCGAAGTGGCGAGCGCGCCCGCCATGCCGAGAAGCACGACGCCGGTGCCGCGGTCGACGTTGCGAGTCGCCCGGCGGGACAGCCGGAGCGTCTTCACGAGCGCGCCCACACCGATGTAGGTCGCGCCGGCGACGAACTCGGCGAGCAGGTAGACGGCGCCGAGGATCGCGATCTGGGCGGAAAAGGAGCCGTGAGCTGCGTCGATGAACTGGGGCACGAACGCGGTGAAGATGAGGATCGCCTTCGGATTCGTGATCGCGACGACGAATTCTTTCCTCGCGATCCTCGACGCCGGTACGGATTCAGCACCTCGCGGCGTCTGGACCAGCGCGGTTCCGCCGCCGCGGAACGTCGACCACAGCAGGCGCCCGCCGATCCAGACCAGGTAGGCGACGCCGGCCCATTTGATCACTGTGAGTGCAAGCTCCGACGCCGCGAGGAGCTGTCCGAGGCCCGCCGCGACAGCCGCGATGAGCACTGTGAATGCCGCCAATCGGCCTAACAGGCCGGCGAGCCCTTTCCACGCCCCCTGCGTCATTCCGTGGTGCAGGCCGAGCAGATTGTTCGCCCCTGGCGTAAAAGCCACGAGCACCGCCGCTCCGAAAAAGACGGCCACCCAAGTCATCGGCCACCTCCTCCCCCACCGTATCGGCGACCGCGAGCGCGTTTAGCGGGCTAATCGCGCTCTTTCGCGCCGGAATCCGGCGGCGGCGCGAAGGCTGAATAGTCCGGGGCCTCCGGCTGCGGCTCCGGTGGGAGCACCGTGATGGAGATGCCGTCCTTCGGTGTGGGCATTTCCGCGAGAGCCGAGTCACCGCTCAGCGGGATTTCGTCGTCCCGGACGCGGTGGCTCATGACCGCCGCCCCCGCCGCGGCGACGACCGCGGCGAAGAGCGCCCACATCCCCGCTTCGAGTGTCAGGGTCACCTTGACGCCTTCTCCCAGCTGACGCCCGCCGCTCAGCGTGGCGATGCTGCTGACGACGCCGGCGAGGAACACCGCCGCGATGGTGGTGACCCACCTGTCCAGTGCACCCACGTGTAGGCGCCCGGCGGCCCGCGTACTGACGATCGTGGCCCCCACGAGGAGCGCCGCGGCGATCAGGAGCGGAATACCGAGAGGGGACGTCGACGTGGTGAAAGCAGCTTCGTTGATCTGTTCCGCCGTCGTGTCCCACGCGCTCTGCACGAACACCATCAGGAGCTGTTCGCTGGCGTCGAAGGCGAACCGATGCTCTGTCTTGAAGAGCGGGAAGAAACAGCCGACGAGGGTCAGGACCAGAGCCAGAGCGGCCAAGCCCGCCGCCACCAGCCTGCGAGGCTCGAGCCGACCAGTCCGCGCCGGCTCACCAACGGGATCCATGGGGCCGGAAACCGACACGACCATCGGCGGGGCGTCCGGCTGCTGCTGAACGGGCTGCGGATCCTGCCCTGGAGGTATGGCCACCTCACGATCCTTCCAGCTCAGACACCCCTTCGCCACGCTCGCGGCCGCGATGTCCGACCTGCGTTTCGCGGGCTAAACGCGATCCGGGCGGCGGGCACCCGGGCGACCGCCAAATCGCGATTAGGGGGCGAAACGCAGGTCGGCGGGCGGGACCGGACAAAACGGACCAGATCGCGTTTAGCCCGCGAAACGCAGGTCGGGCCGCCGGAGGGAGCGCAAGCGAAAGGCCCGCCTGGCGGAGCCTGGCGGGCCTTTCGGTGAAGCGAGCGAAGAAAGCTCAGAGCGTGGTGGCGGAGCCACCGGCGGCGGAGAGCTTCTCCTTGGCGGAGCCGGAGAAAGCGTCGGCGGTGATGTCCAGCTTGACGCCGTTCAGGTCACCGTTGCCGAGCACCTTCACGAGCTTGTTCTTGCGAACAAGACCCTTCGCGACGAGCTCCTCGTTGCCGACCTTGCCACCCTCCGGGAACACGCGGGCGATGTCGCCCAGGTTCACCGGCTGGTACTCGGTGCGGAAGCGGTTCTTGAAGCCGCGAAGCTTCGGGAGCCGCATGTGGATGGGCATCTGCCCACCCTCGAAACCGGCGGGCACGTTCTTCCGGGCCTTGGTGCCCTTGGTACCGCGACCGGCGGTCTTGCCCTTCGAGCCCTCACCACGGCCGACGCGGATCTTGTCGCGCTTCGCGCCCGGAGCCGGACGAAGGTGGTGGATCTTGATGGCAGTCATGCCTTGACCTCCTCGACCTCCACCAGGTGGCGGACGGTGTGGATAAGGCCGCGCACCTCGGGAGTGTCATCACGCACGACGCTCTGGCGGATCTTGCGCAGCCCGAGGGTGCGCAGCGACTCGCGGTGAGCGTGCTTCGTGCCGATCTTGCTCTTGACCTGGGTCACCTTGAGCTGAGTCATGGTCAGACCCCCTGCCCCGCGCGCTGACGCAGCATGCGAGCCGGAGCGACGTCCTCGAGCGGGAGACCGCGGCGGGCCGCGACCTCTTCGGGACGCTGCAGACCCTTCAGGGCCGCCACGGTCGCGTGCACGATGTTGATCGCGTTGTCGGAGCCGAGCGACTTCGACAGCACGTCGTGGACACCCGCGCACTCCAGCACCGCGCGCACCGGGCCACCGGCGATGACACCGGTACCGGCCGAGGCCGGACGGAGCAGCACGACACCGGCGGCTTCCTCACCCTGGATCGGGTGGGGGATGGTGCCGGCGACGCGGGGAACGCGGAAGAAGTTCTTCTTCGCTTCCTCGACGCCCTTGGCGATGGCCGCGGGAACTTCCTTGGCCTTGCCGTAGCCGACGCCGACCTGACCGTCGCCGTCACCGACGACCACCAGGGCGGTGAAGCTGAAGCGACGACCACCCTTGACGACCTTGGCGACGCGGTTGATCGTCACGACCTTCTCGAGGTGCGGGGTCTTTTCCTGGCCGGCCCCGCCACGGCCGCTGTCGCGCCGGTCCCGGCGGTCGCGACGGTCATTGCGGTCGTTGCCGCCCTGCCCGCCGGGTCCGCCCTGGCCGCCGCCGAATTGCCGTGTACGTCCCGGCATCAGGCTTTCCTTCCATTCACGAGCATCTGCATCAGAACTCCAACCCCGCCTCACGGGCAGCGTCGGCGAGCGCCGCGATGCGGCCGTGGTAGGCGTTGCCACCACGGTCGAACACCACGGTCGAGACACCGGCGTTCTTGGCGCGGGCGGCGACGAGTTCGCCGACCTTGGCGGCCTTGGCCTTCTTGTCGCCTTCCAGCGCGCGGACGTCCGCCTCGAGGGTGGACGCCGACGCCAGGGTCTTGCCGGCGAGGTCGTCGATCAGCTGCACGGCGATGTGCCGCGACGAACGCTTGACGACCAGGCGCGGACGCTGGTCCGTGCCGTTGATCTTCTTGCGAAGGCGGAAGTGCCGACGGGCCTTCGCGACGCGGCGGCGGGTCGAGATGTCCTTGCCGACCGGCTTGCGCTTCGTAGTCGTGTCGCTCATGATCACTTACCCGTCTTTCCGACCTTGCGGCGGATCTTCTCACCCTCGTAGCGCAGGCCCTTGCCCTTGTACGGGTCCGGGCGGCGCAGCTTGCGGATGACCGCGGCGATCTGGCCGACCTTCTGCTTGTCGATGCCCGAGACCGAGAACCGGGTGGGGCTCTCGACCTTGAAGGTGATGCCTTCCGGAGCCTCGATCTTCACCGGGTGGCTGTAGCCGAGGGCGAACTCGAGGTCCGAGCCCTTGGCCTGCACACGGTAACCGACACCGTGGATCTCGAGCTTCTTCTCGTAGCCCTCGGTCACACCGACGACGAGGTTGTTGACCAGCGTCCGGGTGAGACCGTGCAGGGCACGGCTGGTGCGCTCCTCGTCGGGCCGCTTGACCTCGAGCGTGCCGTTTTCGGCCTGCTCGACGGTGATGGGCTCGGCGATGGTGTGCTCGAGGGTGCCCTTGGGCCCCTCGACCTTGATCTGCTGACCGTCGATGGTCACCTTGACCCCGGAGGGGACGGCGACCGGCAGCTTTCCAATGCGTGACATGTCTTTGCCCCCTTCCTTACCAGACGTAGGCGAGGACTTCGCCGCCCACGCTGTTGCGCTTGGCCTGACGGTCGGTCTGGAGGCCGGACGACGTCGAGATGATCGCGACGCCGAGGCCACCGAGAACCGACGGCAGTTCGGTCGATTTTGCGTAGACCCGCAGGCCGGGCTTGGACACGCGGCGAAGGCCGGCGATGCTGCGCTCACGGTTGGGGCCGTACTTCAGCTCCACGACGAGGTTCTTGTGCTTCTCGCCCGGCTCGTCGCGGTAGCCCGAGATGTAACCCTCGCGCTTGAGGATCTCGGCGATGTTCGCCTTGATCTTCGAGTGGGGAAGCACGACCTCGTCGTGGTAAGCCGAGTTCGCGTTACGCAGACGGGTCAAGAAGTCTGCGATGGGGTCGGTCATCGTCATGGTGACCTGTCAACCTTTCTCGCCCTGGTTCCCTGCGATTTCACTGCAGGGCCTGTGGCGAAGTGGGAGTTAAAAAAGACTCTTACCAGCTGGACTTGCGGACGCCGGGCAGCTCGCCCGCGTGTGCCATCTCGCGAAGGCAGATCCGGCAGAGCCCGAACTTGCGGAACACCGAGTGCGGGCGACCGCACCGCTGGCAGCGCGTGTAACCGCGAACCTTGAACTTCGGCGTCTTCGCGGCCTTGTGGACCAGTGCTTTCTTGGCCATCGACTCAGTTCTCCTTGAACGGGAAGCCGAGCTTGCGAAGCAGCGCGCGGCCCTCGTCGTCGGTGTTGGCGGTGGTGACGACAGTGACGTCCATACCGCGCGGGCGGTCGATGGCGTCCGGGTCGATCTCGTGGAACATGGACTGCTCGTTGAGACCGAACGTGTAGTTGCCGTTGCCGTCGAACTGCTTCGGCGAAAGCCCGCGGAAGTCACGGATACGCGGCAGCGCGATGGTCAGCAGCCGGTCGAGGAACTCCCACATGCGGTCGTTGCGCAGCGTGACGCGCGCACCGATCGGCTGGCCCTCACGCAGCTTGAACTGCGCGATGGACTTGCGAGCCTTGCGAACCTCGGGCTTCTGCCCGGTGATCGCGGCCAGGTCGCGGATGGCGCCTTCGATCAGCTTGCTGTCACGGGCGGCGTCTCCGACACCCATGTTCACGACGACCTTGACGACGCCCGGGATCTGGTGGACGTTCTCGAAGGAGAACTCCTCCTGGAGCTGTCCCTTGATCTCCTCGCGGTACCGCACCTTGAGGCGCGGGGCGATCTTCTCTGCGGTGGTCATGATCAGATGTCCTTACCGTTCCGGCGCGAGACCCGGACCTTCTTGCCGTCCTCGCCGATGCGGTAGCCCACCCGGGTCGGCTTGCCGTCGGAGTCGACGACCATCACGTTCGAGACGTGGATGGGCGCCTCCTGCGTGACGATGCCGCCGGACTGCGCGCCGCGCTGGGTCTGGGAGATCCGCGTGTGCTTCTTGATCCGGTTGACGCCCTCGACCAGTACGCGCTCGCGCTCGGGGTAGGCCTGGATGACCTTGCCCTTGGCACCCTTGTCCTTGCCGGCGATGACGACGACCGTGTCGCCCTTCTTCACCTTCATGCTCTACAACACCTCCGGCGCGAGCGAAATGATCTTCATGAACTTTCGGTCGCGCAGCTCGCGGCCGACCGGCCCGAAGATGCGGGTGCCGCGGGGCTCATTGTCGTTCTTGATGAGCACAGCAGCGTTCTCGTCGAAGCGGATGTAAGAACCGTCCGGACGACGGCGCTCCTTGCGCGTGCGAACGATGACCGCCTTGACGACGTCACCCTTCTTCACGCCGGCAGCCGGCATGGCGTCCTTCACGGTGGCGACGATGATGTCGCCGATGCCCGCGTAGCGCCGCCCCGAGCCACCGAGAACGCGGATGCAAAGGATCTCCTTCGCGCCCGTGTTGTCGGCAACCCGAAGCCGCGACTCCTGCTGGATCACGTCTACTCCTGTATGTCGCGCTGGTTCTCGCGATGAACCGCGAGCCTTGCGGAACTAAGGGACTCAAAAAGAGCCCTACTTACTTGGCCTTCTCCACGATCTGCACCAGACGCCAGCGCTTGGTCGCCGACAGCGGGCGGGTCTCCATCAGGGTGACCCGGTCGCCCACGCCCGCCTCGTTGTTCTCGTCGTGCACCTTGACCTTGCTGGTGCTGCGGAGAACCTTGGCGTAACGACGGTGCTTCTTGCGGTCCTCGAGCTCGACCACGATCGTCTTGTTCATCTTGTCCGAGACGACGTAACCCTCACGGACCTTGCGGTCGTTGCGGGGGGCCGCCTCAGCGTTGGGCTGCTCGCTCATGCGGCACCTTCACTCTCGGCGTCAGGGGAAACGGACAGGCCGAGTTCACGCTCGCGCATGACCGTGTAGATCCGCGCGATGTCCGTGCGGACGGTGCGCAGACGGCGGTTGTTGTCGAGCTGTCCGGTCGCCATCTGGAAGCGGAGGTTGAAGAGCTCCTCCTTGTATTCCTTCAGACGCAGAACGAGCTCTTCCGCGGTGAGCTCACGCAGCTCCGATGCCTGGGCGGCACCTGCCTTCGCCATCAGAACTCACCACCTTCACGGGTCACGATGCGGCACTTCATGGGCAGCTTGTGGATCGCGCGACGGAGCGCCTCACGGGCGGTCTCCTCGTTCGGGAACGAGATCTCGAACATCACGCGGCCCGGCTTCACGTTGGCGATCCACCACTCGGGCGAACCCTTACCGGAACCCATGCGGGTTTCCGCCGGCTTCTTGGTCAGCGGGCGGTCCGGGTAGATGGTCGTCCACACCTTGCCGCCACGCTTGATGTGACGCGTCATGGCGATACGAGCGGACTCGATCTGCCGGTTGGTCACGTAGCTGTGCTCAAGCGCCTGGATGCCGTACTCGCCGAAGTTCACCTTCGTACCGCCCTTGGCGGCACCGTGGCGCTTCGGGGAGTGCTGCTTCCGGTGCTTGACCCTGCGCGGGATGAGCACGTGTCAGCCCTCCGTCTTTTCTGCAGTCTCAGCAGCCGGGGCCTCGGTGGCCGTGTCGCCCTTGGGAGCGTCGCCGCTCTTCGCGGCGGCGGCCGCCCGGCCGGCTTCGGTCGAGGTCGGCGTCGTGCCCGACGAGCCGGAACGGCGCGGTCGGGACGGGCGGTCGCCACGGTCACGGCGCGGGGCGCGCTCGGCGGCCGCGGCGGCGTCACGCGCCTCCTTGGCCTTGAGGCCACCCACGAGCTCGCCCTTGTAGATCCACACCTTCACGCCGATGCGACCGAACGTCGTCTTGGCCTCGAAGAAGCCGTAGTCGATGTCGGCGCGCAGCGTGTGCAGCGGGACGCGGCCATCGCGGTAGTGCTCGGAGCGGGACATCTCGGCACCGCCGAGACGACCGCCGCACTGCACGCGGATGCCCTTGACCTGCGGCGAGCGCATGGAGGTCTGGATCGCCTTGCGCATCGCGCGGCGGAACGCCACACGGTTGCTCAGCTGCTCCGCGACACCCTGCGCGACGAGCTGGGCGTCGGCCTCGGGGTTCTTGACCTCGAGGATGTTCAGCTGGACCTGCTTGGCGGTCAGCTTCTCCAGCGCGCCGCGGATGCGGTCGGCCTCCGCGCCGCGACGGCCGATGACGATGCCCGGCCGGGCGGTGTGGATGTCGACGCGGACCCGGTCACGGGTGCGCTCGATCTCGACCTTGGAGATCCCGGCGCGCTCCATGCCCGTGGACAGCAGCTTCCGGATCTTGACGTCCTCGGCCACGTACTCCGCGTACTGCTTGTCGGCGTACCAACGCGACTTCCAGTCCGTGGTGATACCCAGGCGGAAGCCGTGCGGGTTGATCTTCTGGCCCACTACCGGCCACCTGCCTTCTTCTTGCCCTGTGCCTTCTTGGCCTCGGCCTTGGGACGCGACTCCACCTCGACGGTGATGTGGCTGGTCCGCTTGCGGATCCGGTACGCGCGGCCCTGGGCCCGCGGACGGATGCGCTTGAGGGTCGGGCCCTCGTCGGCGTAGGCGTTCTTGACCCAGAGGGTGTCCGGGTCGAGATCGAGGTTGTTCTCGGCGTTGGCCACGGCGCTGGCGAGCACCTTCGCGACCGGCTCGCTTGCCGCCTGCGGGGCGAACTGGAGCACGGCCAAGGCGTCGGCGGCGCTACGTCCCTTGATCAGCTCGATCACCCGGCGCACCTTGGTAGGCGAGTCCCGGACGAAGCGAGCCCGCGCGTAAGCCGTCGGCAAAGCCTCGGCCACGTCGTTCTGGGCGTTCATCGCTAGTTCCTTGTTCTCTCGTGCCCGCTCAGCGGCGGCGCGACTTGCGGTCGTCCTTGATGTGGCCCTTGAAGGTCCGAGTCGGCGCGAATTCGCCCAACTTGTGACCCACCATCGCCTCGGTGACGAACACCGGGACGTGCTTGCGGCCGTCGTGCACCGCGATCGTGTGACCCAGGAAGTCCGGGATGATCGTGGAGCGACGCGACCACGTCTTGATCACGGTCTTCTTGCCCGACTCGTTGAGAGCGTCCACCTTCTTGAGCAGGTGGTCGTCCACGAAGGGGCCCTTTTTGAGGCTACGTGGCATGTTCTTCTACCTCCCTGCTCAGCGCTTCTTGCCGGTACGCCGGCGGCGGACGATCATGGCGTCGGAAGCCTTGCGGCGGCGGGTGCGGCCTTCGGGCTTACCGTTCGGGTTCACCGGGTGGCGACCACCGGAGGTCTTACCCTCACCACCACCGTGCGGGTGGTCGACCGGGTTCATGACGACACCACGGACGGTGGGGCGCTTGCCGCGCCAGCGGTTACGGCCCGCCTTGCCCCAGTTGATGTTCGAGTGCTCGGAGTTGCCGACCTCGCCGATGGTGGCGCGGTTGCGCACGTCGACGTTGCGGATCTCGCCCGAGGGGAGACGAAGCTGGGCGTACGGCCCGTCCTTCGCCACCAGCTGCACCTTGGCACCGGCGGACCGCGCCATCTTCGCGCCGCCACCGGGGCGGAGCTCGATCGCGTGGATCACGGTGCCGACCGGGATGTTGCGCAGCGGCAGGTTGTTACCCGGCTTGATGTCGGCACGGGGGCCGTTCTCGACCGTGTCACCCTGCTTGAGCTTCTCCGGGGCGATGATGTAGCGCTTCTCGCCGTCGGCGTAGTGCAGCAGCGCGATCCGAGCGGACCGGTTGGGGTCGTACTCGATGTGCGCGACCTTGGCGGGAACGCCGTCCTTGTCGTTCCGGCGGAAGTCGATCAGCCGGTACGCACGCTTGTGGCCACCACCCTTGTGCCGGGTGGTGATCTTGCCGCTGGAGTTACGGCCGCCGGACTTGCTCAGCGGACGCAGCAGCGACTTCTCCGGGGTGGACCGAGTGATCTCGGCGAAGTCGGAGACGCTGGAACCGCGACGACCCGGGGTCGTCGGCTTGTACTTGCGGATGCCCATGTGTCAGCTCAGTCCTTTACGCGGTGGGTCCGCCGAAGATCTCGATCGGCTTGCTCTCAGCCGAAAGAGTCACGATGGCGCGCTTGGTGTCCTTGCGCTTGCCGAAGCCGGCGCGAGTCCGCTTACGCTTGCCCTGGCGGTTGGCCGTGTTGACGCTGACCACCTTGACGCCGAACACCTTCTCGACCGCGATCTTGATCTGGGTCTTGTTGGCGTCCGGGCGGACGATGAACGTGTACTTGTGGTCCTCGAGCAGCCCGTAGGACTTCTCGGAGATCACCGGCGCGAGCAAGATGTCGCGGGGATCGGGGATGGCGATCGCACTCACTGCTCGTCACTCCCTTCAACCTCGCTCGACCGAGCCGAAGCCTTCGCGCCCTTGCCCCGGACGGGGCCGGCGACGAACACGTCGTAAGCGGCCTTGGTGAACACCACGTCGTCGTTGACCAACACGTCGTAGGTGTTGAGCTGGTCGGGCGTGATGATGTGGACCTCGGCCAGGTTGCGCACGGAGTTCCAGCTCAGCTCGTCGTCGCGGTGCAGGACCACGAGAACGCGCTTCGCCTGGGTCACCGCGGCGATGGCGGCCTTGGCGGACTTGGTGGACGGCTTCTCGCCGGTCACCAGTTCGGTGATGACGTGCAGCTGTCCGGCACGGGCCCGGTCGGAGAGGGCGCCACGCAGGGCGGCGGCCTTCATCTTCTTCGGGGTCCGCTGGGTGTAGTCACGCGGCGTGGGGCCGTGGACGACGCCACCACCGGTGAACTGCGGCGCACGGGTCGAACCCTGGCGGGCGCGGCCGGTGCCCTTCTGGCGGTACGGCTTCTTGCCACCACCGCGGACTTCACCGCGGGTCTTGGTGTCATGCGTGCCCTGGCGGGCGGCGGCCAGCTGGGCCACCACGACCTGGTGCATGAGGGGCACGTTGGCCTGCACGTCGAAGATCTCCGAGGGGAGCTCGACCGTGCCGTCGGCTTTACCGGCCGGGGTCTTCAGCTCGACGCTGGTCATGTTCAGTTACCACCCTTCGCGGCGCTGCGAACGAACAGCAGGCCGCCCTTGGGACCGGGCACGGCGCCCTTGATCAGCAGCAGGCCGTCCTCGGCACGCACCGCGTGCACGGTCAGGTTCTGCGTGGTGACCCGGTCGTTGCCCATCCGGCCCGCCATGCGCAGGCCCTTGAAGACACGGCCCGGGGTGGCGCAGCCACCGATCGAGCCGGGCTTGCGGTGCACGGCCTGGGCACCGTGGCTCGCGCCCTGGCCCTTGAAGCCGTGACGCTTCATGACACCGGCGTAGCCCTTGCCCTTGCTGGTACCGGTCACGTCGACCTCGATACCGGCCTCGAACACCTCGGCGGTGATCTCCTGGCCGACCTCGTAGGTCTCGGCGTCGGTGGTACGCAGCTCCGCAAGGTAACGACGCGGGGTCACGCTCGCCTTGTCGAAGTGGCCGGTGCGCGGCTTGTTCACGCGACGCGGGTCGACCGCGCCGAAAGCCAGCTGCACGGCCTTGTAGCCGTCGTTCTCCTGGGTCCGAACCTGGGTGACCACGTTCGGCCCGGCCTGCACGACGGTCACCGGGACGACCCGGTTGTTCTCGTCGAAGACCTGGGTCATGCCGAGCTTGGTGCCCAGGATGCCCTTCACTTGCCTGTCAGACATGAGTCTCTTACTCTCCGCCGCTCGCCAGCCGCTGCTACTGGATGTTGACGTCGACGCTCGCCGGCAGGTCGATGCGCATGAGCGCGTCGACCGTCTTCGGCGTCGGGTCGAGGATGTCGATCAGACGCTTGTGCGTGCGCATCTCGAAGTGCTCGCGCGAGTCCTTGTACTTGTGCGGCGAGCGGATGACGCAGTAAACGTTCTTCTCGGTGGGCAGCGGCACCGGCCCGACAACACGGGCGCCGGTACGCGTGACCGTCTCGACGATCTTGCGTGCCGAGGTGTCGATCGCCTCGTGGTCGTAGGCCTTGAGCCGGATGCGGATCTTCTGTCCCGCCATGGTGGCTGCTCGTTCCTTGTCGTCTCGTGCCGCTTTTGTCTTTTCAAACCTCAGCCTGGCTGAGGTTTTCCCAGTTCAACGGCCCTGTCCCCGGTCCACGCGGTCGGGCGTGTCGTGCCCGACGCACAGACGGATCCCGCGGGATCTTCGTCTTGCCTGGTCTTCCTCAACGTGAGGAGGCATCGAGCCGGCGGAAAAGCTTGGATCGCCGTCTCAAACGCCCTTGCCCGCTAGCCTCACCCGAAGGAAGTGCTCCGCGGACCGTGGCCGCTCATACCAGGGCGGCCGGAACCTGTCTTCCGTAGAAGTACGAGTTCGGCCGCCCCAGGACGAGCAACCTGAATAGTGTCGCACACGTGATTTGACGCCCCTAACCCGGGGGTGTATTAACCCCCGGGCGGGGCGCCTAAATCACTTGATGATCTTGGTGACCTGGCCGGCGCCGACGGTCCGACCACCCTCGCGGATGGCGAAACGCAGGCCCTCGTCCATCGCGACCGGCTGGATCAGCACGACGCTGATGTCCGTGTTGTCGCCCGGCATGACCATCTCGACACCCTCCTTGAGGGTGACGACGCCGGTCACGTCCGTGGTACGGAAGTAGAACTGCGGGCGGTAGTTGTTGAAGAACGGGGTGTGACGGCCACCCTCGTCCTTCGACAGGATGTAGACCGAGCCCTCGAACTCCGTGTGCGGGGTGGTGGTACCCGGCTTCACGACGACCTGGCCGCGCTCGACGTCCTCGCGCTTGATACCGCGGACCAGCAGACCGACGTTGTCGCCGGCCTCGCCGGTGTCCAGCAGCTTGCGGAACATCTCGACACCGGTGACGGTGGTCTTGGTCGACTTCTCCTTGATGCCGACGATCTCGACCTCTTCGTTCACGTTGACGCGGCCGCGCTCGATGCGACCGGTCACGACCGTGCCACGGCCGGTGATGGTGAAGACGTCCTCGATCGGCATGAGGAACGGCTTGTCGAGCTCGCGGACCGGGTCCGGCACGTTCTCGTCGACGGCTTCCATCAGCTCGAGAACGCTCTCGCCCCACTTGGCGTCGCCCTCGAGGGCCTTCAGGCCGGAGACCTTGATGACCGGAGCGTCGTCACCCGGGAAGTCCTGGGAGGACAGCAGCTCGCGGACCTCGAGCTCGACGAGCTCCAGGATCTCCTCGTCGTCGACCATGTCGGCCTTGTTCAGCGCGACCACGATGTAGGGCACGCCGACCTGCTTCGCGAGCAGCACGTGCTCACGGGTCTGCGGCATCGGGCCGTCGGTCGCCGCGACCACGAGGATCGCGCCGTCCATCTGCGCCGCACCGGTGATCATGTTCTTGATGTAGTCCGCGTGACCGGGGGCGTCCACGTGGGCGTAGTGACGCTTCTCGGTCTGGTACTCGACGTGCGAGATGTTGATCGTGATACCGCGCTGCTTCTCTTCCGGCGCGTTGTCGATCTGGTCGAACGCCGAAGCGGTGTTCAGCTCGGGGTACTTGTCGTGCAGAACCTTGGTGATCGCCGCGGTCAGAGTGGTCTTACCGTGGTCGACGTGACCGATGGTCCCGATGTTGACGTGCGGCTTGGTCCGCTCGAATTTCGCCTTCGCCACTGGAATGTCCTCCTGGACTGTTTTGCTTACTCACCGGCCAACGTGGCTGTCGGACGGGGATTCGTTTCTTGACGGATGCTGCGGACGTTCAGGAGTGTTCCTTATGCCCGCGAGCGGACGGGAACTACTCCCCCGTCGCCTTCGCGATGATTTCCTTCGCGACGTTCGCGGGAACCTCGGCGTAGGAGTCGAACACCATGGAGTAGTTGGCACGTCCCTGCGTACGCGAACGCAGGTCGCCGACGTAACCGAACATCTCCGACAGCGGGACCAGTGCCTTGACGACACGGGTACCGGCGCGCTCCTCCATGGCCTGGATCTGGCCACGGCGGGAGTTGAGGTCGCCGATCACATCGCCCATGTAGTCCTCGGGCGTGGTGACCTCGACGGCCATCAGCGGCTCGAGGATGACCGGACCGGCCTTCTTCGCGGCTTCCTTCATCGCCATGGAGCCGGCGATCTTGAAGGCCATTTCCGAAGAGTCGACCTCGTGGTACGCGCCGTCCAACAAGGTGAACTTCAACCCGACGAGCGGGTAGCCGGCCAGCACGCCGTACTGCATGGCGTCCTGCGCGCCCGCGTCGACCGACGGGATGTACTCCCGCGGCACGCGGCCACCGGTGACCTTGTTGTCGAACTCGTAGAGGGCACCGTCGGTGGACTCGAGCGGCTCGAGCTTGACGATGACCTTCGCGAACTGACCGGAACCACCGGTCTGCTTCTTGTGCACGTAGTCGAGCTTCTCGACCGTCTTGCGCACCGTCTCGCGGTAGGCGACCTGCGGCTTACCGATGTTCGCCTCGACCTTGTAGTCGGACTTCATGCGGTTGACCAGCACCTCGAGGTGCAGCTCGCCCATACCGGCGATGATCGTCTGGCCGGTGTCCTCGTCCAGGTTGACCTGGAACGTCGGGTCCTCTTCGGCCAGCTTCTGGATCGCCAGGGACAGCTTCTCCTGGTCGGCCTTGGTCTTCGGCTCGATCGCGACGCGGATGACCGGCGCCGGGAACGTCATCGACTCGAGGACGACCGGGTTCTGCGGGTCGGCGAGGGTGTCACCGGTGGTGGTGTCCTTCAGGCCGATGACCGCGTAGATGTGGCCTGCCTGGGCCTCGTCGACCGGGTTCTCCTTGTTGGAGTGCATCTGGAAGAGCTTCCCGATGCGCTCCTTGCGCTCCTTGGTCGCGTTGATCAGCTGCGCGCCGGAAGCGATCTTGCCCGAGTACACCCGGATGTAGGTCAGCTTGCCGAAGAACGGGTGCGCGGCGATCTTGAACGCCAGTGCGGAGAACGGCTCGTCGACGGACGGCTTCCGGCTGACCGGGGTCTCGCCGTCGGGCAGCGTGCCCTCGACGGCCGGGACGTCCAGCGGCGACGGAAGGTAGTCGATGACCGCGTCGAGCATGGGCTGGACGCCCTTGTTCTTGAACGCGGAACCGGTGAGCACCGGGTACGCCTCGCGGGCGACGGTGAGCTTCCGGATGCCGGCCTTGATCTCGGCCTCGGTCAGCTCCTCGCCCTCGAGGAACTTCTCCATGAGCGCGTCGTCGGTCTCGGCGACGGTCTCGACGAGCTTCTCGCGGTACTCGGCGGCCTTGTCGGCCAGCTCCGCGGGAATGTCCTCGACCGAGTAGTCCTCGCCCTTCTGGACCTCGCCGCGCCAGGTCAGCGCCTTCATGCGGACCAGGTCGATGACGCCTTCGAACTCGTTCTCGGCGCCGATCGGCAGCTGGATGACCAGCGGGCGGGCGCCGAGGCGCTCCTCGATGGTGCGGACGGTGAAGTAGAAGTCCGCGCCGAGCTTGTCCATCTTGTTGACGAAGCAGATACGAGGAACCTCGTACTTGTCCGCCTGACGCCAGACCTGCTCGGACTGCGGCTCGACACCTTCCTTGCCGTCGAAGACGGCGACGGCACCGTCGAGCACCCGCAGCGAACGCTCCACCTCGACGGTGAAGTCGACGTGACCCGGGGTGTCGATGATGTTGATCTGGTGGTCGGCCCAGAAGGTGGTGGTGGCAGCCGAGGTGATGGTGATACCCCGCTTCTGCTCCTCCTCCATCCAGTCCATCGTCGCGGCGCCGTCGTGCACCTCGCCGATCTTGTAGTTGATCCCGGTGTAGAACAGGATCCGCTCGGTGGTGGTGGTCTTACCGGCGTCGATGTGGGCCATGATGCCGATGTTGCGGACCTTGTTCAGGTCGGTCAGCACGTCACGTGCCACGAGAGTGTTCCCCTGTCTCAAAATTGGGGCCCGGCAAGGCTTTGATCGGCAGCCGGGCGGATATCACCAGCGGTAGTGCGCGAAGGCCTTGTTGGACTCGGCCATCTTGTGGGTGTCCTCACGCCGCTTCACGCTGGCGCCGAGGCCGTTGCTCGCGTCGAGCAGTTCGTTCTGCAGACGCTCGATCATGGTCTTCTCACGGCGAGCCTGCGAGAAGGAGACCAGCCAGCGGAGCGCGAGGGTGGTGGAGCGGCCCGGCTTGACCTCGATCGGCACCTGGTAGGTGGCACCACCGACGCGGCGGCTCTTCACCTCGATGGTGGGCTTCACGTTGTCGAGGGCGCGCTTCAGCGTGACGACCGGGTCGGTGCCGGTCTTCTCGCGAGCGCCTTCGAGGGCGCCGTACACGATGCGCTCGGCCAGGGACCGCTTGCCGTCCTTCAGCACCTTGTTCACCAGCTGGGTGACCAGCGGGGATGCGTAGACGGGGTCAGAGATCAGCGGCCGCTTCGGGGCCGGACCCTTGCGGGGCATTAGCTCTTCTCCTTCTTCGCGCCGTACCGGCTGCGCGCCTGCTTACGGTTCTTGACACCCTGGGTGTCGAGCGAACCGCGGATGATCTTGTAGCGGACACCCGGCAGGTCCTTCACACGACCACCGCGCACGAGCACCATCGAGTGCTCCTGCAGGTTGTGGCCTTCACCGGGAATGTAGGCGGTGACCTCGATGCCGCTGGTCAGCTTCACACGAGCGACCTTGCGAAGCGCCGAGTTCGGCTTCTTGGGGGTTGTGGTGTACACGCGAGTGCACACGCCACGCCGCTGCGGGCTCCCCTTGAGGGCCGCGGTCTTCTGCTTGGCAGCCTTGTCCTGGCGGCCCTTACGGACCAGCTGCTGGATCGTGGGCAATGGACCAGCTTTCTGTTCGCGATCTTGCTACTACGTGTTGTCTCCGGCCCCCGCGGTCGGGCGTGTCGGCCCGCGTCACGGTCTTGCGACCGGTAACTTCCCGTAGGGATTTTCCGTCGGATCCCGCGTGGGCGAAGCCTTCGGACCGGATGCCTGAGCACCCCGTCCGTGCCGCACGGCACACGGGACGGCCCGACGCCTGCCGGGCACGGTCTCCAAAGATACCCGGCCGCTTCCGGACCGGCCAAATCGGGGGGTCGATAACTATATCGTGCCGGGCGGCACGCCGCGGCCACCCTGATGGAACGGCGTTTCGGCCGCCTCTTATTCCTCTTCGGGCTTGGCGTGATCCGCCCGGCCCGGATGCGGGTCACGGGAAAGATCGATCAGCGGATGCACGGGAGCCCCCTCCGGCGCCGCGTGACTCCCCCGCCTGGGCTCCTCGGTGCTTTCCTGCTTCTCGGCGTCCACGACGCCCTCCCCTCGTTGGTGCTGATTCCGTACTTGTCGATCACTACTCGGCGAACCACGCTACCTATTCCCCTATCGGGTGAGCCGGATGGATCCGGGAACCACCCCGTCGCGTCGAACCGGTGAATGAGTCACGATGAGACTGGTCACAGCGCCGGCCCGGCCGTCGCACCGCACGATGGGGAGGCTCCATGTCCGCCGAGTTCGAGCAATTGGTCGCGCAATTCGACCAGTTCCAGTCGCAGCTCCGGAACGTCGACGATCGGCTCGCGAGTATCGGCGGCATGCAGGACGAGCTCAGCAGGATCGAGGCGACGGCGTCCTCTTCGGACCGTTCGGTGACCGTGGTCGCGGGGCCCGGTGGCGCGATCATGGACGTCAAGTTCACCGAAGACGCCCTTCGCCTGCGGCCGGACGCGCTTTCCGCGGCGCTGATGTCGACCATCCAGCAGGCCGTGGCCGAATCGGCCCGCAAGCAGGCGACGATCGTCGAAGAGCACATGGGCGACGACCTCAATCTGGTGGACCAGGTGCTGGAGACCCAGGCGGACCTGTTCGGCACCACCGTCGAGGAGATGCGCGCGCGGATGGACGAGGAGTCGCCGTCGCGGCCGGCCGGCGAGCAGCAGTCCGACGACTACTCCGAGCGTTCCGTCCTCAAATCCGCGGACGAGCCGCAGCGGCCGCAGCCCTCGCCGCCCCCGGCGTCGAGCGCCTCGGACGGCGACCGTTTCCTGAAGAACCTCTTCGACGACGACCACTGATCGCGTTTAGCGGGCTAAACGCGATCCGAGGCTCTGGGAACCGCAGGCGGGGCAGCCGGGTCCAAGGCGCCGATCACGACGAGCCGCATCGGAAGGTGCGCGAAGGGAGGGACCGCCGATGGCCGGAGGGCATGAGGTGGTGATCAGCGCGCTGCGCACCTACTCGGGCAAGCTCGGGCAGGACGTCCGGATCCCGAACGAGGTCGGACGGCTGACGCAGCAGTCCGACGTCGGCGACGAGTCATGGGGAGTCGTCGGCCTGTTCGTGAAGCACGAATACACGTCGATGCTCACCGATCTGCAGGATCTGCTGATCGAGATGTCCGCGGGACTGACCGCGGCCTCGGAGAAGCTCGGCAACGCCGCCACCGCCTACGAGCGGAACGAAGACGACAACGTCAAGGCGCTCAACGAAATCCTCAAGCTGCTGGAGCAGCCGGCGCAGTCGAGGACACCGAAGATGGGGCCGGCCAAGTAGCGAGGGGGACTGATCGTGGCCGATCAGAAGATCACCGGCGAACACACCAAGATCCAGATCAACGACTACAACCCGGACACCATCCGCACGGACAAGATGCTGACCTCGCTGCCCGGGCCGATCGGCAGTGGCTTCAGCACGTTCGACACCGTCAAGAAGGCGACCGCGGACGGGTTCCAGGCGAGCGACATCGGGACCATCGCGGCCAGCGGCGCCGGCTTCGTCAGCTCGTGCATGGGTGTCGCGGACATCGCCAGCGACCCGATCGGCTGGCTGGTCGGCCAGGGCCTCAGCTTCCTGATGAACGTGTGCCAGCCGATCCAGGACGCCATCCACATGGTGAGCGGCGACGGCCCGGCGCTGTCGAACGCGGCGGGCAACTTCAACAACATCGGTGTCTATCTGCAGGACTACAGCAAGAAGTTCGACGAAGACGCGAAGACGTCGCTGTCGCAGTGGACCGGTGACGCGGCGAACGCGGCGGGCGAGAAGCTGGCGAAGTTCGCGCAGGGCATCGACGGGATCGCCGCGCAGGCCGGAGACATCGCCCAGCTGCTGCAGATCTCCAGCATGGTGATGACGGTGATCGAGGAGTTCATCAAGGCGATCCTCACCGAGTTCATCACCTGGCTGATCATGATCTGGATCCCGGCGCTGGCCGCGGCCGTCCCGACCTGTGGCGGTTCGACGGCGACGGCGGGCGGGCTGACGGCCACCCGCGCGGTCTCCACCACGTCGAAGGTGCAGAAGTTCCTGAACAAGCTCCGCCAGCTGCTCGACAAGATCAAGCAGTTCCTGGGCAAGCTCAAGGAGTTCTTCGGCAAGTGGAAGGGCAACTACAAGGAGCTGATGGCCCACAACAAGTCCACCGCGCAGCTGGCGGCCGGGCCGGGCGCGTCCGCGTGGGGCAAGTTCGCCTCGAAGGACGGCGCCATGGGCGGCAGGCTCGCGGACGGTTTCGGTGAGCGGATGACGTCGGCCACGAAGAAGGCCGCGTTGAACACCGTCGGCCTCGGCAAGGCCACGAATCCGGACGGCAGCTGGAAGACGCCGGAGACGGGCCGCGAGAAGGGTGAGGTCGCGGCGGGTGTCGCCGGGAAGGCCGGCACGTACACGTCGGGCGGGATCAAGGCAGGCCAGTACGGTTCGGTGGGTGACGACGAACAGACTCCTGAGGAAGCCTCCGACAATCTGGACTTCTGAGCCGTGACCGCGTGGATCATCGCCATCGTCGCGGTGGCGTTGCCGGTCGTGCTCGCCGCCTGGTGGATCCTCGCCGGGGCGGCGAAGAAACGCGGGCTGGCCACGTTGGCGCGGGAGCGGGGCTGGGACTTCTACAGCGGTGCCCGGCTCGGTGCCGCGGGCGGGCGGCACGAGCAGCCCGTGACGGGCCGGGCGCCCGCCCCGTTGCGGCGGGCGGGCGAGTCGATCGACCAGGCGGTGGTCGGCACGCACCGGGGGAAGCCGTTCGGTGTCTACCGGTATCACCGGCCGGGTGCCGGGTTCCGCCAGGACGGCACCCGCGAGTCCGGTTCGCTGCGGACGGTCGTGCATGTCGAGACAGGCGCGGCCATGCCGGACTGCACGCTCTCGATCAGCGGATCCGAAGTGGACTGTTCGAATCCCGCGTTCGTCCCGCGTCCCGAGGTCCGTGACTGGCTGACGGCGAACGCGGGCCGGTGCCGCGAGTTCCATACGTCCGGGCGGACGGTGGCGGTGGTGCCGAAGACGCTGCCGAGCGGGAAGCAGCTGCTGCGCACCTTGGACTACCTGGCCGACGTCGCCGACCGGGCCCCGCTCACCGCCACCCCGCCGGATCGCGTTTAGCGGGCTAAACGCGATCCGGGACTTCCAGGGACTTCGCGAAGAAATGGTGGGCGAAGGGTTCGTCGTTGAAGCGCTCGACCTCTTCGTAGCCGAGGCGCGCGTATAGGGCCCTGGCCTCGACCAGGTCGCGACGGGTGTCGAGACGGATCAACGAGGCGCCGAGGCCGCGGGCGACGTCTTCGGCGGCGGCCACGAGCAGCGCGGCACCGCCCTTGCCGCGTTCGGACTTCCGCAGGAAGACGCGGGTGAGCTCGGTGATGTCGGGCGAGGCGATCCGCAGCCCGGCGCACCCGGCGAGCACCCCGTCGCGCCGCGCGAGGAGGAAGGCGCCGGTCGGCGGGGTCAGATCCCGGCTGTGGTTCTTCTCGAGCAGGTCGTCGAGCTCCTCTTCGGTGACCTGGCGCTCGTAGAAGCGGGACGCGATTTCGTCCAGGTACTCGCGCAGCAGCTGAGCGGCGTCGGGGTGATCGACGGGGGTGACTTCGAAGCTCCAGGTCATGGCTACATTCTGCCGACCCTGGCCACCGGTTTTCCCCCGCCTCCGGATCGCGATTAGGGGGCTAAACGCAGGTCAGGAGGGGGCAAGGCGGCCGGCGCAGGTGGCGACCTCGCCGGGGGCGGACTTCTCGGAGGCGACCACGGCGCCGCCCACGGCCACCCGGCATTCGACGGCACCCTCGCCCTGCCCCATCAGCTGGACGGTCGGCGGGGTGCCGGTGTTCTTCCACGTGAGCTCCTTGCGCCACGGCAGCGTCACCTGCAACTCCTGGTGCACGAGCCCCAGCCCGTTGGAGTCGTAGACCACGGTCGCGGTCCCCGTCCCGGCGAGCTCGTACGCGATCCGCCAGTCGTTCGACACCGGCTGCGGCTGCGCCTGGCTGAGCGTCCGCGTGATCGTGCGGTCCGGTCCGCGCGACGGCGCGGCCCCGGTCGGTTCGCCGACCACGGCCACGGTCTCGGCCTGCGGCTCCTCGCCGCCGTTGAGCAGCACCACACAGGTCGCGAGCGCGGCCACCACGATTCCCGCGATGGCGATGCGCCCGATCAGTTGTCTGTCGGCCATCGATCCTCCTCGCCGAAAGCGGCGGCGCGGCCCGTGAGCCGCGCCGCCACGGAAGTCAGGACGGCAGCAGCCGGCCGGGGACGCCGTTGAGCGACTGGATCAGCCCCAGCACCGGGACGCCGAGCGGCGCGAACGTCCAGATGTTGTTGAGATCGCTCGTGTCGGGCTCGTCGACGACCACGACATCGTTCGGGGCGTCCTGGGCGGCGAGCGCGGGAGCGGCCGAGCCGAGTGCGACGAGACCGGCGAGCGCGGCGCCGGTGACCGCGCGGACGAAGGTCTTCTTCATGAGATTCTCCTTTGCTGGTAACGGTTTTACGAAATGGGCGTGATGATCCCGTAGATCGGGGCGAGGACGTCGGTCGGCACGGGGACGGTCGGGCCGAGCAGACCGCCGAGGTCCAGCCCCGGGATCAGCCAGACCGCGGGGCCGCCGGTGGGCAGACCCGGCAGCGGGTCGGCCGAGGCGACGCCGCCGGCGAGTCCGGACAGGGCGCCCGCGACGGCGAGCGGCAGCAGCACACGGGCCGCGATTCGCTTCATTTCTTCTCCCATTCTTTTGGTGAAATCACCGCAGTACCGAACTGATCGGCACGATCGTTCCGTCGGGGATCCATTGCCCCGCGTAGTTCCGGTCGGCGATCATCCCGACGGCGTGCGGTTCGCCCGGGTACATCGGCATGGCGTTGACCTGTGCCGCCGCGAAGATCTGGACGTCCCCGTTGATCGACCGCCATTGGTCGCCCAGCCAGCTCCGGAACCCGCCGAGCGTGGGACTTTCGCCGCCGAAGGCGTTGCCCGCGGCGACGGCGAAGCTGACGGCGACCTGCTCACGCGGGTCGAACCTCAGCGGCACCGAAGAGCTCGCGACGGAGTTGACGATCGGCCCGTTCAGCAGCCAGGGCGCCAGGTACAGGCCGTATTGATGGGTCGGTTTGAGCCGCTGGGACTCGGCCGCGCGGGTCATCGCGGTGTAGCCGCCCGCCCAGCCGGACACGACGAGCAGCGCGGTGTTCGGCCCAGCCTCGGCCTGCACCGGCAGGCCGGATCGCGCGGCGGTCTCGCGGACCAGCTTCGCGGCGGCCACACCGCGCGGCGACGCGTCCTCGACGAGGGTGAGCGCGGAAGGCTTGCGCCCGGCGAGGAATTCGACGAGTTTGACGAGAGAACCGCTGTCCTCACCGGAAAGCGCGTCCGCGGGGCAGGACGTGAGGACTTCGCGGCGGTCGGCGATCAAGCCGCCCAGCGCGGCCGAAGCGCACTCGGGCGCGTCCGCGTCCTCGATGGCGAGGCCCGGCTCCTCCCCCGCGTCGACCTCGATCGTCGTCTTCTCCCCGCCGCGGCTGATGATCAGATCGCTGCGCCCCTTCGGCAGGTCGACCTCGGCCCAGGTGCCCTCGGCGCCGGGGCGCACGATGGCCTTGCCGAACAGGCCGCCTTCGAGCCCGGCGGACAGGCCTTCTCCCGCGCTGGCGGGGAAATGGACGAGGTTCTTGCCTGGCCGCTGCGGGCTCACCAGCACGGGGAACCGCTGCTCACCGAGGGCGGCGTCCGCGAGCAGCGCGACACCGGGAGTCGGCAGCTTAGGCGGTTCGGGAATGGCCGCGAGAGCGCTCCAGGCGACGAATCCGACCGCCACGGCCGCCGCGCCGAACCGATAGGCACGCGTGGATTCCTTGTCCGAGAAGAAGAAACCCGCGACGACGGTGGCGACGATCGGCAGCAGCGCGATCACCAGCAACGTCAGCCCGAAGAGCGTGCCGTAGATCCGGCGGTCGAACCCGAGCCCGGAGGAGAACAACTGCACCGCGCCCGCGACGACGAGAAGTCCGCCCAGTGTCAGGGAAAGCGGGCCGAGCCGGAAGTTCGTCTGGCGCCACTGCGCGGCAGGAACCCAGACGGAAAGGACGGTGACACCGAACCACAAGGCCGCGGCCGCGACGTAGACGGTGTCGATGGCGAATTCGACGCCTGTCCGCCCGAGCGACGTTTCGAGCACCACCAACGCGGCGAGCGCGAGCGAGGCCCAGCGGCCCGCCGACGGCCACCGGAGCAGGACGGGAATCGCCAGTGCGAGCACGAGATGCACGATCAGCGCGATGACGTTGACGTCGGTCGCGAAGGCGGAAACCGCGGCGAGCGCGGCGGAAATCCCGCCGAGGCCGGCGATGGTGAGACGAAGACGGCTGGGCAGTTCGCCCACCAGCGGGCGCAGGATCCCTGTGCCCGCGAGGAACGCGGTCGCCAGCAGCAGTCCGAGCCGGAGCAGGACGAGGGCGATGTCGGCTCCGGCCGAACCCGAGCTCGCCGGTATGACGTGGTGATCCATGGGGACCTTCTCCGAGCAGATCGGCGGAGCCGTGGGTGGCGGAGTGTGCCCGCCACCCACGACCTTCCGCGCCGAGCAGGGTTATTTGAGATCCGCGTCCGCCACGACGAACAGTTCGGAGTGCGGTTTGGCGTTGCCGAAGGACCCGTGCGGCCAGGTCTTCCGGTTGAAGTTGATCCCGACCTGTCCGGTGAACTCGTCCCGGAAGTTCCGGTCGACCGCGATCTTCCCGTCCTCGCCGAGGTTCAGCAGGTTGACCTTGTGGTCACCGTCCAAACCGGACCGTGCGACGAAGTAGTTCGACACCGCGAGGTGCTGCGGCTTGTCGGTTTCGTGGTAGTACCCGTCGTCACCGAGCACGAAGTTGTCGTACGCGCCCCAGTGCGGGCCGCCGCCGGGCGTGCCCGGGTTGATCGGCGCCGCGCCGACGACGGTCGGCAGATCGCCGCCACCGCCCTGCTGGGACTTCTCCTTGGTGTCGATCCGGCCCTTGATGTTCTCGACCTTGTCGCCGGCGGCGACCAGCTTCTGGATGTCGAGGACGTACACGCCACCGGTGGTGCCAGGGTCGTCCGGGCCGAGCGCGCCCTTGGAGCGTCCGGTGATCGCGCGGTAAAGGTACTTGTCGTCGGGGCTGGTCTGGATCCAGCCACCGTTCGAACCGCCGCCGTTGGAATCGTTGTTCGGGTGGATCGCCTTGTTCGCCGCGCCGTCGTCGAACACCTGGATCCAGTGCGGCTCCTTGGCGGTGATGTCCGGCGTGTAGAACACCGCGCCACCCTGCATGGTCTGGGCGAACGCGCCCTTGTGGCCGGGCAGGTTGGTCACCGTGGTCTCCATGACCGCGCGGCTTTCCGCGTGCAGCGGGTCCGCGGGATCGGCCCTCGGGCCGTCCGGCAGGTACGAGACCGCCTTGAGCTTCGGCTTGTTGCGGTCGGAGATGTCCCACGTGCGGACGGTCGGCCGCCGCAGATACGGCGACGGCTGCTTCACCGGGTCGAGGATGATGTTGCGCGGCTCGGCGTAATCGCTGGTGACCAGGGTGTTGAGGTCCTCGCGCGCCTGGATGCCGTGCGGGTTGGCGCAGGTGGGCTTGTCCAGCTGCGGGAGGTTGTCGCACAGCTTCTTGTTGTCGCCCTGCGGTGTGGCGGCCGGCGACTCGGAAAGCACCTGCGCGTTCTGGTCGAAGCGGACGACCTCACCGGGGCTGCCGGCGAAACCGTTGCCCACCACGGTGGAACCGTTGGCGTAGGTGTGCGGGCCGGGCACGACCGGCCCGCCCATGTACGTGCCGTACGCCGTGCCGTCCTTGAGCACCCAGTACGCGTCCGGCACGGAACCGCCGAGGGTCTGGGTCGGGAGGCTGACGCCCTTGAGCTTCAGCTGCGGCAACGCGGAGACGTCGAAGGCGTACGTCGCGGCGGCGAACAGCGCACCGGCGTAGATCGTGTCGCCCTTGTGCCACACGTACTGCATGTGGTGCGGCTCGTTCTCGACGAGCGGGCCGACGGTGGCGGTGTTGACGACCTTGCCGTACGTCGGCGAACCCTGCGTCGCGTCGATCACGGCGAGGAAGTCCGGACCGGGCAACGCGTTCTTGATCTTGTTCAACCCGCCGCCGAGCGAACCCGGCAGGTTCTTGATGTCCTTGACCAGGGTGTCGGCGATGTTCTCGTCACCGGCCCAGACCAGCAGCCATTTCTTGCGCTTGCCGTCCGCGCTCCGGGACGCCGCGACGTCCTTGGACACCAGATGGTTCTGGACCCAGTACTCCTTGCCGTCGGCCGCCTTCTTCGCGTCCTTGACGACCTGGACGTCGGCGTAGGCACTCGTCGAGGAGCCGGTATAGGTCACCGTGCCCGCGGCGAGCGCCGCCGCCAAGGCGCCTATCACCACTTTTCGCCACTTGGGCGAGCTGGATAGCATTCTTTCTCCCTGTTTTCGCTACCGAAGCGCCAGACAATCGGCACACCTCTCCCCTATTTCGCGCAGACGTCACCGCACGAATCGAAGGGGAAAGCAATCAACCGCCGGTTCGCACAGGGAACCGTTGCGGCACAGTGGAAAATGTCAGCGCGCGGGAACGAGCGCATCCGTTTCGGACACGCGAATCAGCCTGCGTCGCGACAAACCCGGAATAGGTCAGGAATCCATACACAGCGCGCTTGCTTGCTGCCGCAAGTCAACGTGCCGGCGCCACACCAAGGCGACTGGGGATTGCATGGGCGAAATACTCGTGTGAACCCGCCGGGGTGTCAATCTCGTGATCAAAGAATGAGACATGCCACGGCAGGGTGAATTTCCCACGATGCGGATGGCCCATTGGGCCGTACGGGTGGCGGTTTTCCGAGTAGTGGGAATTAGACCACTTGGCGGCACTACCGCAGGTCACAACGGACCAGTAGCCCGCCCGCGAACCCTCGTGGCGACGTTATGAGTTCGTTACTAATCTCGGGAACTTCGCCGCGTACCGACCTGCGCCCGCCCGCCTCGGATCGCGATTAGGGGGCTAAACGCAGGTCGGCGGCGGGGTCAGGCGGGGCCGCAGAGGGCCTGGTGCTTGAGGGCAGCCAGGGCGTCGTCGATGGGGTGCGTTCCTTCGGCGTCCGGCTTGCGCCACCGCACCAAGTTCATCCCGGCGGAGAACTGCCGTCCGCCGTCGGGGCTGGCCCAGGCCATCGTCATCGCTCCCCAGACCGTGCCGTCGTGACCCCAGAAGACGCCGTGCCCCGGTATCTCGGTCTTGTAGAGGCCGAGCCCGTAGTCGATCAGCCGCCCGTCCTGCGCGACGACCGGGACGAGGCGCTGCATCTCCGCCAGCGAGGACGGTCTGACGATCTCCCCGTCCATCAGCTTGCGGTAGAAGCGGTTGAGATCCTCGACGGTCGAGACCAGTCCGGCGCCCGCCATCACCCAGGACATGTTGTAGACGCTGTAGTCGCGCGGCGGATCGATGGCCCCGAACAGCGCCTCGTACATCCGCGAGTGCGGCTCCTCGATGTGCGGGCCGTCAGGGAAGCCGGTGTTCTTGAGGCCGGCGGGTTCGATGATGGCGCGGGCGATGTGCTCCTCCATCGGGACACCGGTCAGGTGCTCCAGCAGTTCTCCCAGGAGCAGGTAGTTCGTGTTGGAGTAGACGCCGGGAGTGCTGCCCGGCTCGCCGGTGGCGGGCGCGCCGACACCGATCGCGATCAGCTCGGCCGGGCAGAACTCCTGAAACCGGTTGTCGTCGAGGCTCTCGGGGGCGAGCTTCTGGAGCGACGGGAACGCGAAGGGCAGGTACTCGGCGAGGCCGCTGGTGTGGTTGAGCAGCATGCGGATCGTGATCGCCCGGCCCCGTTCGCCGGGGACCAGCAGCGGCAGGAAGTCGCCGATCGGCGCGTCGAGCTCGAGCCGCCCCGCCTCGACCTGCCGCAGCACCGCGGCCGAGACGAAGGTCTTGGTGATACTGCCGACGCGCTGCCGCATCCCGGCCTCGACGGGGCGGCCGGTTTCGAGGTCGGCGACCCCGGCTGCGCCGCGCCGGATCCGCTCACCCGCCCGCACCTCGGCGAACACCCCCGGCACCCCTGCCCGATGGACGTCGTCCAAGGCGGACCGCAGGTTCTTCGTGGCCGAGTTCTCTTCTGTCACAAGGGATTCCATATCGACCATCCTTTCGACCGGCGGACCCGCGATCGCCCGCCATCCGTCGCGCATCCAGGCGGATACCGCGCCGGTCGTCGGCGGCACCCCGGCCGGATCGCGATTAGGGGGCTAAACGCAGGTCGGGCCGGGCAAAGGGAAAGCCCCCGGTCTGGGATGGACCGGGGGCTTTCTCGGGGGTGGTGAGTCAGATGACGTCGGCACAGGCGCCGGCCAGCCCGAGCCGCCCTGCCCGTGCCCATTTCGGGTGACCGGAAACGGGAAGGGCCCCCGCCGGATCGGCGAGGGCCCTTCTCGTGGATTTCGCTTCGGTCAGCGGAAGTCGCGGCCGAAGTCGTAGTCGTCCAGCGGCACCGCGGCGCCCGGCGTGGAGCCGAACACGTCCGGGGTGTAGTAGCCGTCGTCGTAGGACGGGATCGCGTAAGCGGCGACCCGCGCCTCCTCGGTCGGCTGCACCTGGATGTTGCGGTACTTGTTGATCCCGGTACCGGCCGGGATCAGCTTACCGATGATCACGTTCTCCTTGAGGCCCACGAGCTTGTCCGAGCGGCCGTTGATGGCCGCGTCGGTCAGGACACGCGTGGTCTCCTGGAACGAGGCCGCCGACAGCCACGAGTCCGTGGTCAGCGAGGCCTTCGTGATCCCCATCAGCACCGGACGACCCGAGGCCGGCTCGCCGCCCTCGGCGACCGACGCGCGGTTCTTCGCCTCGAACTTGGTCCGCTCGGGCAGCTCGCCCGGCAGGAAGTCCGTGGCACCGGAGTCGATGATCGTCACGCGGCGCAGCATCTGCCGCACGATGACCTCGATGTGCTTGTCGTGGATCGACACACCCTGCGCCCGGTACACCTTCTGGACCTCGTCCACCAGGTGCATCTGCGCCTCGCGCGGCCCCATGACCCGCAGGACCTCGTGCGGGTCCGGCGTGCCTTCGAGCAGCTGCTGGCCGACCGCGACGCGGTCACCGTCGCCCAGCGGGCCGTTCGGGGTGTTCGCGAGCCGCTGACGCTTGGACAGCTTGTCGAAGACGATCTCTTCGCTGCCGTCGTCCGGGATCAGCGTGATCTTCCAGAACCGCTCGCTCTCCTCGATGCGCACGCGGCCATCGACGTCGGCGATCGGCGCCTTGCCCTTCGGGACCCGGGCCTCGAACAGCTCCTGGACACGGGGCAGACCGGTCGTGATGTCGTCACCGGCCACACCACCCTGGTGGAACGTACGCATCGTCAGCTGCGTACCCGGCTCACCGATCGACTGGGCCGCGACGATACCCACGGCCTCGCCGACGTCGACGAGCTGACCGGTCGCCATGGACCGGCCGTAGCAGGTGGCGCAGATACCGACGGCCGACTCGCAGGTCAGCACCGAACGCACCTTGACCTTGGAGATCCCGCTCGAGATGAGCTTGTCGATCGCCGGGTCACCGATGTCGTCACCGGCGTTGAGCACGACGTTGCCCTTGGCGTCGACCGCGTCGGTCGCCAGGTTCCGCGCGTACACGCTGGTCTCGACGTGCTGGTCGCGCAGGACCTTGCCGTCACCGATGTCCTCGCCGATCGGCATGTTGATACCGCGGGTGGTGCCACAGTCGATCTCGCGGACGATGACGTCCTGCGACACGTCCACCAGACGACGGGTCAGGTAACCCGAGTCGGCGGTACGGAGCGCCGTGTCCGCCAGACCCTTACGGGCACCGTGCGTCGCGATGAAGTACTCCGCCACCGACAGGCCTTCACGGAAGTTGGCCTTGATCGGACGCGGGATGTACTCACCCTTCGGGTTCGACACCAGACCACGCATACCGGCCAGCGACCGGACCTGCGTCATGTTGCCCGCCGCGCCCGACTTCACGATCATCGCGATCGGGTTGTCGTCCGGCAGCGCCGTCTCCATGATCTTGTGGACCTCTTCGGTGGCCTGCGTCCACACCTTGACGAGCTCGTTGTTGCGCTCGGCGTGCGACAGCTGACCACGCTGGTACCGCTTCTCGACCTGGTCGGCCTTGCCTTCGTACTCGTCCAGAATGGCCTTCTTGCCTGCCGGGACGAGCACGTCGGAGATGGCGACCGTGACACCCGAACGGGTCGCCCAGTAGAAACCGGCGTCCTTCAGGCGGTCCAGGGTCTGCGCGACCTGGGTCATCGAGTACCGCTCGGCGAGGTCGTTCACGATCGCGGCCTGACGCTTCTTCGGCATCGGCTCGTTGATGAACGGGTAGTCCGCCGGCAGCAGCTCGTTGAACAGCACGCGGCCCAGGGTGGTCTCGGCCAGCCACGCCTTGCCCGGCTCCCAGCCGTTCTCCGCGAGCCTCGCCTCGTCGGCCTTGGCGGGCTGACGGTCGGTGACGCGGATCTTGATCGGGGCGTGCAGGCTCAGCGCCTTGCGGTCGAACGCCATGATCGCCTCGGCGGGCGACGAGTACGCGTTGCCCGCGCCCTCGGCGTTCTCGTTCAACCGGGTCAGGTGGAACAGACCGGTCACCATGTCCAGACGCGGCATGGCGAGCGGACGGCCCGACGCCGGCGAAAGGATGTTGTTCGCCGACAGCATCAGGATGCGGGCCTCGGCCTGCGCCTCCGCGGACAGCGGGAGGTGCACGGCCATCTGGTCACCGTCGAAGTCCGCGTTGAACGCTTCACAGACCAGCGGGTGCAACTGGATGGCCTTGCCTTCGACCAGCTGCGGCTCGAAGGCCTGGATACCGAGGCGGTGCAGGGTCGGCGCACGGTTCAGCATCACCGGGTGGCCGGTGATGACCTCTTCGAGCACGTCCCACACCTGCGGACGCGACCGCTCCACCATCCGCTTGGCGGACTTGATGTTCTGCGCGTGGTTCAGGTCGACCAGCCGCTTCATGACGAACGGCTTGAACAGCTCGAGCGCCATGTCCTTCGGCAGACCGCACTGGTGCAGCTTCAGCTGCGGACCGACGATGATGACCGAACGGCCGGAGTAGTCGACACGCTTGCCGAGCAGGTTCTGACGGAACCGGCCCTGCTTGCCCTTGAGCAGGTCGGACAGCGACTTCAGCGGGCGGTTACCGGGACCGGTGACCGGGCGGCCGCGGCGGCCGTTGTCGAACAGCGCGTCGACGGCCTCCTGCAGCATCCGCTTCTCGTTGTTCACGATGATCTCGGGCGCGCCGAGGTCGATCAGCCGCTTCAACCGGTTGTTCCGGTTGATGACCCGGCGGTAGAGGTCGTTCAGGTCGGAGGTGGCGAAGCGGCCACCGTCGAGCTGGACCATCGGGCGCAGGTCCGGCGGGATCACCGGGACGGCGTCGAGCACCATGCCGCGCGGGTCGTTGCCGGTGGCCTGGAAGGCCGCGACGACCTTGAGCCGCTTCAGCGCGCGGAGCTTCTTCTGCCCCTTGCCGTTGCGGATGGTGTCGCGCAGGCTCTCGGCCTCCGCGGCGACGTCGAACTCGGTGGCCAGCTTCTGGATGGCCTCCGCGCCCATGCCGCCGGTGAAGTACTCGCCGTACCGGTCGACGAGCTCGCGGTAGAGCAGCTCGTCGGCGATCAGCTGGCGGGTGTCGAGCTTGGTGAAGGTCGTCCAGACCTCCTCGAGACGGTCCAGCTCGCGACCGGCGCGGTCACGCAGCTGACGCATCTCGCGCTCGCCGCCTTCCTTGACCTTGCGGCGGACGTCGGACTTGGCGCCCTCCGCCTCCAGCTCGGCCAGGTCGGCTTCCAGCTTCTGCGCCCGTGCCTCGATGTCCGCGTCGCGCTTGGTCTCGAGGTTCTTGCGCTCGACGCCGATCTCGTTCTCGAGGGTCGGCAGGTCGTTGTGCCGCAGCTCGGTGTTCACACCGGTGATCACGTAGGCCGCGAAGTAGATGATCTTCTCGAGGTCCTTCGGCGCCAGGTCGAGCAGGTAGCCCAGGCGGGAGGGAACACCCTTGAAGTACCAGATGTGGGTGACGGGAGCGGCCAGCTCGATGTGGCCCATCCGCTCACGGCGCACCTTGGCGCGGGTGACCTCGACGCCACAGCGCTCGCAGATGATGCCCTTGAAGCGGACCCGCTTGTACTTACCGCAGTAGCACTCCCAGTCCCGGGTCGGGCCGAAGATCTTCTCGCAGAAGAGGCCGTCCTTCTCGGGCTTGAGCGTCCGGTAGTTGATGGTCTCCGGCTTCTTCACCTCGCCGAAGGACCACTGACGAATGTCGTCGGCGGTGGCGAGGCCGATGCGGAGCTCATCGAAGAAGTTGACGTCCAGCACGTCTTTACATCCCCTTGGGGTTGATGCGACTAGAGGAGTTGGCGAGCGGAGGATGGACCACGGGAGGCGCTGTGTCTTGTGGGACACCCACACCCGGGCCCAGCCTCATCGCGGGTCAGTGCACGACGTCGTCCACCGAGGGCGACTCGTTGCGGGACAGGTTGATGCCGAGGTTGGCCGCGGCACGCTCGAGGTCCTCGTCGTCGGAGTCGCGCATCTCGATCGCGGCGCCGTCGCTGGACAGCACCTCGACGTTGAGACAGAGCGACTGGAGCTCCTTCAGGAGCACCTTGAACGACTCGGGGATACCCGGCTCGGGGATGTTCTCCCCCTTGACGATGGCCTCGTACACCTTGACGCGGCCGACCACGTCGTCCGACTTGATCGTCAGGAGCTCCTGCAGGGTGTATGCGGCGCCGTACGCCTGCATCGCCCAGCACTCCATCTCGCCGAACCGCTGGCCACCGAACTGCGCCTTACCACCCAGCGGCTGCTGCGTGATCATCGAGTACGGACCGGTGGACCGGGCGTGGATCTTGTCGTCGACCAGGTGGTGCAGCTTCAGGATGTACATGTAGCCGACGGAGACCGGGTACGGGTACGGCTCGCCGGAGCGGCCGTCCAGCAGGGTGGCCTTGCCGTTCTGCTTGACCATGCGCTCGCCGTCGCGGTTCGGCTTGGTCGCGCCGAGCAGCCCGGTGAGCTCCTCTTCCTTGGCGCCGTCGAACACCGGGGTCGCGGTGTTCGTGCCGGGGTCGACGTCGTAGAGCTCCTCGTTGAGGTTCTTCGCCCACTCCGGGTTGCCCTCGATCTTCCACCCCTGCGACGCCAGCCAGCCCAGGTGAAGCTCCAGGACCTGGCCGATGTTCATACGACGCGGGACACCGTGGGTGTTCAGGATGATGTCGACGGGCGTGCCGTCCTCCATGAACGGCATGTCCTCGGCGGGGAGGATCTTGCCGATGACACCCTTGTTCCCGTGGCGGCCGGCGAGCTTGTCGCCCGGCTGGATCTTCCGCTTCTGGGCCACGTAGACGCGGACCAGTTCGTTGACGCCCGGGGGCAGCTCGTCGTCGTCCTCGCGCGAGAACACGCGGATGCCGATGACCTTGCCGGTCTCGCCGTGCGGCACCTTCAGCGAGGTGTCGCGGACCTCGCGGGCCTTCTCACCGAAGATCGCGCGGAGCAGGCGCTCCTCCGGGGTCAGCTCGGTCTCGCCCTTGGGCGTGACCTTGCCGACCAGGATGTCGCCGTCGCGGACCTCGGCACCGATGCGGATGATGCCGCGCTCGTCGAGGTCGGCGAGGACCTCCTCGGAGACGTTCGGGATGTCCCGGGTGATCTCCTCGGCGCCCAGCTTGGTGTCGCGGGCGTCGATCTCGTGCTCCTCGATGTGGATCGACGTGAGCACGTCGTCCTGCACCAGGCGCTCGGAGAGGATGATCGCGTCCTCGTAGTTGTGGCCCTCCCACGGCATGACCGCGACGAGCAGGTTCTTGCCGAGCGCCATCTCACCGTTCTCGGTGGACGGGCCGTCGGCGATGACCTGACCCTGCTCGACCCGGTCGCCCTCGTTGACGATCGGGCGGTGGTTGAAGCAGGTGCCGTGGTTCGAGCGACGGAACTTGTACAGTCCGTAGCTCTTCCGCGTGCCGTCGTCGTGCATGATCGTGATCAGGTCGGCCGAGAGCTCCTCGACCACACCGGCCTGCTCGGCGACGAGCACGTCACCGGCGTCCACCGCGGCACGCAGCTCCACGCCGGTGCCGACCAGCGGGGCCGAGTTGCGCAGCAGCGGAACGGCCTGACGCTGCATGTTCGCGCCCATGAGCGCGCGGTTCGCGTCGTCGTGCTCGAGGAACGGGATCATCGCCGTCGCGACCGAGACCATCTGCCGCGGCGAGACGTCCATGTAGTCCACGTCCAGCGGGTCGATCAGCTCGACCTCGCCGCCCTTCTTACGGACCAGGACGCGGTCTTCGACGAAGGTGCCGTCGTCGTGGATCGGCGCGTTCGCCTGCGCCTTCACGTAACGGTCTTCCTCGTCCGCGGTGAGGTAGTCGACCTGGTCGGTGACGCGGCCCTCGACGACCTTGCGGTACGGGGTCTCGATGAAACCGAACGGGTTGACCCGCGCGTACGAGCAGAGCGAACCGATCAGGCCGATGTTCGGGCCTTCCGGCGTCTCGATCGGGCACATGCGGCCGTAGTGCGACGGGTGGACGTCCCGGACCTCCATGCCGGCGCGCTCACGCGACAGACCACCCGGGCCGAGGGCGGACAGACGACGCTTGTGCGTCAGCCCCGACAGCGGGTTGTTCTGGTCCATGAACTGCGACAGCTGCGAAGTACCGAAGAACTCCTTGATCGCCGCCACGACGGGACGGATGTTGATCAGGGTCTGCGGCGTGATCGCCTCGACGTCCTGGGTGGTCATCCGCTCGCGGACGACGCGCTCCATCCGGGACAGACCCACGCGGATCTGGTTCTGGATGAGCTCGCCGACGGTGCGGAGACGCCGGTTGCCGAAGTGGTCGATGTCGTCGGTCTCGACCGGGATGACCTGGTCGCCGACGGTCGCCTTGTCCTCGCCCGCGTGCAGGCGGACCAGGTACTCGATCGTCGAGACGATGTCCTCTTCGGTGAGCGTCCCGGTGTCGTACGGCGTGGTCAGGCCGAGCTTCTTGTTCAGCTTGTACCGGCCGACCTTGGCCAGGTCGTAGCGCTTCGGCTTGAAGAACAGGTTCTCCAGCAGCGTCTGCGCGCTCTCCTTGGTCGGCGGTTCGCCCGGGCGCAGCTTGCGGTAGATGTCGAGCAGCGCCTCGTCGGTGCCGGCGGTGTGGTCCTTCTCGAGGGTGGCGAGCAGCGTCTCGGAGAAGGAGAAACGCTCGCGGATCGCCTCGGTGGTCCAGCCGAGCGCCTTCAGCAGCACGGTGACCGGCTGGCGGCGCTTGCGGTCGATGCGGACGCCGACGGTGTCGCGCTTGTCGACGTCGAACTCCAGCCAGGCACCCCGGCTCGGGATGACGCGGACGTTGAAGACGTCCTTGTCGGTGGTCTTGTCGACGCTGGTGTCGAAGTACACACCCGGCGAACGGACCAGCTGCGACACGACGACACGCTCGGTGCCGTTGATGACGAAGGTGCCCTTGTCGGTCATCACCGGGAAGTCACCCATGAAGACCGTCTGGCTCTTGATCTCGCCGGTGTTGTTGTTCACGAACTCGGCGGTCACGAACAGCGGGGCCGCGTACGTCATGTCCTTGTCCTTGCACTCCTCGACGGAGGCCTTGACCTCGTCGAAGCGCGGGTCGGAGAAGGACAGCGACATGGATCCGGAGAAGTCTTCGATCGGCGAGATCTCGTTGAGGACCTCTTCCAGGCCGCCGACCGGGTTTTCTTCACCTTCTTCGACGCGGCGTTCGAACCACGCCTCGTCGCCGGTGAACCATTCAAAGGACCTGATCTGCACGTCGAGCAGGTTCGGGGTGCTGAGCGGCTCGCGAATCTTTGCGAAGGAGACCCGCTTGGGGGCTCCCGGGATTCCCGTGGACTCCGAGCGAGATACAGCCGAGGTGGTCGCAGCAGTGGCCTGGTTCGCGGGAGAGACTGCCAAGATGCGTCCTTCCGGGGACAATGAGCGGTGAGCAGCCGCGTCAGCAACAACTGATGCGGTCTGTCAAGGGTGCCGTGTGCCCACTATCCTAACTACCGGCTCCGGGCAGCCTGAAAGAGGGCAGCGCAAAGAAGCAGTCTAGCCCGAACGTCGCGGTCTGTCCAGGGGGCGCTCCCGATGGGGCCCAGCCTGCATCGCAACGTCTTCAGGTATGCCTCTCCTCGGCCTCCCCGGGCCGTCCCTCCCGCAAGGGCACCGCCGGTTCTCACCGTTGCCAGTAAGCGTGACCCCACAGGGGCTCTGAGTCAAGATGCCGCGCGGTGGTCCCGCCGGTTGGCGCAGCGTGGAAGTAGCCCTGCCCCTGGTGCTTCACAGGACGATCATCCTGGTTACCGCCCGGTACCCGCAGGTGACGGCGCCGGCGCACCGACCTGCGTTTAGCGGGCTAAACGCGATCCGACCGCCAGGGCTTCCCGGACGGTCACCGGGTCGGGCCAGGCGACCGGCGGGGCGCTCCGGGCGAACTCGGCCCGTGTGACCGTTGTGACCGGTGGGCCGTCTGGTGTGGCGCACAGGCACGGCGACGCACCTGCGTTTCGCGGGCTAATCGCGACGCGCGCCGGGCGGGCGCTGCCAGACTGGGGGCGTGAGCGAAACGTGGGAGCAGGACGCCGAGATGCCCCCGGTCCTCTTGCGGCCGGAAGCCGAGCTGCGGAAGGCCGCGGAGCAGAGCCCCCTTCTCGGCGAGGTCCGCGGCTACGTCGCCGGGTCGGACTCCGGCGATCCGCTGATCCCCCGGTGGGCGGAGGTGTCCGGGCTGGTCCGCGTCGTCGACGGCAAGCACGTGCCCGTCGAGGAGAACGCGACGCTCGTCGACGACGCTCTCCGGCTCTGGAAGCGGTTGTTTTCGACGCTCGGCGAGGCTGAGTCGCTCCGCCCCGGACTGGTCGCGACGATCTCACTCACGCTCTACCGGTCGGGTCCGGTCGCCGTGCCGGTCGATCTCCTTCTCGAAGCCGTCGAACTCGGGCAGGCACCGGACGAGCCGACGCGGTACGCGACAAGCGTCGCGCTGGATCTGCTGGAACGGCTCGGCGCGATCGAGAAGCGCACCGCGGACCCGGCCGGGCTCGCGCTGATCGCCGAGATCGCCGGGAAACCCGATCCCTCCCCGTTCCTCCTCAGCCTCACCCCGATCGCCGTGTGGGCGCTCAACAGGGAGCTCCGCGAGGCCGGAATGGCCGCACCGGTCATCGGCGAGGCGGCGGAAGAGAGTCTCGGCGAGCTGAGCCCGCGCCTCGCCAAGTCCGCACCGGGGATTATCGACGCGGAGCTGAAGGCCTGGGTGCGGCACCGGCCGCCTTCCGACGCGGCGGCGGAGGCGAGGGCGTTCCTTCACGCCGCGCGGCTCCCGGTGGAACGGCTTTTCGCCTTGATCGCGCTCGGGGAGATCGGCGAGATCGGCCTCGAGACCGCAGCGGGGGTCCGAGCCGAAGGCGGTCTGGCCGGCGCGGCCGCCGCGATGTGGCTGTCCGAACGGGGCGCGGTCGACCGGGAAACGATCACCCGTGACGAGGTCGTCCTCGGGATGGCCGACCATTACGCGGCGATGCACGCGCTCGGCGCGTTCGTCCATCAACTCGCCGACATGGACGACCGCTTCGACGTCGTGGACCTGCTGACGTCCTCCGGCCATCCGGACCGGCTCGAACTCCTGGACGTCGTCGGCACGGACCATCCGGACCGGAAGATGGCCAAGAAGGCGCGCACGGCGAGTTTCAAGCTCCGGTCGAGCGGCGTGCGGACGCGTCACGATTAGCCCGCTAAACGCAGGTCGGGGGCGGGAGCGCCGGGAAGCCGTGAGGGGCGCACGTCGCGGACCCAGATCGCGATTAGGGGGCTAAACGCAGGTCAGCGGGGCCGCAGGCGCGGATCGCGTTTAGCGGGCTAAACGCGATCCGGGCCGCGTCACTTCGAGGGGGCCGGGGAGGCCGGGGGTGAAGCGGGAGCCGACGAAGCGGTGGGGTTCGGCGGAGCGGCGTAGGTGTTCATCGCCGTGATCTTCCACTTGTCGCCCTGCAGCTCCGCGTTCAAGTGCAGCTGCGCGCTCCCGGCGGTGGTCTTGTTCGTGTCGGCCCGCGTCGAGCTCTGGTCGACGAACACCATCACGTCGGCCCGGTCGCCTTCCAGCCGGATGACCGCGCTCCGGGTGACCTTGCAGGTCACGACCATCTTCTGCTGCGGGGCCAGCCGCTTGACCTCGCCCATCAGCAGGTTGTACTTCGCCCGCACGTCGTCGTTGACCAGCAGATCGGCCGCCGCGGTCTCGGTCTTGGCGATGTTGTTGTAGTCGTACGAGAACAGCGCCTCGGTCGCCTTTGCGACCTGGTCCTTGACCTGCGCGGTCTTCGCCACGTCCAGCAACGCCGTGTTGTTCGTCGAGCTGGACACCTCGTCGGCCTGGATCTTGAAGAGCACCGCGGTCGCGGCCAGCAGCAGCCCGACGACCACCAGCGCGCCCGCCAGGATCAGCTGCCTGGAGCCCGCCTTCTTCTCGGGCTCCGAGGATTCGGCGACCTCGGCTTCGGCTTCGTCAAGGTCGTCTGGCTTCTCTTCGGCGGCCGCGCGGACCTTCGCACGCGGGCTCGGCTTCGCGACCACCTCCTCTTCTGACTCTTCCGAAGTTTCGGGAGCGTCAGGCTCTTCAGGAGCCTCGACCGCGGCCACCTCAGGCTCAGGCTCCTCGACGACCTCAGGCTCGGGTTCAGGCGAAGGCGCGGGACGCGGAGCCGGCCGCGGCGACGGACGGCGAACCGGCGTCGGCGTTTCGTCGACCTCGACCTCCGAGGTGGACACCTCGGGAGAAGAAGCGGGAGCGGGAGACGCACCGGGCCGTCGCAGGCCGGCCACCCGGGGGCGGCGCACCGGCGGAGTGCTGCGAGGGGGCTGGCGACGGGAGGGGGGCACTACGTGGCTCCGTTCTAGGTGACGCTCTTACTGACCGGCCGCGACGAGGGGCACGTTGTCGATCCCGGACAGCTTCCACTCATCGCCGACCCGGGTCATCGAGACCTCTAGGCGCAACGCCTTCGAGCTCGCCTTGTCGCCCTGGGTGACCTGCGTGGAGATGGCGGCGAGGAAGCTCGCCTTGCCCTCGTGGTCGTCGAGTTCCTCGACCGCGATGTCCTGGATGGTGGTCACGACCTTGGTCTTCGCGTCGCCGAGCGCCTTGCGGTAGGTCGGCTCCAGCTGGGCCAGCTGCTGGCTCATCTTCTCGTCGGAGACGGCCTTCTGCCTGTTGAAGAACTCGTCGAGGTTCTCGAAGTCGACCTCGGTGTACGCCTTGATCGCGGTGCCGCCCGCCTTGACCACCTCGTCCCGCGAGCGCGCCAGGTCGGCGTTGTCGTCCGACGCGGCCACGGCCCACATGACACCGAAGATCGCCGCGGCGAGGAAGGCGGCCAGCGCGAACGCCGCCGCCCCCAGTACCAGGGTCCGCGATCGAGAAGAACTCATGACACTCCAGAGTAGGTATACGGTCTCGGGCTCAGCCGGGCAGGCCCAGCAGCGTGCCGAGGGTGGGCAGGCTGACCCCGGGGCTCTGCAGGACGCTCGGCATGCCCTGCGCCGCGCGCAGGCTGGCCAGTTCCTCGGCCGAGCGGCCGGCGTTCGCCGCGACGTCGCCCTCCGACGGGATCTGCGGGACCCCGTTGTACGGCGCGTTCTGCGCACCGCGCACGTTGATCGGGCTGCCCTTCGGCTCGGCGCAGTACGCGTCGTCCTTCGGCGCGCGAGGCGTCGTGTCGGTGCCTTCGCGGTACTTGTCCAGGCCCATGTAGCCCTTGGTGCACGACGGCGGGTTGAACAGGTTGAGCGCGAGCCCCAAATGCGCGGTGCCGTCGTTGGCGACGGTGTTGGCGCCGGCGGCCAGCATCGGGTACGTCACCAGGCCCTGTTCGAGCCCATCGAGCCGGGTCACCAGCAGGTTCGACGTCGTGAGCAGGTTCGCCGTCAGCGCACCCAGCCCCGGCCCGGATTCGGCGAGCACCGAGCTGATCTGGTTCGCCACCTGCGGAGTGATCCCGATCAGCTTCCGGATGTCGGCGTCGGAGTTCTTCAGCGTGCCCGAGAGCTTGTTGAGGTCCGCGCTGAACGACTTCATGGAGCTCGACATCTCGTTCTGCGTTTCGAGGACCTGCCCGCCCTTTTCCAGCAGCTGGACCGTCTGCGGCAGGTACTCCTGCGCGGTCGTGGTGAAGCTCCGCGCGGTGTCGAGCAGCCGCTGCAGGTCCGGGCCGGTGCCGTTGAAGGCGTTGTACGACTCGTCGACGACCTTGCGCAGCGAGTCGGTCGGCACCGAGGCCGCGAGGCTGTCGAGGTCGCCGATGAGCTGCTCGGTCGGCACCGGCGTCTTGACCTTGTCGGCCGGGATGACCGAACCCGCGTTCAGGAACGGTCCCTTGTCGCTCTTGGGTTTCAGGTCGACGAACTGTTCGCCGACCGCCGACCGGTTCGCGACGACGGCGTCGAGATCGGCGGGCACCTGCGGGGCGTCCGGCGAGATGTTGAGGTCGGCTTCCAGCCCGGTCTTGGTCAGGCGCAGCTCGCCGACCCGCCCGATGTTGAAGCCGCGGTACGTGACCTCGGCGTTGGTGAAGATGCCGCCGGACTGCTTGAGCTGCAGCTTCACCGTGTAGCCCTCGTCGCCGAAGACCTGGCCGAGCCCGGCGAACCGGATCAGCGCGTACACGATGGCGACCACGGAGATGATCGCGAACGCGACCAGCTGGATCTTCGTCCTACGGACCAGCATCAGCCGGCACCTCCCGAAAGCACGCCGAAGATACCGGCGGGTCCGGTCTGTTGCGGCTGCCCGCCGCCCTGCGGCGCGCCGGCCTGGCTACCGGCGACACCGCCGACGCTGTCCGGGATCGGCAGCGGCGGATTCTCCCCCGGCCCCTCGGTGCCACCGGTCAGACCCGGCACCGGCACGACGTCCTTGAGCGGGTTCTCCCGGCTGCGGCCGAGGTTCTTGAGGATCTCGTTCAGGTTCAGGTCGATCTTCGCGAACAGGTTGAAGTAGTCGCCCTTGACGCCGTCGTAGGCGGCGTCGCTGAACGGGAAGGTCAACAGGATCTCCAGCGCCTTCGGCAGGTCCGCGCCCGCCTCGCCGAGTTTCTGCAGCGTCGGCTGCAGTGCCTTGAGGTCGGCGACGAGGTCTTCCTTGCTCTTGTTCACCGTGTCGACGGCGACACCGGAAAGGCGGTTGAGCGCGTTCAGCATCGTCACCAGCTGGCCGCGCTGCTGCTCCAGCACGCCGAGACCGGGGCCGAGGTTGTCGACCGCGCCGACCAGCTTGTCCTTCTGGCCGTTCAGCGTCAGCGAGAGCCGGTTCAGCCCGTCGAGCGCCCGTGTGATGTTCGCGGACTGCTTGTCGAGGTTCGTGACCAGCTCGTTGGTGTTGTTCAGCAGCGCCTTGAGCTCCGGCGAGCGGCCGGTGGTGGCGTTGTTGAGCTCCTTGGTGATGGTGTTGAGCTGTTCCACCCCGCCACCGTTGAGCAGCAGCGAAAGCGCGCCGAGCAGTTCTTCGACCTCGACGCTGCGGTTCGTGCGGGCCAGCGGGATCACCGCGTTGTCGGCCAGCTTGCCCTGTCCGTCGGGAGGGGCGGCCAGCTCGACGTACTTCTCGCCGAGGAGGCTCGACTGCTTGACGTTGGCGAGCGCGTTCGCCGGCAGCTTCACGTCGCCGTTGACCCGGAGGGTGACTTCGGCGTTCCAGCCGTCCTGGGTCAGGCCGATCGCTTCGACGCGGCCGATGGCGACCTCGTTGACCTTCACCCCGGCCTGCGGGGTCAGGTCGAGCACGTCGCGGAACTGCACCTTGACCGTGTACGGGTGGTCGCCGAGTTCGGCGCCACCGGGCAGCGGGACGTCGTAGATCCCGCTGAACCCGCAGCCGCTCAACGTCAGCGCCGTGACCGTGCCGACGGCCGCCAGAACCAAAGACTTCCTCATCACTTGGCCGCCGTTCCGTAGAGCTGCCCCGCGATCGGGAGCGGCAGCGGCGGCAGCTGGCCCGCCTGCGACGACTGGATCACCTGCGCGATCGACGGCAACGGCACCAGCCCGTCGACGAGCCCGGCGACGCCCTTGCACGCGTCGCCCAGCGCGTCTAGCGCGTCTGGGGTCTGCTTGAGCAGGTTGCATACCATCACCAGCGGCGGCTGGGTGAGCTCGTTGAGGTTGGCCCGTGCGTCGAGCGTGCCCGACGAGGCGTTGTAGGTGTTGACCAGGTTCCCGAGGCCGACCGGGGCGACGTCGAGGATCTCGGCGAGCGCGCCGCGCTGGTCGACGAGCACCTTGGTCACGCTCGCCAGCTTGTCCACATTGGACTTGAGCCGGTCGCGGTTCTTCTCGATGAACGCCTGCACCGCGGTGAGCGTGTCCGACAGCTGCTTCACCGTCGCCGAGAGGTTCTCCCGCTCCCCCGAGAGGAATCCGCTGACGTCGGCGAGCTGCCGTTCGAAGTCGCGGACCTGCTTGTCGCTGTTCACCAGCGTCTGCGAGAAGGAGCCGAGGTTCTCGACGGTCTTGAACAGGTCGTCCTTGTTGCCCGACAACGTGCCCGCGGCCTGGCCGAGTTTCGTGATCGTGTCGTGCAGCGCCTGCCCGTTGCCGTCGAAGTTCTTCGCGGCGGTGTCGAGCAGGTTCGACAGCGAACCGTTCTTGTTGGCACCGTTGGGCCCGAGCGACTTGCTGACCCGGGACAGGCTGGCGGCGAGCTCGTCGACCTCCAGCGGCACCTCGGTGCGGTCGAGCCCGATGACGGCGCCGTCGGCGATCCGCGGGCCACCCTTGTAGGCCGGGGCGAGCTGCACGTAGCGGTCGCTGACCAGCGACGGCGACACGATGATCGCCTTCGCGTCCGCGGGCACCGCCACCGAACGGTCGTATTCGAGTTCGACGCGGACCTGGTTGCCCATCGGCTGGATCTTGGTGACCGTGCCCATGTCCACGCCGAGCATGCGGACACTGTTGCCTTCGTAGAGGCCGACGGTGCCCGCGAAGTACGCGGTCACGTGGTTGCGGCCGGCGTCCTTGAGCGTCCACCACAGCGCGCCGGCGACGACCAGCGCGAGCACGATCGCGATGGTGAAGCCGCGCGCGAGGCTGGAACCGAGACGGGTACTCATTTCTCGTAGCACCCCTTGTCGTTGATCGGGCCGAACGACGGCAGGACCAGTCCGCAGATGTAGTTGTCGAACCAGCGGCCGTTGCCGATCGTGTTCGTGAACACCCGGATGAACGGCGCGAACCGCGCGATGCCCTGACCGAGGGCGTCCTGGTTGCGCTGGAGCATCGAGGTCAGCTGGTCGAGCTGGGTGAGCACCGGGTCGAGCTGCGCGTCGTTGTCGTCGACCAGGCCCTTGAGCTGGGTGGCGAGGTTGCGCGAGCCGTCCAGCAGCGCGGAGATCGCCTCCTTGCGCTTGGCCACCTCGCCGAGCAGCTTGTTGCCGTCGGCCAGCAGCTTCTGGAACTCGGCGTCGCGGTCGACGAGCGTCTGCGAGACCTGCCGCGTGTTCGCGAGCAGGCTCGCCAGCTGCGAGTCACGTTTGGCGATGGTGTCCGAGAGGCGGGAAAGGCCGGTCAGCGCGCCCTTCACGTCGGCCGGGGTGTCCGCGAAGGTCTCCGTGATGACGTCGAAGCTCTTCGCCAGCTGCGTCGTGTCGATGTCGTCGACGGTCTGCGAAAGGCCGCGGAAGGCGTCGAGGACGTCGAACGGCGACATCGTGCGCTCACGCGGGATGGTCGCGCTCGGGTCGAGCGTGCGCTGCCCCTGCGGGTCGAGCGCCAGGTACTTCTGGCCCAGCACGGTCTTGATCTTGATGGCCGCGCTGGTCTTGTCGCCCAGCCAGGCGTCCTTGACCTTGAACGAGATCCGGACCTTGTCGCCGTCGAGCTTGATCTGGGAGACCTTGCCGACCTTCACGCCGGCGACCCGGACGTCGTTGTCCTCCTGCAGGCCCGAAGCCTCGCTGAAATCGGCGGAGTACGTCGTGCCGCCGCCGATCACCGGCAGGTCTTCGGAGTTCAGCGCGGCGATGAAACCGAGCAGCAGCACCGAGATGCCGACCAGCGCGATCGGGATCGGATTGCGTTTCTGGAACGACTTCATGCCGTGCACCTCGCCCGGTTCACCGGCAGCAGCGGCAGGTTGATCGGCTCGTTGATCAGCGGAGGCAGGGCGACGGCTCCCGTCATCTCACAGGCGAAGAAGTTGAACCAGGAGCCATAGTCGGCGGTGCGGGTCAGCGCCGTCACCTTCTGCGGCAGGAACTGGATGAAGTGCTCGACGAGCGGCTGGTTGTCGTTGAGGTTCTTCGACAGCGTGCCGAGCGCGGCGATGTCCTGCTTGAGCGGCTCGCGGGCCTCGCCGAGCAGACCGGAGGTCGTCTTGGCCAGGGTGCCGAGCGAGTCGATGGCGTCGCCGATCGGCTCGCGGTCCGCGGCCAGCCCGGAGACCAGTTGCTGCAGCCTGACGATCAGGTCGTTCAGCTGCGGCGTGTGCGCGTTGACCGTGGTGAGCACCGAGTTCAGGTTGTCGATGACCTCGCCGATCACCTTGTCCTTGTCGGAGATCGTGGTGGCCAGCGACGCGGTGTGCTTCAGCAGGCTTTCGACCGTGCCGCCCTCGCCCTGCAGGACCTGGATGACCTCGTAGGACAGCTTGTTGATGTCGTCCGGGTTGAGCGCGGTGAACAGCGGCTTGAACCCGTTGAACAGCTGCGTCAGATCGAGCGCGGGCGTGGTGCGCTCCAGCGGGATGTTCCCGCCGGGCTCCAGGGTCTTGCCGGAGGAGTCGGTGCCCTGCCCGAGCGAGACGTAGCGCTGGCCGACCAGGTTCCGGAACTTGATCTGCGCGGTGACCCCGGCGGGCAGCTTGCGGCCGGCGTCCACCTCGAACTCGACCTCGGCCTGGCGCCGGTCGACGATGCGGACGTCCTTGACCTGTCCGACCCGGACACCGGCGATGCGGACGTCGTCGTTGGGCAGCAGCAGGGTGGCGTCGCTGAACCGCGCCTTGTAGGCGTTGGTGCTGGTGGTGTTCACGTTGGCGATGCTGATCCCGAGGATGGTCGTGAACAGCACGGTGACAACGATGAAGGCGCACAGCTTGAGCAGCGGAGCGAGCAATCCCCTCATTTGACGTGCACCTCCGCTCCCCGGTAGAGCGGGCCGACGAGCAGCGAGCCCCAGCCGGGCACGTCCGAGGCGGCCATGCCGACCTGCGGGGCGACCAGCTGCGCGAGGAAGTCCGATTCGGACGCGCTGTAGGAGGGGCTACCGCCGGGCGCTCCCCCGCCGTTGTAACCGCCGACGTTCGCGAAGCCGTTCGAAGGCGAAAGGCCGTCGTTCGCCGAGCGGGCCGGCGGCTTGACCGTGCTGCCGTCTTTGATCGGGCCGTCCGGCGGGTACTGCGGGAACGGGTCCGGGAACTGCTTCAGGTCGTAGCAGCGCGGGCCGCGTTTGTCCTCGAACCGCGGCTCGTCCTTGCCCGGCAGGTACGGCCCGCGGTTGACGGTGACCTCGATGGTCGCGTGCAGACCGGGCCGGTCGGTGCCCTTGCCGAGCGCCTTGTCGATCTTCGGCAGGTTGTCCGCCATCTGCCCGATCACGCAGGGGTACGACGGCGCGTACTTCGCCAGCAGCTCCGCCGTCGGGCGGGCGGTGTCGGCGAGCCGGATCAGGTTGTCGGCGTTGTTCTGGAGGAACGTCTGCAGATCGACCGAAGCCTGGGTGACGCTGCCGTAGAGGTTCGCCAGGTTCAGCTTCTGGTCCACCACGGTGCGGGTGGTGGTGCTCAGGTTGTCCAAGGTCTGCACCAGGTCCGGGGCGACGGCGTCGAGGTTGTCCGAAAACTTCGCGAGCTCTTTGAGGTTCTGCTGGAGCTTCGGCTCGTGCGGGTTCAGCTGCCCGACGTAGTCACCGAGCTGCGCGAGCGTGTCGCCGAGCTGGTCACCGCGGCCGTTGAGGGCGGTGGAGATCGCCGAAAGCGTGCTCGACAGCTTCTGCGGCTGGACGGCCTGCAAGACCGGCATCAGATGGGCGAAGGCCTGCTCCAGCTCGACCGCGCCGGACGTGCGGTCCTGGGTGATCACGTCGCCTTCCGCGATCGGCTTCTCCGACGGCGTGTCCGGGATCTCGAGGGAAACGAAACGCTCACCGAACAACGTCTTCGGCAGGAATCGCGCCGAAACGTTCTGCGGGATCAGTTTCGCCGACTCCGGATTCAGCGCGAGCGTGAGCTCGGCACCGTCCGGGGTCGCGGCGATGTCCTTGACCGAACCGACGATGAGCCCGCGGACCTTCACGTCGGACTGCTTCAGCAACTGGTTCCCGATGTTGCCCGACTGGAGCTTCACACTGACGACGGGCGTGAACGCCTTTTGGTACAGCGCGATGCTCAGCGCCACCCCGCCGATGAGCACGGCGACCAGAAGCAGGCCCAGCAGCCTGCGCCGGATTGTCGCGATCATCCTGCGATCCTCACCGTGACGTCGGTTCCCCAGATCGCGAAACCGATGAAGAAGTTCATGATGGACACCGTGACGATGCTCAGCCGGACCGCTTTACCGACGGCCACGCCGACACCGGCGGGGCCACCGGAGGCCCGGTATCCGAAATAGCAATGGGACAGGATGATCAAGACGCTGAACAACAGCACCTTGATGAACGAATACAACACATCCTGTGGTGGCAGGAACAGGTCGAAATAATGGTCGTAGGTACCCGCTGACTGGTTGTAGATGTAGATAACGACCAACCGCGACGCGAGATACGAACTCAGCAGGCCGATGACGTACAGCGGGATGACCGCGACGAAACCGGCGATGATCCGGGTGGTCACCAGGTACGGCAGGCTCGGCACGCCCATGACCTCGAGCGCGTCGATCTCCTCGGAGATCCGCATCGCGCCCAGCTGGGCGGTGAACCCGGCGCCGACGGTCGCCGAAAGCGCGAGGCCGGCGACCAGCGGGGCGATCTCGCGGGTGTTGAAGAACGCGGTCAGGAAGCCGGTGAAGGCCGAGGTGCCGATCGAGTTCAGCGCCGAGTAGCCCTGGAGACCGACGAGGACACCGGTGAACAGGGTCAGGCCGACCATCACGCCGACCGTGCCGCCGATGACGGCGAGCGAGCCGGAACCGAAGCTCACTTCGGCGAGCAGCCGCAGGACTTCTTTCATGTAGCGGCGAAGCGTCCTCGGCGTCCATAGCAACGCGCGGCCGTAGAACGACATCTGGTCACCGAGGTTGTCCAGAGTCTGCAAAGGACGGTTGGCGACCCGCTTGGCGCCCTGGAGAAAGGTCATGCGTCAGTCCAGCTTTCCGGGCACGATCTGCAGGTAGATCAGCGTGATCACGAAGTTCACCACGAACAGCATGAGGAACGTGATGACGACCGACTGGTTCACCGCGTCGCCGACGCCCTTCGGGCCGCCGGACGGGTTCAGTCCCCGGTAGGAGGCGACGACCGCGGCGATGAAGCCGAAGATCAGCGCCTTCAGCTCGCCGACCCAGAGGTCCGGCAGCTGGGCCAGCGCGGAGAAGCTCGCCAGGTACGCACCCGGCGTCCCGCCCTGGAGGACGACGTTGAAGAAGTACCCGCCGAGCACGCCGATGACGCTGACCATGCCGTTCAGCAGGAGCGCCACCAGCATCATCGCGAGCACACGCGGCACGATCAGCCGCTGCACCGCGGAGACGCCGAGCACCTCCATGGCGTCGATCTCCTCGCGGATGGTCCGCGCACCGATGTCGGCGCAGACCGCGCTACCGCCGGCGCCCGCGACCAGCAGCGCGGTGACCAGCGGGCTGGCCTGCTGCACGGTGGCCAGCACCGACCCGGCGCCCGTGTAGGACTGGGCGCCGAGCTGGCGGGCGAGTGAACCGAACTGCAGCGAGATGACCGCGCCGAACGGGATCGCGACGAGCGCGGTCGGCAGGATCGTGACGCTCGCGATGAACCAGGCCTGCTGGATGAACTCCCGCAACTGGAACGGGCGCTGGAAAATGCCACGAACGATGTCGAGGCCGAGAGCGAACAGGTTCCCGGTCTCGCGCAACATGCCGATCCCGGGGATCTTCGCCGATGAAGCGGAAGAGCTCACGCGCCACCTGACCCCGGATCTTGTGGCCGCAAGCGGTGGTTGCCGGCTCTCCCGGGGTGCGGGATGTGGGCGACCTGGTCGTCGGGCAGCTGGCCCTGGTGGTGGTTCGGGATCGAGCTCTCGGCGGGCGCCGACCGGTGGCCGGCGGTCGCGAGGCGCTGCGGGCGGACGCCGTAGCGCTGCTGCTCCTCCGGGGAGAGCGACTCGATGATGCTCTGCTGTGCCTCGGGCGGCAGGCCGTGCAGGATCTGCATGACGCGGTCCTTGCGGCGGACCGCGCCCATCCGGGTCGGCACGCCGGGCGTCGGCTGCATCTGCGGCGGCACCCCGCTGACGTCCTCGACACCGCCCGCGTGGTGACCGGCCTCGAACATCGCGCGCTCCGCGGCGAGCTGGGCCGAGTCCTTCTCCTCGCTCATGCCGATGGGGCCGTCCATCTTGCCGTTGAGGAACTGCTTGACGACCGGCTCCTCGCTGGTCAGCAACACCTCGCGCGGGCCGAACATGACCAGTTCCTTGCGGAAGAGCATGCCCAGGTTGTCCGGGACGGTGCGGGCGAGGTTGATGTTGTGCGTGACGATCAGGAACGTCGCGTCGATCTGCGCGTTGACGTCGAGGAAGAGCTGGGAGATGTAGGTGGTGCGGACCGGGTCGAGACCGGAGTCCGGCTCGTCGACCAGGATGATCTGGGGGTCCAGCACCAGGGCGCGGGCGAGACCGGCGCGTTTGCGCATACCACCGGAGATCTCGCCGGGCAGCTTCTTGTCGGCGCCGTTGAGACCGGTCATCTCGAGCTTCTCGAGCACGATCCGGCGGACCTCGGTCTCCGACTTCTTCGTGTGCTCCCGCAGGGGGAAGGCCACGTTGTCGTAGAGGTTCATCGAGCCGAACAGCGCGCCGTCCTGGAAAAGGACGCCGAAGAGCTTGCGCACCTCGTAGAGCTGGTGTTCGGAGCACGTCACGATGTCGACGCCGTTGATCATGCAGCGGCCGCGGTCCGGTTTGAGCAGACCGATCATCGACTTCAAGAAGACGGACTTACCGGTTCCGGACGGACCGAGCATCGCCGAAACCTCGCCCGGAGGCAGGGTCAGCGTGACGTCCCGCCAGATGGCCTGCTTACCGAAGGACTTGGAAAGACCTTCGATGACCACCTCGGCACCCATCGCACCTCCAGGAGCTGTTCCGCGTCGTCGCGCACTGCCTTCCCGTGCCACTGGCCCGAGAGGACGCATGCGTTCGCGCAGCGATACCCGCGTCAACCAGGTGCAACGAGCTGAGTGCGAACAGGTTACTCACCAGTTTTCTTTTCTGGCCAGACCCGCGGGTAACTTTTCGCACAGCCCGCCGCCTGCCCGTGCACCGCTTGCAGCACCGTAGTGCACGTCACTCCGGTGCGCAGATCCACGACCTGCCCCGGCCCAGGCCGGATCGCGATTAGGGGGCTAAACGCAGGTCAGCCCCCACGCCACCCTCCTCCCGCACCGGATCGCGTTTCGCGGGCTAAACGCGATCCGGCGTCCTGGACGCGCCAAAATGCTTAGCCTTGCTACGCGTCGCGATTAGGGGGCTAAACGCAGGTCGGGGCCGCGGGCTGGAGACAGCGAAGGGCGGGCACCCGTGTGGATGCCCGCCCCTTCGACGGTGCTGCGGTAGGCGCTGACGCGCCCGAGATCACTTGATGGCGATCTTGGCGCCCGCGGCCTCGAGCTTCTCCTTGGCGGCCTCAGCGGCCTCCTTGTCGACCTTCTCCAGGAGGGCCTTGGGAGCGGCCTCGACCAGCTCCTTGGCCTCCTTCAGGCCCAGACCCGAGACGACCTCACGGACGACCTTGATGACCTGGATCTTCTTGTCACCGGCGGACTCGAGGACGACGTCGAACTCGTCCTGCTCCTCGGCGGCCGCGGCCGGGGCGGCACCCGGGGCGGCGGCGACGACGGCAGCCGCGGCGGCCGCGGTCACGTCGAAGGTGGTCTCGAATTCCTTCACGAACTCGGACAGCTCAAGAAGGGTGAGCTCCTTGAAGGCGTCGATCAGCTCGGCGGTGCTCAGCTTCGCCATGGTGGCTTTCCTCTCTGAAACGAACTAAAAGTTCGGGGGTGGGGGTGTTCAGCTCTCGGCGGGTGCTTCGGCTGCTTCGGTACCGGCGTTGCGCTGCTTCTCCTCCAGCGCGGCAGCCAGGCGAGCGACCTGGGACGCCGGCGCCTGGAACAGCGCGGCGGCCTGGGACAGCTTCGCCTTGAACGCGCCCGCCGCCTTGGCGAGCAGGACCTCACGGCTGTCGAGATCGGCGATCTTGGTGATCTCGTCCACGGACAGCGTCTTGCCGTCCATGTAGCCGCCCTTGATCACAAGCGCGTTGTTGTCCTTCGCGAAGTCGCGAAGCGCCTTCGCGGCGTCAACAGCTTCACCTTCGACGAAGGCGATCGCGGTCGGGCCGACGAACAGGTCCTCGAGACCCTCGATGCCGGCGTCCGTGGCGGCACGCTTGACGAGGGTGTTCTTCGCGACCCGGTACTTGGCATTGGTGCCGAGAGCGCGGCGCAGCTGGGACAGCTGGGACACGGAGAGGCCGGTGTACTGGGTAACGACTGTGGCCGAGCTGCTGCGGAAGCTCTCCGCGATCTCGGCGACGGCCGCCTCCTTGTCGGGCTTCGCCATGGTCGCCTCCTCTCTTGGCTAGTGGTCCACTGGCCTTGAGAGCCCTGAAACGACGAAACGCCCCGGCGCAGACAGGCGCGGGGCGTCAGGGCACACGACGACGTGCGTCGTGGGCGAGCCTCGTTCCTCCTGCGCGGGTCGCCCGCCCTAGCGGGGCCTTCGTTCTCCAGGCCGTATGACCAGGAGAAGACCAGCGGTCTTCGGTAGAACCTTGACAAGAGTACGTGACCCTCTTCCGCCCTCCGCACGGCCCCCCTGTCAGATCGCGTTTAGCGGGCTAAACGCGACCGGCGGAGTGCGCCGGGGGCCTCGCGAGGCATCATGGTGACGTGGCGGAGCAGCGTGATGACGGAAAGCCGGGCAGTGAGCCCGGCACGGACATCGAGCCCAAGGCGGGAGGTCAGCCCGCGCCCCGGCTGGATGAGGAGCAACTGCGCCAGTTCCAGCAGTTTCAGCAGTTCCAGGACTATCTGAAGTTCACCGAGGCGCAGCAGCAGGGCCTCGTGCCGTCACAGACCACGCAGCCCGCGACCCAGTACTACGGAGGACAGCCGCCGGCGCCTCCGGGACCGCCGCCCGGCGAGCTCGTGCCTGCCCCTCGCCCGCGCATGCCGCGTTGGCTGCGGCGCCTGGGCGGGAAGCTCCTCGCCTGGATCATCGTGATCTTGCTGATCTGCATCGGCGCGACCATCGCCTACCGGCAGATCTTCCCCAGCGACGCCGGGGAGGACACGGCGACGTTCGTCCAGGGCGGCGGCGGCAAGCACCGCACCAACCAGGTGCTGTCGACCAACCCGTGGGAGGCCGTGCGGGCCATCTACGACACGATCGGCAAGCCGTACCCGCCCGCCACCCGCGTCGAAAAGGTCTGCCTGTCGATGAGCGAACAGGCGCAGGCCCAGTTCGCCCGCGACCTCGGCTATCCGGACTGCGCGACCGCCGTCCCGGCGCTGAACGCCAAGGTCACCGACATCACGCCGTACATCTACGCGGTTCGCCCGATGTCGAGCGTGGTCCCGCGGCAGAACCTGACGATCCACTCGTGCTGGTACAACATCCGCGGCGGCCCTCTGCTGGGCAGCTTCACCTTGCAGGAAGTCGAGATGGGTCAGTGGCTGATCACCGGGCACGCGAACTCTCCCACCCCCTGCCCTGCCCCGCCCACCGGCAACTGACCTGCGCGTCTTCACCCCCGGATCGCGATTAGGGGGCTAAACGCAGGTCGGCCGCAGATCGCGTTTAGCCCGCGAAACGCAAGTGCGCACGCCGGATCGCGATTAGCCCGCGAAACGCAGGTCGCGTCAGAGGTCGTGCGCGGTCAGGAAGCCGGTAAGGGCGGAGCCGAAGGCGGGGTGCATGACGGCGGCCATGTGATCACCGGGGACGCGGACGAGGCGGGCGCCGGCGATGGCGGCGGCAAGGCGTTCGGGTTCCGCGGCCAGCGGGTCGGTGTCCCCGGCGAGGATCAGGGTCGGCACCGCGATCGCCGTCAGGTCCAGTTTCGGATTCGCCGTACCGCGGGCGACGGCCGCCAGCGCGATCCGGTCCGCCCGCAACGCGTCGGCCAGCGCCCGGAAAGGCGCCGAAGACGGCGGGAGCGTCGAAGGGTCCGAAGCGAGCAGAGCCTCGCTGATCGCCTCAGGCGTGACGATGCGGGTGTCGACGCCGCCGAAGTCGACGATCCCCGACCCGACCCCGCCGATCGCGAGGCACCGGATCCGCGGGTCCGCGGCCACCGCCCCGAGCGCGATCATCGCGCCCATCGAGTAGCCGACCATCGACACCTCGTCGAGGTCCAGCGTGTCCAGCAGCGCCGACACGTCGCGCACCATCGCGTCGTCGCCGTAGCTCGCCTCGTCGTGCGGTTTCGCCGACCGCCCGTGGCCGCGCGCGTCCAGGCTGATCACGGTCAGCCCCGCGTCCTGGAGCGTGTCGACGACGCCGGGAGCGATCCAGTTGGCGTTCGTGTCCGCGGCGAAACCGTGCTGCAGCAGTACCGGACGCCCACCGCCTTCCCAGACGGTGTAGCTCAGCTGAAGCCCGTCGAACGACGCGAAGGTAGGCATGCCCTCCAGCAAACACGAAAAAGGGGCGGCCCCGCCGTAGCGGGACCGCCCCCTTCTCAGTGATGTCTAACTCAGACTCACGCGTCCTCGGTGAGGAGGTTGCGGGTGCGGGCCGGGTCGACCGGGACACCCGGGCCCATCGTCGTGGAGATCGTGACCTTCTTCAGGTAGCGACCCTTCGCCGACGACGGCTTGGCACGCAGGATCTCGTCCAGCGCGGCCGCGTAGTTCTCCACCAGCTTCTCGGTGTCGAACGAGGCCTTGCCGATGACGAAGTGCAGGTTGGCCTGCTTGTCCACGCGGAAGTTGATCTTACCGCCCTTGATGTCCGAGACGGCCTTCGCGACCGCGGGGGTCACGGTGCCGGTCTTCGGGTTCGGCATCAGGCCACGCGGGCCGAGGATGCGGGCGATACGGCCGACCTTCGCCATCTGGTCCGGCGTCGCGATCGCGGCGTCGAACTCGAGCCAGCCACCCTGGATGCGCTCGATCAGTTCGTCGGTGCCGACCACGTCCGCGCCGGCGGCCTCGGCCTCGGCGGCCTTGTCACCAACGGCGAAAACAATGACGCGGGCGGTCTTACCGGTGCCGTGCGGCAGGTTCACGGTGCCGCGGACCATCTGGTCGGCCTTCCGAGGGTCGACACCGAGGCGCATGGCGACCTCAACGGTGGCGTCCATCTTCTTGGAAGAGGTCTCCTTGGCCAGCTTCGCGGCCTCGAGCGGGGCGTAGAGCCGCTCGCGGTCCACCAGCTCAAGAGCCTGACGGTAGGCCTTGCTGTGCTTGGGCATTGCTTCTGTCCTTAACTCTTCAACGGATCAGTGTGGTGTTGGAGCCAGCACTGGCTCTCCCACGGTGGTGCGGGGTGGAACTCAGTCGACGACCGTGATGCCCATCGAGCGGGCGGTGCCGGCGATGATCTTCGCGGCCTGGTCGATGTCGTGCGCGTTCAGGTCGGATTCCTTGGTCTTCGCGATGTCGCGGACCTGGTCCCAGGTGACCTTGGCGACCTTGGTCTTGTGCGGCTCGCCGGAACCCTTCTCCACGCCCGCGGCCTTCAGCAGCAGCTTCGCGGCCGGCGGCGTCTTGAGCTTGAAGTCGAACGTGCGGTCTTCGTACACGGAGATCTCGACCGGGACGACGTCCCCGCGCTGCGACTCGGTCGCGGCGTTGTAGGCCTTGCAGAACTCCATGATGTTGACGCCGTGCTGACCCAGCGCGGGGCCGACCGGCGGCGCGGGGTTGGCCGCACCCGCCTTGATCTGCAGCTTGATGATCGCCGCAAGCTTCTTCTTCTTGGGTGGCATTTCGTTTGTTCCTTCTTACTGACTTGAGTCCCCCGCACACCTGCCAGTACGCGGGGACTGCCGGCCGTCTGGCGGCCGTCAGATCTTGGAGACCTGGTTGAACGACAGCTCGACCGGGGTCTCCCGGCCGAAGATCGACACCAGGACCTTCAGCTTCTGTCCGTCCACGTTGACCTCGGAGATCGTCGCGGGCAGCGTCGCGAACGGGCCGTCCATGACGGTGACCGACTCGCCGACCTCGAAGTCCACCTCGACCGCGGGGGCACCCAGCGGCGACTCGGTGGCGGCGGCCTCACCCTTGCCGGGCTTGGCGGGGGCGGCCGTCTCGACCTTGGGCGCGAGGAACTTGAGCACCTCGTCCACGGTCAGCGGCGACGGACGCGACGTGGCGCCGACGAACCCGGTGACACCCGGCGTGTTGCGCACCGCGCTCCACGAGGCGTCGTTCAGGTCCATGCGGACCAGGATGTAGCCGGGCAGCACCTTGCGCTGCACCTGCTTGCGCTGGCCGTTCTTGATCTCGGTGACCTCTTCGGTCGGGACCTCGATCTGGAAGATGTAGTCCTCGACGTCCAGCGTCTGGGTCCGGGTCTCGAGGTTGGTCTTCACCTTGTTCTCGTAACCCGCGTACGAGTGCACGACGTACCACTCACCGGGAGCGGCGTTGAGTTCCGCGCGCAGTTTGGCGACCGGGTCGACGTCCTCGTCGGCCTCGGGCTCGGCGGCGGTGTCGTCGTCCTCGGTGTCGTCGGTCTCGACGGACGCCTCGTCGGCCTCCGCGACATCTCCGGCTTCGTCGACCTCGTCGCCTGCGGCGGGCACCTCGACGGAGTCCAGGTGCTCGGACTGCTCGTCGCCGAGTGCCGCGTGCACCTGCTCGTCGGAAAGCTCGGTCAGCTCATGACCGGCTGCTGTGCCGTTCTCGGAGGTCACGTTCCGTCCTCTCAGTTGATCGGTTGCCGTGGCGCAGGCCACCGTGCGATGCCCTCAAGCACCGCGAACGGCTGCCTCAGCTGCCGAAGACGGCACCGACGACCTCTTTGAAGGCCAGGTCGAGGCCGCTCACCAGCGCCACCATGAACACCACGAAGACCAGCACCACCGCGGTGTAGGTGACCATCTGCTTGCGGTTCGGCCAGATGACCTTGCGCAGCTCGGCCCAGACCTCACGGATGAAGCGCATGAGCCGGGCGAAGATCGACGCCTGCTTCGGCTTGCGGTCGCGCTTCGGGGTCGCCGTGCCTTTGGCGTCCTTGGACTTCTCGGTCTTGTCCCCGGCCTTCGCCTTGCCGGCGGGGCGGGTCTTGTCGTCCGACTTGGCGTCGGCCTTACCGGACGGGCGCGCGGACGCACGGCGCTCACGCCGGGCAGCGGCGGTCACCGGGCGGGACTGCTCGTCGGGCTTCTGCCCGGCGCCGTCCTGCGCCTTCTCACCGCTGGCGTCGCTGTCGCTCACGACCACTCCTCCGCCTTCACCAGTTCGCTTACGCAGGGGTGACAGGACTTGAACCTGCAACCTGCGGTTTTGGAGACCGCTGCTCTGCCAATTGAGCTACACCCCTTTGGAGCCCCGATGCTCTGGAGCTCCCGAGGACGCATTCCATCGTCCCCACCGCCGTGGCGGGGATGACCGTAGTGCGTTCCGAGACCAGAAGTCTACGGCAACCCCCGAACAGCTTCGCAACCGCGCCCCTCAAAGCGGCGCGGAGCAGCCTTCCGCGGGGAAACTCCCCCACGGCCGACCCCATGATCGTGCCACGATGTCGCCATGAGCGCTCCCGCACCCTCGCCTTCGCCCGCCGCTCGCGTTTCGGCCCGCATCGGCGGCATCACGCCGTCGGCCACGCTGGCCGTCGACGCGAAGGCCCGGGAGCTCAAGGCGCAGGGTCGTCCGGTGATCGGGTTCGGCGCGGGGCAGCCGGACTTCCCCACCCCGGCCAACGTGCTCGAAGCCGCCGAAGCGGCGGTCCGCGACAAGGTCAATCACGGCTACACCGCCGCGGGCGGGCTGCCGGAGCTGCGCGAGGCGATCGCGGCGAAGACCGTCCGCGACTCCGGGTTCGAGGTCGATCCCGGGCGCGTCCTGGTGACCAACGGCGGCAAGCAGGCGGTCTACTCGGCGTTCGCGACGCTGCTCGACCCCGGCGACGAGGTGTTGCTGCCGGCGCCGTACTGGACGACGTACCCGGAGTCGATCGCCCTGGCCGGCGGCGTCCCGGTGCAGGTCACGGCGGACGAGACGACGGGCTACCTGGTCACCGTCGAGCAACTCGAAGCCGCCAGGACGCCGCGCACGAAGGTGTTGCTGTTCGTGTCGCCGTCGAACCCGACCGGCGCGGTGTACCCGCGTGAGCAGGTCGAGACGATCGGGCGCTGGGCGCACGAAAACAACCTCTGGGTGATCACCGACGAGATCTACGAGCACCTGGTCTACGAGGGCGCCGAAGCGCCCTCGATGCCGGTCTTGGTCCCGGAGCTCGCCGACCGGACCATCGTCCTCAACGGGGTCGCGAAGACGTACTCGATGACCGGCTGGCGGGTGGGCTGGCTGCTCGGTCCGCAGGACGTCGTCAAGGCGGCGACGGCGTACCAGTCCCACTTGTGCGGCAACGTTTCGAACGTCGCACAGCGCGCGGCGCTGGCGGCGGTGAGCGGACCACTCGACGCCGTTTTCGCGATGCGCGAAGCATTCGACGCACGGCGAAAGAAGGCGCTGTCGCTGCTTTCCGAGATCCCGGGAGTCGAGACTCCGGTGCCACTCGGCGCTTTCTACGTCTATCCGTCGGTGAAAGCCTTGCTGGGCAAGGAGATCCGTGGTGAACGTTCGGCGGACACGGTGGCGCTGGCGGATCTGATCCTGCGTGAGGCCGAGGTCGCCGTGGTGCCCGGCGAGGCGTTCGGGACGCCGGGGTATTTCCGGATTTCCTATGCGCTGGACGAAAACGATCTCGCCGAAGGGATCACCAGGATGGGCCGTCTGCTCGCGGAAGCACGGTGACCGTGGTGCGCTTGGGAATCGCTCTTCCGCAGTACGGTCCCCTCGCGTCGATGGACGCCGTCACCGGCTTCGCCGCGGCGGCCGAGGAGCTCGGGTACGAGTCCCTGTGGGTCGGGGATCGGGTGCTGGCGCCGGTCTCTCCGTCGGACTTCTACCCCGGCGGCACACCGGAACGGCCGTACCCGCCCGAGTTCGTCACCTTCGCCGATCCGCTGATCCTGCTGACCGTCGCCGCGAGCGTCACGAACAAGGTCCGGCTGGGCACCAGCACGCTCACCGGGACGGTGTATCCGGCCGTGGTGCTCGCCAGGATGCTCACTTCACTGGATCAGGTCAGCGGTGGCCGTCTGGACGTCGGGCTGGGCATCGGCTGGCTCCGCGACGAGTACACGGCGACGGGCACGCCCTGGAAGGGGCGCGGCGGGCAACTGGAGGAGCTTCTCGACGTCCTCCGGAAGTTCTGGACCGGCGATCCGGTCGAACACGAAGGAGAACGCTGGCGGATCCCGGCGTCGAAGGTGGGGCTGCGACCGGCGCAGAGCCCGCATCCGCCGGTGTTGCTGGGCGGACTGTCCCCGGTGGCCCTGGATCGCGTCGGCCGTCGCGCGGACGGCTGGCTTCCGGCGGGACTTCCCGCGCCGTATCTGGCGAAGCTCTGGGAGACCGTGGTGGCCGCGGCCGAGAAGGCGGGCCGCGACCCCGGCGAGCTGCGACGGGTACTGCGGATCAACCCGAAACCGGGAACTGACCTCAAGGACGTCGCGGCGCAGCTGGAGGCGGCCGCCGAAACCGGGATCGCCGAGGCCTTCGTCGACCCGCATTACCTCGCGCGGGACGTCACGCACGCCCTCGATCTCGCCGCCGAACTGCGCGACCTGCTCCCGAACGGCTGAAGGCCCTCCCCGTTCGCCGGGAAGGGCCTTCAGAAGGTCAGGATTGGCCGTCGGCGAGCTGGACGAGCGCGTGGGCCTTCGCGGCGTACTTCCAGTTGCCGAGGTCCCGGATGGTCTTGATCTTGAGCTCGGCGAGGAGTTCGTCGTGCTTCTTGGTCAGGCCTTCGAGCGCGGACGGCGGCGCGTCCAGCAGCTCGCTGATCCCCTTGTCCTCCCACGCCTTGTCCACCAGCTTGTTCAAGTTCAGGCTCACGTGATTTCGCCTTTCCTCGGGGCAGGTACGGGCACCACCCTGAACGTGATCCACGTCTCAGGCAACCGGAGATCACCCGTTCACGCGTCGTTCACCGACGACCGGACCGATGACAAACGTGACCCAGGTCGCGTACAACGAACGGGTGACGCAGCGGAGAACGGGCGGCGGCTGCCTCTTCCTGGTGATCGTGCTGTCCGTCCTGGGGATCGCCTACCACCTTTGGGATCGTGGAACGGCGGTGACACCGGCGGGCGTCACCACTTCGGACGGCACGGGCCGGTACGTGGCGCTGGGCGACTCCTACACGGCCTCGCCGGGCACCGGGCGGCCCGCGGGCGCGCCGGCGGGCTGCGATCGCTCGGACAACAACTACCCGAGCCTGCTCGCCGCGAAGCTGCGTCCGGCCGAGTTCGTCGACGTCAGCTGCGGCGGCGCCACGACCGAGCACCTCACCGGCGAGCAGAAGACCCGCGACGGCACGAACGCTCCCCAGCTCGACGCCGTCGACGGCGACACGACGCTGGTGACCGTCGGTATCGGCGGCAATGACGTGGGCTTCGCCGGCTTCGCGAGCCAGTGCGCGACGCAGGTGCAGACCGCTTCGCCCTGTAAGACCCAGCTGACCGCGGGCGGACGCGACCAGCTCGCCGAACGGATCACCGCCGCGGCGGACCGGCTCGGTGGAATCCTGGACCAGATCCGCGCGAAGGCCCCTTCGGCGCGCATCGTGGTCGTGGGGTACCCGACAGTGCTTCCGGACGACGACGGCGGTTGCTGGCCCGTCCTGCCGGTCGGTGCGGGGGACGTGGCCTACTTCCGGGACTCGCTGAAACGACTGAACACGGCATTGCAGGACACGGCGAAGGCGCACGAAGCGGGCTTCGCCGACATGTCGACCGCGAGCAAGGGGCGGGACATGTGCAGCGCAGCGAACCGGCGCTGGGTCGAAGGCCCCACTCCGTCGGTGCCCGCGGCACCGCTGCACCCGAACGCCCGGGGTGCGCAAGGGATGGCGGAGGTCCTCGAGAAGCTGCTCAAGCTCGCGTAGAGCAAGGGACCTTTGCTACCACTTACTTAGGCACGCTAAGCGAGTGGTAGCAAAGGTCCCTTGCTCCCCCGGACGTCAGTTGCGGACGACCGCCTGCGCCTTGCCCAGGACGGCCTTGCCCTCGAACTTGGCGGTGATGTCGACGCGGGCGGTGCCGTCGTCGTTGACCACGGCGACCTTCCCGGTGAACTCGATCGTCGCCGCGCCCTCGTTCGGCACGACCACGGGGCGCGTGAAGCGCGCGAAGTAGTCGACGAGGCGGCCGGGGTCGCCGAGCCAGTCGGTGACGAGCCGCGCCCCGAGCGCCATGGTCAGCATCCCGTGCGCGATGACGTCGGGAAGGCCGACCTCCTTGGCGAAGGCCTCGTTCCAGTGGATGGGGTTGAAGTCCAGCGACGCGCCGGCGTAGCGCACCAGCTGGTCACGGGTGACGTCGATGGTCAGCGGCGTCAGTTCTTCCCCGACGGTGAACGTGCTCACGCGTCCTCCCCTCGGACCACGAGCTGGGCGTTCGTGGTGGCGATCAGGCCGCCGTCGGCGCCGGAGATCTCGGCGCGCAGGTTGATGAAGTCGTTCCCGGCGCGGGCCATGATGTTGTCGATATGCGTGGTGAGCGACAGGACGTCGCCCGCGTGCACCGGCCGCGTGTAGGTGAACCGCTGATCGCCGTGGACCATCCGCGAGTAGTCGAGCCCCAGCTCGGGGTCCGAGACGATCGCGTTGATCGAGGCGAGGTTGATGATCGTCAGGAACGTCGGCGGCGCGATGACGTCGGGGTAGCCGGCCGCCTTCGCCGCTTCGGGGTAGCGGTAGAGCGGGTTCGCGTCGCCGAGCGCGTCGGCGAACTCCCGGATCTTCTCGCGACTCACTTCATAGGTACTGGTCGGCGGGTACACCCGCCCGGTGAACGACTGGTCCAAGGCCACCCGAGCAGGCTACCGAACCCGAAAAATACCCGAAGCCGCCCTGGTGACCAGGGCGGCTTCGGGTAAGACAGGTAGAACCGCTAGACGCTCAGCGGGTCTCTTTGTGAGTCCGGTGCGTACCGCAGTTCGGGCAGAACTTCTTCATCTCCAGGCGATCCGGGTTGTTGCGCCGGTTCTTCTTGGTGATGTAGTTGCGGTGCTTGCACTCCTCACACGCGAGCGTGATCTTCGGTCGCACGTCAGTGGCAGCCACAGCATTTCCTTCTCTACTAGGCCTGGGATACCCAGGATTACCGCGTAGCGGTGGCCGGACTTGAACCGGCGACACAGCGATTATGAGCCGCTTGCTCTGCCAGCTGAGCTACACCGCCTTACATGAACCTGGCCGCGACACGCTTGCGTGACGCGGCTGAGGTTCTGAGCCCCTTTACGGAATCGAACCGTAGACCTTTTCCTTACCATGGAAACGCTCTGCCGACTGAGCTAAAGGGGCCTTGCCTCTCGCGAGGACTTGGAAAGATTAGCAAGTCCTCGCGGGCGGCTGAAACAGGGGGGTACGTTACCGCAAAACCTCAGGTCAACAGGGTCAGGACGGTCTCGGAGTGGCGTCCGGGCGAACGCGCCGTCCGAGCCTGGAGCCACGCCTCGAGGCGGTCCTCGGGCAGCGGGCGCGAGATGAGGTAGCCCTGCGCGACGTCACAGCCCATCGCTTCGAGCTGATCCCGCGCGACGTCCTCCTCGACGCCCTCCGCCACGACCGTGAGGCCGAGCGAATGGCCCAGCTCGACGATGGAGCGCACGACCGCGAGGTCGCCGAGGTCGGTGCCCATGCCGAGGACGAAGCTCTTGTCGATCTTGACCTGGTCGACCGGGAGCTGCCGCAGGTACGCCAGCGACGAATAGCCGGTGCCGAAGTCGTCGACGGCGAGCACGATGCCCAGCGAGTGCAACTCCCGCAGGATCGGCAGCGCCTTCTGCGGGTCGGACATCACACCGGACTCGGTCAGCTCGAAGGTGAGCAGCTCGGGCGGGATGCCGAAACGGTCGAGTTCGCGGGCGACCTTCGTCGGGAAGTCCTCGTCGGCCAGGTTCCGCACGGACAGGTTCACCGCGGCGGAGATGCGCAGGCCCTCGTCGAGCCATTTGCGCACGCGCTTCAACGACTCTTCGAGCACGAACGACGTCAGGACGCCGATGAGGCCGGCCGCTTCGATCGCCGGGACGAACTCGTCCGGGCCCAGCCTGCCGAACTCCGGGTGCACCCAGCGGACGAGCGCCTCGACACCTTGGATCTGCCGGTTCGGCAAGGTGATCTTCGGCTGGTAGTGGACGCTCAGCTGGCCTTCTTCGAGCGACTGCCGGAACTGCGTGACCATCTGGAACCGGCGCATGAAGATCTGGCCCATGCTGGCCATGTAGCCGCGGACCTCTTCGCCGTCCTTGGTCGCGCGGACGGCGACGTCGGCGCGCTGCAGGAGCCCGTCGACGTCGACCTGGTCGTCGTCTTCCGCCGACGAAGTGGCGTAGCCGATCATCGCGTTGGCTTCGACGGAGAGCCGGTCCACCGGGTACGGGGCGACGAGTTCCGCGCGAAGCAGCTCCGCGGCGGCCTGGGCGCGTTCCGGCGCGCAGCCGACGAGGAGCGCCGCGAACGACGCGCCTTCGAGCCTGGCGAGCGGGACGTCGGGGCCGAGCGCGTCGCGGATCCGGCGGCCCGCGGCGATGACCATCCGGTCCGCCCACACGTAGCCGAGGGCGTCGCTGACGGTGGAGAAGACGTCCAGATCGACGCGGAGCACGACCGCGTCGACCTGTTCCCGCAACGGTTCCTTGGCGACCTGGCGGAAGCCCGGCCGGTTGAGCAGGCCGGTCAGCGGGTCGTGGTACGCGTCGTGGCGCAGGGTCGCGAGCAGGCGCCGGTTGTCCAGCGACGTCGCGAGGTGGCTGGCCATCGTGCCGAGCAACTGGACGTCGTACTTGCCGAACCCACGCCAGCGGCTCAGCCGGTCGTGCGCTTCGACGACGCCGAGGAGCTGGTTCGCGCTGCGCAGCGGGACGACCAGCGCCTCCTGCGCGCCGCGATCGAGCAACGCGGAGCGGACGTCGGGATTGGCTTCGGTGATCCGGAAGTGGCGGACGTGCGCGCCGGGCAGGCGCAGCAGCGGGTCGTCGGCGGCCGGGTCGACCGGCGGCAGTTCGTCGCCCGCGACGACCATCCGCATGGTGTCCTTCGGCTCCAGCCGAAGCCTCAGCACGACGCGGCCGGCGGCGAGCTGGTCCTTGATGCGTTCGGCGATGGTCGCCCATTCGCGGACGTCCACGCCGCCGACGAGTTCGTCCGCGCGCCCGGCGGGCCGTGCGGCGGCCTGCTGACCGGAGCGCGCGACCATCAGGCTGACGTCGGACAGCGCTTCCATGTCGCGCTGCTCGCGCAGTAGATCGGAGTACGCCCAGTACAGCGCGGTGAGGCCGAGGAAGACGGCGAGCACGAGCGGCCAGGCCTTCGGCGTCCCGGAAATGACCAAATATCCGGAAAGACCGACCGAAGCGTTGACGAAGCCGACGACGAGGATGCGGCCGGTCAGCCGGATCGCGGTGCTCACCCGCATGCGACGGCGCAGCACGCGGACGGCGGCGAGCGCGAGCAGCGTGCTGACCAGCGGCGCGGTCAAAGTCCCGGCCAGCGCGGCGATCCAGGTCATGTCGTGGGCACCGGAGGCCTGTTTCACCAGTCCTGCCACGGCGAACGCGCCGGTGATCTCCAGCAGGAACGCGCCGGCGTTGTAGAGCACGCGGCCGGCGACCTTGCGGGCCAGCAGTGTTCCGATCCCCGCCGCGAGATGCGCGGCGAGCACGACTTCGAAGGGAGCGACGAAGAATCCGATGACCAGCGGGATCTCGGTGAACGATATCGTCCACGAGATGCCGCTGCGGACGTCGACGTTGATGCCGAGCTGTTCGGCGAGCAGGAACGCGAGGGCGAGGATCGGCCCGATCCACAGCAGATCGTCCGAGGCCTCGAAGTCCAGCCAGAGGCTGACCGCGGCCGCGGCGGCGATGCCCATGGTGAGTACCGCGAAGGTGTAGACGCGGAACCGTCGCTCGTCGGTACGAGCCTCCGTAACGGCGCCTCCCTTGCCCGCAGCCGCCTGTGCGGCGCTCCCGGGCCTGCCGTTCGTGTCCGGCATCCGACCTTCCTTCCCGGCTGCCCAACCGGTCTTGTCCTACCGCGACCTCGGGGACGAGGGCAATACAGTACCCCGGAGGGCGTACCCAAGTCCCATTCGAGACAGTATGAGATCACCCCAGGGTTAACAATGGGCGCGTCGCGCTGACCTGCGTGGACCAAGGGGTGAAATGGGAGCGTTATTCGCGTTCCTTCCGACTACCGGAAGTCACCTGGCGCCACGCTCCGGCCAATCTCGTGAAGTTCCCGGCGGACCCGTCAGTAGGGGCTTGAATAGCCCTATGAATAGCCACGCCATCGCCGCCGGGCACGCCGAGCGGCTCGCCACCGTGGACGCCCTGCTCCCCGAAATGCCTGCACTGGAGCCTGCCGAGGGCTCCGTGTCACTCTCCGCGACGGCAGGCGACTCGGCCGCCGCCGGATTGTCGGTACGGACCGAGGCGGGTCCCGATTCTGTTGACTCTCCGTGGCGGGCCCTCGTCGAACATCGCCTCGAAGCCCGCCTCACCGGTCCCCGCCCGGAAGCGGCCCTCGACGCATTACTCACCCGATGGGATGAACATCTGAAGACCGTGGCCCCACCTGGGGATGTCGAGACGGCGGCGACCGTGGTGCGGCCGAGCCGGGACTCCCCCGGCTCGGCCGAATTGCTGCGCCGCGGCTTCGCGCCGGTGCTGGTGATCGCGGTCCGCCCGGCCGACCGGCTCGCCGTGACCGGGCCGCCCGCCACTCCCGGCGTGCACATCCGGCCCGCCGAAGCGGATGATCTCGAAACCGCCGTCGGACTCGAACTGGAATTGCAGCGTTATGACGCGCAGTTCGGTTCTGTCACTTTGCGCGAGGGCGCGGAGGAAACGATCACGGCGGACCTGTCGAAACAGTTGGGCCGGGAAAATCCGACGTTGTGGATCGCCGAGCTGTACGGCCGTCCGCTGGGCATGGTGCGGGTGCAGTTCCCCGGCGACACGGCATGGATCCGCGGCCGGGTCGCGGCCGAGAAGGTCGGCTACCTGTCTTCGTTGGCGGTGGCGGAACAGGCGCGGTCGAGCGGCGTGGGGACGGCGCTCGCCGCGCACGCCCACCAGGTCTTCGACGAATGCGGCGCCGACGCCGTGCTGCTGCACCACGCGCTGGCCAACCCGCGCTCGACGCCGTTCTGGTACGCGCAGGGCTACCGGCCGCTCTGGACGTACTGGCAGCGGCGACCGGCGGTCCCATGATCCGGATAGGCTCGGTTCCGTGACGAGGGACGATGACACGGCCCCGGTGGCACCGACCGGGGTCGACACCGAAAAGCCGTCCGCGGCGAGGATCTACGACTGGTTCCTCGGGGGGACCCACAACTGGGCGGTCGACCGCGAGTTCGCCCGCGCGCTGGAAAAGCAGTGGCGCTGGGTCAAACCGGGCGCGCGGCACAACCGCGAGTTCATGAACCGCGTCGTGCGCGCCGCGCTGGACGCGGGGATCCGGCAGTTCATCGATCTGGGTTCCGGTGTCCCGACAGCCGGGAACGTGCACGAGATCGTGCAGGAGGAACTGGAGCCGGGCGATACGGCGAAGGTCGTGTACGTCGACTACGAGCCGGTGGCGGTGGCGCACGCGGAGCTGATCCTCGAACGCCACGAGGCGACCGACTGGGCGGGGATCGTCCAGGCGGACATGCGGCGGCCGAAGGACGTCCTGCGGCATCCGGAGACGCTGCGGCTGATCGATTTCGACCGGCCGGTGTGCCTGATGATGATGGCCGTCCTGCATTTCGCCGGCCCGCACGACGATCCGCCCGCGCTGGTCGCGACGTACCGGAACGCGCTCGCGCCGGGCAGCTGGCTGGGGCTGTCGCACATGAGCTTCGGCGGCCAGACCGGCGTGGACGCCGACGGGCTGCACTGGATGGTCGAGCAGTACCGGAAGACGAGCAACCCGGTGTGGATGCGGGACCGCGAAGAGATCGAGCCGCTCTTCGGGGACTGGCCGTTGCTGGAGCCCGGCGTCGTCCACCTGCCCGACTGGCGGCCGGTGCGGGAGCTGCGGCGGGACGAGGAAGGTGCCCGGCCGTTCGCCTGGTGCGGTGTCGCCGTCCACCCGTGACATCCGACCTTTCGCCGGTTCGCGTCGCGTTTAGCGGGCTAAAGGCGACGCGTTCCGGACGAAGGTCGGAGGACTGGATGATCGCTGACGGCGAACGCGCGGAGGAAACAAACGGGTCGATCGGAGAGTTGAGCTAGGCAGACTCAACTAACCGAGGAGTGCACAGATGACCGACAACCGCCTCCTGCCCGTCCTCCCGCTCGATGACGACGTCGTGCTGCCGGGCATGATCGTCCCGCTCGACCTCGCCGACCCGGAGACGCGCGCCGCGGTGGAGTCCGCCCAGGCCAACACGCCTGCCCAGGCTTCCTTCCCGGGGATCCGGTCCAGCGCCGCCACCAAGGCCGAGGTGCTGATCGTCCCCCGTGTCCACGGCGAATACGCCGAGCTCGGCACCATCGCGACCGTCGAGCGCATCGGGCGCGTGCCCGGCGGCAAGACCGCGGTGCTGTTGCGCGGCACCCGGCGCGCCGTCGTCGGCCGCATCGCCGACGGCCCCGGCGCCGCCCGCTGGGTCCACGCCGAGGTCGCGACCGAGACCACCGACGACAACTCCGCGAAGCTCGCGTCCGAGTACAAGAGCGTCGTCCTCGCGATCCTCCAGCAACGCGGCGGCTGGCAGATGATCGACGCCGTCCAGGAGGTCGAGGACCCGTCCGCGCTCGCCGACCTCGCGGGCAACTCGTCGTACCTGAACACCGAGCAGAAACTCGAACTGCTCACCGCGCTCGACGTTTCGGCCCGGCTGGAGAAGGCCCTCGAATGGAGCCGCGAGCAGCTGGCCGAACTCGAGGTCACCGACACCATCCGCAAGGACGTCCAAGAGGGCATGGAGAAGCAGCAGAAGGAGTTCCTGCTGCGCCGCCAGCTCGAAGCGATCCGCAAGGAGCTGGGCGAGCTCGACGGCACGGCCAACGACGACGACTACCGCGCCCGCGTCGAGGCCGCCGAGCTGCCGGACGCGGTCAAGAAGGCCGCACTGTCCGAAGTGGACAAACTGGAGCGCACCTCCGACCAGTCCCCCGAGGGTGGCTGGATCCGCACCTGGCTGGACACGGTCCTCGAACTGCCGTGGAACGAGCGCACCACCGACGTCCACGACATCGCCGCGGCGCGCGACATCCTCGACGCGGACCACGCCGGCCTCGAAGACGTGAAGGAACGCATCATCGAGTACCTGGCCGTGCGCAAGCGTCGCGCGGAGTCGGGTCTCGGCCCGGTCGGCGGCCGTCGTTCGGGCGCGGTGCTGGCGCTCGCCGGTCCTCCCGGGGTCGGCAAGACGTCGCTCGGCGAGTCCGTGGCGAAGGCGATGGGCCGCAAGTTCGTCCGCGTCGCGCTCGGCGGCATCCGTGACGAGGCGGAGATCCGCGGTCACCGCCGCACCTACGTCGGCGCGCTGCCCGGCCGGATCGTCCGTGCCATCAAGGAAGCGGGCTCGATGAACCCGGTCGTGCTGCTCGACGAGATCGACAAGGTCGGCGCCGACTACCGGGGCGACCCGACGGCCGCGCTGCTGGAGGTGCTGGACCCGGAGCAGAACCACACGTTCCGCGACCACTACCTCGAGGTCGAGCTGGACCTGTCCGACGTCGTGTTCCTCGCGACGGCGAACGCGCTCGAAACCATCCCCGGCCCGCTGCTGGACCGGATGGAGCTGGTCACCCTCGACGGCTACACCGAGCACGAGAAGGTCACCATCGCCCGCGACCACCTGCTTCCCCGCGAGCTGGAGCGCGCCGGTCTCGGCAAGGACGACGTCACGCTGACCGACGGCGCCTTCAGCCGCATCGCCGCCGAGTACACGCGAGAGGCCGGGGTGCGCAACGCGAACCGGACCATCGCGAAGGTGCTGCGGAAGGTGGCGACCAAGGTCGCGCTGGACGAGGTCGCGCTGCCGCTGACGATCGACGCAGACGGGCTGGAGACCTACCTCGGCCGGCCCCGGCACCTGCCGGAGTCTTCGCTGCCCGCGTCGACCCAGCGCACGTCGACCCCGGGCGTGGCCACCGGGCTGGCGGTGACCGGCGCCGGCGGTGACGTCCTCTACATCGAGGCGTCACTGGCGGATCCGGAGTCCGGCTCCACCGGGCTTCAGCTGACCGGCCAACTGGGCGAAGTGATGAAGGAGTCGGTGCAGATCGCGTTGTCGTACCTGCGTTCGCACGGCGCGGAGCTGGAACTCCCGGTCGGCGATCTGAAGGACCGCGGCATCCACGTGCACGTCCCCGCGGGCGCGGTGCCGAAGGACGGGCCGAGCGCCGGCATCACGATGACGACCGCGCTGGCGTCCCTGCTTTCGGGCCGGGTCGTGAAGTCGGACGTCGCGATGACCGGTGAGGTGTCGCTGACCGGGCGTGTGCTGCCGATCGGCGGGGTCAAGCAGAAGCTGCTGGCCGCGCACCGGGCCGGGATGAAGACGGTGATCATCCCGCAGCGCAACGAGCCCGATCTGGACGACGTCCCGGCCGAAGTGCTGGCACAGCTGGACGTCCACGCCGTGGCGAACGTCCGCGACGTGCTGGACATCGCGCTGGCCCCGGCGACGGCTCCGGTCGCCCAAGCGGCGTAACGGCGCGAGGCCGAAGCCCCGGATCCCCTTGTGGGTCCGGGGCTTTCGGCTTCCGGGATCCGGACGAACCCGGACATTGACTCGCCTTAAACCCCCTATCACGTTTTGATAACGTAGATTGCGTGCCACCCAGCCGGGGTGCGTGATCCTTGAGAGGGCAAGGTCATGAGTCAAGGAATTCTTTCCCCGTTGCGGCCGAGGCGCAGGTGCGTTTCGGCCGGTCAGATCGTCTGTCTCAGCATTCTCACCGGATTCACCGCGGCGCTGACCTTCGCCGGCACCAGCGCCACGATCGCCGCGGGGATCGCCATCGCCCTGTTCGGCGCCGTTCTCCGCCAACCCGCGCCCGCCAAGGCACCCCGATGAACACGGAAGCGGAGTTCATGGCGCGACTGCGCGAACTCCGCGACCGCAGCGGCCTCAGCATCCGCGCGCTGGCCGCCGCGACCGGCTGGTCCCGCAGCACCTTGGCCGACCTGCTGGCCCGGAACACCTTGCCCGGCAACGAAAACCAGATGCGAGTCCTGTTGCGCGCCCTGCTCCGCACGGTCCCCGGCGAGCTCGGGGCCGACGAATATCTCGCCGACTGGCGTCACCTGATCGGACGTCGCCACCACCGCAATGGGGGTTGCGCACCGCTCGACCGGATACTCGTCGCACTGGAAATCGCCGCACAGCGCGGCGGGGCCGAAGCGCCGGGCCTTCGCAAAGCGAAAGAAATAGTGCTGCACGAAGGTTCCCTACGAAAGTTCCCTCCTCGCGGTGAATACGCCGCGAATTCACCTGGATGTCCCGTTCCGCCCGTACTCTCCGACCCGCTCCATCCCGCACCACCACATCAGCGGATGTCTCGGAGGCACGAGTGAAGCGACGGAATTTCCTGCGCGCGGCCGTGGTCGGCGCCGGTGTCACGGCGTTCGGAAACAGGCTCTCGGGAGCGGCTCTCGCCGCGCCCGCCCAGAACGGACCCAGCCCCTACGGCGCGCTCCAGGCGGCCGACGCGAACGGGATCCAGCTGCCGGCGGGATTCACCAGCCGCGTCATCGCGAGGTCCGGCCAGAAGGTCGCGAGCACCGGGTACACCTGGCACAACGCCCCGGACGGCGGCGCGGTGTTCGCCGACGGCAGCGGCTGGATCTACGTGTCGAATTCGGAGATCACCCCCGGCGGCGGCGCGAGCGCGGTGAAATTCGACGCGAGCGGGAACATCACCGGCGCCCACCGCATCCTGGCGAACACCCGCCAGAACTGTGCGGGCGGCAAGACTCCTTGGAACACCTGGCTTTCCTGTGAAGAGATCGACCTCGGGTTCGTCTACGAATGCCAGCCGAACGGCCCGGCCACGGCCGCCGTCCAGCGGCCCGCGATGGGGAAGTTCAAGCACGAGGCCGCGGCGGCCGACCCGGTGCGCAAGGTCGTCTACCTGACCGAAGACACCTCGGACGGCTGCTTCTACCGCTTCGTCCCGACCACCTGGGGCAATCTCTCCGCCGGGACGTTGCAGGTGCTCAAGGCGGGCACGGCGACCTCGGGCAGCTTCACCTGGGCGAACGTTCCCGACCCCGACGGCTCCCCCACCGCCACCCGCAACCAGGTGTCCGGCGCGAAGCGGTTCAACGGCGGCGAAGGACTGCACTACGCCAACGACACCGCGTGGTTCACCACCAAGGGTGACAACCGCGTCTGGCAGCTGAACCTGACCAACAACACCTACGAGCTGGCCTACGACGACTCGCTGGTCAGCCCCGGCTCGGCCCCGCTGACCGGCGTCGACAACGTCACCGGGACCTCGTCGGGTGACCTGTACGTCGCCGAAGACGGCGGCAACATGGAGATCTGCATCATCACGCCGAACGACATCGTGGCCCCCTTCCTGCGGATCAACGGCCAGAGCTCGTCGGAGATCTGCGGCCCCGCCTTCACCCCGGCGGGCAACCGGCTGTACTTCTCTTCCCAGCGTGGCACCTCCGGTTCGTCCTCGGGCGGGATCACCTACGAGGTGACCGGCCCCTTCCGGGCCTGAGACCGGCGTGCGGGGGCGCCTGCGGCCGGCGCCCCCGCACGGCTCAGGCGTCGATACGAGACTTCTCGCGGACACGGCTCACCACGAAGAGGATCAGGGCGACCGCGACGGCGGCGATCACGAAGTACTGGAAGAACCCGGCGTATTCCTCGACCAGATGCCAGCTCTCCCCCAGGCCGTAGCCCGCCAGGACGAAGCCCGTGTTCCAGATCAAGCTGCCCAGTGTGGTCAGGGCGAGGAACCGCCAGAACGGCATGCGTTCGATCCCGGCGGGCAGGGAGATGAGGCTGCGGAAGATCGGCACCATCCTGCCGAAGAACACCGCCTTGGAGCCGTGTTTCCGGAACCATGCCTCGGTCTTGTCGAAGTCGGACGTCTTGACCAGCGGGATCTTCGCCATCCAGCGGCGTGTGCGGTCGCGGCCCAGCAGCAGGCCGAGGTAGTACACGATGATCGCGCCCACCACCGAGCCGAACGTAGTCCACACCAGCGCCTCCACCAGCGTGAACGTGCCCTGACTGGCGGAGAACCCGGCGAGTGGGAGCACCAGTTCGCTGGGGATCGGCGGGAACAGGTTGTCCAGGCCGACGATGATCGCGGCGCCCGGACCACCCAGCGCGTCCATCAGCGACACCGCCCAGCCGGCGAGCCCTCCCATCGGTTCACTGGCGGATTGGGCGAGGAGGAGGTTCATGGCGGCCTTTCGTGGTCGTCTGCGGATGTCAACGAACGTACGAATCGCCCGGGTTCCGCACACTGTGGTGAAGCGGCACAAATCACTGCGGTAAACCGCAGTACCGATCTCCGGCTACCCCGCTAACCTGGCGTTATGCCTGTTCCGGCAGCGATGCGCCGCTATCTGCGCAAAGCACTCCGCGGCACACTCGGCCTGGCGATCGGCGCCATGACCGCTGCCGCGGAGGCCTTCTACGTGCTCTTCGGCACGCTCGCGCTCGCGGTTCCCGCGCTGCGGCAGCCGGTCTTCGCCGGTGCGCGCGTACTGTCCGAAGTGGAACGGCGACGACTGGAGAAATACTTCGGCGAAGAGAACGCCACGAACTACACCGATCGCCGTGCGATGGCCTATCTCGTCCCCCGGTCCGTCATCGGGCTGCTCTGCGCCGCGATCTTCATCCTGATCCTGCTGGGCGCCGGATCCGCGGTGATCATCGCCGCTCAGCTCTTCGAGGGTCAGTCGCCCGGCGGAGGAGCACCGGCCGACTGGTACGACCCGGTCACCACCGTCCTCTTCGGCGGGTTGCTTGTTTTCCTTTCCCTGCAAGGGCTGATCGGAGCCGCGACGCTGGACGCCAGGCTGGCGAAGCGTTTTTTCGGCCCCAGCAAAAGCGAACAGTTGCGCCGGCGGCTCTCCGAACTCACGACCAGCCGGGCGGAAGTGGTCGAGGCGGTCAACGGTGAGCGCCGCCGGATCGAACGTGACCTGCACGACGGCGTCCAGCAGCGGCTCGTCGCGCTCGGGATGCTGCTCGGCCGGGCCCGTCGCGCGACCGACCCGGAGCGTGCGTCGGAACTGCTCCGGCAAGCGCACGAGGAATCACAGCGCGCACTCGTGGATCTGCGTGAGGTCTCCTGGCGGGTGTATCCGATCGCGCTGGACGCGGACGGGCTGCATCCCGCGTTGGAGGCGCTCGCGGAACGCTCGGGTATCCCGGTCCACCTACGGGTCGGCCTGCCGGAACGGCCACCGGCGGCGATCGAGACCGTCGTCTACTTCGTCGCTTCGGAGGCGGTCACCAATACGATCAAGCACGCCGCGGCGACGCGGATCGACATCGACGTGGAGCGGGACGGGGACAGGGTGCGGGTACGGATCACCGATGACGGCGCGGGCGGGGCACGTGAGTCGGGCGGCGGGCTTTCCGGCCTCGCGATGCGCGTCGCGGCGGCGGACGGGCGGTTCACGGTGGACAGTCCGCTCGGCGGCCCGACCGTGGTGACCGCGGTGCTGCCGTGCGAGTGATCCTCGCGGAGGACTCGACCCTCCTGCGCGAAGGGCTGGTCCGGCTGCTGGTCGAAGAGGGACACGAGGTCGTGGCGTCGGTCGGCGACGGTGAAGCGCTCCTCTCGACGACGGCCGCCTACCGGCCGGACGTGATCGTCACGGACGTCCGGATGCCGCCGACCCACACCGACGAGGGGCTTCGCGCGGCGCTCGAGATCCGGAAACGCTGGCCGGAGATCGGGGTGCTGGTGCTCTCGCAGTACGTCGAGAAGCGCTACGCCGCCGAGCTGATCACCGGCGACGGTGAACGCGTCGGCTATCTCCTGAAGGACAGGGTCGCCCAGGTGGGCGAATTCCTGGACGCGCTCGACCGGGTGGCCGCGGGCGGTGCGGCGTTCGATCCGGAGGTGGTGCGGCGGTTGCTCGCGCGGACCACGCACACCGATCCGCTCGCGAAGCTGACCGTCCGCGAGCGTGAAGTGCTGGAGAAAATGGCGCAGGGCCACACGAATCCCGGGATCGCCGAGTCGTTGTTCATCTCGCTGAGCGCTGTCGAGAAGCACGCGAACGCCCTCTTCGACAAGCTCGAACTGGCCAACACCGCCGGGTACAGCCGTCGCGTCCTGGCCATCCTGCGCTACCTCGGGTCCTGACGCCGGGTTGACAGGCAAGTGACGACTTGCCTATAACTGAGTCGTGGACGGCGACCTGTTCAAGGCGATCGGCGACGCGACGCGGCGCACCATCCTGGACGAGCTGACCGAAAAGGACGGTCAGACCCTGTTCGAGATCTGCGGCAGGCTGACCATGAAGCACGGCTTGACCTCGTCACGGCAGGCCATCTCGCAGCATCTCGCGATGCTCGAACAAGCGGGCCTGGTGCGCACCCGGCGACAGGGCCGCTACAAGTTCCACCACATCGACACGGGCCCGCTGCGGTCGATCGTCGAGCGGTGGCCCATCGACCGAGAGGAACCGAACCCGTGATCCGGATCAACATCACCAGCGTCTTCGTCGACGACCAGGCCAAGGCCCTCGACTTCTACACCGGAAAACTGGGCTTCATCAAGAAAACCGACGTGCCCGCCGGGGAAGCCCGCTGGCTCACCGTGGTCTCCCCGGCCAACCCCGACGGCGTCGAACTGCTGCTGGAACCGGACGGGCACCCCGCGGCGAAGCCGTTCAAGAAGGCCCTGGCCGACGACGGCATCCCGTTCACCCAGTTCGCCGTCGACGACGTGTACGCCGAGGTCGAACGGCTCAAGGGACTCGGCGTCGAATTCACCCAGGACCCCGTCGACATGGGGCCCGTGGTCACCGCGGTCTTCGACGACACCTGCGGCAACCTGATCCAGCTCGCCACGATGAAGTAGACCCGGCAGGGCAAAGCGGGGCTTGGTCCACAGTGGACCAAGCCCCGCTTTGACGTTTCCCTACTGCTGCACCCATTCCACGAGTTCCACGGGCACACCGTTCGGGTCGGTGACCATGAAGAGACGCTCTCCCCACGGTTCTTCCCGCAGCGGCAACGTGATCTCGACACCTTCTTCGCGCAGGCGCTTCTCCTCGGCCTCGAGGTTCTCGACCGTGAAGGCCACGATCACGCCGGAGGCGCGCTGCTGCCGAAGGTTCTCCGGCAAGACCTCGATCCCCGCCTGAAGCAGGACGATGGTCACCTTCGCGGTTTCGTGCCCGAGGGAGACGAAACCCTCCGCGGCCATCTGCTCGGTGAAGCCGAAGTGCTCGGTGAAGAAACGGCTGGACGCGGCGACGTCGTCGACGGTCAGCGAGATGGTGGAGGCAAGGACGTTCATGGGCTATCCCCTTCGGCCGGCGATGAGTTTTCGGACGAGCTGGGCGGTCAGTACGACCGGCGGCGCGGGACGCCGATCGAGCGGCGCGCCGGCATCGAGCGACCGGGGAACGGCTGCTGATGACGGCGGTCGTTCCGGCGGGCCTGGGCGCGGTTGATGCCTTCGTTGCCTTGGGGGATTCGAGCGGTCAAGGAGCCTCTTCTCTCGCGGTCGGTAGTACGGACGTAAGTTTACACCCGGACTACCGGAAGTCAAGGGTATTTTTACGACGGTGGTAAACTTCGCTCATGACCAGCGCGGATGTGGGCCTTCGGGAGCTCAAGAAGCAGGAGACACGGCAGCTGATCTCCGACCAGGCGACGCTCCTCTTCATCGAGAAGGGCTTCGAGGAGACGACGATCGCCGAGATCGCCGCTGCGGCGAGAGTCGCGAAGAAGACCGTCACCAACTACTTCGCGCGCAAAGAGGACCTGGCGCTCGACCAGCACGAGGAGTTCACGAACGGGCTGGCGAACGCCGTCCGTGACCGGAAGCCGGGTGAGTCGGCGCTGGCCGCGCTACGGCGCACCTTCCTGGACGCGGTCGCGGCGCACTCCCCTGTGATCGGTTTCACCGGGCCGGTCTTCGCGAAAATGGTGCTGGAGAGCCCGACTCTGACCGCGCGACTGCGTGAACTGCACGAACTGCGCGAAGCGGCGCTCGCCGAACTTCTCGCGACCGAGACCGGAGCCGACGCGGACGACGTCACCCCGGTCATGGCCGCCGCCGAGCTCAACGCGATCGACCGTGTCCTGTTTCGCGAGGTCCTCCGGCGTTCCCACGCCGGCGAGATCAACGACGAGATCGCCGAAGCGCTGGCGAAGGCGACACAGCGGGCTTTCGAGCTGCTGGAGCCCGCCTTCGGCGACTACGCGATCCGCGAATAGCCCCTGGGATTTGTCGGGGGTAACCGCTAGGTTTCGCTCCATGTCTGAGGGGACCTTGCTCGACGTCGTCTACTGCGAAGGCTGGGACCCGGTCACCCGAGCGCTGATCGGACGGTTCTCCCCCGGCGTCGCGCGGGAACGCGATGCCGCCGGGGAGCAGTACGCCGTCGCGCTGGTGCGCCCCGGCACCGAAGTGCCGCAAATGCTCATCGAAATCGCTTGGAAGCACCACTTCGCCCGCTCAGCGCACTTCGACGAGCGGAGCAGGCGCCGCGGGTTGTTCGAGTTCCGCGTGCTCGAAGACGGCGCGCTGTTCCTCGTGAGGGTCGATCAGTGGACCTACCATTTCGACGATCAGGAGGAGTTCGACGAGCGGAACGCCGGTCGGGTCGAGTTGTCCTTCGGCCCCGAAGGTGAGGGCTGGGTGAACAAGGCTCCTCGTGGCTACGGCGGCGGTTCCAGCAGCGGTCGCGTGCGAAAGCCGGTGTCGGAGCTGAGGATGCCGAAGCCCGCCTTCGGCGACTGGGAGCCATTCACGAATACGAAGCAGCTGACCCTCCGGACGCCGGAGACGCCGGTCACCGATCCACCACTTCCGGCCGAAGAACGCCCTTGGCGGCCCTCCGTTCCCTTGCGCCCCTTCGGTATCGACGAAATGTTCACGGCGGGCACGCGCTTTTCCCTGAGCGACGGCCATGGCGTCGGCGAGATCGAGCTCCGGGATGCCGGGAAACTCCGCATGCCCAGCGGCAGGCTCGTCGCGGCGGATCCGGCCTTCCTGGATTCGGACGCCGCCCACTTCACGGTCACCGTGCCTCCCGGCGAGTACCAGGTGGCGATCTCGGTGATCCGGTTCGTCGGCGAACCGGCCCATGAACGGGTCGTGGCCGCCAAACTCGTCGTGGCCGACGTCCCCGTCGTCACCTGGGAAGCGGCGCTCTGGCATGGGCAGAACGCGCTTTTCCTCGGTGACGGGGAGTTCTACGGCTACGGCGTGGACAGCGGCACCGGCTGCTTCACCGACGCCGACGCCCTCCCCGAGGAGATGGACGACGACCTCCTGGAGAAATTCGAGGAGGTGGACCCGCATATCGACGTCACCCCGGACGGAGCCGGCGGCAACATCATCGCGTTCACCACCGGCTGGGGAGACGGCAGCTATCCGACCTGGATCGGCCGGGCGGCCGACGGCACGCCGGTCTGCTTCGTCACCGACATGCTGATCCTGAACCGTGCCCGGATTCTCACGCCCTGAGGGGGATCATGGCGCCATGACCTTCACCGGAGAAGAGATCGCGTACCTGCGCTCGCAACCGTTGGCCCGCTTCGCGACCCTGTCGGAGGACGGTGAACAGCCCGACGTCGTCCCGCTGGCGTTCGAGTTCGACGGAACGCACTTCTGGGTGGGCGGTGCGGGCGCGTCGGTCCTCGCGACCCGGAAGTTCCGCAATATCCAAGCAGGACAACGCAAAGTCGCCTTGCTCGTCGACGATCTCGTCTCGCTCGATCCGTTCATCGCCCGCGGTATCCGGGTCTACGGAGAGGCTGCCGACCCGATCGAACGGATCGGGATCGTCGGCCCGGGCATCTACTCGCGCGTGACGCCGAAGGTGTCGTGGAGCTGGAACATGGCGGGCGAGCCCGCGGGCGAGGCTTGGTATCCGTCGAGGCGAGCGGTTCACGGCGACACGTAGAGGAGCATGTCCTTCAGGACGCCGCCGATCTCATGATGGGCGGGCAGGAGTCCTTCGCAGCGGAAGCCCGCTTTCTCGGCCGCGCGCAGGGAACAGCGCTCTGGCGAGATCGAATAACCCAAGATCCCGATGCCTTCGGAGAGCTTTCGCAGCCAGAGTCCGATCGTGCCGACGGCGGCTCCGTCCGCGACGATCACGAAGGGATAGCCCCGCCCCTCCGCCCGGCCGCTCTGCTGCCGCCGCACCCATTCCTCGGCTTGCCGCCTGGTCGGATGCGCGGGCAGGCTGCCGATGAGCGGGATGTAGGGGTCTTCGCCGAGTTCGAGGGCGAGCCGGACATCGGCTTCGGTGAACTCGCGGAGAACGACGGATCCGTGGGCGGGCGGCTCGGTCATCGTTCCATTCTTGTCGGTGGCCGACGGTACGGTCGGGTCCATGCGGAAGCTGATCGTCACCGAGAACTGCACGATCGACGGCGTGATCGAGCTGGCGGGCGACTGGTTCAGCCCGGGCGACACCGATCCGGACGTGGACCAGTCCGACGTTCTGGCCACGCTCCAGGAGCAACGTGAGAATGCCGACGCGTTCCTGCTCGGACGCGTCACCTTCGAGGACATGCGCGGGTACTGGCCGCACCAAACCGAAGACACGACAGGCATTTCCGCTTACCTCAACACCGTGAACAAGTACGTCGTCTCGAGCACGCTCACGGAGCCGGAGTGGGAGAACACCACGGTGCTCTCCGGCGGGCTGCGCTCGGAGATCGAGAATCTGAAGGCCGCCGAAGGCAAGGACATCGCGACCACGGGCAGCATCTCGCTGGTGCGATCGCTCATCGCCGAGGGGCTCGTCGACGAGTACCGGCTGTTCGTCTATCCCGTCGTGGTCGGCGAAGGCCGTCGGCTGTTCGACGGCGCCACCGGTGTCCCGAAGCTTCGGCTGGTGGAGGAGAAGGCGTTCGCTTCGGGCGTCGTGCTGCTGCGCTACCGCGCGGCGAACTGACGCTTCACCGGGTCGGGCGGCGGGAATTCCCTGCTCACCCGTCGCTCGGTAATGTCGTGCTCCGGTTCGGCGACGGGAGAACGGCGGAGGTGGCGCATGGTCGACGCGTCGAAGTTCACGGCCGCGGTGTTCCGTCGCGCATCGGAACGGCCTGACGTCCCGCCGCGGCTTGCCCGGGCGGCGACCTGCGTCCGGGAAGGCAAATTCACCTGGGAGGAGGTCGCGACAGGGAATTGCGAGCACCCGCTCGCACAGGCGCTGTTCGCGCCCAGAGCCCAGGAGAAGCTGTGGCCGTTGCTGGCCGAGGTCGCCGCGGAGCTCGAATCGGAGCCTCCACCGGCCGAACCCCGGCGCGCGCGACGACCGCCGGCGACGGACGACGACTTCAGCGAGTACACCTACCTCGAAGACCTGGCCGAACCGAACACACGTCCCGCATGGCCGCAAAGGCGAGGTCACGGCCGATGAGCGCCCCACGTGAGAAAACAGGATGAGGAGCGCACGGTCCCGCGCGTAGCGTCGGCGGCCGTGATCAGTGAGACGGACACAGGAGACGAGGCTTCGGACGGCTGGTTCCCCGAGAGCGTGGCCGCGCACTACGACGATCCCGGTGGGGCGAACGCGCCCGAAGTGGTGACGCCCGCGGTGGACGCCCTCGAAGATCTGGCCGACGGCCCGGTGCTCGAGTTCGCCGTCGGGACCGGACGGATCGCGATCCCGCTGGCCGCGCGTGGCGTGCCGGTGAGCGGTATCGAACTGAGCCGGGCGATGGCGGCGCGGATCGCGGACAAGCCGGGCGGAGCCGCGGTCGACGTCACGATCGGAGACATGACCGAAACGCGGGTGGACGGCGAATTCTCGTTGGTCTTCCTGGTGTTCAACACGATCGGCAACGTGACCACCCAGGACGGGCAGGTCGACGTCTTCCGGAACGCGGCGGCGCACCTGCGGCCGGGCGGGCGGTTCCTCGTCGAGGTCGGCCTGCCCGCGCTGCGCCGCCTGCCACCCGGACAGGACATCGTCCCGTTCGCGATGGCGCCCGGTTACGTCGGCTTCGACCAGTACGACGTGGTCACGCAGGAGTTCACGTCGAACCACGTCACCGTGGCACCGGATGGACAGGGGCGGTTCCGCCGCATCCCCTTCCGGTACGTCTGGCCCGCCGAACTGGACCTCATGGCCCGCATCGCCGGGATGCGCCTGAAGCACCGTTGGGCGGACTGGGACCGATCGGAGTTCACCGCCGAGAGCACCAAACACGTGTCGGTCTGGGAGCGCGATTCGTGACGATGATGGCCGCGCTGACGGCGAGCAGCGGCAGTGCCCACAGCGTCGTCGTGAGGTAGCCGTTCCGGGAGGGGAGCAACGTTCCGTCCGGAGTGGCAGCGGCGAGGAGAAGGCCGGCTAGACCGCTGCCGACGGCCATCCCGATGCTGCGGGCGATCTGGTTGATCGAGAGCACGCTGGCCGTTTCCCCTTGGGGCACACCGGCTAGAACGAGTTTCGGCATCACCGCGAAGACACCTCCGACGGCGAAACCGAGCAGGGCGATCGCGACGAGGACGAGAAGGAACGACCGGTTGCCGACGGCGAACAGCAGGGCGCTCGCCACGGCGATCACGACCGAGAACGCGTACGTCCACCGTTCGGTGAGGCGTGCGATGAGCCGCGGGATCGCTTTCCCCGCAACGAATCCGAGCAGTGAGAACGGGATCAGCGCCGCACCCGCGGCGACTCCGGGAAGCGCGAAGCCGTACTGGGCGCCGGCGGGCGTCTGCACATAACGCGTGAACAAGCTGAACAGCAGGTACAAACCCGCTCCGGCCACGAGAATCGCCAAGTTCGCACGGAGGATGGCGCTCTGGCCGAGTAACCGAAGGTTCACCAGCGGCGCCTTCGTGCGCATCTCGACGAACGCCCACCCGCCCAGGACCGCGGCGGAACCGGCTAGAACACCAGCGCCCAGCCACGCGGTCGTCCAGATCGACGGCTCGGCGATGACCAGGAGGAGGCCGAGCGTGCCGAGAGCGAGAAGCAGCGTGCCGGGGAGGTCGATCCGAGGGAACTCGCCGGGCGCCTCGGCGGGGAGGAACCGCCAGGCGATGACGAACGCGACAGCGGACAGGAGGAAGCCGAATCCATAAGCGACACGGAGTCCCGCGAGCTGGTCGAGCAGGCTGACCACCGGGTAGCCGACGCCGATACCGACCGTCGACGCGACCGAAAGCGCGGCGATCGTCGATGTCGCGCGCTCAGGCGGCAGGTGTGCGCGGGCGACGCTCATCAACAGCGCCCCGGCCGCGACCCCGAGCCCTTGCAGGCCGCGTCCGATCAACAGCGCCGCGTACGGCAGCGGGAGCACGGTCAGCAGCCCGCACGTCATGACCAGGCCCAGGGTGACCAGGATCGTGGCGCGGCGATACGGGCCGCTGCCGAGCCTGCCCAGCACCGGGCCCGCGATCGCGCCGCTGAACAGCGTCACCGTCAAGGTCCACTGCGCGGCGTCCAGCGAGACGTGCATGCCCGTGGCGACCGGAGTGATCAGGGGCGCCCCGACGCTGCCGATCACCGCGCCGGCCAGCGCCGTGCACACCAGCGCGGGGCTCAGCCGCCCGTCGTGCCGCACGGGGACACTCATCGGTTCGTCCCGGTGGTGATGTGGGTGAACAGCCCAGGCTGGATCCGGGTGCGGACGCCCTCGGCCCACGCGGCGTCGACCTGCTCGACGTCCATCGCTGCGCCGGTGTTCAGCAGCATCCCGAAGGCGAGGAAGGTCTTCACGGTCACCGGGTCGAGCCCGGTGCCGTTCTCGGCCGTGCCCCACAACCGCGCGAAACACGACCGCACCGCGTCCCGCACCTCCGGATCGCCACACGCGGCGAAGCCCTGAAGCTGCAACAACAAGCCGGTCCGGTCGGCCAGCAGGTCGTAGTACTGCGCGCCCATCGCCGAGAGCGCGTCCAGACCGGTCTTCCCGTCGCCCGCGTCCCGCATCGCGTCGCTGAGCCGCTCGAACGCGGCCTGGACCAGCTCCAGGAACAGGGCCTTCTTCGTCCCGAACATCCGGAAGACGTACGCCTGCGTGATCCCCGCCGTCTTCGCGATCGCTTCCGTCGACGCGCCGTGCAGCCCGTGTTCCGCGAACTCCTGCGCGGCGATGGCCAGCACCTGGGCACGTCGCTCGGGTCCGTTCATCCGTCCAGCCATCCCTCTAAGTTACTGGTTACTAACCACTAACTAAAGGTGGGCGGCGCAACAAACAGAGCGGCCCCGTGACTGGGTCACGGGGCCGCCCTGGTGTGGCGAGTGAGGGATTCGAACCCCCGAAGGCAGTGCCGTCTGATTTACAGTCAGATCCCTTTGGCCGCTCGGGCAACTCGCCGTGGCCGGGTGTCCCCGGCCGAGACGAAAGAATACCCAATGCCGTGGCGGGCCGGTCAACCGGGTTCCACAGGGCTAGGGTGGAAGCTCCTGACAAGCGAGTACGAGGTGTGAGAACACGTGGCGGATCCCTCTTTCGACGTGGTGAGCAAGGTCGATCGCCAGGAGGTGGACAACGCCCTGAACCAGGCCAGCAAGGAACTCGGTACGCGGTTCGACTTCCGGGGTACCGGGACCAAGATCGACTGGTCCGGTGAGGAGGCGATCGCGATCGAGTCCGAGACCGAGGAGCGGGCGCTGGCGGCGGTCGAGGTGTTCAAGGAGAAGCTGATCAAGCGCGGCATCTCCCTGAAGGCCTTCGAGGCGGGCGAGCCGGCGCTGTCCGGCAAGATCTACAAGATCGGCGGCAAGATCCTGCAGGGGATCGCGTCGGACAAGGCGAAGCAGATCGCCAAGTTCATCCGTGACGAAGGCCCCAAGGGCGTCCAGGCGCAGATCCAGGGCGACCAGCTGCGGGTGTCCGGCAAGAAGAAGGACCAGCTGCAGGACGTGATCGCCTTGCTGAAGGGCAAGGACTTCGAGATCGCGCTGCAGTTCACGAACTACCGCTGAGCACGGCGACGACGAGGCCACCTTCCGCCGGAAGGTGGCCTTCGTCATGTCTACGAGGCGGTGACCGTCCAGGTCCCGTCGCCTTCCACCGACACGAAGGCCGGACCGGCCACCGGCACGCTGCCCTTGTAGTCGCCGAGCTGGTTCACGGGGAGTTCCGAGTAGTCGCCGCTGTGCACCCACACCGCCGTGCGGCCGCTGTTCTTGGTGGTGACGGCGACCGACGTAACGCCATCGGGTGCGGCGAACACCGCTTCGCTCTTGCCGGACAGGGGCTTGCCCGGCGTGAGCACGGGCAAACCGCTTTCGTCGGTGATGGTCAGCGTCCAGGCGGCGTTGGCCTTGACGGTGAACGTCTTCGCCTGACGGCCGGGCATGTCGTTGATCCACTGCGTGCCCTTGTACGGGCCGATGTCGTTGACGATCAGCTCGTTCTCCGTGTTGACCGCGACGTGCCCGGAACACTTCGGACAGTCGAAGGTCACAAAGCCGATGCGCGACGGCCAGGTCATCGGGACCGACGCGTTCCCCTTCCCCGAATGCTTCTCCTCCGGTTGCGGGCCGGGCTTCGGAGTGGTGGTCGGGGTGGGGGTCGTCGACGGTGAGCGCAGCCCTTCCGGAGCGGCCGCCCGCGGGACGACGCGGCCCAGAGCCGACGGCGAGCAGGCCACCAGGCCCGCGGTCAGCAGCACGGCACTCGCGGCCGCGCACAAGCGCCTGATCACGTGTTTCCCCCTAGTCGAACCCGTCATCCGATCTTCGCCCGCCGATAGCCCAGCGTTACCGGTCCACCCGGCCGAGCGATTCAGGCCACTCGGACGTGGGTTTCCGCCGCAACGCCTCCTCGGGAGCCCGAAAGGGACAAAAGCCCGTGTTGTAATCCGGCGATCGCGTTCGAGGAAGGTCACGATGAGACGCCGTTCCAGCTCCGCACTCGCCTTCGCGCTGTCACTCACGGTGATCGCGTCCCTGTTCACGTCCGCGCAGGCCGCGGAGCGCCAACAGCTCGTGCCCGGCTATGGCTCGTACCCCCGGCTCATCCGCCTGGAGCATTCCTCGATCGGCCGTGGCCGCATCCTCGCGTCGCTGACCAGCGAAGACGCGAGCGGCAAGTTCACCCCGATCATGGAGAGCACCGACGAGGGCCAGACCTTCCACAAGATCGGCGAGGTCCGCGACCGCGACGGTCGCCGCGGTATGTGCTGCGGAACGCTGTACGAACTGCCGCAGCGGGTCGGCAGGCTGCGCGCGGGCACCCTGCTGTGGGCCGCGAGCTACCGGCAGGACGCCGGTCCGCAACGGCGGATCGGCATCAGGATCTGGTACAGCCGCGACGCCGGCCGCTCGTGGGCCTTCCTGTCCGAGGCCGCCCGTTCGCACAACCACGACGGCATCTGGGAGCCGGAGTTCGTCGTCGACGCGGGCGGCACGCTGTGGCTGCACTACGCCGACGAGACCGAGGCGCCGCAGTTCGCGCAGGTGATGAACCGGATCGCCTCCACCGACGGGGTGAACTGGGGCACCAAGCAGCGCACGATGGCCATCCCGCCGCATCGGGTGCGGCCCGGGATGCCGATCATCCGCCGCCTCCCCGACGGCCGGTACTACCTGGCCTACGAGATCTGCAATTACCGCGACCGCTACTGCGACCCGTACTTCAAGATCTCCTCCGACGGCGCCAACTGGGGCGATCCCCTCGATCCCGGCACGCGCGTCACCACCGCCAGCGGCAACTACTTCCAGCACGCGCAGACGATCACGCTGTTCCCCGGCGGGCCGAACGGCGTGCGGCTGGTGATGGTCGGGCAGATCTACACCAACGCCGCCGGCGTGCCGCAGCCCAAGAACGGCCAGGTCCTGCTGGCCAACGACAACTTCGGCGCCGGGCACTGGTACGAGCTGCCCGCGCCGGTGCACATCGTCGGGATCCACAACAACTTCTGCCCCAACTACAGCTCGACGCTGCTGCCGGTCGACGGCGGCAAGAACGTGTTGCAGATCTCCACCGAGTACAACCTCGGCTGCAAGGCGTATTTCGCGAAGGGTCCGGCGTTCTGAGCACCCGGTAGTGTGAGGTCCCGAGCGATCGGTTACGAAGCGGGGGCATCGCATGAAGGGCATCGTGCTGGCGGGGGGCAGTGGGACGCGTCTGCATCCCATCACCCAGGCGATATCGAAACAGCTGCTACCGGTCTACGACAAACCGATGATCTACTACCCGATCTCGGTGCTGATGTTCGCCGGGATCCGCGAGATCCTGATCATCTCGACCCCCGTCGACCTGCCGCATTTCCGGCGGCTGCTCGGCGACGGCAGCCAGTTCGGGCTCAGCTTCAGCTACGCCGAGCAGGCCGCCCCGAACGGGCTGGCCGAGGCGTTCGTCATCGGCGCGAACTTCGTCGGCGACGACGACGTCGCGCTCGTGCTCGGCGACAACATCTTCTACGGCCAGGGCTTCTCCAGCAGGCTGCAGGCCGCGGCGACCGCGCTCGACGGCTGTGTGCTGTTCGGTTACCCGGTCAAGGACCCGCAGCGGTACGGCGTCGGGGAGATCGACGCCGACGGCAAGCTCCTCTCCATCGAGGAGAAGCCCGCGAAGCCGAAGTCGAACAAGGCCATCACCGGCCTGTACTTCTACGACAACCAGGTCGTCGAGATCGCCCGTGACCTCAAGCCCTCTCCGCGCGGCGAGCTGGAGATCACGGACGTCAACCTCACCTACCTGCGGCAGGACCGTGCCACCCTGATCGACCTCGGCCGCGGGTTCGCCTGGCTCGACACCGGAACGCACGACTCGCTGCTGGAGGCGGGCCAGTTCGTGCAGGTCCTCGAACACCGGACGGGGGTCCGGATCGCCTGCCTCGAAGAAGTCGCGCTGCGTATGGGCTTCATCGACGCGGAGCAGTGCTTCGCGCTCGGGGCGAAGCTGGCGAAGTCCGGCTACGGCGAATATCTGATGAACGTCGCGCGCACCCAGGGTGCTACCGGCTGAACAGGTGTTCCCGCAGGGTGTCGCCGGTGTAGTCGGTGCGGAAGACACCCCGTTCCTGAAGCCGCGGGACGACCTCGTCGACGAACGCGTCCAGCCCGCCCGGGGTCAGATGCGGCACCAGCACGAAGCCGTCGGCGGCGTCGCTCTGGACGTACTCGTCGATCGATTCCGCGATCTGCCGGGCGGTGCCGACGAACTGCTGGCGCGCGGTCACCTCGATGACCAGTTCGCGGATGGAGAGCTTCTTCTCCTCCGCGATCGCCCGCCATTTCGCGGCCACGGCCAGCGGATCCTTCTCGTGCCGGACCCGGCCCCAGGTCAGCGGTTCGGCGTCGGGGTCCGGGTCGATCTCGGGGAGCGGGCCATCGGCGTCGTAGGCGGAGAGGTCGCGGCTCCAGACCTGTTCGAGGAACTGGATCGCGGTCGCCGGGCGCACCTGCTGATAGCGGATCTCGCGGGCCTGCTCGTGCGCGTCCTCCTCGGTGTCGCCGAGGACGAAGGTCGCGGCGGGCATGATCAGCAGCTCGCCGGGCTCGCGGCCGTAGGCGGGCAGCCGTCGCTTGACGTCGGCGAAGAACTCCTTGCCGCTCTCCAGCGAACCGTGGCGGCTGAAGATGACGTCGGCGGTCTTCGCGGCGAACTCCCTGCCCTCGTCGGAATCCCCGGCCTGGATGACGATCGGCTGGCCCTGCGGGGTCCTCGGGACGGTGAACTCGCCGCGGATGTCGAACTGCGGTCCACTGTGGACAAATTGGCCGATGCCGCGGGCGAAGACGCCGTTCTCCTTGTCCCCCACCAGCGCGTCGGGGGCCCAGCTGTCCCATAGCTCACGCACGGTGGCGAGGAACTCCTCGGCGCGGCGATAGCGGTCTTCGCGTTTCAGGAAGCCGCCACGGCGGAAGTTCTGGCCCGTCCACGCGTCCGGTGACGTGACGACGTTCCACGCGGCGCGGCCGCCGGAGAGGTGGTCGATGCTCGCGACCTGGCGCGCGACCTCGTACGGCTCGTTGAAGGTGGACGACAGCGTGCCCGCGAGGCCGAGCCGGGTGGTGACCGCGGAGAGCGCGGCCAGCACGGTGGTGGTGTTCGGCCGCCCGACGACGTCGGAGTCGAGGATCTTGCCCGCGTGTTCGCGCAGGCGCAGGCCCTCGGCGAGGAACAGGAAGTCGAATTTGCCCCGCTCAGCCGTGCGCGCGAGATGCTCGAAGGACGAAAAGTCGATTTGGCTACCCGAACGCGGGTCGCTCCACACGGTCGTGTTGTTGACGCCGGGGAAGTGCGCGGCGAGTTTGACCTGTTTGGGCATTTGTCACGCCTCCGCGTACTGGTTGGCGGCGACCCCGAGGCCGAGGTGGTCGCGCAGGGTGGCGCCGGTGTAGGACTGCCGGAACACACCCGCGGCCTGGAGGGCGGGCACGGTCTCGGCGGTGAATAGCGCCAGGTCGTCGGGCAGGACCGCGGGCCGGATGTGGAAGCCGTCGAGACCGTTGGACGCCGCGAGGCGGGGCAGCTCCGTGGCGAGGTCGGCGGGAGTTCCGGTGAAGCTCGGGCCCGGCGGGAAGGGCGCGTAGGCCTCCAGCGCCCGGCGGCGGTCGATGGCCGCCTGCTCGGTCTCGGCGAGCACGATCGACAGGCCGGCGAGGAGTTTCGCGTCCGGGAAGCGCTCACGGGCGCCGCGGATCTCGTCGACCAGGACGACGTCGGCGCCGTGCGCGTACGGCGAGTCGCCGTACACCGCGACGACGGGGTGGCCCTGCGGCGGGCGCGGCGTGATCGAAGGTCCCTTGACGCTGAAGAAGCGGCCTTCGAAGTCGACGTAGTGCAGCTTCTCGCGGTCGATGAAGCGGCCGGTCGGCTCGTCGCGGATGATCGCGCCGTCCTCCCAGCTGTCCCAGAGGCGGGCGATGACGTCGACGACGTCTGCGTTCTCCGCTTCGGCGTCCACCTCGGACGGGAGGGTGCGCCTGCCGAAGTGCGCGACCTCGGCCTCGGTGCGCGAAGGGACCGCGAGGACGCCGGCGCGGCCGCGGCTCGCGAAGTCGAGCGAAGCGACGGCCGTCGAGATGTGGAACGGCTCGGTGTGCGTGGTGGTGACCGTGGGAACGAGGCCGATTCCGCTGGTCACGGGGGCGATTGCGGCGAAGGTGAGGAGCGCGTCGAGCCGGCCTCGGACGACCTCTTCGCCGCCGGGCTGGAGCGCGAGGGTGTCGTCGAGGGTGACGAAGTCGAGCGAAGCCGCTTCGGCGAGCTTCGCGTGGGCGAGGTAGTGGGCGGCGGTGAACAACGCGGACGGGCGGACGTCGGAGACCCGCCAGGCGGCCGGATGCTGCCCGGCCCCGTCGAGCGCGACCCCGAGGTGCAACTGCTGTGCGGAACCCATGCCCCGGGGAACTCGCGCCCCTCCCCCTCGATTCCCGCTCCCACGAGGTGAGACTCCCGGCCCGACCTGCGTTTCGCGGGCTAATCGCGATCCCGGGGGGCACTTGCGTTTCGCGGGCTAATCGCGATCTGGGCGGGAGCGATCGCGATTAGCCCGCGAAACGCGATCCGGAGGGCGCGTCGCCTTTAGCGGGCTAAACGCGATCCCGGGGGCCCACCTGCGTTTCGCGGGCTAAACGCGATCCGGGAGGTCAGAAGGGGCGGCGCGCCATGTCTTCCAGGCGCCGGATGCGTTCGGCCATGGGCGGATGGGTCGAGAAGAGCTTCGAGAGGCCTTCGCCCGGACGGAACGGATTCGCGATCATGAGGTGCGACTGCGAGACCAGCTTCGGCTCCGGCACGAGCGGCGCCGCGCGCGTCCCGCTGTCGAGTTTCCGCAGGGCGGACGCCAGCCCGAGCGGGTCGCCGGTGAGTTCCGCGCCCGACGCGTCGGCCTGGAACTCCCGCGAGCGGCTCACCCCGAGCTTCACGACGGCGGCCGCGATCGGCCCGATCAGCACCAGGAGCAGCCCGACCAGCGGACTGTCGCCGTCCTCGCGGTTGTTGCCGCCGAAGAGGCTGGTGAACATCGCGATGTTGGCGATCACGCTGATCACGCTCGCCAGCGCGCCCGCGACGCACGAGATCAGGATGTCGCGGTTGTAGACATGGGACAGTTCGTGCCCGAGCACCGCGCGCAGTTCGCGTTCGTCCAGCAGGTCGAGGATGCCGGTGGTGCAGCACACCGCCGCGTGCCGGGGGCTGCGGCCGGTGGCGAAGGCGTTCGGGGCCACGGTGGGACTGATGTAGAGCCGCGGCATCGGTTGCCGCGCCGTGGTCGCCAGCTCCCGCACGATCCGGTACATCGCCGGCTGCTCGGCCTCGGACACCGGCCGCGCGCGCATGGCCCGCAGCGCCAGCTTGTCGGAGTTGAAGTAGGCGTACGCGTTGACGCCGAGCGCTACCACCAGGCCGATGACCAGCGCGCCCCGCCCGAAGAAACCGCTGATCCCGACGATGAGCGCGGACAGCAGGCCGAGCAGGACGACGGTCTTCAGCCCGTTCTGGTGCTTGTGCACGGCGTCCTGCTCCTTTCTTTCTCAAGGGTGGGGGTTACTCATCGGAAACAACGCGATCGGGGGACGCGAAGTTCCTTCGCGTGCTCGGAACGCGGGTTATCGTCGAAGCCCGAACGATCATCGGGAGGCGCCTGTGCGAGGACCCGAACTGAGCCGCCGAGCCCTGCTCACGCTGGCCGCGGCCGGCGCCTCCGCGGTCGCCTTCGCGCCGGCCGCGAGAGCCGAGAAAGTCCTTCTCGTCGAGGTCGGAGGCGCCCCGGAGGCGGTCGCGGTGAATTCCGTCACCGGCTTCGCCTACCTCTCGGACCCGTCCACCGGCACGATCGTCGTCCTCGACTCGCGGTCCGGCACGGTCGGTGACGTGATCCCGGTCGGCGGCGAGCCCGCCGGGCTGGCCGTGGACACGGTGACCAACCGGGTCTTCGTGGCGAATCCGCCCGCCGGGACCGTCCTGGTCCTGGACGGGCGGACCAACGACGTCGTCAGCGTGGTGCCCGCCGGTCCCGGAGCGTCCAGTGTCGACGTCGACGAGCAGGCGAACCGCATCTACGCGGTCAGTGCGCTCACCGGGACGCTCGCCGTCATCGACGGCGTGAGCTGCCGCCTGCTGGACCTGGTCCCGGGCCCGACGCGGGGGTTGTCGTCGACGGCGGTCGACAGTGGACGCAAGCTCGCGTATTGCACCAGCACGGCCACCGACTCGCTGGAGATCTTCGACATCGGCGCCGGCCGGTTCACCGGCGGGATCCCGGTCGGCAAATCGCCCACCGGCGTCGCCGTGCACAGCGCGTCCGGCACGGTGTTCGTCGCGAATTCGGCCATCCATCATCTGTCCATCGTGGACACGGCCGCACGCAAGGAAAAGGCGACCGTGCTGCTGCGCTCGGAGTCTTCGGCGCTCGCGGTCCACGAGGGATCGAACACCGTTTACGCCAACGGCGGCCCCAACGGCATCGCCAGGATCGACGGCAGGACGAGCCTGCTCACCGGCGACCTGTCGCTCGGCGTGAACCCCGGCGCGGTCGCGATCGACCAGCGCACCAGGACGGTGTACGTGACGGATCCCTTACGCGGCAGGGTTTCCCTGATCAGGGACTTCTGACGTCGGAACAGGCATGATGGCGGAGTGAGCGAGTACGCATTGCGTGGCGGGCTGCAACCCGACGTCTCGGCGGTCACCGCCGTCCTGAGCCATCACGGGGTCGAAGGGCCGGACGGTCAGGCGCCCAGTGAGGCGCTGGTCTTCGCCGCGTCCGGCGGGATCGGGGCGGGCTACATCCTGTGGGACTTCGCCCACGAGACGATGTCGACGATCGTGTTCGGCTTCCGCGCGCGGTGGCAGTATCCGCAGGAATGGCTCAAGTCCACAGTGGACCGTCTCGGGCTCGCCGTCGACCTCCACACCACCGGCGGCAAACGTGCCGCCGCGAAACGGCTCTCCGCGAATCTCGAAGCCGGACGGCCGTCGATCGTCCTCCCCGACCGCGAGTCGCTCGGCTACTGGCGGCTGCCGCCGGAGCTGTCCGGCGGTGGCGGCCACTTCGTCGTCGCGTACGGCGAAGAGGACGGCCGGGTGCTGGTCGACGACCGGAACCTCGCCCGGCTGACGGTCGACCGGAAGACGTTCGACGCCGCGCGGGGCCGGGTCGGCTCGTACAAGAACCTGCTCGCGACGATCGAGCCCGGCGAGGTCCCCGACTGGCGGGCGGCCGTGCGCGGCGGGCTGACGGACTGTGCGCGGAGACTCTCGGAGCCGTCGAAGTCGTTCTCGCTGCCCGCCTGGGGGCGGTGGGCGAAGGCGATGACCGACGAACGTGACCCCAAGGGCTGGCCGCGCGCGTTCGGTGAGCGGCGCGGGCTCGTCGGCGCGCTGTTGAACGTCTGGGAGAGCGTCACTCCGGCGGGGATGGAGGGTGGGCATCTGCGCGGGCTGTTCGCCGACGCGCTCACCGAGGCGGCCGCCCTGCTCGAACTCCCGGCGCTGGCCGAACAGGCGTCGACCTGGCGCGGGATCGCCGAACGCTGGGCGGAGCTGGCCGAGGTGGCCGTTCCGGCGTCGAACGCCGAATTCGCCTGGATGCGCGGGCTCATCAGCGCGGTTTCCGCAGGTGTCCGCGAGGGCGACGCGGGGCAGGAGGCCGCCGCGGCCGCCGGTGACGAGATGTGGAAACTGCGTACGCATTACAACGACGAAACGCCGTTCACCGACGTCGAAGCCCGTGAGCTTTTCAGCACGATGGGCACCCTGCTCCGGGACATCCACACCGCCGAGACCGCGGCGATCCGCGAACTCTCCGAAGCCCTGATGGAGTGAACCGGGCCGGTGTCCGTTGCGCCGCGCGGCCGGAACACCACGCGATCGTTCAAGATCCACTTCGTGCACGCACATCCGCTGGGGACGACCAGTGCGCGTCCCGCTCCCGAGATCCACCTTCACCGCCATCGCCTGCGTGTCGCCGACCTGGACCATCTCGGTCACGTCGGGAATGTGCGGTTGCTCGACTACTTCCAGGAAGCACAGGTCGCGATGCTCGACCCGCGGCGGGAGCATCTCTTCCAGGCCAAGGGACCGGCGTATCTCATCGCGAAGCACAACGTCAGCTACCTGCGCAGGCTGACCTTCCGCGACAGCCCGGTCGAGGTGGAGACCGTGGTCGGCCGGATCGGGACCTGCGACGTCGTGGTGAACAGCAGGCTGCGCGACGAACGGGCCGTCTACGCGCGCTGCCGCACCATCTGGGTCGCGTGTGTCCTGCCCGAAGGCAGTACGCGAAGACTCGGCGACGAGGAACGCGAACGGTTGACGCGGTTCAGTGGGGCGATCGACGAGAGCTCCTGAATCAGTTTTTAACCGTTTATGCTCCATTTCCCGCATCGCCGGAAAACGGCTGGGCCGTTCAGCGGCTGATCATCACACTTTTCGGCCGGTACCTTCGGAAGACCTCTCCCCTGCAGAGCTCCCCGGAGGTATTTCATGCCACGGTCGAAGTCTGTCCGCTTTCTCGCGCCCTTGGTCGGCGCGATGCTACTGACGAGCGGGGTGGCCGTCGCCGCCCCGGCCGCCGAAGATCCTCAATTCATCCGCCTGGCCAGCAGGACCTTCGATCCACTCAGCCAGCGTACGGCCGCCAGCCAGGACTGGAAGGGCGCCTACCTGCTCCAGGTCCGGAGTGCGCTGACCGACGAACAGCGTGGGCGATTGCGTTCGCTCGGCGTGCGGATCGGGACCTACATTCCCGATTTCGCCTATGTGGTGCGGCTGAAGCAGGAGAACCGTGAATCGGTCGCGAAATTGAATTTCGTCCGCTGGCTCGGCGAATACCGGGCGGACGACAAGGTGGAGATCTCGCTGGCCGCGACGAGCGGCTACCTGGTGACGCTGGTCGAAGCGGACGCGCGGGACCAGCGCGCGGTGGCCGAACGGATCCTGCGGCTTGGCGGCAACATAGAGGCGATCTCGCAGAGCGGGCAGCACATCGTGGCGAAGCTCGGCCCCGGCCAGGCCGCCACCGTCGCGCAGGGGGCCGAGGTGCTCGCGGTCGGCGCGATCACCGCGCCGGAGACCGACATGGCCAACGCCAGGGAGAGCAGCGGCGCGAACTACATCGAAAGCGTCGGCGGCTACCGCGGCCAGGGCGTGCGCGGCGAGGTGATGGACGGCGGACTGCGCGTCACGCACCAGGAGTTCAAGGCGCGGCCGACGGTGATGCACGGGTCGAACTCCACCAGCACCAGCCACGGGACGTCCACGTACGGCCAGATCTTCGCGTCGGGTGTGAGCGCGCCGCAGCGGGGGCTGCTGCCCGAGGCGCAGGGGATCTTCGCCACCTACAACAAGCCGGACCGCTACGCCCATACCAAGGAACTGGTCGACCCGGCGGGCAAGTACCGCGCGGTGTTCCAGAGCAACAGCTGGGGTGGCGGGCTGACCACGGCCTACAACTCGGTCTCCGCCGAGCTCGACAAGATCGTCTTCGATCACGACCTGCTGATCTGCCAGTCGCAGAGCAACGCGGGCACCCAGCAGTCGCGGCCGCAGGCCTGGTCGAAGAACGTGCTCTCGGTCGGCGGGCAGTACCACTACAACACGCTGGGCCGCACCGACGACAAGTGGAATGGCGGCGCCAGCATCGGCCCGGCCGCCGACGGCCGGATCAAACCGGAGCTGTCGAACTACTACGACCGGATCGACACCACGTCGTCCGGCAGTGACACCTCGTACACGACGTCGTTCGGCGGCACGAGCGGCGCGACCCCGATCACCTGCGGAAACGCCGGGCTGCTGTTCCAGATGTGGGCCGACGGCGTGTTCGACGGCGGCCCCGGCAAGGGCCGCGACGTCTTCGCGAGCCGCCCGCACGCCGCGACCGCGAAGGCGCTGCTGATCAACGGGGCCGACCAGTTCGCCTTCAGCGGCACCTCGCACGACATGACCCGGACGCATCAGGGCTGGGGCACCGCGAACGTGCGGTACCTGCACGAACAGGCCAAGGCGAACGGGTGGAAGCTGCCGGTGCTGGTGAACGAGACCGACCTGCTGGGCACCGGGCAGTCGAAGAAGTACACGGTCGCGGTGAACGGGACCAAGCAGTTCAAGGCCACGCTGGCCTACACCGACCCGGCCGGCTCGCCGAGCGCGTCGGTCGCCAGGGTCAACGACCTGACACTGAAGGTCACCGCGCCGAACGGCACCGTCTACTACGGCAACAACGGGCTGAAGGCGGGCAACTTCTCGACCGCGGGCGGGTCGCCGAACACCGTCGACACGGTGGAGAACGTCATCCTCGAGAAGCCGGCCGCCGGTACGTGGACGGTGGAGGTCGTGGCGACCCAGGTGAACGCCGACGGTCACCCGGAGACGTCGGCGACCGATGCGGACTACGCGCTGGTGGTTTCCTGACGGTTCGACGGCCGGATCGCGTTTAGCCCGCTAAACGCGAAGTGGCCGGTGAGGTGGGTTCCGTGAAGCGCGTGAAGGCCCCCTTCCCTCGGCTGAGTCGAGGGAAGGGGGCCTTCACGCGCGTCTGGGCTGGGGCGGAGGGCCGGATCGCGTTTAGCGGGCTAAACGCGATCCGGTCCGGGGGCGCTGGCGAGTCGCGTTTAGCCCGCGGAACGCGATCGGGCGGGGTTGCCCGCGCCCGGATGGCGGAGACGTCTGCGCCGATGGCCGAGACGCCAGGTTTCGGTTGTGAGACGGAAGCGTGAGACCCCTGGAAGGCATGTAACGAGGCGACCCGAGGTGCCGACGTCTGGGATACGTGACGCGAGCCAAGGAGCCTCTCGATGACCACCTGCCGTCTCTGCGGCTCGGCCCATCTCGCCAGTGTCGTCGACCTCGGGGCGACGCCGCCGTGCGAACGATTCCTGACCGCGGAACAGCTGCAGGAACCGGAGCCGACGTACCCTCTGCACCTGCGGGTCTGCACCGAATGCTGGCTGGCCCAGATCCCGCCGCTGATCACCCCGGAAGAGACTTTCACCGAATACGCGTACTTCTCGTCGTATTCCGCCTCCTGGGTCGAACACGCCAAGACGTTCGTCGACGGCGCCGTCGAGCGGCTGGGACTCGACGAGTCCTCGTTCGTCGTCGAGGTCGCCAGCAACGACGGCTATCTCCTCAAACACGTTGTGGCACAGCGAATCCGCTGTCTCGGCGTGGAACCTTCGGTGAACGTGGGCCAAGCCGCGCGTGACGCCGGGGTGCCGACGAAGACCGCCTTCCTGGGTCCCGAAACCGGACGCGAGGTCCGCGACGAGCACGGTCCCGCCGACCTCGTCGTGGCGAACAACGTTTACGCGCACATTCCGGACATCATCGGGTTCACGCACGGGCTCCGCGCCCTGGTCGCCGACGACGGCTGGGTCAGCATCGAGGTCCAGCACCTGCTGACGCTGATCCAGGAGAACCAGTACGACACGATCTACCACGAGCACTTCCAGTACTACACGGTGGAATCCGCGCGCCGGGCCCTCGCGCGCGGCGGATTGTCCGTTGTGGACGTCGAACTCCTGCCCACCCACGGCGGTTCGATCCGGCTGTGGGCGCGCCCGGACGCCGTCGCCGGTGAGCCGAGCGAGCGGATGATGCAGGTCCTGGACGCCGAAAAGGCGGCCGGACTGCACGAAATGTCCGGCTACACCGAATTCTCCGAGCGGGTCACCAAGGTCCGGCTCGAGCTGAACAAGTTCCTCACCGACGCCGCGCTCGAAGGCAAGACCGTCGTCGGTTACGGCGCCCCGGGCAAGGGCAACACGCTGCTGAACCACTGCGGCATCCGCCCGGACGTGCTGCGGTACACCGTCGACCGCAATCCGTACAAGCACGGCCGGTTCACCCCCGGCACCCGGATCCCGATCCTGCCGCCGGAGCGCATCGAAGCGGACCGGCCCGATTACGTGCTCGTCCTTCCGTGGAACCTCCGGAAGGAACTGACCGCCCAATTGTCCTTTGTGGACGAATGGGGCGGGAAACTGGTCTTCCCCATCCCACACCTGGAAATCGTCGAGGTGAAGTCGTGAAGGTAGTCCTCTTCTGCGGCGGCTACGGCATGCGGATGCGCAACGGTGACGCGTCCGACGTGCCCAAGCCGATGGCCATGGTCGGCCCCAGACCCCTGATCTGGCACGTGATGCGGTACTACGCGCATTTCGGGCACACCGAGTTCATCCTCTGTCTCGGCTACGGCGCGCACCACATCAAGGAGTTCTTCCTCAACTACCAGGAGACCACCTCCAACGATTTCGTCCTGCGGAACGGCAAGGCGGAACTGCTGTCGACCGACATCGCGGACTGGTCGATCACCTTCGTGCAGACCGGTCTCGAATCGGCCATCGGCGAGCGGCTGCGCCGGGTGCGCCCGTACCTCGAAGGCGACGAGATGTTCCTCGCCAACTACGCCGACGTCCTCACCGACGCGCCCTTGCCGGAGATGATCGAGCGGTTCACGGAATCCGACGCCGGCGCCTCGATGATGGTCGTGCCGCCGCAGTCGTCCTTCCACTGCGTCGAAATGGGCGAGGACGGCCGCATCGGCGCGCTGACCCCGGTCAGCGAGATGCCGCTGTGGGAGAACGGCGGGTACTTCGTGCTGCGCCAGGAGATCTTCGACCACATCCCCGAGGGCGGCGACCTGGTGGCCGACGGCTGCGGCGAGCTCGCCAAACGGGGCAAGCTGCTCGCGTACCCGTACCGCGGGTTCTGGAAGCCGACCGACACCGTCAAGGAACGCGTCCAGCTGGACGACGCGTACGCGCACGGAGACCGTCCGTGGGCACGCTGGGAACGCGAAGCGGCGAGCACGGCGTGATCGAGCTCGGCACCGGCGGCGTCCAGCGGATCGTCGCGCTCGGCGCGCACTGTGACGACATCGCCATCGGGGCGGGCGGCACCCTGCTGACGATCTGCGCCGCCAACCCGGGTGTCCGGGTGGACGCGCTCGTCCTTTCCGGCGGCGGCACCGAACGGGAGACCGAGGAGCGCGCCGCGCTCGCGGCCTTCTGCCCGGGCGCCGACGTCGAGGTCACCGTGCTGAAACTGCCCGACGGCCGGCTCCCCGCGCATTGGGAAGAGGCCAAGAACGGGCTGGAGGAGTTGCGCCGCCGCACCGACCCGGACCTCGTTCTCTCCCCGCGCACGGCGGACGCGCATCAGGACCACCGCGGCCTGGCGAAGCTGGTGCCGACGGTGTTCCGCACCCATCTCCAGCTGGAGTACGAGATCGTGAAATGGGACGGCGACCTCGGCAAACCCACCGCGTACGTCCCGCTGCCCGCCGAACTCGCCGAAGAGAAGGTCCGGCTGCTTCAGGAGCATTACGCCTCCCAGCGGCACCGGCCCTGGTACGACCGGGAAGCCTTCCTCGGCCTCGCCCGCATTCGCGGCATCGAATGCGGGCAGCGCTATGCCGAGGCCTTCGACCTCAAGAAACTGACGCTCGACCTCACTCCGAAAGGCTGAAAGCCATGCGTGTGCTGCTGACCGGGCACAAGGGTTACCTGGGCACGGTGATGGCCCCGGTGCTGGCCGCCGAAGGCCACGAGGTGATCGGCCTCGACTCCGGTCTCTACGACACCTGCGTCCTGGGCCCGAAGCCCGAAGATCCCGAAGGTTTCGAGGTCGACCTTCGTGACGTCACGGCCGAGCACGTGGCCGGGGTGGACGCGGTGATCCACCTGGGCGCGCTGTCCAACGATCCGCTCGGTTCGCTGGCGCCGGAGCTGACCTACGACATCAACCACCACGCTTCGGTCAAGCTCGCGAAGCTGGCCAAGGACGCCGGGGTCAAGCGGTACCTGTACGCCTCGACGTGCTCCGTCTACGGCGCTTCGGGCGGCGACGGCCTGGTCGACGAGGACGCGCCGCTGCGCCCGGTGACGCCGTACGCCGAGTCGAAGGTGCGGGTGGAGGACGACGTCCAGGAGCTCGCCGACGACGACTTCAGCCCGGTGTACATGCGCAACGCCACCGCGTTCGGGTTCTCGCCCCGGCTGCGCGGCGACATCGTGCTCAACAACCTGACCGCGCACGCGCATCTCTCCGGTGAGGTGCTGGTGCTCTCCGACGGCACGCCTTGGCGGCCGCTGGTGCACGCCAAGGACATCGCGCGCGCGTTCGCCGCGGCGCTGGTGGCGCCGAAGGAGGCCGTACACGGCAAGGCGTTCAACATCGGCACCGAACGCAACAACGTGACCGTCGCCGAGATCGCCGAAGAGGTCGTCGAGGCCGTTCCCGGCTCGACGCTGCGGATCACCGGCGAGGCGGGTGCGGACCCGCGGTCGTACCGGGTCGACTTCTCCCGGTTCCGCGCGGCGATCCCGGGCTTCGACTGCGACTGGTCGGTCAAGGACGGCGCGCTCGAACTGATCGAGGCCTACAAGACCCACGGCCTCACCGAACACAGCTTCCAGCGCCTGTTCACCCGGCTCGCGCGGCTTCAGGACCGCACCGCCGCCGGCGAACTCGACGACACCCTGCGGCGTCGCTGATGTCGAACAGGGACCTGGAGACGGGCGCCGACCTGCGAAGGCTGGTCGAGCGCCTGTATCCGCTGTGCCGCAGCATCACCGGCGACGGCGTCCGCCGCACGCTGGAGATCGTCGGCGAGCACGTCCCGCTGGAGATCCACGAGGTCCCCACCGGCACCCGGGTACTGGACTGGACGGTGCCGCAGGAATGGAACATCCGCGACGCGTACATCAAGGACGCCACCGGCCGCCGCGTGGTCGACTTCCAGGAGTCGAACCTGCACGTCGTCGGCTACAGCGTCCCGGTGTCGCGGAAGATGCCGCTCAGCGAGCTGCGCGAACACCTGCACACCCTGCCCGACCAGCCGTCCTGGGTGCCGTACCGGACCAGCTACTACGCGCCGACCTGGGGTTTCTGCCTGGCACAGGAAACGCTCGACGCGATGCCGGACGGTGAGTACGAGGTCCGCATCGACTCCACGCTGGCCGACGGGAGCCTCACCTACGCCGAGCATGTCGTGCCGGGCGAGGTCACCGACGAGGTGATCATCTCCTGCCACACCTGCCATCCGTCGCTGGCGAACGACAACGTCGCCGGGATCGCGATCGCCGCCGCGTTCGCGCGGACGCTGGTCAAGCCCCACTACACGTACCGGTTCCTGTTCATGCCCGGCACGATCGGCGCCATCACCTGGCTCGCGCGCAACAACGACCGCGTCGGCCGGATCAAGGCGGGGCTCGTGCTGGCGTGTGCCGGCGACCCGGGATCGTTGACCTACAAGCGAAGCCGCCGGGGCGACGCCGAAATCGACCACGTGCTCGCGTACGTCCTCGCCGACCGCGCGCACAAGATCGTCGACTTCTCGCCGTACGGCTACGACGAGCGCCAGTTCTGCTCCCCCGGCTTCAACCTCGGCGTCGGCTCGCTGACGAGGACGCCGTATGCGGGTTATCCCGAGTACCACACCTCGGCCGACAACCTCGATTTCGTGTCCACGGAGGCCATGGAGGAAACCCTTCAGACCTTGAAGGACACCTTCGCCGTCCTCGACCGCAACCGCGGCTACGTCAACCTCAGCCCCTACGGCGAGCCGCAACTCGGCAAGCGCGGGCTGTACGACTCGCTCGGCGGGCGAAGCGACGCCAAACAAGCCCAGATGGCCATGCTCTGGGTGCTCAACCTCTCGGACGGCGAGCACAGCCTGCTCGACGTCGCCGAGCGGTCCGGGCTGCCGTTCGATTCCGTCGTCGCCGCCGCTCGGGCGCTGCACGACGCCGGATTGCTCAAGGATTAGAGGCCCCATGCGATCACTTCTGCGTTCCCAAGCCGTCCGGGCCATGGCCGGACGGCTCAGCTGGGGCCTCGGCGACCAGGCCGTTTCCAGCATCACCAACTTCGTGGTCGGTCTGTTCGTGGCGCGCTCGCTCGGCACGTTCGCCTTCGGCATGTTCAGCCTCGCTTGGGTCAGCTACGGCGTGGTGCTCAACCTTTCGCGCGGGCTGACGACGGATCCGCTCATGGTGCGGTTCTCCGGGGTGTCCACCGAATCCTGGCGGACCGCGACCGCCAAGGCGACCGGGACGGCGCTCTCCACGGGTGTCGTCGCCGGTGCCGTCAGTGTGGTCGCCGGTCTCGTGGTGGGCGGTCCCGTCGGCGGCGCGTTCGTCGCGCTCGGCTTCGTCATCCCGACGTTGCTGTTGCAGGACGCCTGGCGGTTCACCTTCTTCGCCGCGGGGCACGGGAAGAAGGCGTTCGTCAACGACGTCGTCTGGGGTGTCGCGCTGATCCCGGCGCTGTTCATCGCGCACCAGTGGTTCGACACGGTCGTCGCGTTCATCCTGGCGTGGGGCCTGTCCGGGGCGGTCGCCGCCGGCTACGGCTGCCTGCAGGCCGGGGTCCGCCCGGATCCGCGCGGGACGCTCGACTGGCTCAAGCACCACCGCGACCTCGGCACCCGCTACCTGATCGAAAACGTCAGCAACAGCGGCTCCACCCAGCTTCGGATGTACGGGCTCGGCGCGATCGCCGGGCTCACGAGCGTCGGCGCGGTCCGCGGCGCCGAACTGCTGCTCGGACCGTTCTTCGCGCTTCTGATGGGACTTTCCCTGGTCACCGTGGCGGAAGGCGCGCGGGTGCTCCAACGGGCCCCGCATCGCCTCCGCCACTTCTGCGCCGTGCTCGGCGCGGGCCAGGCGGCCGCGGCCCTGCTCTGGGGTCTCGCCTTGCTTCTGGTACCCCACGACGCCGGCCGGTTCGTCCTCGGCGACGTGTGGGATCCCGCCTCCGAACTGATCCTCCCGGTGACCATCGGTATCGCCGCGGCGGGTTTCAACACCGGGGCGGCCGCCGGATTGCGTGCGCTCGGCGCTGCGAAAAGGAGCCTTCGCGCCCAGCTGATCAACTCGGCCGGCTATGTCGGCTTCGGGCTCATCGGCGCCTTCTTGGCCGGGGCGTCCGGATCCGCTTGGGGGGTCGCCTTGGCGATCACCAGCGGGTCCGCGGTGTGGTGGCTTCAGCTCCACTCCGCTCTCAAAGAGCATCTGACTTCGGAGAAGGAAGAAATGAGGACGTCATGAGCACCGCTCCTCGGCTGAGCATCGGGCTCCCGGTCTACAACGGCGAGGACTACCTCGCCGAATCGCTGGACGCACTCCTCGGCCAAAGCTACGAGAACTTCGAGCTGATCATCTCGGACAACGCGTCCTCGGACCGCACCGAAGAGATCAGCCGCGAGTACGCGAAGCTGGACTCCCGTGTCCGGTATGTGCGCCAGCCGGTGAACATCGGCTGCGCGCCCAACCACAACTACTGTGTCGACGTCGCCCGCGGCGAACTGTTCAAATGGGCGTCCGACGACGACCTCTACGCCCGTGACCTGCTGGAACGCTGTATCGAGGCACTCGACGAGCACCCCGAGTTCGTCCTCTCGCACTCGTGGACGGCGATGATCGACGAGAAGGCCGTCGTCACGCAGGCACTGGAGTACCCGCTCAACACGGTCTCGCCGCACGCCGCGGAACGCTTCCGCAGCACGCTGTTCGCGCCCGGCGGGGACGACGACGGCGCGGTCATCCGCACCGAGGTGCTGCGCCGGGTCGCGCCGCTGGACAGCTACCACCACGCCGACCGCACGATCATCTCGGAACTGGCCCTGCACGGCCCGTTCCACCAGGTGCCCGACTGGCTGTACTTCCGGCGCGACCACCCCGGCCGCTCCGAACACGAGCACCCGACCGTGCGCAGGCGCGCCACCAACCTCGACCCGAAGCGCGCCGACAAACTGCGCCACCCGATGGTCCGGCTGCTCGGCGAATACGTGCTCGGCTACGTCAAGGCGATCCGCAACGCGCCGATCTCCGGTGCGGAGAAGCGCGAATGCTTCCGCTACCTGCGGCAATGGATGCTGAACCGGGCGGGGAACCCGGCCATGGGACGGATGCCCGTCCAGGCCGAGGCCGAACTCGGCCCGCGTGAAGTGTCCGTGGCCTCGGTCGTCGCCGGCCAGGAGGGACGAGTCCCTTGACCTCGCCCGTGAGAATCGGGCTGTTCGGGCTCCTCGGATCGGGAAACCTCGGCAACGACGGTTCCTTCGAGGCGGTTCTCGGGTATTTGCGCGCGGAGCATCCGGGCGCCGCGCTCAGCGTGATGTGCGGCGGTCCGGAACTCGTCGCGTCGCGCTACGGACTCGAAACGACCGCGTTGAACTGGTACGAGGGCGAGTACCGAACGGCATCGGGACCGCTGTCCATCGCCGCGAAGGGCTTCGGGAAACTCGTCGACATCTTCCGCACGGTGGCGTGGGTGCGGCGTCAGGACGTGGTGATCGTGCCGGGGATGGGTGTCCTCGAATCCACCCTTCCCCTGCGTCCATGGGGATTCCCCTACGCGCTGCTGCTGCTTTCGGTGTCCGGCCGCCTGGTCGGCACCAAGGTGGCCCTGGTGAGCGTCGGCGCCAGCGTGAGCACGCACCGGGTCACCCGGTCCGTGATCGGCTGGGCCGCGCGGCTCGCGACGTTCCGGTCCTATCGGGACGAACCGTCGCGAGACGCGATGCGTGCGATGGGCGTCGACGTCGCGAACGACCGCGTCTACCCCGACCTCGCCTTCGCCCTGCCCGCGCTTTCCGAGCCGGTGCTGCCCCGATCCGTCGGGGTCGGGGTGATGGCGTACCACGGCGGGAACGACGACCGACACCGCGCCGCCGAGATCTACGAGTCCTATGTGGACAAGATGACCCGGTTCGTCGCCGGGCTGATCGCCGACGGCCGCCCGGTCCGGCTGTTCATCGGCGACCGGGCCGACGCGCAGGTGGTCGACGAGATCATGCGGGAACTGGAATCCCCGCTGCTCGCCGCCGCCGACACGGCCACGTTGGACGAGGTGATGCGGGCGATGTCGGCGGTCGAGACCGTCGTCGCCACCCGGTATCACAACGTCCTGTGCGCGCTGAAACTGGCGAAACCGACGTTGTCCATCGGGTACGCCCGCAAGAACGAAGTCCTGATGACCACGCTGGGACTCGGGGAGTTCTGCCAGTCCGCCAGGGAGATCGACTTCGACGCGCTGGTGCGCCAGTTCGCCGAACTCGAGTCAAGGGCGGGCGAACTCACCGAGATCGTCGCGAAACGAAGCGCGGAGCAGGCGCGACTGCTGGACGAGCAGTTCGCCGCGCTGTCGGCCGCCTTCCTGCCGATGGGAGTCCGATGAAGGTGATCCCCGTGCCCGCGATCGCGGGCGCGTACCTGTTCGAGCCGACGCCGCACGCCGACGAACGCGGCTTCTTCAGCCGCACCTTCGACGCCGACGTCGTCCGCTCGGCCGGGATCGACCCGGACGGTTTCGTCCAGGACAGCGTTTCCCGTTCCCGCAAGGGAGTGCTGCGCGGGATGCACCTCCGTTCGGGGCTCGGCGAGGCGAAGCTGGTCCGGTGCTCGTGGGGCGCCGTCTTCGACGTCGTCGTCGACCTGAGGCCGGATTCGCCGACGTACCTCGGCAAGGAGACGTTCGAACTCTCCGGGGAGACGCAGGTGTCGCTGTACATCCCGGCCGGATGCGCGCACGGGTTCCAGGCGCTCACCGAGTACGCCGACGTCTCCTACCGGATCGACCGCGCGCACGACCCGGCCGAGGACGTCGCGATCGCCCACGACGACCCCGAACTGGCGATCCCGTGGCCGCTTCCGGTGGCGCTCATGTCGGATCGGGACCGAGCCGCGCTCCCGCTTTCCGCGGTACTACAGAACACGAGGTGAGAGCATGACCCGTCAGCTGCCCAAGTCCATGCGGGCCAACGAGCGCCTCCACGCGATGATCCCCGGCGGGGCGCACACCTACGCCAAGGGTGACGACCAGTATCCGGAGAATCTGGCACCGGTCATCTCGCACGGGCTCGGCGCGCATGTCTGGGACGTCGACGGGAACGAATACATCGAGTACGGCTCGGGGCTGCGCGCGGTCAGCCTCGGGCACGTGCACCCGCGGGTGAGCGAAGCCGCCCACCGCGAGATCGACCGGGGCGCCAACTTCGCCCGTCCGTCCATTGTGGAGGAACGGGCGGCGGCGAAGTTCCTCGAAACCGTGCCGACCGCCGAGATGGTCAAATTCGCCAAGAACGGCTCGGACGCCACCACGGCCGCGGTCAAACTCGCCAGGGCGGCCACCGGCAGGCCGCTGGTGGCGATCTGCCGCGACCACGCGTTCTTCTCCATCGACGACTGGTTCATCGGCACCACCGCGATGTCGGCGGGCATCCCGGACGGGATCACCGATCTCACCGTGTCGTTCCCCTATGGCGACCTCCCGGCGACGGAACGGCTGCTGCGGGAGCACGCGGGCCGGATCGCCTGCCTGATCCTGGAGGCGTCGACCCAGCTCGAACCGCCCGCCGGCTACCTCGTCGGCCTGCGGGAACTCGCCGACCGGTACGGCTGCGTGCTGATCTTCGACGAGATGATCACCGGTTTCCGCTGGTCGGAGGCGGGCGCGCAGGGGCTCTACGGGGTCACGCCGGATCTCTCGACGTTCGGCAAGGCGCTCGGCAACGGGTTCGCCGTCTCGGCGCTGGCCGGCAAGCGCGAGCTGATGGAACTCGGCGGGCTGCGCACCGGCGAGGACCGCGTCTTCCTGCTGTCGACCACGCACGGCGCCGAGACGCATTCGCTGGCCGCCGCGATCGCGGTCATGGAGACCTACACCGAAGAAGGCATCGCCGCGCGGCTGCACGCGATCGGCGACCGGCTCGCCGCCGGGGTCCGCGAAGTCGCGGCCTCGGCCGGGGTCGGGGAACACGTCGTCGTGCGCGGCCGGGCGAGCAACCTCGTCTTCGCCACGCTCGACGCCGGGAAGAACCCGTCGCAGGACTACCGAACGTTGTTCCTGCGGCAACTGGTCACGGGCGGGGTCCTCGGGCCGTCGTTCGTGGTCAGCAGCGCGTTGTCCGAAGAAGACATCGACCGGACGGTCGAAGTGGTCTCGCAGGCCTGCCTCGTGTACCGCAAAGCGCTCGACGCGGATGATCCGGCACCGTGGCTGGGTGGCCGTCCGGTGAAGCCGGTATTTCGGAGAAGGGTATGAGTTCAGGGATCGCATATCGCTCGACCGGCACACGGGTGTTCTGCACCGCGTTGTCCGTACTACTGCTCCAGGTCGCCGTTGAGAACACAGCGGTGGCGTCCGAAGAGCCGACTCGAGGGGTGTGCGGCACGACCGTCGGCGTCCCTTCCGCCCCGGAAGGCGCCCAGGTCGTCGATCCAGGCACCGATCTGACCGACAAGACCCGGTTCAGCCCGCCGGGGACCACGTTCTGGCTGTCGCCGGGCGAGCACACGCTGAGTTCCGACCAGTTCGGCCAGGTGATGCCGAAGGACGGCAACGTCTACCTCGGCGCGCCCGGCGCCGTGCTCAACGGACGCGGGATCAACCGCGCGGCCTTCACCACGCCGGCCAAGGACGTGGTGATCCGCGGGCTGACCATCCGCGGTTTCGTCGCCGAACGCGACCAGGGCGTGGTCAACCACGACTCCGGCGAACGCTGGACCATCGAAGGCAACGTCATCGAGGACAACGACGGGGCCGGGATGATGACCGGATCCGGCCAGCGGGTGATCGGGAACTGCCTGCGGAACAACGGGCAGTACGGCATCAACGCCTACCGCTTCGGCGGCGGGCTGACCGGTCTGGTGATCGAAGGCAACGAGATCACCGGCAACAACACCGACGATTGGGAGACGAAGATCCCGGGCTGCGGTTGCAGCGGCGGGGCGAAGTTCTGGGCCGTGAACGGCGCCGACGTCACCGGCAACTGGGTCCACCACAACCACGGTGTCGGGCTCTGGGCCGACACGAACAACAACGATTTCCTCATCCAGGACAATCTGATCGAGGACAACGCGTCCGAAGGCCTGTTCTACGAGATCTCCTACAACCTGGAGCTGATCGGGAACACCTTCAACCGGAACGCGCTGGTGCAGGGCCGGAAACGGGCCGCCAAGGGCGACAACTTCCCGGTCGCCGCCGTGTACCTCAGCGAGTCCGGCGGTGAACCGAGGCTACCCGCCCGGACCAGCCGGATCGACATCCGGGGCAACATGTTCTCCGACAACTGGTCGGGGATCACGCTGTGGGAGAACGCCGACCGGTTCTGCAACAGCCCGGCCAACACGTCGACGCTCTCGTGCACGGAACTGGTCTCTCCGACGTCCACCTGCTCCGCCCCGGGCATCGCGACCGAACCGCTGTACGGCGACTGCCGCTGGAAGACACAACGCGTTTCGGTGCACGAGAACACCTTCGAGTTCGACTCGGCGATGGAAGGCTGCCTGGGCCTGTGCGGGCGGATGGCGGTGCTCTCGAACTACGGGACCTTCCCGTCCTGGTCGCCGTACCGGGGCGCCGTGATCTCGGAGGCGATCACCTTCCGGCAGGAGAACCGGTGGTACGACAACCAGTACTACGGGCCGTGGACGTTCGTCGCCCACGACACCTCACGGCGGCTGACCGCGGCGCAGTGGCAGGCGGCGCCCTATCTGCAGGACACCTGCAGCGGCTTCGGAGAGCCGGTGACCTGCTGAAGGTTCACCTGTAAGTGTCCATCTGGGACCGTCCATACTGGCTTACCGTTTTCAGTATGCCCGCGTTCCTCGTTGTCCTGCTGTTGCTCGCGACAGGAGTCGTCCCGGCCTCGGCGGCTCCTGTCGCGGCCTGCGCCGCGGGCCCGGTCAGCCCCGGGAAACCGGACGGTGCCGTGGTCGTCTCCCCGGGAACGGACCTTTCCGCGAAAACACGCGAACTCCCGGCCGGCACGACGTTCTGGCTGACCGAAGGCAAGCACACGCTGGGCCCGGACGAGTTCGGGCAGATCATCCCCAAGGACGGCAACGCCTACCTCGGCGCCCCCGGTGCCGTGCTGGACGGTGGCGGCGTCAACCGCTACGCGTTCACCCAGCAGGCTCGCGACGTCGTCATCCAAGGCCTCACGATCCGCGGTTTCGCCGCGCCACGCGATCAGGGCGTGGTGAACCACGACTCGGGGGAACACTGGACCATCGAGGGCAACACGATCGAGGACAACCGCGGTGCCGCGATGATGGCGGGACCGCGTCAGCAGGTCATCCGGAACTGCTTGCGGAACAACGGCCAGTACGGCATCAACGCTTATCGGGCCGGCGACGGGATCACCGGGCTGCTCGTCGAGGGCAACGAGATCACCGGCAACAACACCGACGACTGGGAAACGAAGGAACCCGGCTGCGGCTGCACCGGCGGCGCGAAATTCTGGGCGGTGAACGGCGCCGACATCCGCGGCAACTGGGTCCACCACAACCACGGCGCCGGGCTGTGGGCGGACACGAACAACAACGACTTCCTCATCGAAGACAACCTGATCGAGGACAACGCGTCCGAAGGCCTGTTCTACGAGATCTCCTACAACGTCGTGGTCCGCGGGAACACCTTCCGGCGGAACATGCTCGTGCAGGGCCGGGCTTTCGCTGCCCGGGGCGACGATTTCCCGGTCGGGACGGTGTACATCTCGGAGTCCGGCGGTGAACCGCGGGTGCGGGCCCGGACTTCGCTGGTGGAGATCGTCGACAACGTCTTCGAGGACAACTGGTCCGGAATCACCCTGTGGGAGAACGCGGACCGCTTCTGCAACAGCCCGGCGAACACGTCCTCCGGTTCTTGCACGCTTCTCGTTCCCTCAGTTTCTTCGTGTTCCGCGCCGGGCATTTCGTCGCGTCCGCTGTATGACGACTGCCGGTGGAAGACGCAGCGGGTTTCGATCCACGGGAACAAGTTCTCCCACGGATCTTCCTGCTCGGGATATTGCGGGCGGATGGCGCTTTTGGCGAACTTCGGGACTTATCCGGAGTGGTCGCCTTATCGGGGTTCTTCCGTTTCGGACGCGGTGACGTTCCGGCAGGAGAACCGGTGGTATGACAACGCTTATTCGGGCGAGTGGCGGTTCGTGGTTCATGACACTTCGCGGACTGTGGGGGTTTCGGGGTGGCAAGGGGCTCCTTACTCGCAGGATGCCTGTAGTTCTTTTGGTGACGGTGGGTGCTGAAGGGTTTGGGGCGCGCGAGCGTGAGCGGGGAAGATTTTGGCCGTTGAGCGGCCGAAATCTTCCCCACTCGACCGAATTTCGGCATGACAGGTCCGTTCATGCACCTTTTCGAGCACTCTTGTCGGTGCCGAGGTCCATGGTGGTCGAGTGCACCGAGGAAACTGGAAGAACAGTCCCCTTCTGACCGATGGCCCGCGAGTCCTTCGCGTGGCGGAGCTCGAAGCCGCCGGCGTGCCGGCACGGACCATTACCCGCCGATGCGGTCCCGGCGGATCTTGGCAACGGCTGTTGCCCGGGATCGTGCTGCTCCACAGTGGAGAACCCACCGATGAACAGCGTCTCCAGGGCGCCCTGCTCCACGGGCGCGAAGGCTCGAGCCTGACTGGTATCTGGGCACTTCGCCGCCACGGTTTGGAGCGATTGCCCTCACCACGGGACGTCCACATTCTGATACCCCACGATCGGCGAGTCACCACGACGGGGTTCGTTCACGTCGAACGAACCCGGCACCTGCCGCGTCCCTACCTCCGCGGCGACCTCCCCGTCGCCCCCGTCCCCCGAGCCGTCATCGACGCCGCCCGAAGACTCACCGACGAAGACGAGATCCAGGCGATGATGGCCGAGTCCGTTCAACGTCGCTTCTGCACCACCGGAATGCTCACCCACGAACTCGACCAAGCGGGAAGAACCGGAACCGCGCTCCCCAGACGAGCCCTGGCCCCGCTGCTCGCCGGAGCGAGATCCGTCGCCGAGGCCGACGCTTGGCGGCTCTGGCGAAGATCCGGCCTCCCACCGGGGCATTGGAACGTCCCCATCTTCGACGCGGACGGGAACTACATCGCCACCCCGGACTTCTGGTGCGACGCATGCGCTTTCGCCTGGGAGATCGATTCCTACCGTCACCACGCCGACCTCACCGGTCATCGCGCCACCGTCGCACGCAACGCGCGTTATGTCGCCGCGGGGATCGTCGTGCTCCAGACGTTGCCGTCCCGCCTGCGCGCCGAGCCGGCGCAGGTCGAGCGCGAGCTGTTGGCCGCGTTCCGGACGGCGCAGGCGCGGCCGCGGCCGAACGTCAAGTTGGTCGCGTAGAGCGCCGCTTCTGGGCTACCTCGCCCACAGCGCGACAGCGATCCTCCGCAAACTCGACGGGCTCCCCGAAGCAGACCTCCGGCGGTCGACCGTGCCATCCGGGTGGACGCCGCTCGGACGTCGACTTCTCGTGGCCGGGCACGGCCGAACAGGAATGGCTCATCACGCCGGACGACACCACCGCCGGGATCCTCGCCTTCTTCCATGGCGAACGGGAGAACTGCGCCCGGTTGGCGGCTGTCACCCCCTTGGACGCCCTCGCCGCACGGGCGACGCGCCGCAGCGGCGTCGAGGAGCACCCGACCCTCGCGTGGGTCCTCTTCCATCTCGCGCAGAGCTTCGCCCGGCACGCGGGTCACGTCGACGTCGGCCGGGAACTGTTCGACGGCTTCACCGGGAAGTGAGCCGGTCCACCGCCCACCCCACCACCGGCACCACCGCGACAGCGACCCCGAACCCCCCGAAGGTGTCCGTCGGATAGTGCGCCCCCAGCGCCACCTCGGCCCACCCCATCGCGAGCCCCGCGAAAGCGACCAGCCCCACCAGCACCGAAGCCCCACCGACAGGCCCGAGGCCGCGCACGTCGATCACCAGCAGCCCCACGACGGTCGCGACGGTCACCGCGAAGGCCGTGTGCCCACTCGGGTACGAGAGGAATTCGCCGTGGATCAGCCTGCCGACCAGGGGTTTCAGTCCGGTGGTCAGCGCCACCGTCACGCCGCTCGCCGCCACCATGAGGATCGCGATCCGCTGCCGCCGGTGCCGCAGGCACAGCCAGCCGAACAGGGCGATCACCACGATCGCGCCCACCGGTTCGCCCGCGAAGTCGATGACGGTCGCCAGGTACCAGAGCGGGCCTTCGACGCGGTCGACTACGGGGAGTACGAGGGCGTCCAGTCCGGCGGTATGCGAGGTCCCGGCGTAGCGCAGGCCGAGGACGAGGGCGACGACCAAACCGAAGGCGCCCAGGGTCCAGAGCGGGATTCGCGCCTGCGGCGGGATCGCGGGCGGGCCGGTGATCACGCGTCGATCGCGGCCTGGTAGCCGCCGACGAGCCGTTCGAGGCCGACCTTCGGCGTGAACTCCTGCTCGTACACCAGCCGCGCCGCCCAGCCCATCTCCTGGTTCCGTTCGGCGTCGCCGACGATCTCCCGCAGGCGGGCCGCGAGCGACTCGGGGTCCCCGGGTTCGTGCAGCAGACCGGTGACGCCGTCTTCGACGAGTTCGCGGAAGGCACCGTGGGCCGCGGCGACGGTGGGGACGCCGGCGGCCATCGCTTCGACCACGACCAGCCCGAACGCCTCCAGCCATTCCGACGGGGCGATGACGGCGTTCGAGCGGACGATCAGCTCTTGACACTCCACTTTGGACTGAAGGCCGACGTAGCGGACATCGTCGCGGCCGTGGGCCCAGCGCGCGACCTCGTCCTGCATCGGGCCGGTGCCGGCGATCACCAGCGGCGGCAGCGGGCCACCCGCCGCGACGAGCCGATCCCAGGCCTTCATCAGCAGGCCGATGCCCTTTTCCTCGGTGATCCGGCCGAGGAACAGCAGGTGCTCCCCCGCTCCCTTACGCGTCTTGCCCGGATCGGTGACGAAGTTGTACTTCACCGCGAGCCGGTCGGCGGGCAACCAGGCGGCGATCAGGATCTCGCGTTGCGCCCGCGAGATGCAGAAGAACTTCGACACACCGGACCACCAGCGCTTGCGGTTCAGAACCATGCTCGCCGCCATCGGCACGGTGGCGAGCCCCGACTCGCGGTAGCACCCGTGCCGCACCGCCGGGACCGGCTTGCGTCCCACGCAGTCGGTGCAGATGTAGCCCTCGCGGTACAGCGTGCCGGGCGGGCAGATCAGCGTGTAGTTGTGCACGGTCGCGACCGTCGGCACCCCGGCGTCCGCGCACGCGGCCAGCACCGACGGCGAAAGCAGCGGGAACGTGTTGTGGATGTGGACGACGTCCGGCCGATCGTCGGCGAGGCGCCGGGCCAGTTCCGCGCGCACGGCCCGGTTCCACGGCACCTGCAGCGGGACGACGGCCTTGCGCGGCAGCGACATTTCCGCGATGTCGTCGCTACGCCGCTCGAACAGGCTCACCTCGTGCCCGGCCTCGGCGAGCAGCGCGGTCTCCTGGTCGACGACGTTGTTTTCGCCGCTCGGCTGCTCGGATCGGTACCGGTTGTGGATCACGAGGACCTTCACACGGACTCCTTGGAAAGCTCAGGGTCGGCTCGTACCAGCAGCGACGCGGCCAAGGCCAGGTGCAGCAGGTACGGCGACGCGTCGCCGAGGCCCGCCTCGGTGTAGGAGGCGGAAAGACAGTAGGTGATCAGGAAGATCGCACAGGCCCTGGCGGGCGACGGCGGCCGCAGCACCGCGACCACGATCAGCACCAGCAGGAACGCGGCCACGATCGCGATCCCGACATAGCCCTGCTCGTGGTAGACGGCGAGCCAGCTGCTGTCGATCGGGAGCCCGTCGTAGGACTTGTCGGTCAGCCCGACGCCGAACAGGTACTCGAGCGTCGTCCGCGGCGCGTCGAGCAGCGCGTCCCACACCTTCGCGCGGCCGGTGAGACTGGAGAAGTTCTCCTCCGACTGACCGCGCAGGAACCAGGTCTGCAGCAGCCCGCTCAGCGCCACCGCGCAGAACACCCCGACGAGCACCAGCCCGGTGAACACTTTGCGCGCGCGGGCGCTGGACATCCACTGCGACATCAGCGCCACCACGGTCCCGGCCACCAGGCCGAGCATGGCGGTGCGGGTGTGGGTCAGCAGCAGGATCGCGAACGACGGCACGATGACCACCAGCGCGTTCCGCCGCTCCAGTTTCCCGCCGAGCCACAGCAGCGTCGTGAGACCGATGACGATGGCCGCGTACTGGCCGACCTGCGGCGGCGTCAGCGGCCAGAGCGTGCCGGTGAGCCGTCCGCCGTATTCGAACGGCAGCGCGTTGCCCGGGCCCAGCGCGAGCCCGATGACCACCGTCACCAGCACCACGCCGTAGGCCCGGATATGCGTGCGGACGAGGTCGAGACCGCCGTTCCACCAGCGGGTCAACAACCACAGCGTGCTGATGAACAGCGCGAACCGGAAGCAGCGGAACAGCGCGCCGAAGCCGCCTTCCAGGTTCAGGCTCGCGACCACGCTCAGCACCAGCAGCACCGTGAGCAGGAAGAGATAGGCGCTCGGCCGGATCCGCAGCCGGGCGTTCAGCGCGAGCGCGATCACGAACGCGGCGCCCAGCGCGCCCATGGTGATCAGCTGGCTGACCGACCTCGGCAGCGGGATGACCGTCTTCGCCCCGGTCGAGCCCAGGGTGTTGATGATCAGCAGCGTCCAGGCGATGCCGACCGCCTTCGGGGTGCCGCGGATCGCCGCCGGACGGACCGCGGGTTCGAGCATGTCAGCCACCTCCCGCACGCGTCAGTTTGCTGCCCTGGTCCTGTTTGTAGGGCGCGCCCTGCCATTCGCCGAAGCCGAGCACGCGGCTCGGCTCGAACGCGACGAAGTTCCACGGCCCGGAGTAGACGTTGTCGTAAAGCCGGTTGCCCTGCTGGAACGTGATCGCCTGCTGCACGACCTCGCCCTTGTACGGCGACCAGTCCGGGTACGTGCCGAAGTTCGCGAGCATCGCCATCCGCGCGCAGCTCTCCTCGCAGCCCGCGACGGCCGGGTCGAGGACGAACCGGTTGTGGTGGATCTCCACGCGCTGGGTCTTCCACCGGCAGTCGGCGTTCAGGCCGCCCGACGCGATCGCCGGCTGCGCGCATTTCGCCTGGTCCGGCACCAGCCGGGTGCAGGAGCCGGACGACGTGTTGGCCGGGCTGTTGCAGAACCGGTCGGAGTTCTCCCACAGGGTGACGCCGTTCCAGTTGTTCTCGAACGTGTTCCCGGAGATCTCCAGTTTGTCCGTCCGCGCCTTCACCCTCGGCTCGCCGCCGGATTCGGACACGTAGATCGACGCCACCGGGAAGCTGTCGCCGCGGTCGATGTAGCGCTTGCCGTCCACCCAGTTGTTGCGGCGGATGGTGTTGCCGGTGATCACGGCGTTGTAGCTGGTCTCGTACATCAGCGCCGAGCCGTCGTTGTTCTCGATGACGTTGGCCTCGATGCGGAAGTCGTTGTTGTTCGTGTCGGCCCACAAGCCGACGCCGCGGTTGTCGTGCACCCAGTTTCCGGTGATGTCGGCACCGTCGACCGACCAGAACTTGACCCCGCCCGAGCAGCCGCAGCCGTCGATCTTGGCTTCCCAGTCGCCGGTGTTGTTGCCGGTGATCTCGTTGCCCTCGACGACGAGGCCGGTGATCCTGTTGTGCTGCGCGTAGGCGTTCATCCCGTACTGCCCGTTGCGCCGCAGGCAGTTCCCGCGGACCTGCTGCCGCGCGCCCGCCATCAGCGCCGCGCCGTCGTTGTCCTGGACGGTGCTCTGCTCGATGACCCAGCCGTCGGCCGAGTCGTGGTTGACCACGCCTTCGTCGTGCGGCGCGGCGAAACCCTGGACGGTCAGGTTACGGATCTTGACGTCGGCGGAGTTGCCGGAGAAGGCGTACTGGTTGATCTTCCGGCCGTCGAGGATCGCCTTCGGGCCGCCGATGTAGACGTTGCCCTGCTTCGGGTTGACCTGGTCGTAGCGGTCGTCGCCGAGCCGGTGCGTGCCCGGTGCCAGCCAGAACGTCGTCCCGGCCGGGTTCGAGCGGGTCTTCGTGGCGAGATCGCCCGGCACCGCGGGGTCGATCTTCACCGCCCCCGCCGGCGCTTCGGCCGGCCCCTCCGGCAGCTTGTCGCACACCTGCGCGACGGAACCGGACGGCTGTTTGCCCGGATCCGGTCCCGGTTCGTCGGCCGGGGCCGTGCAGGCGGTGAGCGTCAACGAGCCGAGCAGCACCAGAAGCGCTGCCCGGCGAAGGCGGTGCGGTCGTGCGATCACAATGGTGGATCCTCGTTACCCGATTCGAAGGTGAGCACGCTGGTGAACGTGGCCCCGTCGGCGGCGGTTCCGCCGCCGAGCAGGGTCCACGCGGGCTCGCGGCGGCCGAAACCCGCCGAGTACCAGCCCATCGGCGGCGTGGTTTCGCCGCGATGCGCCGACCAGGTGAGCTCCGGTGGGAGCTCGAACGAAGCCGTCCTGTCCTGGCCGTCGGCCGTCCACGACAGGACGGCCCTGCTCCCGGTCAAGGCGACCTCGACGGCGGGTCCGAGGTGGAACGCGAGACGGCAGTGCCGTGCCTCGCCGCCGCGGACCTCGTCGAGAATCGTCAGTTCGGTGCCGTCAAGTTCCACCGAACGCTGGTGCACCGACGGCGCGTAGCCGTCGTGTTCCGCGCTCCAGCGCGACGGCGTCCCCGCCGCGATCACCGTGGTGACCGCGTGTTTCGTCCACAGGAACGGCCCGCCGGATACGGACTGGTCGGTGCGGGAGAGTTCGAGCGTGTTGTGCCCGGCCGTGGACCGGAAGTACGACCGCCACTTCGGTTCGCCGTGGTAGCAGTAGGTTCCGGGGTCGGCGAGGATGTCGACGCCGTCGTGCCGGACCTCCACCGAGAGCGCGTCCGCGTGCGCGTGGGCGGCGATGGACAGGAAGCCGTGCGGCCCGCCGTCACACCGGCACCAGAGGTCGCCGTCGCGCAGGATGGTCATCCCGGCGTCGGCGAAGTCGTCCCGCCGTCGCGCCGGACGCCGGGCGCCGACCTGGATGTCCTTGGCCAGCGCGGAGAAGAGCTGGGTGCGGACGTCCCCGCCCGGCGTCTCCGGCCACCAGTCCAACCGTCCGAAAAGGACGGATCCGGTGTCGATCAGCGACGCCCAGCGGCTGGTCTCGTCGCCGTCGACGATCAGCCCAAAGCCGTCGTCCGCGTCGCCCTGCCGCGGCGGCCGCAACCGATTGTCCACAATGGACGCGAGCGCGTCGGTCATCCGGAGCAGGACGAGCCAGGTCGACTCGGGCACCGCGACCCCGGCGGCCTTCGCCTCCAGCGCTCCGGCGAGCCCCAATTCCAGGACGAGCCCGTGGTACTCGGTGGCGAGTTCCTGGTTCAGACCGGAGTCGAAGGTGTTGTGCCGCAACATCTTGTCCAGCGACGCCAGCGCCGCGTCCCGCCACTGGCCGGACTCGGGGAACCAGGCGAACGCGCAGGCCGCGGCGAGCTGCCCGGCGTCCTCCGCGATCACGTGGTTGTTCGCCGACGAACCCCGGCTCGGGAACGCGGCCAGCCAGCGCTGGTGGTGCCAGATCTGGTTGAGCGCCACGGGGTTGTCCTCGAACAGCGCCGGGGCCTGTGCCCAGCCGTCGAGCAGCCGCCGCACCCACACCCACGACAGCAGCCGGATGCCGAGCTCGATCCCGCTGACCCAGTGCACGCCGCGCATCGGCGGGTTGGCCGTCCACCACGAACCGAGGTGCGCGGCCACGCGTTCGGCGTACCGGTCCTCCCCGGTCAGGGCGTACGCGGCGGCCAGCACGGTGAGGTGCTGATGCCGCGACGGCTCCCAGATCTGCTTGATGTCGCCGACGGTCTCCTCGCTGCGGTACGGGATGTCGAAGGAGTACACATCGGACGGCGCCCGGCGGCCGGTCTTCGGGTCGTATGACCAGTCCGGATCGGCGAGGTCGTCCCGCTCGACGCCGAAGTACTCGGCGCGCCCGTCCATCAGCCGGTCGGCGGTGACGAGCAGATCCTTCACCGCTTCGCCCGAGACGGCGGCGAGGACGTCCTCGCCGGGCACCGTCGCGAACCGGCGGTCCGGCAGCCAGACCGCCTTCTCCCCCGCGACCCCGCGCCACTGGCGTTTGCGCACGACGTCGGTGACCCGGCCCGCGATCTCGGCGGGCCCCATCCTCGACAGTCTTCGCAGGTACCAGGACAGATCCATCAGCCCAGCCCCTCCTTGGCGTTGATCCGCACCACGGAACCGGTTTCGAGGCTGCGGTTGACCGCGAGCGTGGCCAGCGTCGTCGAAACGAGCGACTCGACGGAAACCGGCATCGAGACGCCGGTCGTCAGCGCGTTGACGAACGCTTCGAGCTCGGCGGCCTGGCCCTTGTCCCGGCCCTTGGGGATGCTGGAGCTCGCCCACTTCTTGCGGCCGAACACCGACGCGCGCGCGAAGTCGTCGAACTTCAGCACCTTGCCGTCGGCGGTGACGTCGATCGTCTCCTTGGGGAACGCCGAAGAACCGCTGGTGGTGTACGCGATCGACGCGGTCGAGCCGTCCGGGTAGCGCAGCAGGATCTGCAGGTCCTGGTGGCCGGGGGTCGCGGTGGCGTACACCGACACCGGGTCGGAGCCGAGCAGCCAGCTGACCGTGTCGATGAAGTGGCCACCCTCGCCCGCGAACCGCGAACCCTCGCTTTCGACCTGGTTGTACCAGCTGCCGGCGTCGAGCTGTCCGGCGTTGACCAGGTACCGCACGGAGGCCGGCCCGATCCGCGGTCCGAAGTGGAGCACCGACTCGTTCAGCAGCGGCGCGAACCGGCGGTTGAACCCGACCTGCAGCCGGTCGTTGCCGGATTCCTCGATCGCGCCGAGCACGATCTCCAGTTCCTTCTCCGACAACGCGAGCGGCTTCTCCACGAAGACCGCCTTGCCCGCGAGCAGCGCGCGCCTGGTCAGCTCGGCGTGCGAGCTGTGCCTGGTCACGACGAACACGGCGTCGATCGAGTCGTCTTCGAGCATCGTGTCGAGATCGGTGGTGGCGCGGGCGAAGCCGAACTTGCGCTTGGCGTTCGCCCCCGAGAGCGCGGAGGTGGTGACGACCTCGGTGAGATCGACGCCCTCCATCTCCGCGAGATGCGGCAGGAGCATCGAGGACGCGTAGTTGCCCGCGCCGACGAACGCGACCCGCACGCCGCCGCCCTTGGGCACCGCCCGGACCGACGCGGTCTTCGGCATCGCGACCTCGGCGACCTGCTCGGTGGCCGCGACGGCGCGCTTCTCGTACTCGAACAGCACCGCGACGGCCTTGAGCTCGCCCTCGTTCAGCTTCCGGTACGTCTCCACCGCGTCGGAGAACGCCGAGACGTGCGAGATCAGTGGCTCGACGTCGAGACGGCCGCTGCCCATCAGGTCGACGACGCATTCGAGGTTGCGGCGCTCGGTCCAGCGGACCTGGCCGATCGGATAGTCGCGGCCTTCGAGTTCGTACTCCGGGTCGTAGCGGCCGGGGCCGTACGAGCGGGAGAACCGGACGTCGAGTTCCTTTTCGTAGTAGGCGTTCCACGGCAGGTTCAGCGAGCATTTGCCGATGTCGATCACGCGGCCGCGGTCGCGGGCCAGCTTCGCGGCCAGCTCCACCGGCTCGTTCGTGCTGCCGCCCGCGGCGAGGTACACCTGGTCGACGCCGTGCCCGGAGCTGATCTCCGCGACCGCCGTGTCGACGACGCCGGATGCCGGGTCACCGCACTTCAGGGCGCCGAGCCGTTCGGCCAGCGCGCACCGGGACGGGTCCGGGTCGACGCCGACCACGCGGACCCCGGAGGCGACCAGCAGCTGCACGACCAGCTGGCCGATCAGGCCGAGCCCGATGACCAGCGCGATGTCGCCGATCTGCGGTTCGCCCTGGCGGACACCCTGCATCGCGATCGAGCCGACCGTGCCGAACGCGGCGTGCCGCGGGTCGACGCCGTCCGGCACCTTGGTGTACAGGTTCTTGGGCACCCAGTTCAGTTCCGCGTGCAGCGCGTGCTCGTTCCCCGCGCACGCCACGTAATCCCCGACGGCGACGTCGTCGATGCCCGCGCCGACCTCTTCGACCACGCCGCACAGCGAATACCCCAGCGGCGTGTACGAGTCGAGCTTGTTCATCGCCTTGCGGTAAGTGGCGCCGAGCCCGTTCGTGGCGACGCTCTGCATCACCTTCGCGACCTGATCCGGCCGGGCCTTCGCCTTGCCCACCAGCGAAAGGCTCGCCTCGGACACCTTCATCATCTCGGTGCCGGTGGAGATCAGCGAATAGGCGGTGCGGACCAGCACACCCCCCGGTTTGCACGCGGGCACTTCGACGTCGAGGAGCGCCAGCTCCCCGCTCTTGTAGTTCTGCACTACCTGCTTCACGTCGCTCCTCAGCGATCAGGGGGTCCGGGCCGAAACGGCGCCGCGGTACCAGTACTCGAGGGTCAAGATGTGCCAGAGATGCTTGGACCGGTCCTGCTGCCCGGACGCGTCTTCGTCCACGAGCTTCCGCAGGGCCTCCCGGCGGAGGAACCCGGCCTTCACCAATTCACCTTCGTTCGTCACCTCGCGCACCAGAGGCGCGAGGTCGCGGCTCATCCAAGCCCGCAGCGGCGCGCTGAACAGCCCCTTCGGCCGATGCACGATCTCGGCGGGGAGGATGGACAGCGCCGCTTCCTTGAGCGCCATCTTCCCTTGGCGCTTCACGATCTTCTTGTCCCCGGGGATCCGGAACGCGGCCTTCACGACCTCGATGTCGACGAACGGCGTCCGCACCTCGGTGGAGGCGGCCATGCTCGACCGGTCGGTGTAGGCGAGGTTGAGCCCGGGCAGGAAGAGCCGCGAATCGGCGAGGCACATGCGGTTCACGAAATCCGACAACGTGTTGTCGTGATAGGTGTCCGCGTGTTCGGTGATCACATCGTCGACGGCGCCCGCGAGATCCGGGTTCAGCAGGCCGGCGAGTTCGGCCTGGTCGTACATCGTGTAGCTGCGCCGGAACGCGGTCTCCTCGGGCAGCTCCGCGAACGAGAGGAACCGCTTGGCGAACCGGACCGAACGGAACCCGCGCTTCGAGGTCGCCACCGGCAGTCTGTCCACAAGGGACTCGACGGGCCGCCGCACGAGACCGGGAACCCGCTGGTACCGGACGGCGATCTTGTTCGCGAGATGCTTGCGGTACCCGGCGAACAGCTCGTCGGCGCCCATCCCCGAGAGCATCACCTTGACGCCGGCCTCACGGGCGGCGGTGCAGATCAGGTAGCTGTTGATCGCCGCCGGATCGCCGATCGGCTCGTCGAGGTGGTAGGTCATCCTCGGCAGCAGGTCGAGCACCTGCGGCGCGATCTCGATCTCGTGCAGGTCGACGCCGAACTTCGCGGCGACCTTCTTCGCGTACATCAGGTCGTCGGGCATGGCCTCGAACTTCGCGTCCTCGGCACGGAAACCGATGGTGTACGCGGAGATCCCCGGCCGCTCGCGCGCGGCGAGCGCGGTCAGGTAGCTGGAGTCGAGCCCGCCGGAGAGGAACGTCGCGACCGGCACGTCGGCGATCAGGTGCTTGCGCGTGGAGTCTTCGATGACGGCGTTGAGGTCGAACTCGCCTTCATAAGCGGCGCCCTCTTCGGCGACCTGGCGCAGCGACCAGAAGGTGCCGCGTTCGACGTCGCCGTTCGGCCGGAACCGCGCCCAGCTGCCCGGCGGCAGCTTCTCGGCCTCGCGGAACGCGCACCGGCCGTCCGGGACCCAGTAGTAGAGCAGGGACGCGACGAGCGCGGTGTCGTCGACGGTCAGCGAGCCGCCCAGTTCGGCCGCCAGCGCCTTCAGCTCGGACGCGAACGCGACCCCCTTGCCGCGGCGCACCAGGAAGAGCGGCTTGATACCCAGCTGGTCGCGGACCAGCACCAGCTCACCGGAACGCTCGTCGAAGACGCCGAACGCGAACATGCCGCGCAGCCGGTGCAGGCCCTCGGTGCCCCACTTCCGCCAGGCTTCCAGCAGGACCTCGGTGTCGGACGTGCCCCGGAAGCGCACACCGGCGGCTTCGAGTTCCTTCCGCAGCTCCGGCGCGTTGTACAGCTCGCCGTTGTAGGTCAGCGCGAGCCCGTCCTTGACCATCGGCTGCGCGCCGGTCTCGGTCAGGTCGACGATCGACAGCCGTCGGTGTCCTAAATGGACTTCTCCGTGGTCGTACCTGCCGGAACCGTCGGGGCCCCGGTGGGCGAGTGTCTTGGTGAGCCGATCGGTGAGCGGTCCCCCGTCCGGCCAGAAGTAGGCCCCTGCGATGCCGCACATCTGCTCTCTCCCCCTACAAGGCTTCGGCGTTATCCGGTGACACAGGCGCGAATCGTTTGGTCGGCGCATCGGCGTTGTCGTCGGCGCGTTTGTACGGGGTCGGATGCCGCCGCGCGCTCTTCTTCTCCCGCGGGAACATCTCGACCGGCTTCACCACCGGCCGCGGCTCCCGTCGTTCCGGCGGGGCCGTGCGCTCCGGCACGGCACCGGCGCGACCGCGCAACGCGGTGTGCAGGCCGTCCCACAGCGTCCCGTCGGTGTGGTCGCGCGGATCCGGGTCCACCACCACGACGCCGATGATCGGGATCCGCCGGTCCGCCAGCTGACGGGCGACGGTGTGCAGCCATTCGGTGTTCGCGTGCCCGGCGCGCACGACGAGGATCGTTTCCCTGCCTAGGAATTCGAGGTCGGTCCACGCCGTACCCGGCTCGACGGAGCCGACGCCGATACGCCGTTCGTTCGCGGCCATCGGGACGTCGCCGCGGTCCAGCACCTGGACCGGGCCCTGGCCTGCCAGCTCGCGGAGGTCCGTCTTCGGCAGGTCGTCGACGAGCGACACCGGCCCCTTCTCGGCCAGTTCGCGCGCCATGTCGACGGCGAGCGCGGCGGTGATCTGACGGGCGCCGAGGTCGAGCAGCGACACCGAACCGCGCTCCTGCCGGGCCGCTCGGACGAGGGTCGCCGCGACCCGCTGCCGCCGGGTCGCCGCGCGCGAGCGGCGCAGGAACCGGGGCGGCTTCGGCAACTGCGCGATCACGGAGGCGCCGAGATGCTGCGAGATCTCGCGGCGCAGCACCGGCCGGTCCTTCACCACGCTCGTGACGGCCGCGAGCCCCAGCCCGGCGAGCAACCCCAGCGCGAAGCCGATCCCGGCGTTAGTGGCGAGGGTCTTGAGCAGTGAATGCGGCAGGATCCGCGGCGCGTCCACGATCTGCGTCCCGGCGGCGACCTTCGGCGTGCCGATACCCGCCTCCTGCGCGCGGCCGTCGTAGTCGGAGATCTTGGACGTCAGCTCCGCGCGGCGCGAGTACAGCCGCTCCAGCTGGGCGGGATTGGCGTTGCGGCCCTTGGCCTCTTCGGTGACGATCGACGCTTCGATCGGGGTGAGCTCGTTCTGGGCCTGGTTGCGCTGGTCGAGCAGCGCCTTCTGCTGCGCCGCCGCGGCCGCCTGGTTGCGGCCGATGTACTCACCGATGAAGGCGTCCGAAATCGCCTGCGCGCGGGCCAGCGCCTCGTCCTTGGTCTTGCCCTTGACCGTCAGCTGGAGCACGTTGTTCGTCAGGCCGAGCCCCTCGTAATCCTTGAGGAACTCCTCCGGCGCCTGCGTGCTGTTCAGCTTCTTGAGCGCCTCGCCCGCCGTCTTCGTCGTCTGGAGCACGGCGACGTCGGTACGCATCAGCGTTCCGCTGTCGGTCGGCGAATCGTCGGGGTGGATCACGAGGATCTGCGCGACCGCGGTGGGCGGCGACGGCAGGAGCATCGCGACCAGCCCGCCGGCGATCAACCCCAGCAGGGCGGTCGCGAGCCACATCCGGCGTCGTCTCCGTATCGAGACGACCAGCCGTTGCAGATCGATGAGCGGTTCTGACTTCGCTTTTTCGGCGCTGGTCACGCGGTACCTGCCAGTGCTTCGTGGTCGGACGGGGTGGGCGTGCCGGGCCGGGTGCGGGCCGGCCGGACCGGCCGGATCAGCACGGTGCCCACCATGGCGAGACCGGCGTCGGCGACGGCTTCGGCGATCCCGACCAGCTCCCACGCGGACCGGGAGCCGAGGCTCGTCACGACGAGGACCCCGTCCGCGTCGGTGTCCGCGACGACGGGCCGTGCCGGGGACACCGTCACGACGGTGAACCACCGGCCGGCGAGCGCGGCGAGCCGTTCGGCGGCCGCCCGCCCGGCGTGATCGCCGTCGGCGGAGACCACGAGCAGCCGCCGGTGCGGCAGCCGGGAGATCAGCCGCCGGTACAGGACGTCGGAGTCGATCTCGTCCGCGAAGACGTCGACCCGCGGGACGTTCCACGGCCTGTCGTCACGGAGGAGCTTGGCCCGCAACGTGGTGGCCGGGGGCGCCTGCTCGACCGCGTCGAAGGTCGCCAGCACCGGTCCGCCGATCGCCGCGGCGATCTCCTCCTCGTCCCGCAGCCGGCGGTCGGTGCGGGCGGTGAAGAGGTGACCGAACAGGCCGATGAGGAAGAACAGCGCCGCGCCGCCGAGGGCGAGCTGCGGAAGAGTGGGCGCCGCCGCCGAGGACGGCAGTTCGGCCGAGCCGAGGACGACCATGTTGCCGAGGCCGCTGGCGGTGTCGGCCGCGTTCAAACTGGACATCGCCGACTCGATCGACGAGCGCAGGCCCTGCAGTTCGGTGCGGAGTTGGACGCTCTCGACGGTCGTCTTGCCTTCGTTGACCTTCGCGGAGAGTTCGCTGATGCGCTGGTTCGTCTGCTGGACCTGCTGGCGCAGCGTCTCGCGGCGTTCCTGCGCCAGCTGGACCGCCGCGTCGCCGGAACCGGCGATGATCTGCGTCGAGTACTTCACGAACTCGCCCGCGATCTGGTCGGCCATCCGCTGCGTCTGTTCGGCGGTGTCACCGGTGGCCTCGATGGTGATGACATTGCCCTGTGCGACCGACGTGGCCACCCTGTCCCGCAACTCGGCGCCGGACATCCCGTCGCCGAGGCCGGCGGCCGCCCGGTCGAGCACGACCGAGCTGGTCGCCACCTCGGCCTGGGTGAGCAGCTCGTCCGCCTCGCGCGGGCCCTGAAGAAGGACACTGGACGTCGTCCGATAGCCGGGCGAAAGGATCACCGACGATCCCGCGCCGATCAGGGCGCCGAGCACGGCGAGGACCACCAAGGTCCGCCATCGCCCGCGCAAGACCTGTCCGATCATGGACAGGCGCACCGTGTCGTCAGTCAAAGCCGGGGTCTCCCATCGGTGCGTGCGGGTGCAGCATCAATCCCGTCGGAGCGACCGCGATGTTGGTTACAGGATTGCCCGAGTCTTGTTCAAAACGCGACCGGGATGTCGATCACCGGACCGCGGCCGCGTAGGCCGCGAGCAGGGCTTTCTGAGAGTTCTCCCACGAGAGCGGACCGGCAACGCGCGCCCGGCCCAGCTCACCCATCTCGGCCCGCTGTTCCGGCGAGTCGAGCAGATGCGCGATCAGCTTCGCGAACTCCGGCTCGTCGTTCGCCGGCGCGTACAGCGCGGCCTCCCCGGCCGAAACGCGGGCCTCCCGCAGTTCGAAGGAGACGATCGGACGGCTCATCGCCATGTACTCCATGATCTTGTTCATGGTCGACACGTCGTTGAGCGGGTTCAGCGGATCCGGCGACAGGCAGACGTCGGCCGAGGACAGGTAGCGCAGCAGATCCTCGTCGGAGATCCGGCCGGTGAACTCGACCTGGTCGTCGAGCTTCAGTTCCTTGGACAACGCCACCATGGCGTCGAAGGCGTCACCGGAACCGATGAACACGGCATGCCAGTCGTCACGGCCGACCTCGTCACGCAGCGAAGCCAGCGCGCGCAACGCGTAGTCGACGCCGTCCTGCGGACCCATCACGCCGAGGTACGCGAGCAGATGCGGCTTGCCCTTCTTCAGCTCGGGCTCGGCCGGGACCATGTGGAACCGCTCGACCACGGGCGCGCTGCGCACGACGAAGACGTCGTCCGGCGACTTGCCGCCGCGCTTCACGGCGACGTCCTTGTAGCTCTCGTTGGTCGCGATGACGACGTCGGCCGTCTTGTAGGTGCGGCGCTCCAGCGCGCAGACCGCGCGGTACAGGAAGTCCTCCCCGCGGTGGAAGCGCGAGAGGTACAGCTCGGGACAGAGGTCGTGCTGGTCGAAAATGAACTTCGCGCCCTGCCGCTTGAGGTACAGCGCGACCAGGAACAGCAGGTCCGGCGGGTTGCAGGCGTGCACCACGTCGACCTTGCCGACCTTGCGGGCGAGCCGGAGCGTGTGCCACAGCGCGGAGCCGTACTCCTGGACGTACCCGGCCGGGCCACCGGTGGCGGCCTTCAGCGGGTATCGCAGGATGTGGACGCCGTCGATGGTGACCTCGGCTTCGGTGTCCCGTTTCGTCCCTTGTGGACAGATGACGTGGACTTCCCAGCCGGCGTCGCGAAGGGTCTGGCACTCCTGCCAGACGCGGCGATCGAAGGGGACGGAAAGGTTCTCGACGAGGATGAGAGCTTTACCAGGCAAGACCGACATATCCCTCTTCAGCCCGGCGCTCGGCGGCGTCGGGTACGCGGACGAGATCGATGATGGTGCGGCCGCCGCCGGCCGGGAGCGCCGCGAGGACCTCCGGGTCGGAGGAGCCGATGAGGCAGACCTCGGCGTGGTCGACGACCTCGTCGATGGAGCCGGCCAGCAGCTGGCCGAGATGCGGCAGCCTGCCCTCGATGTACTCGCGGTTCGCGCCCATCAGTCGCGAAAGGCTGACGTTGGCGTCGTAGATGCGGAGGTCGTAACCCTTGCCGAGCAGCCGCTCCGCGAGCTCGACGAGCGGGCTCTCGCGGAGGTCGTCGGTGCCGGGCTTGAACGACAGACCGAACAGGCCGATCTTGCGTTTTCCGGTGCGCGCCACCAGATCGAAGGCGCGCTGGAGGTGTTCGTCGTTGGAGGGCAGCACGTGCGAGAGGATCGGCACGGCGACGTCCGCGCGGTGCGCGGCGTAGACCAGGCCGCGCAGATCCTTGGGGAGGCACGAGCCGCCGAAGGCGAACCCGGGGCGAAGGTAGGCGGGGCTGATGTTGAGCTTGCGGTCGGCGAGGAAGACGTCGATCACCTGGTGCGAGTCGAGCCCCAGCGCGCGGCAGATCGCGCCGAGCTCGTTCGCGAAGCCGATCTTGAGCCCGTGGAAGGAGTTGTCGGCGTACTTCGTCATCTCGGCGACCGGGATCGCGACGCGGAAGACCTCGCCGGGCAGCCCTTCGTACAGCGCCGCGACGACGTCGCCGCTGGCCGGGTCGAGTTCGCCGATGACGGTCTTGGGCGGGTCGAAGAAGTCCTTGACGCTGCTCCCCTCGCGCAGGAACTCGGGGTTCACCGCGACGCCGAAGTCGACACCGGCGGTGCGGCCGGACGACTTCTCGAGGATGGGGACGAGCAGGTCCAGGCAGGTGCCGGGGAGCATGGTGCTGCGGAAGACGACGGTGTGCCGTTCGGTCTTGTCTCGGAGCGCTTCGCCGATCTCCTCGGCGACGCGCTCCAGGAACGCCGTCGACAGGCTGCCGTTCGGCGCGGACGGGGTACCGACACAGATCAGGGAGACTTCGCTGTCCGCGATCGCCTGTCTCACGTCGGTGGTCGCTCTCAGCTTGCCCGCAGCGACCACCTCCGCGGTCAGTTCCCCGATCCGTTCCTCGACCACCGGCGCCTTGCCGCTGGAGACGAGTTCGATCTTCACCGGGTTCACGTCGACCCCGACGACCTCGTGCCCGCGTCCGGCCAGGCACGCCGCCGACACGCAACCGACGTAACCGAGCCCGAAGACACTGATCTTCATGACGAATTCCTCCAGCCGCATTCCGCTGCCCGTTGGTCGGCGGTGGGACCGGGTTCGTTACCGGTGTCCGTCGTTCGCCTGCTTTTGGCGGAATGCCTGTGCGGCAAGGGAATTACTCATCGTTCGAAGGGCGCGAAACGCTACAGGGCGCGCGTAAGGGTTTCGTCTCGATCCGCACGAGACCCGTAAACACGGTTGAGACGCCTTTGAGGTTGCCCGGCGTTGTCACCGGAATGTTCCGCTCTGGCCGCCTGGATGTTCCGGACTTTAGGTTCGCTTCGTCAACGATCGCCTGGGGACGTCCGTGAGGGACGGGTGCTCGTCGGGCGGGACTGGGGGAACACCATGCGAAGAAAGTCGCTGCGCGCGATCGGCGCGTTGACCGTGGCCTTCACGGTCACCGGGCTGATGACCGCCGTGCCCGCGTACGCCGCCACCGGCCCGAACATCAAAGTGACGGCCAAGGCCCAGGAGGGACGCTGGCTCCCGGGCGACGCCATCCCGATCGAGGTGACGGTCGCCAACATCGGTGACACGACGGCGAATCAGGTCAAGGGATACGGCGACCGGGAGTCCGGCGCCTATTTCGCCATCGAGGAAGCCTCTTGGGGCGACCTCCGATCCACGGACGGCGCCACCTACGCGCCGGGCGAGAGCAGGACGTACACGCTCAAGGGCAGCGTGTACACCCTCACCGAGGGAAACCCGGTGCTCGTCATCGACGTGAGCGGTCCGGGAGAGGCCGACTACTCGGACAACCGGAGCCGGACCACCGTCGGACTGCTTTCACCCGACACCACCGACCGAGTCGCCGGGGTCCTCTACGGCGACCGCAATGAGGACGGCAAGCTCTCGCCCGGGGAAGGACTCGCCGGCGCCGAAGCTCGATTGATCGGTCCGGGTATGTCGGAGTACCTCGTAGCGGTCACCGACGCCGAAGGCCGATTCGCTTTCGATGCCGTACCGGTCGGCCCCAACATCTCTTGGCATTTCGAGAAGCTTCCGGACGGCTGGGTGACCGGATACCCACCGAGCCTGAGGGTGGACGGCAGCGGGCAGAACACCGCGCTCGAAGGCAGAGCGATCCGTCCGCTGACGGATGCGCTGAGCGCGAAGATCACGCTCGACAAGACGAGCTACGCGGTGGGCGAGACCGCGACGGCGACGGTGACGCTCACGAACGCCGGCACTCGCGAAGTCAGCGGTCTGTACGCGGGATGCGACCCGGGCGGCTTCGAGCGGGGCCTGGAGGTCCCGGCGGCCCAGTGGGGTGCGTTCAGTTACGTGAACAAGGCGGGCAAGGTCGCCCCTGGGCAAAGCGTGGTCTTGAAGGTCACCGGCACGGTGCCCGCGAAAGCGGGCGCCTACGGTCAGACCGGGCTCGACTGCTGGTTCGACAACGACAACTCCTTGAGTTCCGGGCCGTATGCCTACGAGAACGCGAAGGTGCCGGGTAAACGGGCCGACTCCCGCGGCCGGATCTGGACCGACAAGAACGGCAACGGTCAGTGGGACTCCGGCGAGCAGGTGCCGAACGTGACCGTCACTTTGACCACCGACGGCGGGAAACTCGTGTCGCTCGCGAGGACTGGCGCCGACGGCTGGGTGACCTTCCCGAACGTCGCGGTCGGTGTCTACCAGTTGCGGGCGATCGCGCCGTGGCGGGCGGGCGGCGACACCGATGTGTACGTCATCGCCCCGCCCTACGGGTTCGGCGACTGGCACCAGCAAGTAGTCCGGCGCTGAACGAAGAACGGCCCCGGGCGCGAAAGCTCCCGGGGCCGTTCGATTTCCGTCAGCCCTGAACGAACTTCGCCGCCAGCCCCTCCCCAACGGAAGTCGCCTTCCCGTGGTTCTCGATGGGCGAGACCTTCGAGTTCTTGAAGCAGATGTACGTAACGCCCGAGTCGACGCCGCCGTTCTTCGGGTCCGGGTTGATGCCAAGCGCCTTCGCTGTCGCGTAGGACGCCTCGCCGATGATGTTCTTCGGGCCGGTGTCGCCGATGACGGTGTAGAGCACCTTGTCGTTGTAGATCACCGCGCACGAACCGGCGCCCTTGAGGCCGGCCTTCTCGAAGTTCCACGTGCTGCTGATGCTCGGCACGACGATGTAGGGCGTCTCGTCGGCGACCAGCGCCTTGCCGTCGGAGCGCGGGTACGCGGTGCCGTCCTGGAACCACGGGTCGGTGTTCTTGTTGCACCGCGCGGTCGGCTGCCCGTCGCAGTCGACGTCCATGTCGGCCTTCCAGAACACGGCGCTACCCGCGTCGCAGACCGCGATCGTCCGGCCGGTCTCCTCGTCGGTCTTGTACTTGCCGTTCGAGACCTGTTTGCAGCTGGTGGTCTTCGCCAGCAGCTGCTGCGCGGTCGGGCCCGCCTGCACCGAAGCCGCGGCAGTCGCCGCGGGGGCCAGTCCGGCGGCCACCACCATCGCCGAGAACAGGAGCAGTTTCCGCATACCGAGCACCCCTTAGTTAATAAAGCTTCTTTATCGAGGGTGCTCAGAATGCCTTCGCCGACGGTTCGGCTCAAGGGTTATTTTCCCACTGTACAAGGAAAATCGGTCAAAAGCGGGCAAGCCTGGCGACCCGCGCCATGATCCGTCCCGCTCGACGGTACAGACCTTCCCGGTTACCGAGCACGCTGTCGATCCATTCCTGATCGACGTCGTGCCGGACCTCGGTACGCGGCCGCAGCCAGCTGTCGCGCGACACCGCTCCGCCTTCGTGCGTGTAGACCCGCGTCGCGCCGGAACGCCGGAGCCTGCTGAGCACCCGCCGGTCGTAGGCGCCGAACGGCGGCGCGTACGCGCGCACGGGTTTCCCGCTCAGGTCCGCGAGCAGTTTCGGCGCGACTTCGAGTTCGCGCCGGGCGTGCCTGCCGTCGAGCCGCCGCCAGTCGCGGTGCTCCCAGCCGTGCGAACCGATCGACATGCCCGCTTCGACCAGTGCGCGAAGACCGTCGGCGTCGAGGAAGCCCCGCTGCCCGATCCGGCCGGCGAGGGGGAAGAACTCGGCCGTGAGATCGCGCTCCACCAATCTGGGGAGCGCGATCTCGACGTCCGAGGAGTTGCCGTCGTCGAAGGTGAGCCCGACGTCTTCACGTCCGGCCACCGCGTCGAGCACCCGCTCGAACTGCTCGACGGTCACCCATGTTTCGTCTTCACCCGGATCCAGCGCGCGCACGGGTTTGCCCACGCCGCCGATCGCCAGGATCACCATCCGCGCCTCATTCGGGACCGAGTATGTTTCCCGATTAATCGCGTTGGCGAATGGAGTAGTTACATGATCTCGCAAGGTGTCCACTAATGGATTACTTGCGGATCTCCAGGGTGCAGCACTTCGGGCCGCCGCCCGCCTTCCGGAGCTCGGAAATGTCCAGGAAGACGACCTCGTAGCCGCGTTCGGTCAGCCGCGCCGCCAACCCGGTCGCCTCGACCGGCAGGACTACGTTGCGGCCGTCGGACACCCCGTTCAGGCCGAAACACTCCGCGTCGGCCCGGTCCGCGATTACCGCGTCGGGGAACATCCGCTCCAGCACCTTCCGCGACCCGGCCGAGAAGGCCTCCGGGTAGTAGGCGATCTGGGCGGACGTGGTGTCGGTCGCCTCGGCGAGCACGAACAGCGCGGTGTCGAGGTGGTAGTAGCTCGGGTCGATCAGCCGCAGCGAGACCACCGGGACGCCGAGGACCTCCTGCGCCTCGGCGTGCGCGGCCGGGTCGGTGCGGAAGCCGGTGCCGGCGAGCAGGACCTTGCCGGTCCAGGCGAAGTCGCCTTCGGCTTCGTTGATCTTCTCGGGCATGGTGATGTCGCGATAGCCGTGCTCGACGAACCAGCGGCGGAAGTGCTCGGCCTCGGCGGTGCGCTGCGGGGCGCGGAACCGCGAGCCGAGGACCCGGCCGTCGACGACCGTGCCGGAGTTCGCGGCGAACACCATGTCGGGCAGGCCGGGCTGGGCGTCGATCTCCTCGACGGTGTGGCCGAGGCGTCGGTAGGTGTCGCGGAGTTCGGTCCATTGCGCCATCGCGGCGTCGACGCTGACCGGGACCGACGGGTCCATCCACGGGTTGATGACGTAATCCACCGCGAAGTACCGCGGCGGGCACATGAGGTAGCGGCGCGTCGTGGGTACACGGGGCTGCTGCTCCAGTTCCGGCATACCCGAAGGGTAAGGGTTACCTAATTCCGCAATCAATCGCTGTTCGCTGCGCACATACCTGCTAAACATTGCGTGTGAACACCATCGACCAGCGAATCGTTTCGTGCCTGATGGCCAATGCGAGGTCCAGCTACGCCGACATCGGCAAAGTCGTCGGCCTGTCCGCGCCCGCGGTGAAACGCCGGGTCGACCGGCTGCTCGAAACCGGGGTCCTGCGCGGGTTCACCGCGGTGGTCGACCCCGAGGCGCTGGGCTGGGGCACCGAGGCCTTCGTCGAGATGACCTGCAACGGCAACATCACCCCGGCCCGGATCCGCGCCCGGCTGGAGCCGCTTCCCGAGGTCGTCGCGGCCTACACGGTGTCCGGCGCGGCCGACGCGATCGTCCATCTGCGCGCTTCGGACATCCATCACCTGGAGACCGCCCTGGAACGGCTCCGCGGGCTGGAGATCGTCGACCGCACGGTCTCCACCGTCGTCCTGTCCAGGCTGCTGGAGCGCCCGCCGACGCCCGAAGCGTGACACCCTCGACCGCGTGACCGATCAGATCCGCTCCAGCCATGACGGCGGCGTCGCCGTGCTCACCATCGACGCGCCCGCGACCCGCAACGCATTGACCCTCGACCTGTCCGCGCAACTGGCCGAGGCCGTCTCGCGCGCCGAAGCCGACGAGAGTGTCCACGCCTTGGTCGTCACGGGCGCGCCACCGGCGTTCTGCGCGGGCGCCGACCTGGACACGCTCGCCGGCGCCCGGGAGGACGGGCTCCGCGCGATCTATGACGGCTTTCTCTCGGTGGCGCGGTGTTCCCTGCCGACGATCGCCGCGGTCGGCGGGGCCGCCGTGGGCGCCGGACTGAACCTCGCGCTCGCCGCGGACGTCCGCATCGTGGGACCGAAGGCGAAGTTCGTGGCCAGATTTCTCGATCTCGGCATCCATCCCGGCGGCGGGATGACGTGGATGATCCAGCGGCTCGTCGGCCCGCAGAAGGCCGCGGCGATGACACTCTTCGGTGAGGTCGTCGGCGCCGAAGCCGCTGTCGAAACCGGGCTCGCGCTCCGGCTCGTCGAAGGAGATCTGGTCGAGGCCGCCCGTGAACTGGCGAAACCCGCCGTCGGCGCTCCGCGAGACGTGCTCCTGGCGACGAAGCGCACGCTTCGGCACACCGCCACGCTGACCGACCATTCGGCCGCCGTCGACGCCGAGATCGAACCTCAGGTGGCGTCACTCACCGCGCCCGCGTTCACCGAACGGCTGGCGAGGTTGCGGGCCTCACTGTCCAACTGCTGACCGTTCCTCGACTGGACTTCACTACGCTTGAAGGAGATACGGCTCACAATCGAGCCGAATCGCTGACCGTTACCATCAGTAACAGATAAACCGGATAATCCCCGCTCAGCGACGAGCTCAGGACACTTGAGAAGTAGGTCCGGCCCGTTTCTACGGCAACCTGGGAAGTGTGCCGAGGGCTAACCTCGGGACATGGACCTGTGACCTGGCCGACATCGCCGGGCGAGGCACGCCGATCCCCGGCACGGCCGGGGACGACGCACGTCGGGAGAGAGGGAATCCCTGACCTATGAGCACGAGCGCGAACGGCAACGGCTCCTTGTCGGCCGTGCGGCCGACCGAGGTCGCCAAGCTGGACCGGGTGGTCATCCGGTTCGCCGGCGACTCCGGTGACGGCATGCAGCTGACCGGCGACAGGTTCACCTCGGAAGCGGCCGCCTTCGGCAACGACCTGTCGACCATGCCGAACTTCCCCGCGGAGATCCGCGCGCCACAGGGCACCATCCCGGGCGTCTCGAGCTTCCAGGTGCACTTCGCCGACTACGACATCCTCACCCCCGGCGACCGGCCGGACGTCCTGGTCGCGATGAACCCCGCCGCGCTGAAGGCGAACCTCGCCGACGTCCCGGCAGGCGGGACGATCATCCTCAACACCGACGAGTTCTCCAAGCGGAACCTGGTCAAGGTCGGCTTCGAGAACGACCCCCTCGACGACGACACCCTTTCGGCCTATCAGGTCCACCGGGTCGCCATGTCGACGTTGACCAGGGGCGCGCTCGAAGAGACCGGACTGTCCAAAAAGGACGCCGAACGCGCGAAGAACATGTTCGCGCTCGGTCTGCTCTCCTGGATGTACCACCGGCCGACCGAAGGCACGGAACGGTTCCTGCGTGAGAAGTTCGCCAAGAAGGCCGACATCGCCGAGGCCAACATCCTGGCCTTCCGCGCAGGCTGGAACTACGGCGAGACGACGGAGTCGTTCGCGACGACGTACGAGGTCGCGCCCGCGAAGCTGAACCAGGGCACGTACCGCCAGATCACCGGGAACACCGCGCTGGCGTACGGGCTGGTCGCCGCCGGGCAGCAGTCCGGCCTGCAGATCCTGCTCGGCACGTACCCGATCACCCCGGCGTCGGACATCCTCCACGAGCTGTCCAAGCACAAGAACTACGGAATCCTCACCTTCCAGGCCGAGGACGAGATCGCCGGTATCGGCGCGGCGCTCGGCGCCTCCTACGGCGGCGCGCTGGGCGTCACCTCGACGTCCGGGCCCGGGGTCGCGCTGAAGTCCGAGGCCATCGGCCTCGCGGTGATGACCGAACTGCCGCTGGTCGTCGTCGACGTCCAGCGCGGCGGCCCGTCGACCGGCCTGCCGACCAAGACCGAGCAGGCCGACCTGCTGCAGGCGATGTTCGGCCGCAACGGCGAATCCCCGGTGCCGATCGTCGCGCCGCTGTCCCCCGCGGACTGTTTCGACGCGGCGCTGGAGGCCACCCGGATAGCGCTGAAGTACCGCACGCCGGTGTTCCTGCTCTCGGACGGCGCGATCGCGAACGGCTCCGAGCCGTGGCTGATCCCGGACGTCGAGGATCTGCCGGATCTGCGCGTGGAATTCGCCACCGAGCCGAATGCCGAGGACGGTTCCGGGGAATTCTGGCCGTATGTACGCGACCCCGAGACCCTCGCCCGCGAGTGGGCGCTGCCGGGCGCCGCCGGTCTGCAACACCGCATCGGCGGGCTGGAGAAGGCCGACAAGACCGGCCACATCTCCTACGACCCGGACAACCACGACAGGATGGTGCGGCTGCGCCAGGCCAAGATCGACGGCATCGACGTCCCGGACCTCGTCGTCGACGATCCGAGCGGCGGCAAGGCACGAGTGCTGGCACTCGGCTGGGGCTCGTCCTACGGGCCGATCGGCGCCGCGTGCCGCCGCGTCCGCAAGGACGGCATGCCGATCGCGCAGGCGCATCTGCGCCACCTCAACCCGTTCCCCGGCAACCTCGGTGACGTACTCCGTTCGTACGACACCGTCGTCGTCCCGGAAATGAACCTCGGCCAGCTTTCGATGCTCTTGAGGGCCAAGTATCTCGTCGACGTGAAGTCGTACACGAAGGTCGCCGGGCTGCCCTTCAAGGCCGAAGAGCTGCAAGGCGTCTTCACGGAGATCATCACCAGTACGGAGGGGGCGAAGTGACCGCGATCGACCTGGGGATCCCCACCCTCGGCGGCTTGGACCTTGTGCCGACCGAGACCGAACCGCAGAAGGCGAAGGACTACAAGTCGGACCAGGAGGTCCGCTGGTGTCCCGGCTGCGGTGA
>NZ_QHJI01000078.1:0-621 GCF_003947535.1 Amycolatopsis sp. WAC 04169 | reverse complement strand
AAGGTGCGCTCGTACGTCGCGAAGTACCCGCTCACCACCTCGGCGGACGGCCGCGCCGGGTCCGCGCCGGTCAGCTCCATGCCCGGCAGGGCGTGCATCCCGTGCACCTTGCCGTACGTCAGCGAGGGCCAGCGGAACTGCCAGGCTCCGCCGGGCCCGGGGGAGTGGTCGAGCACCACGAAGTCGCGCTCCGGCTCGAACCCCGTGCGCCGCAGATGATAGGCGGCGGCGAGTCCGGCCTGACCGGCCCCGATGACGACGACCTCGACCTCGCGTGTGTTGTTCACGTTTCTACTAACGGTGGCGGAGGCCCCGGTCTTCCCCCGGTGTCAGGATGGGTACATGCCCGATGCCTTCACCACCCGAGTCCTCAACCTCGCCACCGGCTCGGCGGAGCGGGTCGCCGACATCACCGGTGACTGCGAGTCCTTCCTGCGCGAGGCGGCGGCCGGCCGCGACGGCCTGCTCAACGTCTTCGTCCCGCACGCCACGGCAGGGATCGCGATCATCGAGACCGGCGCCGGCAGTGACGACGACCTGCTCTCCGCCCTGCACACCCTGCTCCCGGCCGACGACCGCTGGCAGCACCGCCACGGCAGCCCCGGCCACGGCCGCCACCAC
>NZ_QHJI01000077.1:0-624 GCF_003947535.1 Amycolatopsis sp. WAC 04169 | reverse complement strand
GGCACGGACGCTGCCTAGGGTGGCGCGCCGGCCGGCGGCGTCGGTGACGGACACGTCGAGCCGGGTGCCGGTGCTGCCGGGCGGCACGATGACGCGCAGGGCGAGGCTGTCGGCGCCCTTCAGCGAGAGGGGGGCGCGGGGCCGGACGCGGGTCGCGGTGCCGGGCGCGGTCCAGTCCAGGGCGACCGCGCCGCGGCCCGTCTCCCGCTCCGGCCACCAGTACGCGAAGTGCGGCGAGGCGCCCTGCGTGTCCTCGTCGAGGCAGGCGACGGCCGGGTCGGGGTCGACCGCGGAGCACAGGCGTCCGCCGGTCACCCGCACACCGTCGTCGGGCAGGAATCCGGCGCCGCGGCCGGCGCCGACCGCGTGGGTCAGCACCCCGGCCGGGGGGGCGCGGGGTCCGGTGCCGTCGATCAGTTCGCGCACCCGGTCGTCACCGGCGACGAACAGCCGGGCGGCCGCGGCGACGTAGGTGGCGCCGGCCCGGTGCTGCTGCGCGGCGGTGAGCCGGGTCGCGCTTCCGGCGGAGCAGACCGGGTCGGGGGACTCGGGGTCCTCCCAGAAGTCGTCGGAGGCGGGGGCCTCGGCGAGGCCGGGCGTCCACTCGCTGTTGAAGTAGTTGTG
>NZ_QHJI01000076.1:0-625 GCF_003947535.1 Amycolatopsis sp. WAC 04169 | reverse complement strand
CTTGGCGTTGATCCGGACCGGCATCCCGGTTTCGAGACTGCGGTTGACCGCGAGCGTGGCCAAAGTCGTCGAAACGAGCGACTCGACGGAAACCGGCATCGAGACACCGGTCGTCAGCGCGTTGACGAACGCTTCGAGCTCGGCGACCTGCCCCTTGTCCCGGCCCTTGGGGATACGGGAGCTCGCCCACTTCTTGCGGCCGAACACCGACGCGCGCGCGAAGTCGTCGAACTTCAGCACCTTGCCGTCGGCGGTGACGTCGATCGTCTCCTTGGGGAACGCCGGCGAACCGCTGGTGGTGTACGCGATCGACGCGGTCGAGCCGTCCGGGTAGCGCAGCAGGATCTGCAGGTCCTGGTGGCCGGGTGTCGCGGTCGCGTACACCGACACCGGGTCGGAGCCGAGCAGCCAGCTGACCGTGTCGATGAAGTGGCCGCCCTCGCCCGCGAACCGCGAACCCTCGCTGTCGGACTGGTTGTACCAGCTGTTCGCGTCGAGATGACCGGCGTTGACCAGGTACCGCACGGAGGCCGGACCGATCCGCGGTCCGAAGTGGAGCATCGACTCGTTCAGCAGCGGCGCGAACCGGCGGTTGAACCCGACCTGCAGCCGGTCGTTGCCGGAT
>NZ_QHJI01000075.1:0-626 GCF_003947535.1 Amycolatopsis sp. WAC 04169 | reverse complement strand
GAAGGGGGAAGGGGAAGAGAAGAAAAAGGAGAAGGAGAGGGAAGGAGGAAAGGGAAGAAAAAGAGAGGAAGCAGGAGGAAGAAAAAGGAGGAAAGGGGGGGGAAGGAGAAGAGGAGAGGAGGAGGGAAAGGAAGGAGGGGAGAAGAAGGGGAGAAAAGAGAAGAAGAGGGGGAGAGAGAAGAAGGGAGGGGGGAAGGGAAAGAGAAGGGAGGGAGAGGGAAGGAGGAGGGAGGGAAAGAAGGAGAAGGGGAAGGAAAGGGAAGGAGAAGGGAGAGGAAAAGGAGGGAAAAGGAAGAGAGAGGTGAAGGAAATGGAAAGGATTATGAGAGAGGTGTGGGAATGAGAAGTAGAGAGAAAAGGTTAGGGAATAAGAGAAGGAGAAAGGAAAAGAAAGGGGAGGAGAAGAAAGGAGGAGAAGGAAGGAGGGAAAGAGAAAAGAAGAAGAAGCAAGAAGAAGAAGAGAAGAAAAGAAAAAAAAGGGAAAGAGGAGGCGAAGAGAAAGGAAGGAAGAGGAGGGAGGGGAGGAAGGGAGAAAGAGGAAAGGAAGAAGAGAAGGAAAAAAAGAAGGAGAAGGAAAGGGAGAAAGAGGAGAAGAGAGAAAAGGGGGGGGGGGGGGGGGGGGGAGA
>NZ_QHJI01000074.1:0-626 GCF_003947535.1 Amycolatopsis sp. WAC 04169 | reverse complement strand
ACATAGAAACCAACAGCCATATAACTGGTAGCTTTAATCTCCTCCCCTTTCTCCTCCTCTTTCCTCCCCCCCCCCTCCTTTTCCCCCTCTTCCTTCTTTTCCCTCTCTTCTCTTCCCCTCCTTTCCCCCTTCTTCCCCTTCTTTTTCCCTCTCTTTCCCTCCCTTCTCTTTCTTCCCCCCCTCCCCCTCTTCTTTTCCCCTCTCCCTTTCTTCCTTTTCCTCCTCCCCTTCCCCTCCTCCCCCTTCCTCCTTCCCTTCTCTTTCCCCTCCTCCTTCCCCCCCCCCTCCTTCTCTCCTTCTCCTTTTTCCTCCTTCTCCTTCCTCCCCTCCTCCTCCCTCCCCCTCCTCCCCCTCTCCCTCCCCTCTTCCCTCCCCTCCTTTTTCTTCTCCTCCCCCTCCTCTCCTCTTTCTTCCTCCCCCTTTCTCTTTTCCCCCCCTCTCCCCCCCCCCTCCTCCTTCTCCTTTCTCCTTTCCTTCCTCCCCCTCTTCCTCTCCCCTCCTCTCCTCTCTTTCCTCTTTTCTTCCTCCCTCCCTCTTTCCCCCTCCTCCTTCCTCCCTTTCTTTTTTTTTTCCTTCTCCTCCTCTCTCCTCTCCTTCCTCTTTCTTTCCTCCTCCCTCTTTCTTCC
>NZ_QHJI01000073.1:0-627 GCF_003947535.1 Amycolatopsis sp. WAC 04169 | reverse complement strand
GAGCTCCGCGGATTGCTCGTCGTCGAGCGCCGCGAAGAGCGGGTTGCGCCGCAGAACGTCGTCCACGAGTTCTCTCCTTGTCGACCGGCTCAGACAATCTTGTTCCCCCGGTGTACCAGGGGTCCGTGGTGCCCATTTTGCCGGACAGTCCAAACAGTGTGATCTGTCACAAGGATGCCGCACCGATGTCACGGGGTACGCGGCAGGGGTCCAATTGGGCGCCGATCTTCGAGGTCCGGGGCGGATGTCGGTGCCGGGTCGTAGGCTGGCCGGGTGTCCAAATCGCCGGTGAGAGCACAGGCCGAGGGGGCTGCGCGGGTGAATGCCCGTCGCGATTCCGCTGTGGGCGAACAGCGCCGCGATGGTCGTAGAAAACCGGCGAAAGCGACAAAGAAGGCAGTGCCTGCCAAGAGGGTGACTGCGGGGAAGGGTGCCGTGGAGAAGAGCGCCGCGAGTAAGAAGACCGCCGCGACCGAGAAGACCGCCGCGAGTAAGAAGCCCGCTGCGGGCGACACGGCAGCCGCGGGCAAGAAGGCCGCCGCGAAGAAGACCCCGCCCCTCAAGAGGCAGGCGCCCGCCAAGAAGCCCGCCATCGCCCCGAAGAAGGCCGCCGCCGCCGTCAAGGGC
>NZ_QHJI01000072.1:0-627 GCF_003947535.1 Amycolatopsis sp. WAC 04169 | reverse complement strand
CCGTCCGGGGTGTTCCCGGTGACGCATGAGGCGGTTGAGGGGGCCGCGAGCCGACACCGGTCAGGGGTGGGGACGTCCAGTGCGGACTGATAGCAGCCCGCTGGGCGAAATGTCTTGGTAGGAGTACGAGTTGGTGGAACATCCGCGTCTGAGTATTGTCGTGCCCTTTCAGGACGTCGAGACCTACCTGGCCGAGTGCCTGGAGTCGATCGCACGGCAGTCCTTCCGCGACTTCGAGGTGATCCTCGTCGACGACGGCTCCACCGACGGCTCGTCACGCATCGCCGCCGACTTCTGCGCGGCCGACCCGCGGTTCCGCCTGATCCGCCAGGAGCCGCACGGCCCCGGGCACGCGCGCAACACCGGGCTGCGGGCCATGCACCCCCAGGGCGAGTTCCTCGCCTTCGTGGACGGCGACGACGTCATCCCCGAGTACGCCTACGGCCTGCTGGTGCGCACCCTGGAGGGGTCCGACTCGGACTTCGTGTCGGGCAACGTGCAGATGATGAACTCCACGAAGAAGTGGCAGTCGCCGCTGCACAAGGGCCCGATGCAGAAGAACCGGCGCGGCACCCACATCACCAGGTTCGAGGCGCTGATCTACGACCGGACGGTCTGGAACAAGAT
>NZ_QHJI01000071.1:0-630 GCF_003947535.1 Amycolatopsis sp. WAC 04169 | reverse complement strand
CGGTGTCGTACATCGCGGCGAACAGCTGGGCCACCGCGTGGGCCGGGGCGACGGCGTACGCGGCCGAGTTCACTGTGCGCCCGGCCCCGGGCAACGGGTTCCTGTACCGGTGTGTGTCGGGCGGGACGTCGGGCGCTTCGGCGCCGACCTGGCCGACCGTCGTGGGCGGCACGGTCACGGACGGCTCGGTGGTGTGGGAATGCGTCGGTTCCGGCGCCACCCAGTTCACCGCCAGCAATCCGGCGTGGGCCTCGGCGACGTTCACCGGTGCCCGCTACCTGGTGCTGTCCGACCGGACCCCGGCGGCCGCGAACGCGCAGCCGTTGCTCGGGATCCACGACTTCGGCAGCAATCAGTCCGGCCAGCGCAGCACGTTCACCGATCAGTGGTCGGCGCAGGGAACGCTGCTGATCTACCACCCGTAGTCGTCGACGACCGCGGGTCTTCGGGCCAGGGGAGGGGGCGGCCGTGTCGTTCGCGTTCGTCAAGTCGTTGGGCACCAACGGTTCGAGCAGTACGGTCACCACCGGACTGTCCATTACGGTCCCTGCCGGTGGTGTCCCTGCCGGGGACCTGCTGGTCCTGCGGTTCGCACCCTTCAACTACCGGGCGGGGTCCACGCCGCCGACC
>NZ_QHJI01000070.1:0-635 GCF_003947535.1 Amycolatopsis sp. WAC 04169 | reverse complement strand
AGGTGATCGTCGGCGTTCTCGGTGCGGCGGGCGTCGCCGCGGTCTTCGTGCGCACCGACCTCTTCCCCCTCTCTCTCCTTTCTCCCTTCCTCTCCCCCTTCTTCTCTCTCTTCTTCTTCCCCCCTCTTCCTTCTTTCTTCTTCCCTCCTTTCTTCTTCTCCTCTTTTTTTCCTTTTCTTTTTCTCTTTCTTCCTCTTTCCTCTTTTCCTCTCTTCCCTCCTCCTTCCTCTCTTGTCTTCCTCCGCCCTCTCCTCCCTTCCTTCCTTTCTCCCCTCCTTTTCTCTCCCTTCCTCCTCTTTCCTTCCCCTTTTCCTCCCTCCCCTTCTTTCCTCCTCCCCGCTTCCTTTCCTTTCCCTTCTCCTCTCTCCCCCCTTCCCCCCCTTTCTCTCCCTCTTCCCTCCCTTTTCCTTTTCCTCTCTCTCTTCTCTCCCTTTTTCCTCCTCTTTTTCCCTCCTTCTTCTTCCTCCCTTTCTCCGCCTCTCTCTCTTCTTTCCTTCTCCTCCCTCCTCCCTCTCCCCCTCCTCTTTTCCCTCCCCTCTCCTCGTCTTTCTTCCCACCTTCCGCCGCGCCCCCCCTTCGCGCCCCTCGCCGCGGTCCTCCTCTTTGCCGGGCTTTCCGGGCTCGGTGCCGCTCGC